>CAJJSS010000023.1:0-44478 GCA_905194545.1 Coriobacteriaceae bacterium | reverse complement strand
TGCGGCTGATCCGGTCCGACCGGGCCGCGCGGCAAGGAGATATATTGCCAGACCGGAGGGGCGCCGGGGGCGGGAATCGCGCACTCCATATTTTGTTCACAAATGAATAGGTCCCTCAGTCGCATCACTGAGGTTAAAACTGAAGCATTGGCTTCTGATATTGGCGATGACCAGCTGGTTTATAGGTGTTAAGGCATCGGTCATCTCTGGAGCGCCACTTTACTCCAAAAGCATCAGCTATTTGTTTCCCGTCGGTAAAAGGCAGGTTTTGTTCGCCAAGCGTTCTTATATATAGAGAAGTTCGGGTTCGAACCCGTGGCGCGGCAACAAAAAAGCGACCAGCCGGAGCCGATCGCTTTCTATTCTATGCTGGATCATCCAGAGGGCGCTTCCGAACTCATTTTCTCGCTGCCATTCATGCTTTCGAAGCATCGTTCGACCTCCACAGCCTCATGTTTTGAGGATCTGCCGTGTTTATCACTGTTATTAATGAGTGTGTGGAAGTGATCCTCATACAGATACGTGCGATCCGCCAGAGAATTGAGAAGCATCTCTCTGCAGCCCTCGTTGCCTATCCTCGCATCTCTCAGGTCTTCCAGAAATTCACAAGCAGTCTTAGGGTCAATTTGTTTCTGCTTTCAGAGACTTGTTTGAGAGTTTTTAAAGACAGTTCAAAACAATAAGTGAGACACCATAAAGCAGAGCAAGATGTGCCGGATAGAAAATGTAGAAGAAATATTTCAGCTTCAGCCCTCGCTTGCCATTATAAAGATTGATAAGCAGCAACGAAACGACCGCGGCAGCAACATCAGGATTAAATGCATTAGCTGTAGCAAACTCGAATCCGCCGCCAACTATATGACATGACGAAAGGAGCACTGCGCATACTGCAGCAAAGAACATCTTGGCCTTGCTGTCGTGGAATAAATAGAATGCAGCCACAAGCAGAATGCCATACACACCGCCATCTAGCTTGGTGTATTCAGCTGCCAGTGCTGTCAAAACAATCAGAGCAGTTTCTGCGATGTATCTTTTCCGTTTTGAAAGACTTTGTATCTTTTCCAGAACAATCAAAAAGACCAAGGAAAGCAGGAGCTCACACATAACATTTTGTTGCCGAAGGTCAAATAGTTGCCCGGTTTGGACGAAATCGTATATGGGCTCCGCAATGATTGCGAAGACAAGCATATTTCGCAGGTACTTCTTTAAGTCATGAGTATGCAAAAATCCCTCAACTATCAAAAAGCAAAATAAGGGAAATGCAATTCTGCCAAGAACATGAAGCACATCCGAAGCCTCGCTTAGAATCGCCCACTGTTCGTCTGATATCTGGCTGTACGATGCGTGAGTCATGATTCCATTGGTCAGGACGATCCTGCTTACATGATCGAGAACCATCGAAATGGCTGCTATTATCTTTAATGTGCTGCCGCTAATTCCATATCTATTTGTTTTCATTTCGTATTCCTTACTTTGGGTGGGCCGTCAGGGGTTCAGCCTGCGCCGCAGGCGGCCGCTGCGGCGCTTCGCGCCATGCGCGCTGCGCTGGCAAACGCTCACGCGTTTACTCAGCTCCGCGCCCTTTCGGGTTCGAACCCGCGTCGCGGCAACAAAAAAGCGGCCGGCATCCGCCAGTCGCTTTTCCATTCTATGGTGGGCCGTCAGGGGTTCGAACCCTGGACCTTGGGATTAAAAGTCCCCTGCTCTGCCAGCTGAGCTAACGGCCCGCGGGTGGCATTGTACCACGGTCTGGGACTATTCCCAACTCCATTGGCCGTTCTGGAAAATCACAACTTCACGTCCATCAGGCGTAATGCCCGTAATATCGATGTCGTCCGTGCCGATCATAAAATCGACGTGCGTGCTCGAGACGTTAACGCCATGCTCCAGGAGCTCCTCCTTGGACATGTCATACCCACCCTCGATGCATTCGGGGAAACCGACACCCAGCGCGAGATGGCAGCTGGCGTTCTCATCATAGAGCGTGTCATAGAATAGAACGCCACTTTCACGGATCGGCGTGTTCTTGGAGATAAGCGCGACCTCACCCAGATGAGCGGCACCTTCATCGGTGTCAATAATGCTCGCAAGCGTCGCCTTACCCACGCGGGCATCGTAGTCCACTACGCGGCCCGCCTCGAACTTAATCCAAAAATCGTCAACCTTGTTACCGTGGTGAATGAGCGGCATAGCCGAATACACGATACCGTCGGCACGCATACGATCAGGCGAGGTGAAGACTTCCTCGGTGGGAATGTTGGGGAAGAAGGGGTGCCCTTCGGGCGTCTTGCCCTTGCCGCCGGCCCACTCGTGACCTTTCGTCATGCCAATCGTCAGATCGGTTCCATTTGCCGCGGCGTAATGCAGGTAGTCGAAACGATTGTCGTTCAGAAAACGCAGGTTCTTTTCGAATGCGGCGTCATGGAGTTCCCAGTCGCTCTCCGGGTCCTGGCCATCGGCACGAGCGGTGTGCAGAATCGCATTCCATAGTTTATAGATCGCAACCTCATCGGCGTCTCCCGGGAACACCTCGTGCGCCCAAGCCACGACCGGAGCGCCGGCGATGCACCACGGATTGATGTTGTAATCCAGTCCACGGCGGAAAACTTTGCATTGCGTATTCCTCGCCTTGGATGCCGCGGCCGGCTTGGCTGGATCGATGCCCTTGAGGGCCGCAGGATCCGCCCCCTCGATAAAGACAAAGCAGGCACCATCCTGGGCCAGGGAATCCAGCTGCATGCGCTTCCACTCGGGCGTCTGCTCAAAATAGCTTTTATCGACATGCTCGTACGTGAGCCTCGTCACGGCATCATCGGCCCAAATGACCGTCACGTGACCAGCGCCGGCGGCATAAGCCTCCGCGACCACCACGCGGGCAAACGGCGCGCACTCGACCGGAGACTGAACGACGACCTCCTGACCGGGTTTGACGTTTACTCCCTTGCGGACGACCAGGCGCGCGTAGTTTTTAATCTTGGGCTCTAGGGCCTTCATGCCCTCCAGAGCCTCTTCGACCGTCAGGGCAGCTCGAATCATGTGCCACTCCATCTATCTATAGAACAGTAAAAAGGCGCGCCGCAAAAACGACGCGCCTTATATCTTAGCGATAAGTATGCATGCAAACGCTACTTCTTCTTGGAGTCCTTCTTGTCCTCCTCGGCAGCCGAGCGCTCGATAAGGGCGTTGAGCTTGTTCTCGGACATGCCCTCGGCCTGCGTGCGGTACATGTTGCGCAGGGGACGAATACGAACGAAGTCGTAGATGAAGTCACCCAAAATGACGACGTAGGACAAAACAATGCCGACCATCTGGACAGGGCTGGACACCATGCCAGCGGGAGCGAAGTACAGCGAAGCCCAAATGGCCACGACGAGCACCATGCCGATAGTGAGCACGGCCCACCAGATGCGGCGGCGCTTGGTGTAGTCCTCATCCTGCTTGAGAAGGATATTCGACACCGTGTAGATGCGATCCTCCTTGGCGCGCTGCTTAGCCTTGCGGGCGCGCTTCTCCTCTTTAGAGAGGCCCTCGAGATTCTCGCCCTTCTCGAGCTCTTTGCGGCGTGCCTTAGACGAAGCCGGCACGACGCGGACAGAGCTCGCTGCCTGACGGGCGGGCTTGGCGGATGCAGCGGACTTGCGCGCAACCCCGGTAACCTCGTGGGATTGCGTGCGCTTGTTCGTGGCGCTACGGGTACTCACTTATGCGTTCTCCTTCATGCTTGTGAACTGGGAGCCCGTGATGATCTGGAAGGCCTCGCGATAGCGCTCGGACGTGCCATCGATGACCTCGGCGGGCAGGTGCGGGGTCTCCCCCGTCATATCCCAGTTGGCCTTGAGCCAATTGCGGACGAATTGTTTGTCGTAGCTGGGCTGGATCTTGCCCTCCTCGTAGCTGGCAGCAGGCCAGAAACGGCTGGAATCGGGCGTGAGGCACTCGTCGATCAGCGTGACCTTGCCATCGATGACACCAAACTCGAACTTGGTGTCGGCAATGATGATGCCACGGGTCGCGGCGTACTCGGCAGCGGCCTTGTAGATCTTGAGGGAAAGGTCGCGAATCTGCGTGGCGATGTCCTCGCCCACGATCTCGCAGCAACGCTCGAACGAGATGTTCTCGTCGTGGTCACCGATCTCGGCCTTCGTGGACGGCGTGAACAGCGGCTCAGGAAGCTTGGAAGCCTCGGTCAGGCCCTCAGGCAGCTGGATGCCGCAGACGGTGCCGTTCTCGTCGTAGGTCTTCTTGCCCGAACCGGTCAGATAGCCGCGGACGATGCACTCGATAGGAATCGTCTGGGCCTTCTTGACCAGCATGGCGCGGCCTGCGAGGTAGTCACGATACTCGGCAAACTCCTCGGGGAAATCCGCCGGGTCGATGGAAACGAGGTGGTTGGGGACGATGTCGGCAAACTTATCAAACCAGAATGCCGAGATGCGGTTGAGCACCTCTCCCTTAAACGGAATCTCGTCGGGAAGAATGAAGTCGAACGCAGAAATGCGGTCGGTGGCGACCATCAGCAGGTTTTCACCGGCATCGTAGATATCACGAACCTTGCCACGGGAATCCGGACGACGCTCCATCGTTGTCACGTGAGTCACTCCTTACCAAAATACGACAGTAATGCGGGTTCTTTCCCGCACGTTTTCGCAAACTCGGAGCGGCAGGGATGAAACCCCTCCTTCACCGAATAGCGAAAAGCTAGTGCTCCATTGTAGTAGATGCCGCGTCCGCCGTGTGCTCGCGAGGCAGATGAATCGTAAAAGTCGTACCCTTTCCAAGCTCCGACTCCACGGAAATGTAGCCATGATGTCGCTCGACGATCTGTTTAGTCACGGCGAGGCCCACGCCCAGACCGCCCGCCTCACGGGCACGGCTGGCATCGGCGCGCCAAAAACGGCCGAAGATGCGCGACAAGTCATCCTTGGCAATACCGATGCCGGTATCAGAAACGGCGACGCTGACGTGTTTGCGGTCACTGAGCACCGACACCACGACCCAACCGCCCTCGGGGGTGTAGCGCATGGCGTTGCTCATGAGATTGATGACGCATTGTGTGATCATGTCGGGATCGGCTTCGACGACATCGTCGTGACCTTGGGTCTCGTCAGCAAAGCGCAAGCGCAGATCGCGGTCGACAAACAGGCGCTCCTGGGCATTGACGATGGAACGCACGAAAGGAACCATGTCCACCGGCTCAAGGTTGAGCGGAGCCGTGCTGTTTTCCATGCGCGACAGGTCGAGCATCTGCTGCACCAGACGAGCCAGGCGACGCGTCTCGGAAGCAACAGTCTCCAAGTGCTCATCGTCGGTAGGATATACGCCATCCTGCATGGCCTCGACCGTTGCGAGCATGGCCATAAGCGGAGTACGAAGTTCGTGAGCCACGTCCGAGGTCAAACGTTTCTCGTGTTTCATATCCTTCTCGAGCGAAGTGGCCATCTCATCGAAGGTCTCACCCAGCTGATCAATCTCGTCATCGCCGCGCAAGCCCGTACGAGCAGACAGATCGCCATCGCGAATTTGCTTGGCCGTGCTGGTAATACGGTGAATCGGCTTGGTGAGCATGCGCGACACGAGTGATCCGATAACGACCGAAATGCAAACTGCAACAACCGCAGCAAGGGCCATGGCGTTAAAGGTCTTCTCCCTAAACGCAGAATCTGCCTTGGTGAGCAAGGCATCGGAGCCGATGGCCCACAGCTTTACTTGTCCGACATGCTCGCCGGAAGACGTTATGATTTCGACGTTTGCAACGCTATCGGAGCCGGTGGGAGCCGACGAGACCGGACTATGCGATGCTTTTTTCCCGCTCGAGCTGCTCGACGGCGATTCGTTCTCGCGCACATCGGCGGTCGCGCTTGCCGAAGGCCATGAGTCGTCATAAACGACAACGCCTTTCTTGTTGACGACCTGCATACCCAAATCGTCGGACACCAAACTCGATGTCGCGACCGTACGTAGCTCGCCCGCAGTCCAATTGCCGTTTTCCTCATACGACGTCGCAAGCTTTTCGGCAGCGGAATTTGCGATTTCGACGATATTGGAACGCGTGTAATCCGAAAAGACCGTGCCCCACACAACAGAGACCACGCCCACCAGCACCAATACCGTCATGAGCGATGTCAGAGCAAAAGCAAGTGCCATGCGCGAGGGATAGCTCATCGTTGGCCGTGAATCGGAACGAGGCGTGTTCCAACTAGCCTTGGAACCCGCCTCGCTCTCCTGCTTGTGCTTTTGTCCGATTTCAAAGCGCGCAGGTGTCATATGTGATTTCCCTATTTCTCGTCCGACTTATCGGTCTTGGCCGGAGCCTCGAAGCGATAGCCGACACCGTGGACGGTGTAGAGCCACTTGGGCTTCTTGGGATCATCGCCCAGCTTGGCGCGAAGGTTCTTCACGTGGCTATCGATGGTGCGCTCATAGCCCTCAAAGTCGTAGCCGAGCACCTTCTCGACCAGCTCCATGCGGTTGTAGACGCGACCGGGGTGACGGGCAAGCGTGGTGAGCAGCTTAAACTCGGAAGCCGTCAGGTCGACTTCCTTGCCCTCGACCAAAATCTTGTGGCCCGAGATATCGATGACCAGATCGCCGAAGTCGAGTACCTCGACGGCTGGCTCGTCGGCCTGATGTGCACGGCGGAACAAGGCGCGTACGCGCGCGACAAGCTCGCGCGGCGAGAACGGCTTAATCAGATAGTCGTCGGCGCCGAGCTCAAGACCGATAATACGGTCCTCGATCTCGCCCTTGGCAGTCAGCATGATGATGGGGACATCCGAGGTATCGCGAATGGTGCGGCAAACGCGCTCGCCGGGGATCTTGGGGAGCATAAGGTCGAGCACGACCAGGTCAAACTGATGCTTCTCGAACTCCTCGATCGCGGACTGGCCGTCGCCGACACCCACAACCCAGTAGCCTTCGCGCTCGAGATAGGCAGCGACGGCGTCACGGATTGCCTTCTCATCCTCGATCAGCAGAATCTTTTTTGCATCTGAAGCCATAACACGGCCCCCCTGTCTCAATCAGCTAAGAACAAGCCCATTTTAACGCACCTGAGCCCGCCGGATGCCACTATGACGCGGCAGCTCGGCGGGCGGTACTCACAATTACAACGCGTTTATTCCCCTGTTGGCGCCTTTTTAACCCCTCTAAGCTTAAAGAGAGAATAGGCGTGCGGTGACCGTCTCGGGTATACCCTGGCTGTTGCGCACCGTGGCGTACGTAAGGAATGAGTCCGATTTTCCCGCCGTAGCTGGATAATCGCCATATTCCAAAGCGCGGTCGGGCGACAACAGCGAGCCATAGGTCTTGGCAGAGGTGTCGATGAGAAAATGCGATGCCTGTACCTTAACGAGATATTTATTCTTCTTGCCGGCAGCACATGCGAGCGGCTCGCGGGACAGAAAGAGGTATGGCCCTCCCTCATTACCGATATACGTGCCCATGTTGCCCAGGCTGCCCACGCCACTATAGGTCGCCTCGATAGAAAACACGAAGGTATCGCCCATATATACGGCCTCGAAAGGCGAGACTGACGAGGGAAGGACTAGCTGGGCACGTTTGGTGTTGTTGCCATCGGTCAGATCGATTGCCGTTATGCCATAGTAGACGCCTTCGTCGTTGCGGACACGCGGCGAGATGGTCAAAATGCCGTCGCTCGCGCGCGGGGCCGATGCAAAGCGGCCCATCGATTTCCAAATTACCTCGGCCTTGGATTCATCAAGCGAGCGACGATAGCAAAACGAATCACTACTCGTTTTATTGCCGCCTGCCGAAGGCATTTTATACCAGATGACCGATGACCCGAACGCCGTAAACAGGGGCGGATCATAGTCCTTGCCACCTCGATCGAGCTCAGCCACGTCGCCAGAGAGCGAAGCGCCCGACAGATTTTGAGCGTAGAGCTTCCACGATGAATTGGCAAAGTTCATCTCAACCCACGCAAACACGCCATCGCCGGCACGGACATCGTAAAAAGCATATCCCGTGCCCTCGATAGGATCCTCGATTAATGTGGTAAGCGAGCCATCGCCCAGGTTGAGCACACCAAGCGTATTGGCATGCAGGGCAGAAGCAGGCGCCATCATCGCGGCGGCGTAGTCGCCATCGCAGTAGTACAGCAGCGTGCCCAGCGGCAGCGTCCACGACGCCGCCGGCTCAAGATCGATATCAACAGCTTCGTACTCATCAGTGATCGAGACAATCTTCGAATCGTCCTTGATAACCTGCGGCTCGCCGGCGGCATCGTCGCTGGTGCCCGTTTTTTTCGAGCAACCGGCAAGCACCGTGGCAGCGCCCGCGGCAGCACCGCCGAGCACAAAGCCACGGCGCGATATTCCATTCTTGATGTGGTCGGCGATACCCATTAGGCGATCTCGGCGCGAGCGGCCTCGATAGCGCGCGTAAGCTGATCGGCGCAAGAGGTCTTTTTCATACCGCAGGTATTACCGGCGAGAACCTCGATTACGCGATCGGCAGGAGCACCCTCGACTAACTTGGAGATTGCCTTGAGATTGCCGTCACAGCCGCCGGTAAACTCAACGCCCAGCACCTTGCTGCCATCGTCAGAGAGATTGAGGTGAATATTGCGAGAGCATACACCCTGCGGCTTGTAGTCAAAACTAATCATTGAGATCCCCTCTCAGAAAGAAATTTCAGACGTCTATTATCCCCGCCTGGGCCGACTTATTATCGCAAGCACCGATTCAACATCCTACGATGCATGGACTCGCGGGGGCAAGATTAGCAGTCCGCACCCTGCGCGTGGACCGTGCGCTTCTCCCGATACATATTGTGGTCGGCGACACGATATACATCGGCCAACGTATTTCCAGCCGTCTCGACGGTCGCCACGCCAATCGATGCGCTGACCGTCAGGGCCTCATCGCTTACCGCGGCAAGACCGAGACGAAGATCCTGTTCCAGCCCGAGCGCAGACTCGTTGTCAGTATGGGGGCAAACCAGCAAAAACTCGTCGCCGCCAAGGCGCATCGGCAGATAATCCGCACCAGCCACCCGCCGAAGCACGGACGCCGTCCGTCGCAGCAGTTCATCCCCCATCTCGTGACCATAGATGTCGTTGGTCCGCTTGAGATAATTGCAGTCCAACATAATCACGCTCACGGGCAAGTCCTCGTTTACCAGGCTATCTCCGCGCGATTCAAGATAGTTGCGGTTGCGAAGCCCCGTCAGTTTGTCTTGATATGACAGCTCCTCGGCATGCTTGACCATCGATATGTTGTGCGTCGCCACGACGACCGACTCCAGCCGGCCTTGCTCATCGCGATGCTGGGGGACAACCTGTAGCGAGTACCAAGCGCCTCGACAATCTCGCACCTCGGCAGCCAAGTACGGTACGCCCTCCATACGTTCACGAAGCGAACTTATATCTACGAGTCCCACAACCGCTTCGCGGCTTTCGGGGCTCACGATATCCCGGCAGACCGTGTCCATAAAGTCATATGCCTCGCTGTGCTCGGCAAATATCTTCGCTATCGCCGGCGACATATTGATCCCCTCGATCTCGAGGGTGTCGAGATGCAAAAGAAAGGTCGAATCGTAGATGGCGCTTATGGCATTGATAATGCCGAGCTGTTTATCCTTTTCGACCAAATTGCGGTGGTCAACGATATTTCGAGCCAACAGCACCACAACCCAAAACGCAAGACACACCAAGACGCCGACGGCGACAAATGAAATCCTGTCAGACATGACCTCAGATTTGGGATATAGCGCAAACAGGCGGTAGTCCTTATATGCCGCACGCACGGCATACCATTCGTCTCCTCGATATTCGATGCGCGTCAGGCCGTCGTCTTTCCACTCAACTCCTACGCTGGTGAGGAGTCGGGCGAGCGACACGTCAGCATCGGCACTGTTGGATGAGACAATCTCCGCATCCTCCATAACAAGCACCGTGGGACCCTGGTGGAAGGTACTGTTCGAAAGCACGTCGGCTATGGCATATGAATAGTCGTCCGCCGTATCGGAAACAAGTGAGCGGTATGCCAGGGCAACGCCGTCGCCATACGGAACAGCACAGACGGCAAAAACGACACCACGGCGCTCATCGACAGTTGAGTAGGTCACTTTGGAACCTTGATACATCGATGCGACCGGCGAACAGGCCAACTCATCTCGCCACAACATGAGCGGATCGCGACCATCGATGTCGTAGTGGGCAGCCATATGGCCATCGGAGTCCATGACCATCAGCCCCGAAAGGTTCTCGGCATGGACAAATTGCTCGATAAGATCGTCTTTAACCTCAACGCGATCAGAGGACAGGAACGTCACAAACGATTCGACCGCGGCGAGCAAATCGTGCGTCGCCTCGGTTTTTCTCCCCTGTTCGTAGCGGTCATATTTTTCGCAAGCGTTCTCCAAAAACACCATGGTTTCTTGGCCAAACCCAAGCGTTTTTTCGAGGCAGCGATGGGTTCCAACCGTATACAACAGGCCTAACAAGACGGCGCTGACAATAACGCTGGCAGCTATGACGTTCAGAGTCTTTCGACTCAAGCGGTGCTCATCAGTTGTCATGAATTTCCTCCTTGCCCGCCCGTCGTCGCTCCTGTCTTGTAATTGCCCACAATACGGTCAATCGTGCCATCTCGATCCATGTCGAACAGCGCGGTATTGAGATCCTTTACGACCGATCCTTCATAGTTGTCATCAAACGCGACGCCCAGGTCAACCGTCATAACATTGTCGGCAAACACACGGTAAACGCCGGGATACTGAGCAACGAGTCGGTCAAGCGACTGGACATCCGCCATCCAGCAGTCAACGTACCCTTTGACTAGAGCGGCTTTGCAGAGTTCGGCAGAGCCATATGATTTGATTTGAACGTCCGACGAGACCCCCAGATCCCCCGCAAGCAATCGGCGTTCACTCACCGAACCCGCAATCACCGCAATGGTCTTACTTCCATCGAGATGTGCCAAGGACTTGATGCCACTCGTTTTCTTGGCGGCAACCGAGACCGTCACGGTTAGATACGGCTCGGTCCAGTAATACTTATCCTCGCGATAACAGGGAGAATAGTCACACCACAGGCAATCGATATCACCGTTTTTGAGCAGCCGGTCGCGATCGTTCCAGTCAATATCGACAAACTGTGGCTTGAGCCCCGCACGCTTGCAGGCCTCGCGGGCGATGTCGATATCGATACCGGCGTAATCGCCCGTGGTATCGACATACACATAGGGGTCGTTATCCGTAACGCCGATTTTGAGCACCGGGAGATCTCTATCGGCTTCATTCGAGGAGGAAGAACTGCTTCGAACGGTATACGTCAGGGCGCCCGCACAGACGGCAACAAGGAGTATGAGCGTAAACGAGACGATGGTGGCCCGCTTGATGCGTCTGGGCACGTGCCCCCTTTCATCGAAACAGCAGTCGGAGTTCATTTTATTACCCGGGCGCATATGCGACAGTAAAAAAAGCGCCTCGCCCAAGACGGGCAAGGCGCCAAAGGTTGAAATGCATCCGCAAGCGGTCGAATTAGGTTAACCCTACTCGAAGCTCAGCTGCTCCAGGCGATCGAAGACCGTATCGATGCGGGTGAGGAAGTCCCACGGATCAAAAATCTCGTCGAGCTTCTCCTGGCTGACGGTGCAGCGCGGATCAGCCTCGAGACGCTCCTTAAAGGTGGGGCCAGAGACACAATCCTGCACCTCGTGCCAGGTGGCCATGGCGTTCTCCTGCACAATGGCGTACGCATCCTCGCGGGTGATACCCGTATCGACGAGGGCAAGCAGGACCTTGGAGGAGAAGATGAGGCCGCGGGTCTTGTTGAGATTGGCCATCATGCGGGCCGGATACAGCTGCAGGCCGTCGATAACGCGAATGAGGCACTGGAACATATGGTCAAGCGCGATGAAGCTATCGGCCTGGGCGACACGCTCGGCGGAAGAGTGCGAAATGTCGCGCTCGTGCCACAGGGCGACGTTGTCGAAGGCGACCTGGGCGTTGGACTTCACGACGCGCGACAGACCGCAGACCTTCTCCATGGTGATGGGGTTGCGCTTGTGCGGCATGGCGGAGCTGCCCTTTTGGCCCTTGCGGAAGGGCTCCTCGGCCTCGAGTGTATCGGTCTTCTGCAGGTTGCGGACCTCGGTCGCGATGCGCTCGCAGGTGGCCGCTGTAGTGGCAAGCACGCCGGCAAGATAGGCGTGGTGATCGCGGCTGATGACCTGCGTGGACAGCGGGTCGTGAACCAGACCCAGGTGCTCACAGACGTACTCCTCGACGAACGGCTCGATGGAGCTGTAGGTGCCGACGGCACCGGAGATGGCACCGAAGGCAACGTTCTTGCGAGCATCCTCAAGACGATCAAGGTCGCGCTTGAGTTCCCATGCCCAAGAGCCAAACTTCATGCCGAAGGTCATCGGCTCAGCATGGATGCCATGGGTGCGTCCGGCGCAGAGCGTATTGCGCTCCTCGAAGGCGCGGCGCTTGCAGATCACGCCGAGCTTCTTGACGTCCTCGATAATCAGGTCACACGCCTGAGTAAGCTGATAGCACAGAGCAGTATCACCCAGGTCGGAGCTGGTCATACCGTAGTGAACCCAGCGACTAGGCTTGGGCTCGCCCTCGGGAACATCGGCGTCGATATATTCCTTCATGTTGGTCAGGAAGGCGATGACATCGTGGCGCGTGACCTCCTCGATCTCATCGACCTTCGCCTTCTCAAAGTTGGCATGGTCGCGGATCCACTGGGCTTCGTCTTTAGAAATGCCGATCTTGCCGAGCTCCGCCTGGGCCTCGCAGGCCAGAACCTCGATCTCCTGCCAAATGGCATACTTGTTCTCGAGGGAGAAGATATGTCCCATCTCCGGGCGGGTATAGCGATCGATCATAGCGGCTCCTTTTTGGTTATTGGCACGTTGGTCGTAACTCAACCATTGTACCGTGCGCGGGTGCGAGTATGGGCAGCAGGCATTAACCTAACATTTTGGAATTGGAGCGGGCATGGGGACATCCGCGTATTTGCTTCGCAAATCCGCACCGGCTGCGGTCGCCTATCGGCGACCTTGCCTGCTCGCTATAAACGCTTCGCGTTTATTTAACGCTCGCACCCTGTCGGGTTCGAGTCCCGGCACTTTATTGAAGAAGGCACAGTAACGAAACGTTACCGTGCCTGAAATTCGAATGGAGCGGGCAACGGGACTCGAACCCGCGAGTGTCAGCTTGGGAAGCTGATGCCTTACCACTTGGCGATGCCCGCATATGTGGGGGATAGTATAACGCGGTTGTCTTGTTCGATACAAGGGTGGCGATGCTTGTTTTAGCTGTGGAGATTCGTTTGAAAATCGCGTCAATTGTGGAGACGAGGACCTTTGACTTCCTGTTCACCTTATCTTCTACCTGCGCTTTTGCTTGATTGTTGTATTTGAGCTCAATTTGTCAGGAATTGGGCAAGCTTTTGGTCAGGCTCCGGTACTTACCCGCATGAACCTCGGGGGTAGCCTCATCCTACGCGTCGCAGCCTCCCCGTGCGGCGCACGAGGGATAAGGAGCAGCCATGTCCAACGCACCCACGCACTCTGTCCACAGCGCAATCGCAACAGGTCCGCTGCTCCTGCTCCTCTTCCTGCTTTTCGGCTGCCTGGCACCGGGAGCCGCATTTGCCGTCGATGGCTACGACCAGCTCGGCTTCCGCACTATCAGCGATGATTGTGGGCCCTTCTTTATCGGCAAGTATGAAGCTCAAGACGCCTCGATTGCCTACTGCATGAACCAGGAGCGTCCCGGCCCCACCAAGCCGGGCGGCCCATGGCTCAACTTTGATCAAGGCTGGGTGTGGCTCGACGACGAGTTCGCAGCAATCGTTTGTCACGGATATCCTACCGCCACGTCGTTTGGCGGTTACCATCTTTCACCCGATCGCGCCCGCGCCGCCACCCAGCTTGCCGTATGGATGCTCAACGGCACTACCCATGTCGACGGCACCTACTCCTACACGACCGCTCAGGGCAAAACTAAGAGTGGGCACTTTACCGCCGACAATGAAGTCGTGGCGGCTGCGCGGTGGCTCCACGACAACGCAAAATCAGGAAGCATCAAAGCCGCTCCGCACCGCGCGCGGCGCTATTTAGGAACCGTATCGGGCGGCAGCAAACGTCAAGACATGCTCTATGTACTGCCGGCGGTCTCTGTTTCCTTCCAAAAGCAGTCTGCGAACACCGTTATTACCAGCGGAAACAATACCTATCAGTTTGACGGGGCAACATTCGATGTTTTTGAGAGCGCCAGCGACGCACGTGTCGGCACCATTCAGATGGACGGCAACGGTCGAGCACAGGCAACACTTCTACCCAATACGGCATACTACCTAGTTGAAACGAAGGCGCCGGCCGGCTATGTCCCCCGCCCCGATCGCGTTGCCTTTACCACGGGGAATGACGGCGGGCAGGTCGCCATCGATGAACAACCCGGCGCCATCACCCTGCATGTCGTAAAACTCGATGCCGCGACGAATGCCGGCCCCCAGGTGGGATCTTCACTCGCGGGAGCAGAGTTCACGTGTGTGTCGCAATCAGCCCCTGGATGGGCGCAAATCCTCACGACCGACGAAAGCGGTCGGGCCACCCTCGCCGATGTCCCCTTAGGAACCTTTACCATCTACGAATCAAAAACCCCCGAGGGCTACCTGCCATCCAACGACAGCTGGTCCTATACCGTTAGAGCCGACCAGCTCGGTGATTCAGGCGTGGTCGAGATCGAATCTCGCGTTTCCGATATCCCCATTGCATTTGACCTTGAAATTTCCAAATTCAAGGACTACGGCAATAGCGACCAATCCGGCTTGGAGCAGCCGGCGGGAGGTGTTGTCTTTGAGGTTGTGAGCAACAGCTCTCAGCAGGTTGTTGGCACACTGACCACAAACATCTATGGCTTTGCCTCCACCAAAGATCAGCCCGAAGCATGGTTTGGCGCAGGCAAGCGACCCGCCGGTGTCCACGGAGCCATCCCATACGACCGCGCCGGCTACACCGTTCGTGAGGTTCCGGAAACCGTCCCAGAGGGTTTTAAACGTGCAGGGGAATGGACCGTCGAGGCCAATCAGATTTCCAACGGCGCCGAGCTTCAATATATCGTGGACAACCACGCTCTGTCGACGCATCTCCAGATTGTAAAACGCGATGCCCAAACAGGCGCTTCTGTTCCCCTAGCCGGATTCACCTTCCAACTCCTCGACAGCAATCACAAACCTGTCTCACAAACTTGCTGGCATCCAGCACATAACGTAATGGACACCTTTACGACTGACGCGACCGGCACCGTCACACTGCCCGAATCGCTCGTGCCGGGCACCTATTATGTACGCGAAACCTCGGCCAAAGAGCCCTATCTTGTCGGCGGAGAGATCGAGGTAAACATACCCGCCGATATAAACCTAACGCCCGTTGCAATCGTCTCGTATTATGACCGCGCCGCGACCGGAAACATCAGGATCGTTAAAACCGATGCCGTAGACGGCAGCAGCCTCGCGGGCGCCATCTTTGAGATCCGTGCCTCAGGTGATATCGTGCGCCCCGACGGTAGCATTGCCGCGCTCGACGGTGAGACTGTCGCTACCGTCACGACGGATGAAACTGGAGAAGCACGCGCGGACGACCTCCCGCTGGGATCTGGCACCGCACGCTACGAGGTTGTCGAGACTCAAGCGCCGACCGGCTTCTTACTCGACCGGACGCACCATATCGTCGACCTTACCTATGCCGACCAGAAAACACCCGTTGTGGAAGCACGGCTTAACGTATCCGACGATTACACCAAGGTTGATATCTCCAAGGTCGATGCAAGCGGAGAGCAGGAAGTGAAAGGCGCACAGCTCACCTTATATGGTCCCGATAAAACCGAAATAGACTCCTGGACCTCATCCGACAAGCCGCACCGCATCGAACATCTTGCACCCGGCACCTACTCGTTGCGCGAAACGATGTCTCCGCGGACCTATGACCTTGCCGAGGAGATAACGTTTGAAATAAAGGATACGGGAGAAGTCCAATCCGTCGCGATGAAGGATGCACCCATCGAGATCAAAGGACAGGTCGACAAGCGTCAGGAACTTGTCCAACCTATCGGGAAGGGTCTGTTGGCTAACGGCGATGGAAAAAACCGCGCCGCGATGCAAACCAATACGGACGGACTTTTCTCCTATACCATCGATGCTCGAAACGATTCCGCTACTTGGGTTGATGAGTTTACGATTACCGATGATCTTGAGTGCGCCAAAGACGGCACGGCGAGATTCGTCTCAATCGAAACCCCCGTCGCCATCGGCGACCTCAACGGTCTGTGCAACGTGTGGTATCGCACGACGCCGTTGGACTCGACAGACGTCGATGAGCCGGCAAACGCGACGCTTGACGATGGGCACGAAAATCCTTGGCTTGAGTCCGACGAAGTAAAAGAGAGTCTGGGTGAAGATTGCCGCCTCGTCGATTACGACGGCTGGCACCTCTGGAAGGCGGATGTCTCGACCACGGAATCCGCCACACTCGAGGCGAAAGAACTCGACCTTGCATCCAATACCGTCGTGACGGGCATTCGCATTGAATACGGTGCGGTAGCCGCCGACTTTACGACTCGAAGCGATGCGGATTCTTGGACCCGTGATGATCTCAAAGATGAGCACGACGACCTTGACGATGCCAGAGCAATCCTTGGCACAGATGCTCGGGGCGCAGTCGTGCACATGCAGGCAACGTCGGCTTATACACCCCAGACTGCACTCACCAACAGCGCACGCGTCGATCTTTGCCGCAACGGCGGCGGCGATAAACTTGAGTCACATGACGAGGACAGTGTCATTCAACGCTGTACCCTACCGCAGGACCTACCGGCAACAGGATCAGCCCCCATCGCCGCTTGCATCACCGCGCTCCTGACCTCGGGTGCCGCAGCCCTATGGTTCGCTCGCCTTAGGTCAATCCCAAAGAAGCGCTAGCGCGATGAAAAAGCGGGCGAGCCAGTCCCCCGGCTCGCCCGCTTTCAATCATTTAAATCGCCGTATCTACTCTGCAGACGAAGATCCACCATCAACGATTGCTTGCTCGGACTCAGGAATCCCATCGGCACCCGTGCTCTGTTCTTGCTCCACCTCTTCGCTGATTGCGGAGGCGGGGGTCGAGCCCTTCGCGCCCACGATATAGGCGGCTCCAAACCCCAACGCAATGGCAATCAAGGTCAAAATCACGTAGACAGGCCAATGGCGCTTAATATACGAAAACACGTTGACTCCTTAGAGCTCCGTCTACGAACGGCGGATAACCTCGGTCACGACCTCGGATACCGTGGCAATGTTCGTCGGGTTGACATTGTGGGGCAGGTCGTCCTCGGTACGAGCGCAAGCCAGACGCGTGCCGTCCACGCCGGCGATGGTGAGGGCTCGGCGGCTCGCCTCGAGCGCGGCGTAGGCATCGGTCTTGGCATAGGGCATCTCGAGCGCGCCACAATCGACATGGAACGACTTGCACACCTTGCTGACCAGGTTCATGATGCGGCGATCGCCCTTGAGCAGCTGCTGTTCGCCCTCAACCGTCACCACCGAAAGCCTACCGGCGCCGACGGATTCAAGATTGATGAAGAAGACGCCGCGGAGCTTATCGCGATGCGAAGCCAAGAAGGCCTTCATACCGGAGCCATCACAATCCGAGGCGCCCGTTGCCACAAACCAGATATCGTGACCGAGCAGCTCATCGTCGCCCATAGAAGCGACAGCCGAGAGCATATCTTCGGAAGAAGCGCCGTCGGAAGACGTAGCGCCGCCCTTCCAGCCATCGTTATCGTCCTCGAAATTATCCCACGAACCGATGCCGCGACCGGACTTCTTGGCATCGTAATCGTCTTCGACGCCCAGCCAGTCACTCATGCTGTCCTGTTCGTTTTTCTTTTTACGACCGAACAGGCCGCCCAGGCCGCGCTTGCGAGACTTAGGTGCCGCAGGGGCGGGAGCCGAAATGGTCTCGATCGGCTGTGCGCCCGACGCAACGGGCATAGGAGGCGCAACGGGTGCCGATGTGGGTTCGGGACCCTGAGCGGTAGCAAAGGGGTCGTTGACCTGTGCGGAGGGATCGGGAAGGTCGAACAGCGACGTGCGAGACGCAACGTTTGTCTGCTTCATCGACGGCAGCGACGGATCGGGG
Source organism: Coriobacteriaceae bacterium (assembly GCA_905194545.1). Taxonomy (GTDB): domain Bacteria; phylum Actinomycetota; class Coriobacteriia; order Coriobacteriales; family Coriobacteriaceae; genus Collinsella. Next base: position 26,323 of record CAJJSS010000023.1, on the reverse strand, counting down.
ACCGAAGCCAGCGGAGACGAGGAGGGTGCAGGCGACGGTGCCGACGCCGGATCGGGAACATTCATCTGCGGACGCGGCGATGCTTGGGAGGAAATCTGGGCCATAAGGGAATCGACCGTTTCGTCCTGAGTGGGAGCGACATCGGCAACCGTGGCACCGGAACCACTCGGGATCGGCATGGTGAAAATCTGCGTGGAGTAAGGCCTCGACCCATCTGTCTCGGGAGCCTCGGAAACCGCAGGCACTTCCTCCTGCTCGACCTCGGTCGAATCACCTTGATCGGCTGCCGCGTATTGCTCTTCGTCACAGTTGACCTCGACGGGCTCGTGCCCGGCGACATCTTGGATTTCGGCAGCATCAATAGGCTCGTCATCGTCTGCCGCGTCGCCCTGCTCATCGGAAACAGGAAGGGGCTCGGCAATCGCGGTGCCTTGCTTTTCAAACGTTATCGTGGAATCGAACTGCGCGGCATCAAACGACATGGTGCTATCGACGTGCTGCTGAGCCTCAAAGGACGTTGTAGCTTCGGCGGCGTCGACAGGCACGGACTGCATAGCCTCGTTCTGCTCGAACTCTTGCGCCGCGCGCTCACGTGCCGCCTCGGCTGCCTGCTGCTGAGCGATAGCCTCCTGCTCGGCAGCCTCGCGTGCGGCAGCGCGCTTCCCCTCGAAATCGTCGACAAATTTCCTGCCCTTTGCAAGCGCACCCTTAAAGAAGTTGGAAGCGCTGGCGCCAATCGAAGAGAACGCGGATGCAATATCGGCATGGGGCGTTGCCGCGGGAATCTCGGCCGAGAAATCAGTATCGCTCTCGTAAGACACGCGCCTCGGCTGTTCAGCATAATCGTCGTCAGGCTCGTCCGTAACGCCTTGCGCCGGCGCGGCGGGAGCCAAAATGTCCAGTCCTGCCGCGGGATCGATCGCGGACACCGCCTCGGGCTCGGCAACGGCAGCGGCAACCGCGGCAGACTCATCATCCACGGCGACAACGGGCGCAGATGCAGTCACGACGGGGGCAGGCTCGGGCTCAAACGTCGGCTCCTCGCCTTCCTCGTAATCGAGCGTGCAGGACTCGGGAAGCATTCCGAGCGCACGGATGGCATCCGAACCAAAGCGGATGTTGCCGGCGGCATTGCGATAGAGCCTGGGCTCGGGCTCGGCCGCGACAGGCTCCTCCGCCGGCTCGGCAGTGGGAACCTCGTCATTGAACTCTTCGGCCTGGACAGCCTGATTCTGATCCTCGGGCACGATGGCGCCAATCAGCGTCTCGTCGGCAGACGCACCTTCAAAGCCCTCGATCTGCTCGTCGAAAGCCTCGCCCTGTTCGGGCTCGGTCTGAGCGTCGGGAGCAATCGGCTGACCGAACTCGTCCTCGGCGTAGGTAGGCTCTTCATACTCGATGGTGTTGCCGTAGTCGTTTTGCTGTTGGGCCGCGGCATACTCCGCTGCTGCGCGCGCCATCTCCTCGGCACGACGCTCCTGCTCCCCAAAATAGGTATCGAACGGAACATCGTCGGGAAACTCGTTTTCGCCCTGGAAGGGAGCAACGTTGTCCATAACGCCGAGCATAGCGGCGACAGAAGACTTGTTGCACACCGCGCCGGACGTATAGGGAAGAATGTAGCGGTTAGAAATGATGTTTGCCGCGTTGGCGAGCGCAACGAGGGAAGCGAGGATCGCGACAATCCACAGCAGAACCTTGAGCGCGCCGGGGAGCGGCAGGATACGCAAGATGGCAACGGCAGCAGGGGCAACCGTGGCAACGGGCAACAGCTTGGCGATGAGCGCACGATACGAAGCATAGGGCTCGCGGGCGAGCAGCTCAGCACGGGGAGAGTCGTAGTGTGCGACAACGACCACCGGGCGGTTGCGCGGAGACGCGAGCGGGCCCGAGGCCTTGTGGTAGGCGATGACATTTTGGCTCACGCCCGTCTTGCCCAGGCGTGAAACCACGGGGTGGCCCGTGCGCTCGAGCACGTAAAGAACGGCGCCGACAATGGCCAGCAAGGTGCCGACCAAGCCGATGCCGCCGCCGATGCCCATCAGCAGGGCGCCGGCAAACGCAAGAATACCGGTAACGGCAAATGCCAACCTGCTGGGCGCCGGGGCATTGAACTCCTGAACCTCGGGATCAAAGCCGTGGTTGCGGAAGATCTGAGCGATATCCTCGGCAGCCAAGCGCTCTTCTTCGCTGCATGCCGGCGTGATGCCGGTGTTCTGCAGCAGGTGGTTAATATAGTTCTGGGTGTTCGCCATGTGCGCTCCACATCCATAATCCGACAAATAGGCCCAATGCATGCACATTAGAACCGTATATAGTCGAAAGTATACCCCGAGCGAGCGCAAACGACCGAATTCGGGCCATCTTAACGCCCCGAGCGGACAAGGATATAGCCTAATCTCCATATCGGACTAAAATCATGGCAGCAAACCACCTTCTCATGCGAGGACTCTATGACGGCAAGCGACGCGACCGCGACAATTAAAAAGGGGAATTCGGAGCCCAGTTTCGATAAAACGGCCCAGCGCATCCTCAATCTTTTCTTTGTGCTCAACAGCTCCCCCGAACCGCTGACGACCGAGCAGATCGTCTTGGATTCTGACCTGGGATATGGCTCGGGCAACATCGACTCGGATAAGCGCAAGTTTCGGCGCGATCGTGACAAACTGCTCGAGCGTGGCATCTTAATCAAGGAGGTTCGCCCCGCCGGTGCGCAGGAGACCGAGGAAAGCTCGTGGACAATCGACCGCGAGCACACGTTTGCGGCAGGCGGCCTCATCACCGCAGACGACGCCGATATCCTGCTCAACGCTATCGACCAGACAATAGCGGCCGGCTCTTCCACCTTTGCCGCGCCGCTTGCCGACATTCGCTCCAAAATTGCCTACCTCACCGGCATATCTGCGGTGGACGAAGCACCGATCCGCCGCTCTCCCACCGTCGATGCGGTATGGAGCGCCTTTGCCGAGCGATGCGCGCTGCGATTTTTATATCAGAACGGACGCGGTGGGCAAAAAGAGCGTACCGTCTGCGTCTACGGCATGTTCGAGCGCGAGGGCGTGGCGTACTTCTGCGGCCTCGACAATGCCACCGACGACATCAGGACATTCCGCTGCGACCGTATCGTTCGCGCTTGGCGTCCTTCGAAGGCCTACACCATCCCTGCGGACTTCAACCTCAACGACTACCTGTTCTTTGAATTCGATTTTGCCGACCGACCGCCCGTTGCAGCCACGTTCTCGTTCGCCCCGCAGGCGCAGATCGATATGATCAACGGCCTCACGCGCGGGCGAGGTGAGCTCGCACACACCGATGCGGGATGGACCTGGACCGTTGACGTGCGCGACCTTGAAGCCGCCGCCTCATTTTGCATGGCCCACGCTATGGACGGCATGAGGCCCATGGCCCCCAAATCGCTCAAGCAGGCGTGGAACCACCTCATTGAAAGGACGGTGCACGAGTATGCCCGTGCGTAAACTCACCAGCGAGCAGAGACTCTCGCGCGCCATCGACATCATTGAGGCCCTCTACGCCGCCGGCGAGAGCGGCATGACACGAACTGAGATTTGCAGTCGCTTTGACATCACAGGAGTGTCGCTCGACGAGATTCTCGAGATCGTCTCGACGCTCGCGGACCGAGAATCGGGTGCGCGCATCATCTGCGAATGCCACGGCGAGCGTGTGGTCCTCACCGGTGACGCTGGGCGTGTGCTACCGCTGCGTCTGAGTGCCGCCGAGGGCGCTGTGCTCAACCACGAACTTGAATCGTTGGGGATCGAGCCCCAGGCGGCGGCTCGAATTCGACACGCTCTTCTACCCGAAGAGCTCGGCTATAACCAGCGCGTCTCTGACACCGTCAGCCACGGGTCGCACTGGCAGCAGCTGAGCTGCGCCATTCAGGACGGCGTTCGCTGCCGCATCTCGTATCGCTCGATGGACGATGCACGGCCACGCGAGCGTCTGGTCGACCCCTTGCGCATTACGGCAAACGGCGACCAAACATACCTGATTGCCTGGGACATCGCGGTCGATGAGCAGCGCACCTATCGCATGGATAAAATCGAGGGACTCGCCTTGACGGAAGACTCCGTCGTGCCTCACGTACCGGACGTTGCATCCCTCCACGATTCCCTTGCCCGGACGCAGCGTAGCGCAAAGCTCTTGATGCCATTCGATATGGCGGAGCATCTGGACTGGGCCGGCATCACCCTCATCGAGCGCAGCGGGACAGACATGGCAACGGTAACCGTGCATTACGGCTCCGAGCGTTGGCTGCTGAGCCAGATAATCGCAGCGGGCGGAGCCATCCGCATCTTGGATGACCCCGCCCTGTCAAAGCGTCTGTGCGATATGGCAAAAACCCTCGTCTGTCCGCTTTAGCGCCGCCGCTCGTGGCGTGCACGCCACAGCTGTAGATAGTGCCCGATCTGCGCCGATTCGATGCGCTGGTAGGAGCTCGTGGGCAGCGACGTTAAGAACTTCTTGCCATAGCCCCTCGTCACCAGGCGAGGATCCGCCAAGATCAGCACACCGCTATCGGTCGACGAGCGAATCAAACGCCCCGCGGCCTGCTTAACCTCGAGCACCGCCTCGGGCAGCGAATAGCGCGCCCATGCGCGGTCTTCGCGCAGGTTGCGCTCGCACGAGAGCGGGTCCGTGGGGCTTGAGAACGGCAACTTGGGAATGATGACGCAGCGCAGCGTCTCGCCGCTGGCATCAAACCCCTCCCAGAAGGCCTTGAGCGCAAAAAGCGACGAGGTCGGTTCGTTGATAAACCGGTCGCGCAGGCGACGAGGAGATGAGTTGCGCTGCTGGCAGTTGAGCTCCAGACCCGCACGGGCCATCTTGGGCTCAACGCGGGCGTATAGGTCCTCCATGTCGCGCCGATTGGTGAACAACGTGAGCACCGATCCGCCCATGGCAAGATGGGCGTCGACCAGTACGCGCTCGAGCGCCGTAAGATAGCTCTCACGATCGCGCGGATCGGGGATATCGCCCGCAACGACTACAGCCATGTTCGAATCGAAGTCGTAGCTCGAATCCAAGTGCAGCGATGACGACGTTGAAGCACCGATGCGATCAAGGCCGACCGCATGGTTAAAGTGCTCAAAGCTTTTGGACACCGTCATGGTCGCCGAGGCAAAGATAGCCGTGTGAACCTCGGGTATCCACTCGGTTGCCAAGGCCTCGCCAATGTCGATGCGCTCTGCGGTCATCGACTCTCCGCCGGCACGAAGTCTGCGATTGACCTGCAGCGAATACACGTAGTGTTCATCGGTGCCATCAATAATGAGTTTGAGGTTCTCGGCCAGCTCGTGCAGGCGGCGCGAGATATCACCCAGGTCGACAACAACCTCGGGCTTGTCGGCGGCGACGGCTTGCACCAGCGCGTCGACGCTCTTGTCAGCTTGTTCCAATGCGTCGATGCCAGTGTAGGCCGACTGTAAGAAATCATGCCAGTCGTCTGATTCGCGCAGCTCGGGGCCAATCCATAGATTGGCATTGTCATAACCCCCACGCGCACGGCGGCCGAGCTCGCGAACGCCATCGAACACGTCGGCGATTGCCATGCTCGCGCGGGCAACCGTCGACGTCGCCTTGGCAGTAAGGCCCAGATAGAGCGTAGAGCCCTCGGAGGTTGCCAAATCACGGGAAACCTGGCTTAGTGCGCCGGTGCTCGAGCCACCCAGGCGCTCGAACAGGACGCGTGATTCGTCCGCCGACACCACGCGCGCCCACTGGCGGCGCGCCTCGCGCTCGATGGAATGGGCCTCGTCGATTACCCAATGACGAATCGGAGGTAAAATCCTGCCCTCGGCCGCGACATTGCGGAACAGCAGGGAATGGTTGGTGACCACCACATCGGCATGTGCCGCACGACGGCGAGCGCCGTGGACCAAACATTTATCAGGGAAAAACGGGCAGAGGCGGCGAGCACACTCGCGCGAGGCCGTCGTAAAGTCGGGGCGGTTGACGCTGCGCCACCGAATGCCGAGCGAGTCGAGGTCGCCATCGGCCGATTGGCAGACGTACGCCATAATGACCGCGACCGCCGTGAGCGTATCCGCCGGATCGCGCTTGGTGGTAATCTCGACCTGGCCGCGGCTCATGCGCTCAAGCTTGCGCAGGCACGGATAGTGGTCATACCCCTTGAGAGCGCAAAACGACAGACCACCGTCCAGTTGCTCGGCAAGTTTTGGCAGCTCATGGTACATGAGCTGGTCGGCAAGATTGTTCGATTTGGTCGCAATACCAACCGTGATGTTGTTACGGCGTGCTGCCTCGGCAAAAGGCACCAGATAGGCCATCGATTTGCCGACGCCTGTGCCTGCCTCAATTACTCGATGAGTGCCCGTGACCAGCGCATCGCGGACCTCGAGCGCCATCGCGATCTGCTCATCACGCGGCTCGTAGGTGGGATACATGCGATTGACCAGGCCACCTGGCGCATAGTCTGCCTCAATCTCCTCACGACTCGGCATCTTGAGTACCGGCAGTTCATCGGCGTCCACCCGATCGTCGGCGCGATCGGCCTTGAGAACGTCAGCACGAGCGGCGCTGAGAGAGAAGATAGAACCAGGGTTCTGCCCTGCCAAGAACGAGAAGATAGGGCGATAGGACCAAGGCACGTCCGGATGCATGTCGGCTAGGCGCGCCATGAGGCCCTGGGGCAAGTCGGTGAGCGCCACGAGCAACACGCGCCATACGCCACACAGGGCGTCGACGTCGGCATTGGCACGGTGTGACACCGAGTCACAGCCAAACAGATCGGCCATAAAAGACAGCTTGTGCGAGGCCAAGCGCGGAAGCGCGATGCGCGACAGCGCCAGCGAATCGATCCAAATATCGCTCACGTTGACGCCGCCTTTGACCGACTCGATAAACGAGCGGTCGAACGTGGCGTTGTGTGCGATCACCGGGCAGCCACCGACAAAATCGGCGAGAGCGGCGACGGCCTCAACCGCCGACGGGGCATCTGCAACATCGGCATTTGTAATGCTCGTGAGCTCGGTAATCTCGGCGGGAATCAGCTGCCTGGGATGCACGAAGGTATCGAAGCGGTCGATGACCTCGCGGCCCGAAAGACGGGCCGCCGAGATCTCGATCAGCTCGTTGTCCTGCACCGAAAGACCCGTGGTCTCGGTATCGAGGATAATCACATCTTCCTCGATAAGGCCGAAGGACTGCGTTTTGGCGCGGTCGGCAAGCGTGGCATAGGAGTCGATGACAAACTGCGGCGTTCCTGACGAAACCGCGTCCTCGATTAGCATGCAATGCCCGCTCGACGAAGGCCCATACGGATCAGGCTGTCACAGACCTGCGGGAACGTCATGTCGTCGGTGTGGCGGATCTCATCCGGATACAGCGACGTATCGGTCATGCCGGGAATGGTATTGGTCTCGAGGATAACGGGGCCGTCCTCGCTCACAATAAAGTCGCTGCGCGAGATACCCAGGCAACCGAGGGCCTTGTGAGCGGCACAGGCAAGTTCCTGAGCGCGAGCGTAATTCTCGGTTGAAATCTGCGCCGGAATGCGATGGATATCCGTAGGGTCGACATACTTCACGTCCAGATCGTAGAACTCGCAGTCCTCGGGCTTACGAATCTCGACAATCGGCAGGGCGCGCACGTCATCTTCGCCGTATACGCCGACGGTGATCTCGGTACCCTCGATGCACTTCTCGACCAGCACTTTGTCGCCATACTCAAACGCCTTGGCGATTGCCGCGGGCAGCTCGGAGGGCTCATGGACCAGGGAAATGCCATAGCTGGAACCGTTGACGGCCGGCTTCACAAAGCAACGCTCGCCACAAACCTCGACGATATGATCGATATCGACTTTATCGCCCACCTCGAGCGCGAGGCCGGGGGCAATGGGAATGCCCGCCTTGGCGTACAGGAGCTTAGAGACCTCCTTGTCGGCACCGCAGGCGCTGGCAAGCACGCCCGAGGCCGTGTAGGGGATACCCAGGGTCTCCATGGCACCCTGCATGGCGCCATCCTCACCGCCGGCGCCGTGCATGGCGATAAATGCCACATCGAATCCGCCGGTCGCCATGGTTACCATAAAGTCATCAGCGGCTGTGTCAAGCAGCTCCACCGAGGTGTAGCCGGCTTCCTTCAGCGCCACCACAACGTTCTTTCCCGAATCGAGCGAGATCTCGCGCTCGGCGGAATGACCGCCCGCCAAGACCGCTACGTGCATGTTCTCTAGGCTTTTACCCGGCATGGGCAGACTCCTCCTCTATAATTTCTGCAGCTGATACCATATTGTAGCGATACCCTCTACGTTTCCCCAAAATCGAAAGGCTTCCATGAATCCCAGGACTAAATCTCAGGACATTCGCGACTTGAGCCAAAACGATATTCGCGAGCTCGTGGCCGAACTTGGCCAGCCCGCCTTCCGCGCGAAGCAGCTCATCGAATGGGTCTTTGAGAAGAACGTTTGTTCGTTTGACGATATGACCAACCTTCCCAAGGCTTTCCGCGAGCAGCTTAAAGAGGCGTTTGCCTTTGATACGCCGACTGAACTCACCAAGCAGGTTTCTAAAGATGGCTCTCGCAAGTATCTGCTCGAGTACCACGACGGCATTTCCGTTGAAACTGTCGGTATGCCCCGTCGTAACAAGCTTTCCGTCTGCGTTTCCACCCAGGCAGGCTGCGGCATGGGCTGTGCCTTTTGCGCTACCGGTCTCAACGGCCTCAAGCGCTCTCTGACTGCTCAAGAGATCGTCGACCAGGTGCTTCATGTATCCAACGACTTTGGCGAGCGTGCCACAAGCGTTGTCTTCATGGGCCAGGGCGAGCCGTTTGCCAACTACGACGAGGTTCTCAAGGCATTGCGTATCCTCAACGACCCCGATGGTATCGGTATCGGCGCTCGTCACCTCACCGTCTCTACCAGCGGCGTTATTCCCGGTATTCGCAAATTTGCCGATATCCCCGAGCAGTTCACTCTTGCCGTTTCCCTGCATTCCGCCATCCAGTCGACGCGCAATAAGCTCATGCCCGGTGTTAAGAAATACACGCTGCTTCGCCTTCACGAAGCGCTTCAGCTCTACACCGAGAAGACTGGCCGCCGCCCGACCTATGAGTATGCCATGATCGAAGGCGTCAACGATACGAATCCCGAGATGCAGGCACTCTGCGACTTCTGCGAGGGAACGCTGTGCCACGTTAACCTGATTCAACTTAACGACATCGAGGGCAGCCCGCTCAAGCCGTCGCCGATTCATAAGGTTGAGGATCTTCAGCGTCGTCTTGAGTCCCGTGGCATCGAGACCACGATTCGTAACTCCCGTGGTAACGATATTGACGCCGCTTGCGGACAGCTGAAACAGCGCTTCAAAGTTCAGAAGAGCGCATAGGGGAGTCGCACTCCAAAACGTTTCATGTGAAACATCGGACGGCCCCTGTTGCAGGATATGCAACAGGGGCCGTTTCATTTATTGACCTCATTTTTGGACCGCTGCTAGCTTCCCCATTGTTTACGGACAAAATAAGCAGCCCTTGTCTCATGAATCAGACAAGGGCCGCTCAAAATATGCAGGGTAATTGTTAGGTACCTAATAGCCTACATTTTCCCATTGGTTGCTAACCCAACCTTGATTAATCTTAGGATTTTTTGTTACCTGAGCAGTGCGCATGGCAACATCTTCTGTCATAACATCCATTTTCTTCTTGGAAGTATCGACAATATCTTGCGCACCACGAAGCAAACGACCTCGAAGTTCATCGTCTGTCGCGATCTTATAGCCAGCAAAGGCACCGGCCGCGACAGTCGTCACCAATGCAATCGCAGTTAAAAACTTATTCCTCATCTTGGCCTCCTTGATCAAACTGAATCATTTCACCAAGAATACGAGAGAGCTCTTCCTCGTCTTTAAACTCAATCTCAATCTTATTCTTTCCACGCGAGCTTTTCACGCGCACGTTGGTATTAAATACCTGACGAAGTACACGCGCAGCCTTTTTAAAAGACTGAGGCGTTGCAGGCCGCGGCGTCTTAGGTGTCTCTCCGGCAGAAAACAATGGAGCAAGATTTTCTGTCGCTCTTACAGAAAGGCCCTCCGCAACAACCTTCTCTGCAAGTCGAATTCGAGCATCCTCATAGGGAACTGCAAGAATCGCACGTGCGTGACCAGCAGTAAGTTTACCCTCAAAAATCATCTGCTGAACTACTTTGGGGAGATCGAGAAGGCGCAGCGAATTTGTAATTGCAGAGCGTGATTTGCTTACTGCCTTCGACAATGCCTCCTGGGTCATACCGCTGGCATCAATGAGCTGGCGATAGCCCTTAGCCTCTTCGACGGGATTCAGATCAGAACGCTGAAGGTTTTCGATAAGAGCAAGAGCCAGCATCTCTTCATCATTAACATCTTTAATGATGACAGGCAGCTCCTCAAGACCAGCAAGCTTTGACGCCTGGTAACGACGCTCACCAGCGATGATCTCATAGCCGTTTCCATGCTTGCGAACCAAAAGCGGCTGCAAAACGCCATGTTCTTGGATTGACTCGCTCAACTCGCGAAGTTCAGTTTCATTAAAGTGAATTCGCGGTTGATTAGGGTTGGGAACGATATCCTCAACCGGTAGTTTTGTTTCAGATGCTGTATTTGAAGCAGATGCAGCAGAACCACCGGTCTCATACTCAGCCTCTGAGACCAAAGCATTGAGTCCGCGTCCCAATCCACCGCGTTTCTTTGCACTAGGCACGCTTGATCACCTCTTTTGCAAGGTTCATATACGCTTTTGCACCCTTATTTTGAGGTGCATAGGTAATTACCGGTTCTCCAAAAGACGGAGCTTCAGAGATTTTAACAGTACGGGGAATCAGCGTCTTAAACGCCTTATCACCAAAGTACGATTGAACTTCCTCAACAACCTGATTCGACAAAGAAGTACGTGAGTCATACATGGTCATAAGCACGCCATAGGTGTCTAAGCCCTTGTTCAGACGTGATTTGACCATCTTCATTGACTCAAGCAGCTTCGTAACGCCCTCGAGTGCGTAATACTCACACTGGATTGGAATCAAAACGCTATCTGCTGCGGTCAAGGCATTGATTGTAAGCAGGCCGAGCGAAGGAGGACAGTCAATGAAAATAAAATCGAACTCGTCCTGAATCGGCTCAAGCAAGTCTTTGAGGCGGGTTTCACGAGCAATTGCGCTTACGAGCTCAATTTCAGCACCTGCAAGCTGAATCGTAGCTGGAATTACGAATACCTTTTTGCAATTTGTATCAAGAACAAGCGATTCTGCCGGCACATCATTCAACAATGCATCATAGATGCAGTGATCAAGGTCTTCTTTTTCAATTCCAAATCCACTGGTACTGTTTCCCTGCGGATCAAAATCGACAATCAGTGTCTTACGACCCTGCTCACCCAGTGCTGCTGCAAGGTTTACAGCCGTTGTTGACTTACCGACGCCGCCTTTTTGATTGATGATTGCAATGATACGCGTGTCTTTTGCGTTCTTAGAACGCTTAACGTCGCGAAATCCCACGGTCCCTCCTGGTGTGTATTAAAGCTGTCAAACGGAGGATGTTTCACGTGAAACATTCCGATTCGATATCAACTGCCATGTTTCACGTGAAACATTCCGATTCGATATCAACTGCCATGTTTCACATGAAACACTGCAAGTTGTTAGTATCCATTATGTTTCACGTGAAACATCTAGGCAAGCGGATTCTTCTTTGCCATGCCATTTGCACGAGGCAATGAAACAGATGCTGGATGACTCTTCTTAAGAACAATGAACTCCCTGTGGCCCAAGCCCTCAGGCAAATCGATTGCGTCATTCAGAAGCAAAGTGAAGCCACAAATCTTAGCTGCTGACATGCCAGAAGCAAGCTCCTCATCCGAAGGATTGCCCTTGGTGATAACAAATAGCCCTCCATCCTTGAGGAACGGAGCTGCATACTCAACAAGAATCGGTAGAGGAGCCAGTGCGCGGGCAGTTACGACAGAGAACTGCTTCTTATGGCTTCGAGCATATTCTTCAAGACGATCATGGACCGCATGAGCATGTTTCAACCCAAGAGCATGAACAAAAGAATTGACGGCATCAACCTTCTTACCAACAGAGTCAATATAAGTAGCTTTACGATGCGTGGTTATGGTTAACGGAATACCAGGGAAGCCCGCACCTGTCCCCATATCGAGCAAAGCTCCCTCAGGAGCCTTATTGATATAGGGGAGCAAAACAAGTGAGTCGAGGATATGAAGTACCGCAGCATCTTCAACGTTAAGAATACGGGTGAGATTAGTTGTCTTATTTGTTTCCAGAACCAAATCCAAATGCTGAATACAATTCCTCATCTCAACATCAGATACGCTCAAGGAATACTCTTTGCAATAGGAAGTTAGACGAGTCAACATCTCGTCAGCCTGCTGATCAGTAAGTACTAACAACGAAAGCTCCTTTCTGACAAAAATCAGTGTATCGAGAACTTTTGACAAAAAAAGGGGACGTGGAAACCACGTCCCCTTAGCATAAGCTCGAGTAGATTATCGAGCAACAATCACCACATGGCGATCGGGGTCAGAACCCTCAGAATGAGTATCGACGGCGTCATTGCCACGAAGTGCAATGTGAACCAGTCGGCGCTCGTAGGCATTCATGGGCGGAAGCGAAACACTCTTATGAGTGCGGATGGCGCGCTCGGCTGCAGACTGAGCCATGGAGGCAACCTTGTCCTGACGGCGGCTCTTGTATCCCTCGACGTCCACTACAACCGGATACCTAAAGCCAAGCTTGCGGCTCACTAGCAAAGAGAACATAACCTGAAGGGCATCAAGGGTGCGACCATGACGGCCAATGAGAACAGCAAGGTCGGGAGCCGTTACATCCAGAATCAGCTCACCCTCGTCGCCCTCATACTCATCGATAGGAGAGTTGGCGGCATCGAAGTGCGAAAGGATGGAACGCAGGATGGAAATCGCGACATCGGCAATGGTGTCGAGCTCCTCGTCGGTCAGCTCTTCACCGGCCTTGTAGCGCTGTGCAATCTCGGGATAATCGCCCGCGACCTGCGGGGCAACCTCCTCAAGCATATCCTCGATGATCTCTTCAGACATAACGTACTCCAAAAGTTAGGTACCTAAATAAGATTGATATCCCGCTACTTCTTCTTGTGCGGGCGCGGCTTCTTCTCGCGACGAGTGACCTCAACCTGCAGCGGCGCGTTCTTAAGGCGCTCCTCCTCATCGGCCTTCGCCTTGTCGATGACCTTCTGCGTCACAAAAATCTGCTGGATAACCTGCCAAGCAGACGAGACGTCGTAGTACAGCAGAACACCAACGGGAAGGCTCCAGCCCATCCAAAGCATCATGACCGTCATGACAACGGCCATCATACGCATGCTCTGAGCCTGCTGGCCGGTCTGGTTGCGCGACATATAGAGCTGCGGAATCAGGGTCAGGACAGCGAACAGGATCAGGCAGACCAGCGCAGGCAGCGCGACCATAAAGCCATCGGCAAAGGAGGCACTCGGCGTGGTGGTCAGGTCGGGCAGAATATTAAAGAACGAGAACGCGCCGTCGTTAAAGTAGTCCGGCAGGTTACGCAGCAGCGTAAATAGGGCGAACAGGACAGGCATCTGAATCAACAGCGGCAGACAACCAGCCATCGGGTTGAACTTGTTCTCGCTGTAGAACTTCTGCATTTCCTCGGCCTGACGCTGGGGATCGTCGGCATAGCGCTCCTGGATCTCGAGCATCTTGGGCTGCAGCACCTGCATGCGTGCCGTCGACTTAGTCGACTTGAGCATAAGCGGCGTCAGTAGCAGACGGATGATGACCACCAGGATGATGATGGACAGGCCCCAGTCGACCGCAAAGGTCTGGATGAGCTTGAGCAGCTCGAAAAGGATGTTAACGATCCAATCCCACATGTAAGTTTTCCTCCGATAGCGAGTGCCCGCTAGGGCACAGGGTCATAACCGCCGACGTGCAGGGGATTGCAGCGAGCGATGCGCCTCACGGCAAGCCAGCAGCCTCTCAAAACACCGTACTTCTCAATCGCCTGGACGGCGTATTGCGAGCACGTTGGGTAATAAATGCAGGCGTCAGGCAATAAGGGCGAAATAACCTGTTGATATATGCGAATAGGAGCGATGGCAACACGTCGCAAAACGTGATTGCTCATCGCTCCTCCCCGGCAACGCCGGCACGTTTCATAAGCGAACGCAATGCATTGTCCATCTCCTGAGGCGAAGAAACCCTCGTCTTGGGAGTTGCGAACAAGATGATGTCATAACCCGCAACGGGAAATCCACAGCTGCGGGCGGCCTCGCGCATCACACGCTTAGAACGGTTGCGCACGACAGCACAACCGAGCCGTTTAGCACCAACGAAGGCGACCCTTCCGGAGTCGCCTTCGCCAACCGATTCACATATGGTCATTCGAATCAGAGGGTGATTGAAACGACGCCCCTGACTGAACACATGCTCGAAATCTTGCCGAGACTTAATAGTCTTCATGCGAGATGTGTGTATCGCTGCTAGACAGTGAGACGCTTGCGGCCCTTGGCGCGACGACGGGCGAGCACGGCACGACCACCCTTAGTGGCCATACGGGCACGGAAGCCATGGGTCTTGGCACGCTTACGCTTATTAGGCTGATACGTACGCTTCATCTTAAGTTCCTCCTGCTGCATTTCGAGTGTCCGCGGGGGCGCGGACGCAGATATAGACACGTGAGCTTGAAGATTGTAGGGAAATCAATGTTCAAATGTCAAGAAATCAAAGGTAAAAGGTTGCGCAGTTCACACGGTTCCCCCATAAGCCGAGCTCGATTTAGCGGTGCATGGCAACTTTTCACGATATTTCATCGAGTTTTCAACAGGTCATGTTGGCAATGTTGAGAACTTTTCGTCCGTTTTCCAAAGTTTTCAACAGGTTTTGAAAAGTTGTCGAAAGATGAGAAACATTGCACGGTGAGCTACTATTTGTTCGAAACCTTTTGAAAGATTGCGAGCGGCATGTCTGACGACTTTTACACCATGGTCGATTCCGGAGACCCGGCACCCGACAACGAGCACATCACCGGCGTGCGCGAAGAGCGTGAGGAAGGCGAGCAGACGACCACGCAGGCGCCAAAAGTCATGTACGCCGCGCGCATCGCCGTCTATGACGACATGCTGTCGACACCGCGTGTGATCGTCATTGATCCGCAAGATGTCCGCACGTATTTGGAAGAGACGACCAACACCGTCTACCAGTGCATGAAAGAACAAGGTGGCCATATCTCGCTCATGGTCATCCGCGAGATTGTCGAAAACTTTATCCACGCGCACTTTGCCGAGCCCATCATCTCGATTCTGGACGGCGGAGACACCATCCGCTTTGCTGATCAAGGACCCGGCATCGACGACAAGGAGCGCGCTTTCGACTTTGGCGTTACCAGCGCAAACAGCAAGATGAAGCGCTATATCCGTGGAACCGGAGCAGGGTTTCCCATGGTGCAGGAGTATTTGGAAAACGCCGGCGGGGCCGTGTCCATCGAGGACAACATGGGCAACGGCACCGTGGTTACGGTAAGCCTGGATCCTAAACGCGTGCAGGAAATCGAACGCGCCGGCGGGCGCGGTGCTGCCGTGCGGCCCGAGACGGAGCAGCCCGCATATCCCCTGCCGGGAGCTTTTGCGCAGCAGCCCATGGCAACGCAACAGATGCAGCCCCGCGTGGGACAGATGCAGCAGCCCGGAATGCTTCCTACACAAGAGTCCCAGGCGGCGTCGATGTCGATGCCGCCAAACGTGCCAGAGGCCATGCCGCTGGCGGATCAGGATGCAGCAGCAATGCAGCAGGCGACGGGGGCACCGGGTGGCCAGCAAATGGGATATCAGCCGTACCAACAGGGATATCCATATCAGCAGATGCCGCCACTGGGGTATGGCCAGCAGTTCCCACAGCAGTACCAGCAGGGATATCAGCAGCCGTACCAGCAGATGCCGCAGCAGCAGTACAACCCCTGGGCCCAGCAGATGACTCCGCAGCCTTACCAACAGTGGCCTCAAAGTTTTCAACAGCAAACGGCGCCGATGCAGAGTTCTCAACAATCAGCAGCTCAAATGATGTATCCTAATGCAGCAAATCAGTATGCGCAGCCACAGCCGGACGTGTTCGTAAGCGATCGCGGCAACGCCGCGCTGGGCTATCTGGCGCAAAATCAAGCGTGCGGTGCAACCGATCTGGCGAGGGCGTTTGGAAACTCGGCCCCCACTTGGTCACGCACGCTCAATGACTTGGCGCAGGCCGGCTTGGTCATCAAGCATGGCCAGAAATACCATCTGACCGAACTCGGCGCCGCTCGTGTGCGAGCTCAGAGCTAAAGAACGGGAGAGACAGTGGACGAGGAAGCAAGCATCATCCTGGGGGATGCCATCGCCTTTTGCCAGCGCGACGGCCAAGATGCACGCCTCATCAACATGCTGGGGCAATCGCGCGCCATAAGCCTGACCGAAGATACGCTCACGATCGAGGCCCCCTCGCGCTTTGCCATCGCGCAGCTCAAAAAGCATCAGCCGACTATTGAGGCCTATCTGGAAGAAATCGCCTTTGCTCCGATCGCGCTCGACATCGTGGCACCGCAAGGCGCAACGGCCGAATCTGCTGCCGCGACGGTGCCCGCCACGGCTCCCGCTGCTTCCCCTGCGGCGCCAGCCTCCGCAGGCGACGTGCCGACAATCGAGCACCAGCACAGCGATGTTTCCCGTGAAACCATGGCACCGTTGCCGACCGCCGCTGCGACGTCAACGAACGCACCCGTCACGCACATGCCCATCGCTCATGACGCAGCGGCGGGCGCGGATTCGGGCATTGCAATCAAGAACACGCTCTCGGCCGATGATTTTCGTCGCATGATGAACCAGATGAAGGGCGGGGCGCCGACTAAGTCCACGCAAGCCGCGACCCCCGCTTCACCCATGCCGGCACCGACCGTGCCGGCCGAGCAGAATACGGATGGAGCCCCACTCGCCGCGAACTCAAAATTTACCTTTGAGAACTTTGTCTACGGCCCCGAGAACAGCCATGCCTATCGCTCGGCACTCAAGTTTGCCGCCCTCGCGGACGAGCGCGGCACGTGCACATCACTGTTCATCTACGGCAAATCGGGCCTGGGCAAGACGCACCTGCTGCTTGCCATCAAAAACGAGCTCGCCGAGAAGTCGCCCGAGATCAAGGTCAAGTATGCCAACTCCCAGGCATATCTGGACGACCTGATGACCGAGTTCGACCGCCAAAAGAAGAGCAACGCCCCTATCATGCAGGCATACCACGGCGTGGACGTGCTCATCATCGATGACATCCAAAACATCATCGGCAAGCGCGCGAGCGTGGACTACTTTTTCCAGCTCATGGACGAGTTCATCCGCAACAACAAGAAGGTCGTCATCGCGGCAGACCGCGCCCCCAAGGACCTGAGCATGGACGAGCGTCTGACCAGCCGCTTCAACGCCGGCATGCTCTGCCTGGTCGCAGAGCCCAGCTACGAGATGAAATACAAGATCTTGCAGCGCTATTACGAGAACACCATCGTCGCCGCTCCCGAGGCAGGCGACGACTCGCTGCTGGCGGCCTATGGGGGCGACAGCGGGCACCTGACCGACGACCACTTTAAACACATGGCCGAGGTCTCGGGCACCAACATCCGCGAACTCGAGAGCTTTTGCGAGCGCTGCGCCGGCGAGGCGGGCGACCGCGAGCGCGAGGGCGGGGAGCTCACCTTTGACGATATCGACGCCATCGCCAGCCAGTACTTCGACACATCGGCCAAAAAGATCAACGTCCAGACGGTTCAGTCCGTCATCGAAGAGCAGTACGGCGTGACGCACGAGGAGCTCATCGGCCCGCGTCGCAACGCCAATATCGCCAAAGCACGCCATATTGCCATCTATCTGGCCATCGAGATGTGCGAGATGACGACCACGGCGGTGGGCGCCGAATTTGGCAACCGCAACCACTCGACCGTCAGCACGAGCTACAAAAAGGTCCAGAAGATGATCCAGGAAGACCGCACCGTCACCGAAGACCTCAAGTCGCTGCGCGATAAAATTACACTGCGCTCGTAGGGAAATAGAGACACCTGTTGAAAACTTGTCGAAACCACGGGCATAAGGTGTCTAAAACCCAACCCGCGGTGATGAAAAGTTTTGCGCAGGTTTTGAACGTGGAAAACCACCCCTGTTGCACACAGGTTGCTGTCGATTCTCTTTCTGGGTCTGACCTGCGTCTTTGGGAGTAATCAACAGTTTCGTCAGTGCTATTACTATTATTAAGATATTTATATCTATAGAAAGGTATTAAAAGATGAAGTTCACCGTCAGCCAGAGCTCGCTTACACAAGCCATCGGCGTCGTTATGAAGGGTGTCGCTTCGGCATCCACCCTCCCCATCCTGTCGGGCGTGCTCGTTAAGGCCCAAGACGGCATCTTGGAATTCCAGACCTCTAACTACACCATCTCGATCCGTCATCGCATCGCGGCGCATGTCGAAGAAGAGGGCGAGATGGTTATCCCCTGTAAGATGCTCTCCAATATCACCAAGACCCTCCCCGATGCCCCGGTCACCTTTGAGCTGTCCGAGCGCCAGGTGCTGATTGGTTGCGAGAAGAGCTCTTTTAGGCTGAACACGCTCGATGCCAATGACTTCCCCGAGTTTCCGGCCTATGCCATCGAGAGTGCCGTGGAGCTGCCGACCGATGTCTTGTCCGAAATGGTCGGCCGCGTGTGGCGCGTCACCTCGACCGACAAGGCTCGCCCCATCCTGGGCGGCGTGCACATGAAGGTCGAGAACAACACCGTACGCCTGGTGGCGACCGATTCCTTCCGCTTGGCCGTGTGCGATACGCAGGTCGAGACCTCGACCCTCGAGGGTTCCTTTGAGCTCAACGTTCCGGCCGACGCCTTTAACGACGCACTGAACATCATGGCCAGCCAGGCGACCATCATGATCGGGGCTACTGACACCCAGGTTGTCTTCGAGGCCGGCAACACCACCTACGTGTCGCGCCGCATCGAGGGCGTGTACCCCAACTACAAGCAGCTCATCCCCGATTCGTGCGTGACGAGCGTCAAGATCGACGTCGCCGCCTTTAACGCCGCCCTCAAGCGCGTGGCCGTTATCGCGAGCGCCAATCCCGCCGTCAAGTTCGAGATCGATGTCGAGAACGGGCAGATGGGCCTGTCCTCCATTTCCAATGACCAAGACCTTGCGCAGGAGACGATCGATGTCGAGGCCGAGGGCGAGTCGGGCACCATCGCCTTCAACTACCACTACATCTTTGGCTGCCTCAATGCCCTGTCCAAGGAGAAGGAGATCACGCTGGAGCTCAAGAGCTACTCGCAGGCGGGCATCTTCAAGTCCTACGACAAGATCAACTACCTGTACCTGGTCATGCCGGTCCGCATCTAGCGCTGCGCCATGACCATGTTCGCCCGCGATCTTTCCGTCGCGCACTACCGCAGTTTCGATAGCTATCGTCTTGCCCTGGACGAGGGCGTGACGATACTTGCGGGACCCAACGCGGCGGGAAAGACCAATCTCATAGAGGCGCTGCAGCTGCTGACGAGCGGCGCCTCGTTTAGGCATCCGACCGCAGCCGAGCTCGTCCATGACGGCATGGGCTCGTGCAGGGTCGAGCTGAGGCTCGAGGGCGACGGCCGCGTGCTTGATATGGGATTGAGCGCGGAGGACGGTAAGCGCTCGTTTAGCCGCAACGGCAAGAGATGCTCTGCCGCCGGTGTGCGCGGGGTTCTGCCGAGCGTGCTGTTTTGCCCCGACCATCTGGACATGGTTAAGCGAGGCGCCAGTGTGCGCCGCACTGCACTTGATGACTTTGGCGTTCAGCTGAGTGCGCGCTATGCCGATCTGGCCAGTGCCTACGGGCGCTGCGTGACCCAGCGCAATGCCCTGCTCAAGGAGACTTGGTGCTGCCGCGAGATGCTCGGTGCCTGGAACGAATCTATCGCCCGCGCCGGTTCGGCCCTGCTCGTGCATCGTCTGTCCCTGCTCGACCGGCTGGCGGGCCATGTGCGCACTGCCTACGGGCAAGTGGCGTCCGGCGAGGCTGCCAACGTGGCCTATACGTCTACGCTGGGGGATTTGCCCCAGGTCGAGGATCGCGAGGAGCTGAAGGGCTGGGCGTACGAGCGCATGCTGGCTGCGCTTGACGAGCACGCCGACGAGGAAATTCGCCGCGGCGTGACGTTGGTGGGACCGCATCGCGATGAGATTGAGTTTACCGTGGCGGGTCGTTCCGCCCGTTCATTTGCCAGCCAAGGTCAGCAGCGAACGTTGGTGCTGGCCTGGAAGGTGGCGGAGGTGGCCGTGGCTCGCGATGTCCTGGGCACCGCCCCATTGCTGCTTTTGGACGACGTGATGAGCGAGCTCGACGGCGAGCGTCGCGGCGCTTTCCTGCGGCTGATCGGCGATGATATCCAGACGGTCATAACCACGACCAACCTGGGGTATTTTACCGACGACCTGCTTGATCGAGCCAAGGTGGTGAGCATGGGTGAGACGTGCTGATTACGAGCGCGAGAGCGAAACGGTCGCCTTCAGTGGCTTTTTGAACGCAGAGCGCCAGCGCATCCTGGCGGCTGCAACGCCTAGGCGTCGTGCGCAGATGGAGGCTGCAGAGGAGTCTCGTGCGGTCTATCGCGCCTGGAATGCGGTGTGCTCGGGCACGCGCGAGGGGCGGCATGTGACGGGGCTGCGTTACCTGCCCGAGTCCAATGAGCTGCTGGTGTATCTCGACTCGCCCTCATGGACGCAGGAAATGACGCTGCTGCGCGAGATCATCCGCGCGCGCATGGAGCGCGCCGGTGCGCATGTGGACGGCCTGGTGTTCAAAACTACCGCGCCCGGTCACACGCCACCCGCCGCCAAGGAGCGCCTGCGCCCGGCGACGACCGAGCGCCCGCCGGCCCCGCACGCCGACCTAAGTGAGGCCGAGCGCACCGAGATCGAGCGCCAAGTGGCGCCCATCGAAGACCAAAAACTGCGCGAGGCCCTCGAGAACGCCATGAGAGCCAGTGCCGAGTGGGCCAAGGGCGTGCAAAGCAAAAAAGAGCCTTAAATCGCATCTGGTGGCCTTGTAGAGCCAAATACCCTCGGTCCCGAGGGTATTTTTTTACGATAAACTAGTAAGGCTGTACACATTTTCTTGACTGAAGGAGGACGTGTGGCAAACGAAAACGATTACGATGGCGGCGAGATTAAGATTCTCGAAGGTCTCGAGGCCGTTCGTAAGCGCCCGGGCATGTATATCGGCTCGACGAGCGCCAGCGGTCTGCATCACCTGGTGTGGGAGATCGTTGACAACTCCGTCGACGAGGCCATGGCCGGTTTCTGCACCGAGATCCAGGTGACGGTCCACGCCGACAACTCCATCACGGTCGTCGACAACGGGCGCGGCATCCCCGTCGACGAGCACCCTGTTAAAAAGATCCCGACGCTCGAGGTCGTTATGACGATCTTGCACGCCGGCGGTAAGTTCGATAACTCGGCCTATAAGGTCTCGGGCGGCCTGCACGGCGTAGGCATCTCCGTCGTCAACGCACTGTCCAAGCGCGTGGTCGTTCAGGTTCGTCGCGATGGCAACACCTACGAGATGGAGTTCTCGCGCGGCAAGACCGTCAAGAAGATGGAGGTCGTGGGCACCTCGGATTCGACGGGCACCACCGTCACCTTCTGGCCCGACGACGAGATCTTCGAGACCTGCATCTACGATTTCGATACGCTGCACAACCGTCTGCAGGAGACAGCGTTCCTCAATAAGAACCTCAAGATCGTGCTGACCGACGAGCGCGAGGCGACTCCCCACGTGGAGGAGTTTTGCTACGAGGGCGGCATCATCGACTTCGTCAAGTTCCTCAACGAGGGCAAGGACGTCCCCGAGGCCTTTAAGGAGCCCATCTACATCGAGGGCAAATCGGACCCGGACGCTCCCGTGGCCAAGATGGGCGAGGTCGAGGTTTCCCTGCAGTGGAATAGCGGCTACGGCGAGAACGTCATGTCGTTTGCCAACGACATCTACACTCCCGAGGGCGGCATGCACCTTGAGGGCTTCCGCACCGCGCTCACCCGCGTGATCAACGACTACGCGCGCAAACAGAACCTGCTCAAGGAAAAAGACGCCAACCTGACCGGCGACGATGTGCGCGAGGGCCTTTCGGCCGTTATCTCGGTTAAGCTGCCCGATCCGCAGTTTGAGGGCCAGACCAAGGCCAAGCTCGGTAGCTCCTATATGCGCGCGCTCACGCTCAAGATCGTGACCGACGGCCTCGCCGATTACTTGGAGGAGCATCCCAAGCCCGCCCGCGAGATCGTCAAGAAGGCGCAACAGGCCTGCAAGGCGCGCAACGCCGCCCGCAAGGCGCGCGAGGCGACCCGCCGCAAGAGCCTGCTCGAGACGGCGTCCCTGCCCGGTAAGCTCGCTGACTGCTCAGTGCGCGATGCCGAGCTGACCGAGCTCTTCATCGTAGAGGGCGACTCGGCAGGCGGTTCGGCCAAGGACGGCCGTCGCCGAGACATCCAGGCGATTCTGCCCCTGCGCGGCAAGATTCTGAACGTCGAACGCGTTGGTGACCATCGCGCGTTCTCGAGTGACACCATCCAGTCGCTGATTACCGCGATCGGCTGCGGTGTCACGACGAGTGCCGGCGACGGCGGCGACTTCGATATCACCAAGGCGCGCTACCACAAGATCATCATCATGACCGATGCAGACGTCGACGGTGCGCATATCCGCATCCTGCTGCTGACGTTCTTCTACAAGTACATGCGTCCGCTGATCGATGCCGGCTACGTCTATGTTGCCTGCCCGCCCATCTTTGGCATTAAGGTGCGCAACAAGATCCACTACGTGTATCCCAACGGCCGCCAGCCCGAAGACGAGATCCTGCGCGACACCATCCAGAGTCTGGGCCTGAACCCCGACGACAACGACGAGGACGGCAAGGCCAAGGACGGCAAGATCACCAAGAAGCGCAAGGGCTATACCGTCCAGCGCTACAAGGGCCTGGGCGAGATGGACCCCAAGCAGCTTGCCTCGACGACGATGGATCCCAAGACCCGCATCCTGCAGCGCGTGTCGATCGAGGATGCCGTGGTGGCAGACCGCGCCGTGCGCGAGCTGATGGGTTCCGAGGTCGGCTATCGCCGCGAGTACATTGAAAAACATGCGCACGATGCGCGCTTCTTAGACGCCTAGCTTTCCCAGGCACCCCATCTTGCCCTTCAGGATTTCGGGCGCCGCACGCAAGGCGCGCGCCCTCATCCTTCAGGGCAACCTGGGGCACCTGGAAAACCTAGGAGGGTTATCCGGTGTTCCCGGTAATTCGTCTCCGTGGCAGGGAACTAATGGACCACGCAAACCATGAGGAGGTAACGTGGCAGACGATATCAACAATAACGAGGGTATGGACGAGGCCGGCGACGCCGGTATGCCCGATGATCTGAAGCGCCTGCTTGCCCGTGCTGAGCAGGGCGAGGACGGCGACCCGGACGCCTATAACCCCGATGCCGATGATGATGAGGAAGAGGACGACGACGCCGAGCTCGAGGAGAGCTTTGGCGAAGTCGACCGTGGTGCCTCGGCCGGTGAGGATATCAACGGCGGCCAGCTCCAGATTTCGGAGTTTGGCCGCGAGATGAAGCAGTCGTTCATCGAGTATTCGATGTCGGTCATTACGGCCCGCGCCCTGCCGGACGTGCGCGACGGCTTAAAGCCGGTGCACCGCCGCATCCTGTACGCAATGAACGAGAGCGGCATCTACCCCAACCGCCCACACAAGAAGTCGGCCTGGACGGTCGGCGAAGTTATCGGTAAGTACCACCCGCATGGCGACTTCGCGGTCTACGAGGCCATGGTTCGCCTGGCGCAGTGGTTCTCCATGCGCACGCCGCTCATCGACGGTCACGGCAACTTCGGCAACATCGACGGCGACGGCGCGGCAGCCATGCGTTACACCGAGAGCCGCCTGGCAAAGCCCGCCATGGAGCTGCTGCGTGACCTGCAGAAGGATACCGTCGACTGGCAGCCCAACTACGACGAATCGCTCGCCGAGCCTCAGGCGCTGCCTGCGCGCTTCCCCAACCTGCTGGTCAACGGCAGCCAGGGCATCGCCGTCGGCATGGCCACCAATATCGCCCCGCACAACCTCACCGAGGCGATCGAGGCAACCTGCTACCTGATCGATAATCCCGACGCCACTGTCGACGAGCTCATGCAGATCATGCCCGGTCCGGACTTCCCCACCGGCGCCATCATCATGGGCAGTGCCGGTATTAAGCAGAGCTACGAGACCGGCCGCGGCTCCATTACCGTGCGCGCCAAGGCCCACGTGGAGTCCACCAAGACCGGCCGCAGCCGCCTGGTCTTTACCGAGATTCCCTACATGGTCAACAAGGGCACCCTGCAGGAGAAGATCGCCCAGCTCGTCAACGACAAGCGCATCGAGGGCATCTCGGATATGCGCGATGAGTCCAACCAGAAGGGTATCCGTCTGGTCATCGAACTCAAGAAGGGCGTCATCCCGCAGGTCGTGCTCAACAACCTGTACAAGTACACCTCGCTGCAGACGACCTTTGGCGCCAACAACCTGGCGCTTGTCAACGGCGTTCCCAAATGCCTGAGCCTGCGCGAGATGCTGCAGCACTACATCGACCACCAGGTCGACGTCGTCACTCGCCGCACCCGCTTCGACCTTAAGAAGGCTCAGGCCCGCGCGCATATCCTCGAGGGTTACCTGATGGCCCTTGACCATATTGACGAGGTCATCAGCATCATCCGTTCCTCGCAGACCGACTCCGAGGCCAGCAGCCGCCTGATCGAGCGCTTTGGCTTTACGCCCGAGCAGACCACGGCCATCCTCGAGATGAAGCTGCGCCGCCTGACCGGCCTGGAGCGCGACAAGATTCAGGAAGAGCTGGACGGCCTGCGCCGCGCCATCGCCTACTACGAGGACCTGCTGGCGCACGAGGGGAAGATCCTGGGCGTCATTAAGGAAGAGATGCGCGAGATCTCCAAGAAGTTCGGCGATAAGCGCCGCACCGAGATCAGCCATGTCGAGAAGGACCTGGACGTCGAGGACCTCATTGCCGACGAGGACATGGTCGTGACCATCACCCACACCGGCTATGTCAAGCGCATCCCGGTGGCCGCCTACCGCGCCCAGAAGCGCGGCGGCAAGGGCGTCTCGGGCGTCAACCTCAAAGAGGACGACGTCATCGACGAGATGTTCATCGCGTCCACGCACGAGTACGTGCTGTTCTTCTCGAGCAAGGGCAAGGTCTATCGCCTGAAGGTGCACGAGCTGCCGGTGGGTACGCGCCAGGCGCGCGGTACCGCGATCGTCAACCTGCTGCCCTTCGAGGAGGGCGAGAAGATCGCGAGCGTCATCAGCTGCCGCGAGTTCCCTGCCGACGAGTATCTGATGTTTGCCACCAAGAGCGGCATGGTCAAGAAGACCGTGATGAGCGCATATGACCGCAGCCGTCGCGACGGCCTGATCGCTATCAACCTGCGTGACGACGACGCGCTGCTGAACGTGCGCCGCGTGCGCGAGGGCGACAAGATTATCCTGGCCACCACCGCGGGCAAGGCGATCATGTTCTCCGAAGAGCAGGTGCGCGCCACCGGCCGCGATACTAGCGGCGTTCGCGGTATCGGTATGAAGGACGGCGTGAGCGTTCTGGGCATGGAAGTCACTAACGGCAACGGCGATCTATTCGTCATCACCGAGCGCGGCTACGGCAAGCGCACGCCGGTCGCGGACTACCCGGAGCAGAATCGCGGCGGCCAGGGCGTCTACACCATCCAAATGACCGAGCGTAAGGGTAACCTCGCGGCCATGAAGACGGTGGGCCCGCAGCACGAGCTGTTCATCGTGACGGAGGGCGCGACGGTCATTCGCGTCAAGACCGACGAGATCAGCCAGACCGGCCGTGCCACCCAGGGCGTCAAGATGATGACCGTCGACGACAACGACCGCATCTGCGCCGTAGCCCGCATGACGGCCGCCAAGGAGAAGCCCGAAGGCGAAGCCACAGAAGACGGCTCTGCCCCCGAAGAAACCCCTGTCGATCTAGGCGACGGCAACGACATGCCAGAGGATCTCCTAGACGAGTAAGAGGAACTAGCTGGTAGAAAATATCAGACCCCATATATCGGCGGTCGGCGCACTGCGCGCCGACCGCTTTTTTGACAATCTTGAACCTCGCGTCGGCCCCGGCTGCCCGGCGGCATGCGAAGTCGATCGCGAGTTCCGCACGAGCCGGAGAGCACTTAATGTGCTCTCCGTGCGAG
>CAJJSS010000022.1:0-44959 GCA_905194545.1 Coriobacteriaceae bacterium | reverse complement strand
CGGAAAGCACATTAAGTGCTTTCCTTTGCGTGCGGAACTCGCGACAAACTTAACCCCCGCCCCCAGCGCCGGAGACCCTCCCTGCCGTCACATTATTCAACCAGTTTTGCGGGCGTGCGCCGCTGCGCGGCTAGCCCGCGTGCTTCCCGGCGGGGTTGGTCTGATTGTTCTGGTTGGACTTCTTACTTTGGCTCAAAGAAAAACGGGAGATGCGTTGTGCATCCCCCGTTTTTGTTGCGGTTAGTCTAGGTCAATAAACTTGGTACTTATGACATGGCCGTCTTTGACGAGCATTCTGGCCATGGTGGGGCCTCGGGTGCCTCTGGGGTAGCTGGCGCTGCCCGGGTTGAGGACTAAGCAACGGCCCACTTGGGCTTCTTTGGTTACGTGGGTGTGGCCGTTGATGGCTACGTCCACGGATCCCACCGGAAGGTCTTCGCGGTAGTGGGCTACGGCGAATTTGAGGCCTTCGTAAGTAAAGAGCGCAAGACGGTCTACATCGGGGCCGTAGTCGCGGTAGTAATCGTTGTTGCCCAGTACGGCCCGCACGGGGGCGATGGTG
The DNA here is from genome assembly GCA_905194545.1 of Coriobacteriaceae bacterium. Classification (GTDB taxonomy): domain Bacteria; phylum Actinomycetota; class Coriobacteriia; order Coriobacteriales; family Coriobacteriaceae; genus Collinsella. Next base: position 44,397 of record CAJJSS010000022.1, on the reverse strand, counting down.
CATAGGTGCTCGTAGTCCATCTCTGACGTAAGGTCGCCGGCGTGGATAATCAGGTCTGCGCCCTCAAGCTCGTCCAGGAGCGCAGGCGATAAATAGCCGTGGGTGTCCGAGATGATGTCGATACGCTTGGCGCTTGCACTGTTCATGGGATCCCTTCCGCAAAAAAACGATTCGGCAGATACATACAAAAAAGGCCCCACGGCTCCGCAGACGATGGGTCTACAGGGCTGCGGGGCCAGTGTGCTAGAGGCTCAGGGCCTTCTTGAGCGGCACGACGCGGCGGCGCGAAACCGGCACGCGTTCGTCGACGCCCGTAATGCCCAGCTGGATGGCGCCCGAGGGCACCGTCTCAACGTCCGTGACGCACGCCAAGTTGACGATATAGCGGCGGTGAACACGGAAGAAGCCAAAATCGCAGAGCTTGGCCTCAAACTGCGCCAGCGAGGTCGTCGACAAAAAGCGATCATCGACGGTATAGATGCAGGAGTAATCGTCCTTGGCCATGATAAAGCGAATGTCGTCCACGGGAATGAGCACCTTGCGGCCGCCCTTTTCCACCGGGATACGCTCGATGGTCACTTTGCTGTCCGTAACCGGCTTGGCGCGTTGCATGACCTTCTCGATCGCGCGATCCAAGCGAGCTTCCTCGACAGGCTTCATCAGATAATCGACGGCATCGACGTCGAATGCCTCGACCGCATGGTCGCTATACGCAGTCACAAACACGATCGCCGGCGGATTTTTGAGCTTATGCAGCGCCTCGGCAAGTTGCAGGCCCGAGGCACCGGGCATCGAGATATCGAGAAACACGACATCCACGCGACTTTCCATAAGCATCTCGATGGCGGAGCGGACGCTCGACGCCTCCGTGATCGTGCCGATCTTGCCCGTTTGCTCGAGCAGGAAGCGAAGCTCCGAGCGAGCCGGCGCCTCATCATCCACAATCATCGCACGCAGCATAGGGATAAAACCTTTCGTCAACTAACTACGCCGGGCATCCGTCGCATGACGTTGAGCCCGTAGCCTTTTATTTTACTCTTGAATGTCAAAGATGCTCTCTGACAAATCAAGATGAAGGAGCACTTTGGTGCCCTTGCCCGGCGCCGATTCGACACGCGTATAGGAGTGCGGCCCATAAAAGCGATGGATGCGCTCCGAAATATTGTGCATGGCCACACCGGCGCCGCCACCCTGGGGAGAGCTGGCGTCGGGACGGGCAGAGCGCTCGTCAAACAGTCTGGCGGCGGTACCCTCATCCATGCCCACGCCATTATCGGCCACGGCAATCAAGATTGCATCCTCGCCGTCTTGGTGAACGGTCACGTCGATCCTCAGGGCGTCGTCATCGCCCATACCATGACGTACGGCGTTCTCGACAATCGGCTGGATCACGAACGCCGGCACCAGCGTATCTTCCACGTCCTCGGACACATCGAACGTCGCAAGCACGCGGTCCTCGCCAAAGCGGGCCTTCTCAAAGGTAAGGTAGCGCTTGGTCTGTGCGACCTCGCGCGAGACCGGAATAAGCGATCCCGAGTTGTCGAGTGTAGCACGATAGAACGATGAGAACTCACGAAGCAGTTCGCGGGCCCGCAGCGGGTCGGTGCGCGTAAACGATGCAATGGTGTTCAGCGTGTTGAACAGGAAGTGCGGGTTAATCTGCGCCTGCAGCGCACGCACCTCGGCGCGCGCCGTGAGTTCCTTTTGCACCTCGAGCTCGTGGATGGCGAGCTGCGTGGACAAGATCTCGGCAAAGCCCGAGGCAAGCGCATACTGGGTACGGTCGACGGCGCGCGGGGTCTTGTAGTAGAACTTGAGCGTGCCGACGGTACGATCGCCCACCTTGATGGGGGCGATAATGCCGGCGGGAACTTGGTTGTGCGAGCCGTCCGAGCCCACGACATCCACCATACGGTTGAACGACTGCACGATGCCATGTTCGATAACGTAGCGTGTGGCAAGCGTGTGGATGGGAGTATCGGGCAGCAGTTTTTCCTCAAACTCGCCCGCGCAGGCAAGCACGTTGTCCTCGTCGGTGATGGCCACCGTCATGGCGCGCGTCTCGGGCAAAATGCGCTGACACACCAAACGCGCCGACTCCTGCGTCAGACCGCCCTTAATGTCCTCGAGCATGGCCGAGGCCACCGAGAGCGTCTCCTCGGTGTACTGGGAGCGCACCGAATCGGGATTGAGCGTCAAAAAGATAAAGATGCACAGAAAGATGCACAGCAGCGCACAGGCAATCACCGTGGCGATCGGCTCGATACCGGTCACCAGGGCAAAAATAAAGTACATCAGCACGCAAATGGCGCAGGCAACGGCAATGATGCGAAAGATTGATATTGAACTATCGCGCTGGGCGCGGCGGTCGATCATTCAGTCCCCTCCAGGATGCTGGTCAGTTGTGCGTCACGCCAGAGACCGTCCATAATCTTGGGCCAAAAGCTCTGGAAACGCAGGTAGCTTGCAGCGTTTTGGCGCGCATAGGCTTTTGCCTCGTCGATACCATGGCGCCAGATGCGCAGGTAGCCCTCATGCTCGCGGGTAAACACGCTGCGGACCATAGCGGTCTTGCGCACGCGGTCGTCGAGCTCGCGCGAAATCCACGGGCCCGGGTAGGGCATGAGCGATGCCGCCGTAACGGGAATGAGCTCCTTTTGATGCGCGGCGAATGTCAACTTGGCCCGTTCGTAGTACCAACGGTATACATCCTGCATAAAGCGCGGTGAGCGCTTCTCGGACTCGGGCGGCAGGTGACGAACGGCCCACTCGTTGTCAAACCACACGTCATAGCCAAACATGCGCATGTTAAAGAGGTAATCCAGATCCTCGCCACGGGTGATAAACGGATCAAAGGCCACACGCGTAAAGGCGCGGGCGTGCAGGGCCATCAGGCCGCCGCACACGTAGTTGGAGCGCGAGATGCGGGTGCCCGAGAGCGCCTTTTTCATCCAACGGTTGAACTCGATGCGCTTGGTCCACCAACGATGGCAGATGCCCACCTTGTCCGTGGGCGCCAGCGGGGATCCGTCGCGATCGTAAAAGTAACCGCTCTTGACCAAAATCGGCAGGCCCTGACGCGTCTGCTGGCCCAGCGCATAGGTCGCGCGCTTCATAAAGTCGGCGTCGATGACAGTCTCATCGTCATCCAAAAAGATAACCGCGTCATGCCCCAGCACAGCGGCACAGGCTAGCCCCATGTTGCGGATGGCGCCGTAGCCTCGCAGACTCACGCACTCGCCCGAACCCTTGGGTGCGATCTGAGCAACCCGGTCTGCGATGCGCGAGGCCTGGGTGTTGGTGACAACGGTGACCTTGAGCGTGGGATGCGCGTCGACAATCTCGTGCACGCGCAGCGACACATCGGCTGTGGCAGAAACGGGACAGACCACCAAAAGGATGATGCGCGGGATGTCACGTACCTGCTCAAGCGAGGCCAGGCAGCGGTCGAGTTCGGGATTGTCGGCGTTGAGTCGTGTCGAATGGTCATAGGTGCCAGGAGCGTTTGCGCGAGCGTCATCGCCCGCCCAATACGTTGGAATCACGACCGTGGCGTTCATGCCTTACCCTCCCTGCAACACAAAAACGGGACGCCGCCAAACACAGGCGACGCCCCGCGACCTAGCTGACTCCATCATACCCACTTGGGCTAATCATTGTTCGAAAGTCAGAATGTTTATTGCGGATAACCCCAAAAGAGTATCGCGGCGGACGCAATTACCGGCAGGTTCCTATGCGGCCTGCTCTGCCGTCTGAGACATGCGGGACAGACGGACCAGCAGCACAAAGCCAACGACCAGCAGCACGCCAATGGAAAGGACGCCCAGCGACGGGTTGCCGGTCAGCGAGGTAACGACCGACACCAGAAAGGTGCCCATAACGCTTGCGTAACGACCAAAGATGTCAAAGAAGCCATAGTACTCGTTGGACTTTTCCTTGGGGATAATGCGGCCAAAATAGCTACGGCTGAGCGCCTGCACGCCGCCCTGGAACAGGCCGACCAAAATAGCGAGCACCCAAAACTCAAAGGCGGTCTTTAAGAAAAACGCGGCAAAGAGCACGATGCCCATATAGGCGGCGACGGCCACCATGATCATGTTGAGCGTGCCCACGCGGCCGGCGAGCTTACCGTAGATGATGGCGGACGGGAAGGCCACAAACTGCGTAACGAGCAGCGCCAGCACCAGTTGGGTCGAGTCGATGCCCAGAGCCGATCCGTAGCTGGTTGCCATGGAAATAACCGTGTGCACACCGTCGATGTAGAAGAAGAACGCGATCATGTAGACCAGTACGGTCTTGTTGTGGGCGATCTCGCGCATGGTGTGTCCGACCTCGGAGAACACACCGCCCACGATGTGGCCGATGGTGTCCTCGGGACCACGCTCGCGACCGTACTTTTGCTTATAGGTGCGAATGAGCGGCAGGGTAAAGATGAGCCACCAGGCACCAGTGATGATAAACGACAGACGCGTTGCCAGCATGGTGGGGATGCCAAGAGCGGGGCCACCCATGATGAGCGCCAGGCAGATGACGAACGGCACGGTGGAACCGATGTAGCCCCAGGCATAACCCGAGCTGGACACGGCGTCCATGCGCTCGTCGGTGGTAATGTCAGGCAGCATGGCGTCGTAGAACGTCATAGAAGAGTTAAGGCCGATGGTGCACAGCACGTACACGGTCAAAAATGCCATGGCGGACATTGGGATAGCCTGCGCCAGGCAAAGCACCAGGCCCGTGAGGAAGAAGCCCAAGAAGAACTTGATCTTGTTGCCGGCGTAGTCGGCAAGTGCGCCCAGAATGGGCATGAGCATGGCGATGACCAGCGAGGCGATCGTCTGCGCATTGCCCCAAGCGACCACCAGGTCGGCCGAGGAAGCGCCGGTATTGATGGCGTTAAAGTAAATGGGCACCACCGAGGTATTGAGCAGCACGAGGGCCGAATTGCCCACATCGTACATAACCCAGTTACGCTCGAGCTTGGTGTATTTCATGGACAGGGACCCTTCGTATTTGCCCGATATGCAGTTAGTTCATCGTACCCCAATTGTCCAGAAGCACCGGTAAGGATTCGGCAAAGGGGCACGCATGAGCCCTATTCCTCGCGGTCGAACTCCTCATCGGCATTGAGCACGCGACCGCTGTAATTGACATGGTTGGTCACGGCTTCCATATCGCCGGTCTCGATAAAGCGGGCAACCGTGCACTCGTAATCGAGCAGCGCGCGGTCAAAGACCTCGGGGAAGCTCTCGGTCGAGACTTCATCGGTAAAGGGGTTCTTCCATGCCAAGTGGCCCAGGTTGCCGGTACGCTCGGGCAGCTCGGTCGTCACGCGGTGCGCAAGGCCGTCGAGCAGCGAGTAGTCGTGCACCAAGCCCTCAACCAGCGAGATCGCGCGCGTCTTTGCGGAGCCGGCCGGCTCAATCGCGCGGTAAAGTCGCTGCATATTGGCAACGGCAGCACCGTACTCCCCCGCCGGAATGTCAATGCCGTACACGCGTCCGGCAACATAGCTCATCAGCACGCCGGCCACGCGATTGATGCGATCGGTGGTGACGATCTCGCCCGCCGGCGGGTAATCGTCGACCGTAGCGCCATCGCGTTTAAGCTGCAGCATCAGTACATCCAGGTCGCTCTCGATCACGGCATGGACCTGACTGCTCGAATCCTCAAGCTCTGAATCGGACTCCACGATGCCAAACTGCTGCTCATAGACAAAGGGGTGAGCGTTGCGGTCGAGCACGTAATGAGACAGCAGGCCCAGCGCAAAGGCACGACCCAAGCTGGCATCGCGCGGCAGCAGATGCGGCACGCCGTCGCGCAGGCACGCGAACTGGCGAGACATGCGCGACCGATGCATGACCTGCGCCAGCAGCGTGCAGTCGGAAACACGCGGTGTCAGAATGTGAAAGAAAAACGGGTCGGGGCCTTGGTTGCCCAAGATAAAGGCAATGCGCTCTTCATCGGACGTGATGACGCCCTGCGGAAGACGGTCGATGCTTTCCTCGCCAAACAGATGATGGGTGATAAGCGCGGGCATAATGATCCTTTCGATTTCATTCGATGCCACCCATTATGCCCACCGCGCGCCCATGCCAAACCTGCGATGGTAAACGACAGCACGCAAGCCTCTTACGCAAGCCCCAGGTGCGACTTGACCTCGGCGGCACGACGACGGGACACCGGTACCGTCGAGTTCACGCGGTCGAGCCTGAGCTCCATCAACCCCGTGGAGCCAATCTCAACATTGTGCACGTCTTCCAAATTGACCAGGTAGCTGCGATGAACGCGAATAAAGCCCTCGGAGTCCAAGCGACGCTCGAGCGAAGAGATCGACTCATTGATCAGGTACGTTCCCTCGGCGCAGATGGCGTTGCAAAAATCGGCGCGCGCCTCAAAGTAGCAAACGTCTGCGGCGGGAATGAACACCTTTTTGCCCCCGCGGTCCACCGTCAGACGCAAAGGCTGGCGCGGAGCGTGGATAACACGACGGACGCCCAAGGCCGCCTCGATCTTGTCGAGTGCCTTTGACAGGCGTGCGTCCTCAACCGGCTTGACGACATAATCGACGGCATCGAGGTTATAGGCATCAGCCGCATACTCGGCAAATGCCGTCACAAACACCACGACCGGCGGCGTCTTTAGGTTCTGCAGCGTCTCGGCAAGCTCAATTCCCGAGCGACCGGGCATGGTAATGTCTAAAAACAACACGTCGGGCTTGTTCGACAGAATCGACTCCACGGCTTCGGTGACATTGCCCGCCTCGGCAATATGACCCACACGCGTATCCTTTTCCAATAGATAGCGTAGCTCAGCCCTAATAGGAGGCTCGTCATCAACCACCAAGATGTTCCATCCCTCGGACATATGCGCTTCCCCTCTTTTTTCTCTCAATCCAACCGCGCGCTACACCTTCATCGGCGCCGGCTCATGCGGCTCGCCGTTCAGCTCGACGATGACCTGCGTTCCCACGCCCTCCTGGGACTTCACGCGCATGCCAGAATCTTCCCCGTAAAAGAAATGGATGCGCTGAAGCACGTTGAAGAGCGCCAGGCCGCAGCCTCGTTTGATGGAGCCGTCGGCGGTAATGCTCTCGGGCTCCTCTCGGCGATGCTGCTCAAACAGGTGCGCGCAGACTTCTTCGCTCATACCGATGCCGTCATCTTCGACGATGATCTCCAGACCGTCATCGGTCTCAAAAGCCCTAACACGAATAGAAAGCGGCTCGGTCTCGCGCTGCGCATGCTTGATGCAGTTTTCGAGCAGCGGCTGCAAGATAAACGGCGGCACCATGCTGTCGCGCACCTCAAAGTCGATATCGACCGAGACGCGCAGACGGCCGTCGCCATACCGGGCCTGCATAAGGTTGATGTAACGAGTGCCCTGTTCCACCTCGTGCTCGAGCGTTGTGAGGGTATCGGAATCGGACAGTGTCTGACGGTAGTAATTGGAAAAGTCGATGAGCAGCGACCTGGCCTTGTCCGGCTCGGTACGTACGAGCGACACAATGGTGCTGATGGTGTTAAACAGAAAATGAGGATCGACCTGCGATTGCAAGGCGCGCAGCTCCACGCGGGCCGTAAGCTCGTCCTGGCGCTCGAGCTCAAAGCTCGCAAGCTGCGTGGAAATGAGGTCGGCAAAGCCCGAGGCGAGCGCCGTCTGGCGCATATCGATGCTGCTCAGACGGGGATAATACAGCTCGAGCGTGCCCACGCAATGCCCGCGCACGGTAAGCGGTGCGACAATACCGGCGCGCAGGCGCGGAAAGTAGCCACCTGTCTCGGTCGAGGCATCGCGCGAGAAAACGCTTTGCTCACCGCTGTTGATCACATTGAGCGTGGTCCGCAGCACCACCGGGGTGCCCGCGGGGCATTTTGCCGAGTCCTCGCCCCAGCTTGCCAACACCTGCTTGCCGTCGGTAAAGCAGATGGCAGAGGCGATGGTTTCGGACAGGATGATCTTAGAGGCGCCCAGGGCAGCTTCGGGCGTAAGGCCGCGCGACGTGTAGGCGAATATTTTCGACGCGATGGCGAGCGTGCGGTCGGTAGCGCTCGATGTGAGGTCGTCGGGAACGACAAAGACGTACGAGAAGAAGAAGCACAGCATGACCAAGCCGGCAATGACGACAACGGCCGGAACGGGATTGGGATTATCGGTTAGATCCCAGATGAGCAGCAGGATAAGCAGCGGAACGACAATACCGAGCAAGATGGCTTGAACCACATGCTGAGCGGTACGAAAGACCTTGGTAGAGTTGTAGCTCTTGCCCAGAATCAGCCTATTGAGATCCACCGTCATCTCCTTCTTACTGACGCACCCCATAGCAATAAAGAGGGCCGCAAGCGACCCTCTCCATTGCATTATGCAATCAAAAACTGTGTTTTACATCCAGCCATCGACAAACGGTATCTTAGGCGCTGTATTTGTTGGCCTCGCCAAAGGTGCCAGCCTCGACGATCCAGCCGTCCTTCATGATGACGTCCATGTTGTCGGTGTTGAGCACGTGGATGTCGGCGGCGACGTCACCGTTGACGACCAGCAGGTCGGCGCACTTGCCGGCCTCGATGGAACCGGTCTCGTCCTCGATGTGGCACATCTTGGCACCGTTGAGGGTGGCACAGGTGATGGTCTCGACCGGGGTGAAGCCGATCTTGTCGACGAACTCGTACATCTCCTCGATAGAGCAGGTGCCGTACGGGGTGACGAAGGAGAAGGAGTCGGAGCCGATCGTCATGACGACGCCGCGCTTCTTGGCCTCGCGCAGGCAGTCGTAGTTGCGCTGCAGCTCCTTCTCGACCAGGGTGCCCTCGTACTTGTCGTGCAGCTCGGGGACGTAGACGGGCGGATAGGTGGCGTACCAAGTGGGCAGGAAGGCGATCGTCGGGGTGAAGAAGGTGCCCTGCTCGGCCATGAGGTCCATGGTGCGCTCATCGATATCGAAGCCGTGAATCAACTGCTCGCAGCCAAAGCGAACGGAATCGTAGGCAGCGGCGTGGTTGTTGTAGCAGTGGCTCCACACGGGGATGCCGACCATCTTTGCCTCTTCGACCACGGCCTGGATCTCCTCGGAGCAGTAGTGCTGGTCGCGGCCGGAGTCCCAGCGCCAGATGCCGCCACCGGTAGCCCAGATCTTGATGGCATCGGGGTTCTCGCGCAGGCGACGACGGACGGCCTTACGCAGATCCCAAGGACCGTCGACCTGATCGCCCCAGGGGTGCGATTCCTTGTTGAGCTCCTGGCTGCAGTGGTGGGAGTCGCCGTGGCCGGCAACGCGGCAGAAGCCAAGGCCGGTTGCCAGAACGCGCGGGCCCTTGAAGACGCCCTTGTCGATGCAGTCGCGGATCTGGATACCAAAGCGACCGATCTCGCAGACGGTGGTGAGACCGTGGGTGAGGCAGTCGTAGGCCTGCTTGACGGCGACGGCCTGCTTCTCGAGGAGCGGCTGCATGACCCAGTCGGTGTCATCGTCGGTCAGGTTGCCCGAGAAGTGCAGGTGGGTGTCGAGCAGGCCGGGAAGGACGGTCTTGCCGGCGGCGTCGATAACCTCAACGCCCTCGGGAAGGTCCTGCATGACACCGGCGTACTCGATCTTGCCATTGTCGTCGACGAGAACGAGGGAGTTCTCGACCGGCTCGGCACCGGTACCGTCGATGAGCTTGCCGCCAACGATTGCATACTTAGTGGACATGGTTCCTCCTTATGGATCCATATAGTGGGCGAGGCCGCGTTGGGTTAAGGCCTCACAAAACTACCCAAGTGGTGCCGGGTTCGGTGCGCGGGAGAGAGGGCCCCGCGCACCCGATCCGCCCCGGCTAGGCGTTATTTTTTGCGGGAATTGGTGAAGGCCATGAGGCCCAGGCCAACAGCCAGCCAGCCGATCACGATGCTCCACTCCACCATGTTGAGGGAGGCGGGAGAGAACGGGATCACGAGCAGGCCAATGATGGTGCCGCAGGCAACGATAGCGAGGCTGATGCCAAACTTGCCGCCGGGCACCTCGTAGGGACGAGGCAGGTCGGGCTCGGTGAAGCGCATGCGCAGGCAAGCGAGGGCGACCATGCCGCAGGAGAAGATGAAGGCGAGAGCCGACACGTTGGTCAGAGGGATGAGCATGTTCTTGCCCAGGAACGGACCGACGACGGTGATGACGCCCAGAACGACGCAGGCGAGCTTGGGAGCGCCGGACTTGGGATCGACCTCGGCGAACTTCTCGGGCAGCTGGCCCTTTCGGCCCATGGCGAGCATGATGCGGCTCGTGGCGCCGTAGAAGGAGTTCATCGGGCCCATGGGTCCAAGCGTGGCGATGACGAGCATGGCCAGGTACAGGAGCATGTTGATGCCCTTGAGGCAGGCAAGCGCGGGAACCGGGCTCTTAACAAACTCATGCCAGTCGAGGATGGTGCCGAACGAGTAGATGCAGACCATGTAGAAGCCGCCGGCGGCCAGCAGGGCCAAGGAGATGATCTTACCGAACTTGTTCCAGTTGAGGCCCTCGGCTGCTTCCTCAGCCTGCTGAGGAATGGTGTCGAAGCCGGCGTAGAAGAACGGGGTCAGAACCAGGACCGAAACGATACCGGCGAACAGGCTGGTGCCCTCGGTAGCGGGCTTGCCGCCACCAGCACCGGTGACCTGGGAGAACACGGGCATGGCGTTGTCCGGCGAGCCGGTGAACAGCGAGACGCCCATGGCGAGCAGCATGCCGCAGAGCAGGGCCTTGGTCAGGAAGGCCTGCAGCTTGGCGGCCGAGCTGGCACCGCGGAAGTTGAGGAAGATGACGTAGGTTGCAAAGCCGAGCGCGATCAGCGTCGGGAACAGGTAAACGTCGGCGCCCAGGATGGTGTAGAGCTTGACGGCGCGCAGCCACTCAAGGCCGGGCAGGCTGCCGAACATCTCGGACACGAGGGTCGAGATGGCGATGGCCTCCCACGGGCACAGGATGCCGTTGCCCAGGGCCAGGAGCCAGCCGGTGATGTAGCTCATCGTACGGCCAAAGCTACGATCGACATACTCGACGATGCCGCCCGAGATGGGGATAGCAGCCGTGAGCTCACCGAAAACAGCTCCGACGGGCACGAGGAAGATTGCACCCAAGAGGAATGCGATCATAGCGGGAACGGGACCGCCGCCCACGACCATCCAGTCGCCGACCTGCAGAACCCAACCGGTACCGATGATGGCACCGAAACCGATGGTGAAGAAGTTCCAGAGCGAAAGCGTTTTCTTCATGCCGCCGTTATCCTCGACTGCAACTTCTGCATTCTTGTCCGCCATTGTTCCCCTCCTTTCCTTTTTGACGCCCCTTGGCGTCACCCCTTGCGCGGTCCGTTTTGCCGCGCGCTTTTATTCCATGGCTTTAAGATACGGCCTTGGCGCAGCAGCGCCGCTCGCAGCTCGACCGAAGGCAGAACTGCAAAACGAGCGGCACCGTTTTTGGGACGAACGGCGGGAGACGTCATTCGTCTTGGACGCTTTCATCTTGCCTGCTTTTGAATACCTGTTGCCGTGACGCTTGGCGCGCGGCGCGGCAACGTTCATACCATTTGTCAGGCTTTTGGCGCACATACCCATGTGTCGTGCATCTTTTTATGTAGGATAGACAAGTTACACATGAGGCAAGGTGATTCGAATGGCATACGGATACAATGACGGCGACCAACGGCCACAAAGCGTGCGCCTTGCCGGCCGCACCACGCCAACGCCCAGAAGCACCTCCGACAACGGCAACCCGCAGCGCCCCCAAGAGCAACTCGGGGCTTCTTCGCGGCAACAAAGCCGTACCGTGCAGCAGTCAGACCGCGTGAGCACGAGCGCACGCCAACGCCAGATCGACACATCGCAGCCGCGCCGCTACGATTGCCGTACGACCGACTACTACGTTAAGCGCTCCTTTTCGCGACCTCAACGCAACCGCGGCAATTCCGCCCCTCGCCCCGCGTCGCACACCACAAGCCACGCACTTCCGGCCCGCCGCCTACGCCTTGCGCTTTGCTCCATTGCCGCCTGCCTCGTCTTTGTGTTTTTGGGATCCTGTATCTCGCACGGATCAGCCGGTCTTGAGCCCACTGCCGAGGACAAGCTGCTTAAAGCTCCCGTCGCGCCCGGTTACTCCTTTGCGTTCTCGACCCCACGCTCGCAATGGCAGGCCGGCACCATGCCCCACATCTACCAAATTGACCCCGCATGGTCGGAGCTGCCCTATGCCGGTGGCACTATTCGCGAAAACGCTTGCGGTCCCACTTGCCTCACCATGGTCTATATCTTTAAGACCGGCCACACCGATAAGACGCCGGTCGATATATGCGCACTGGCCGAAGCCGGCAACTACGCCCCCACTGGTGCCACCGAGTGGTCGTTTATGACGGGCGGTGCGTGGCAGCTGGGGCTCAACGGAACACAGCTCTATAACAATCGTGAATCGATTACCCAAGCACTTCGCTCGGGTGCGCCCGTTATCGCCGCAGTGCGCCCCGGTACGTTTACCAACGTAGGCCACTACATCGTGCTCTACGGCATCGACGATGCCAACCAGATTGGCGTCTACGACCCCAACTCGGCCAGCCGCAGCGCCCGTCGCTGGGGCGTCGTAGAGGTCCTCAACGAAGTCGAAGCCATGTGGGCCTACTACTAGTCGTTTAAGAATGTCCCCAATGACTAGGTGAATAGCAAAAGCCCCGCAGTCGGAGCGGACCGCGGGGCTCATGAAGAGAGGCTAGTTTGTGGGCGCTTTGCCTGGCGCCCACGAGAGAGGCAACAGAGTAGAGACTACTCGTGGATGCGGGTACCGGAGAGGCCAGCCATGGTCTCGGCGGCCTTGTCCAGGGCGCCGATGATGCAGGTGCGGCCCTTGCGGGAACGGGCGAACTTGATGGCAGCGCGGACCTTGGGCTCCATGGAACCCTTGCCGAACTGGCCCTCGTCGGCCAGGCGCTCGGCCTCGTCGGCGGTGAGGTCCTCGAGCTCCTCCTGGTTGGGCTTGCCAAAGTTGATGGCGACATGCTCAACGGCGGTCAGCAGGAACAGGACGTCGGCGTCGCAGTCCTCGGCCAGCAGCTCGCCGCCCAGGTCCTTGTCGATAACGGCGGGAACGCCCTTGTAGCAACCCTTGTTCTCGTAGTCGCGGACGACGGGGATGCCGCCGCCACCGCAGGCGATGACGATGAACTCGTTGTCGAGCAGGTTGAGGATGGAGTCAGCCTCGACGATCTTCTTGGGATCGGGGGAGGCGACGACGCGACGCCAGCCGCGGCCGGAGTCCTCGACGAAGACCTTGGAGGGATCCTCGGCCATGAACTCCTTGGCCTGCTCCTCGGTGTAGAAGGGGCCGATCGGCTTGGTCGGGTTCTTGAACGCGGGATCATCCGGATCGCACTCGATCTGGGTGACGACGGTGGCGGCGTGCCAACGCTTATAGCGCTTGTGCATCTCGCGGCCGATGCCCTGCTGCAGGTGGTAGCCGATGTAGCCCTGGGACATGGCGCCGCACTCGGGCAGCGGCATCTCGGGGGTGCCGATGGCGTCGTGGGCGGCGGCGAAGGCGTTCTGGATCATGCCGACCTGCGGGCCGTTGCCGTGGGTGATGATGATCTCGTTGCCCTGCTCGATGAGGCCGAGGAGAGCGTGGGCGGTGTTGCTCACGGCCTCGATCTGCTCGACGGGGTTGTTGCCGAGGGCGTTGCCGCCGAGGGCGACGACAATACGATCGGGCTTGCCAAGAGGCTTAGACATTGCTGGAATCCTTTCTGTAAAAGGCCTACAACCCATTAATAACCCGCGTCCGTGCGATACGCGAGTTTATTAAGGTTTATATTCTCTTTATCGCTCATTTTATTCATTTTGAAAATACCTAAGCGGCGAACGGTCGATTTTACCCGCTCAGCGTAAAGAAGCCCAGTTCAGGCACATCTACGCCATTTACGTGCAACTTTATTTAAATAGAGCAGGGATTAGACCAGATTATGCAAACTATATCTTTGCTAAACACAAAACGGACAGCGCAATATCTTACTCGCACTATACGCGATTCTATACATTAATTTGACGAGTATGCACCCCTGCAAAAACATGGGGCTTTTCATCCAACATAAGGGATAGCCGATCGCGCTTCACCCCGCGGCAAGCGACTGCGAGTTCGCAGTATGGAACTTTACCGTCGGCTTCTGCATGAACGCTGCCGACGCCCTTTCGCTCCTGCGCGCCCAAGCAGCCGAGAACGCTAACGGCGCCACTGTCAACCTGGCCACCCTCAACAACGGCGCCGCCAGCCTTTTCGCAAAGTACCGTGCTGGCTCGCTGGCTTTGAGGCCTAAGTGAGCTTTGCTATTTCCCAATTTTTGTATGATTTGGGTCAAATCTATTTGTCAATTTTTGTATGATTATGGGCAAATCTATTTGCCAATTTTTGTCAATGAGGTGTTTTAATGCTACGCCGCAAAGTCACTGATAGGCTTTTGAGCTGGAAGAATAACTCCCATAAGGCCCTGCTTGTTACCGGTGCGCGTCAGATTGGCAAGAGCTATGCGATTCGCGCGTTTGGAAAGAGCAACTACGCTTCGTATTATGAGGTCAATCTGCTACTTGATGCCGAGGCAAGAGACGTACTTGTTGGCGCTAAGAACTCCATTGACTTCATCAACCGTGTGGCCCTTCTTGCGGATGCACCGCTTGTTGAGGGAGATACGCTTATCTTTGTCGATGAGATTCAGGAGTATCCGCAGATCGTTACACTTATGAAGGCGCTGGTCGAGGACGGACGCTTTAGCTATGTCTTCTCGGGGTCTATGCTTGGGACTGAGTTTAAGGGGATCTCTTCTTTTCCGGTAGGGTATGTCGAGCACATTGTTATGCGGCCGATGGATTTTGAAGAGTTTTGTTGGGCAAACAGCGTCAGCGAAAATGTGCTTGCAGATATTCGCAGCCGCCTTGTCGAGAGACGTCCCGTCGAAAACTATATTCATGAGGCGATGCTCAAAAACTTTAGAGCCTATATCGTTTGCGGCGGCATGCCGGAGGTCGTTCAGAACTATATCGATTCGGGCTATTCGCTCGTGAGAACGCGTGAGCTTCAAATTCAGCTAGTCGATCAGTGCAAAAGCGATATCTCTAAATATGCATCGACTCGAGCGTTTAACGTTCGCTCCATTTTCGAGCAAATTCCCGTTCAGCTTGAGGCGGAGTCCCATCGCTTTATCGTCTCGTCTCTAGGCGAGGGAGCTCGTCTTCAAAAATACGAGCAGGATTTCCTATGGCTGGTGAACGCAGGCGTTGGATTGATGGTCCCCCAGGTGACGGAGGCACGAAGTCCTCTCAAGAGGACGGAGAAAACGACGGCCTTTAAACTATACGAGTCCGATACAGGTATGCTCGCATCGCGGTATCCCGGCAGCACGGCACGCGCCGTCTACCTTGACATGAAAACCCCCAACCTCGGCGGCCTCTATGAGAACGTGGTCGCACAGGAACTCGTTGCCCTCGGAGCAGATACGTGGTACTACCAAACGCGTGAGGTCGGTGAAGTCGACTTTGTAATCGAAGGTGCCCGCGGGCATGTTGTCCCAATCGAAGTCAAATCGGGCAAGAAAGTTCGAGCACATGCAGCCCTCGACCGTTTGATGAGTGTGGGCGAGTACAAAATTCCCGAGGCCGTTGTGCTGAGCCACGAAAACCTTTGCAAAGAGGGCAAGATCCTTTACGTTCCAATCTATATGACATTCTGTCTCGATGAGTTTATGGAAAAGGACGACCCCAACAACGATTTCTCGTTTGCACCCATATCTCTCTAGGTCATCTGAGTCCGCAACCAGGTCCCCCTCTATGCCCAAAGCAGCGCGTGGTTTCGCGGCAAAGCCGCGAAACAGCGACCGGGATAAAAGGCCCCACCAACCACGCCCCTCGTTCAGCCCCACAATCCGAGGACGTAGTCGTAGCAGGATCTGAGGTCTAACCTTCGCGGACACTCCGCAGGACGAAAGAACCCCCGCCGCACGTAGTGCGCAGCGGGGGTTCTTTCATGTCCGAGGACGTCCGCGAAGGTTAGCCCTCAGATCCTGCGGTGGGAGACCTAGGCCTCGTTGTACACCGTCTTGAGCTTCAGCAGGTGCTGATAGCGGTCCATGGCGGCCTGCTCGTTCTCCTTGAAGAGCTCCTCGGCGCGCTCGGGGAAGGAACGCGTCAGCGAAGCGTAACGGGCCTCGTTCATCAGGAACTCCTGATAACCGCCCGCGGGCTCCTTGGAATCGAGCGAGAACTTCTTGCCGGCAGCGGCCTCGGGGTTGAAGCGGAAGAGGTTCCAGTAACCGCACTCGACAGCCTTCTTCATCTCGGCCTGGCAGTTCTGCATGCCGCCCTTCTTGATGGAGTGCATCTCGCAGGGGCTGTAGCCGATGATGAGGGACGGGCCGTCGTAGGCCTCGGCCTCGTGGATGGCCTTGAGGGTCTGAGCCGGGTTGGCGCCCATGGCGACCTGCGCCACGTAGACGTAGCCATAGCTCATAGCGATCTCGGCCAGGGACTTCTTCTTGGTCACCTTGCCGGCAGCGGCGAACTGAGCAACCTGGCCCAGGTTCGAAGCCTTGGAGGCCTGACCGCCGGTGTTGGAGTAGACCTCGGTATCGAAGACGAAGACGTTGACGTTGTGGCCGGAAGCCAGGACGTGGTCCAGGCCACCGAAGCCGATGTCGTAGGCCCAACCGTCGCCACCGAAGATCCAGAAGGACTTCTTGGTGAGGTAAGCCTTGTCGGCGAGGATCGCCTTGGAAGCGTCGCAGCCGCACTTCTCGAGCTCGGCGACGTAGGCAGCGGCAGCGGTCTTGGAGGCCTCGGCGTCGTTGACGGAGTCGATCCAAGCCTGACCGGCGGCCTTGAGCTCGTTGGACGGACCGTCAGCGGCGATAATCTCCTGCGTAGCAGCGATCAGCTTCTTCTGAACGGCCTCATAGCCAACGGCCATGCCCAGACCGTGCTCGGCATTGTCCTCGAACAGGGAGTTGTTCCACGCCGGGCCGTGACCGTCCTTGTCCTTGCAATACGGAGCGGTGGCAGCGGGGTTGCCCCAAATGGAGGAGCAGCCGGTGGCGTTGGAGATGAACATGCGGTCGCCGGCGACCTGGGTCACCAGACGTGCATAGGCGGTCTCGGCGCAGCCGGCGCAGGAGCCAGAGAACTCCAGATAGGGCTGCTTAAACTGGCTGCCCTTGACGTTGGCCGCGATGAGTTCCTTCTTCTCGGAGACGTTCTCGACCATGTAGTCCCAAACGGGCTGCTGGTCCATCTCCTGCTCGGTGGGAACCATCTCGAGGGCGCCCTTGGGGCAAACCTTGACGCAGTTGGTGCAGCCCATGCAGTCGAGCGGGGACACGGCCATGGTGAACTTCATGCCCTTGGCCTTGGGGCCCATAGCGTCGAGCGTGCGGGTAGCCTCGGGCGCGGCGGCAGCCTCGTCCTCGGTCATCGCGAACGGACGGATGGTGGCATGCGGGCACACATAAGCGCACTGGTTGCACTGGATGCACTTGGTCTCGTCCCAGTGAGGAACGACCACGGCGACGCCGCGCTTCTCGTATGCGGAGGCGCCCAGCTCAAACTGGCCGTCGGCGCAATCGACGAAGGCGGAAACGGGCAGGCTGTCGCCATCCATGCGATCGATGGGCTCGAGCAGGTTCTTGACCTGCTGGGCGATGGCGGACTTGGTCTCCTCGGAGAGCTCGACGGGGGCGGCATCCTCGGCGGTTGCCCAGTCGGCCGGAACCTCGAACTTACGGAAGGCGGTAGCGCCGGCATCGATGGCCTTGTGGTTGGCGTCGACGATGGCCTGGCCCTTCTTCATGTAGGACTTGGTGGCCGCGTCCTTCATGTACTGCAGGGCGTCCTCGGCGGGCAGGACCTTGGCCAGCGCGAAGAAGGCGGACTGGAGCACCGTGTTGGTGCGCTTGCCCATGCCGACCTTGGCGGCCAGGTCGATAGCGTCGATCAGGTAGACGTTGACGTTGTTGTTCGCGATGTAGCGCTTGGCCACGGCGGGCATGTGCTCGGCGAACTCCTCGTCGCTCCACTGGCAGTTGACCAGGAAGGTACCGCCCGGCTTGACGTCGCGGACCATCTTGAAGCCCTTGACGATGTAGCTGGGGTTGTGGCAGGCGACGAAGTCGGCCTTGGTCACGTAGTACGGCGAACGGATCGGGGAATCACCAAAGCGCAGGTGCGAGACGGTGACGCCGCCGGTCTTCTTAGAGTCGTACTGGAAGTAGGCCTGGACGTACTTGTCGGTGTGGTCTCCGATGATCTTGATCGAGTTCTTGTTGGCGCCGACGGTACCGTCGCCACCCAGACCCCAGAACTTGCACTCGATGGTGCCGGGGGCTGCGGTGTTGGGCGCATCCTCGGCCTCGGGCAGGCTCAGGTTGGTCACGTCATCGACGATGCCGATGGTGAACTCGCGCTTGGGCTCGTCCTTCTTAAGCTCCTCGAAGACAGCGAACGCGGACGCGGGAGGCGTATCCTTGCTGCCCAGGCCGTAACGGCCGCCGACGACCTTGATGCCCGTCTTGCCGGCCTCGTAGAGAGCAGAAACGACGTCCTGGTAGAGCGGCTCGCCGATGGAACCCGGCTCCTTGGTGCGGTCCATGACGGCAATCTTCTTGACGGTCTCGGGGAGAACGTCGACAAAGTGCTTGATGGAGAACGGACGGAACAGGCGAACCTTGACCAGGCCGACCTTCTCGCCGTGAGCGTTGAGGTAGTCGATGACTTCCTCGAGCACGTCGCAGAAGGAGCCCATGCACACGACGACGCGATCGGCATCGGGAGCGCCGTAGTAGTTGAACAGGCCGTAATCGGTGCCGAGCTTCTCATTGATCTTCTTCATGTAGCCCTCGACGACGGCGGGAAGCTCGTCGTAGACCTTGTTGCAGGCCTCGCGGTTCTGGAAGAAGATGTCGCCGTTCTCGTGGCTGCCGCGGGTGTGCGGGTGCTCAGGGTTGAGCGCGTGGTCGCGGAAAGCCTGGACGGCGTCCATGTCGCACATCTCGGCCAGATCCTTGTAGTCCCACATGGCGACCTTCTGGATCTCGTGGCTGGTGCGGAAGCCGTCGAAGAAGTTAAGGAACGGGGTCTTGCCCTCGATGGCGGCAAGGTGAGCCACCGGCGAGAGGTCCATGACCTCCTGGACGTTGCCCTCGGCGAGCATGGCAAAGCCGGTCTGACGGCAGGCCATGACGTCGGAGTGATCGCCAAAGATGTTCAGGGCGTGGGAAGCAACGCAACGCGCGGAGACGTGGAAGACGCCGGGGAGCTGCTCGCCCGCGATCTTGTACATGTTCGGGATCATCAGGAGCAGACCCTGAGAAGCCGTGTAGGTGGTGGTCAGCGCACCGGCGCCCAGCGAACCGTGAACGGTACCTGCTGCACCTGCCTCGGACTCCATCTCGACGACCTTGACCGGGGTGCCGAAGATGTTCTTGCGACCCTGGGCCGCCCACTGGTCGACATGGTCGGCCATCGGGCTGGACGGCGTAATGGGATAAATTCCCGCTACCTCGGTGTACGCATACGAAACATATGCGGCCGCCTCGTTGCCGTCCATAGACTTAAACTTACGCGCCATATACCCCTCTCCTCTCATATAGGTATACAGGCCCCGGCGATCGCCGGGATGTTGGCGTGATGGGATTTTCGTTGTTGCTTCCGATCATCTGACAGGCGGACTCAGCGGCAGGTACATGGCGTGGAGAGAAGGCTGCCGAGGCGAGGGGCAACTGATGCGCCCCACAGACCCGACCGCCCGTCTTGCACATGACCGAGCGCCGCAAAGGCCGCATGCCGGATGCTCCCGGGCACGCCCCGGCGATGGGAAGCGCCCGCAACGGAAATCCGCATGCGGGCTTATTGTACCCCGCCGTCAAGTGTAATTTCGGCAAATATAGGCGGGCGGTAAAGGTTTACCTTGGTGACCATCAAGGGCAAAATTGATCCTTCCGTCACCGAGGGACCAAATGGCAGCTGCGGTGAAATAGGAACTGTTTTTGCCGGCCGTAGCCTTAAACAGCCCCTATTTCACCGCAACTTATTTAGGAGATGAGTCAGAGGGCGCCGAGGAGGATGGCGTAGGTTGTGGATTCTCCGAGCTTGAGCTCGTCACCGGGGTTGAGCTGGGCGGAGCGGCCGGGCTCGACCTGGGTGCAGACGTTCGTCGCGTCGTTTACCACCACGGTTCCGTTGGTGGACGACAGGTCCTCAACGTACCAGACATTTTGGTCATCGCACCACACGTGGGCATGGCGAGCCGAAACGTCATCGCCCACATCGGTGATGCCGCCCTCCCCCGTTGCCAGCGCGCCGATCTCGACGCCTTCCTCACTCGGCTGAATCCAGCGCGGGACGCTCACCGCGTAGCCGTTTTGCACGCGCAGCAGTCCCAGCGGATGCGCCGGCGCGACCTCGTGCTCGCCCGACTTGGAACCAAGGCGGGCGTGAGAGCAAACGGCATAGGGAACGAATCTTGCGGATGTACTCCTCGACGTCAGGCAGGTAAGCCCCACGAAGTCACCGGGGAGGCCCAAGCGGCCCGGCACCACTTCCAGATTCTGACCAGGGCGAGTCGTTCGCCGGTGGCTGAAAGCTCGCTCCCACCCAAAAGGGGAGATTCGCGTTGTTCCCCAATCGCTCTCGCATCTTTCATTTTGCTCGAGGTGGGCTATAAAAACTTTCCTGGTGAAAGGCGGCGATTGGTTTCCTTTCTTTCTAGAGGAGCGCGCCTGTAATCTGTTTTCATCCTAAATCAAGTTAAGATCGGACCTTCCAGAGGCAAGTCGACTCAAACTGCAAGGCTCCATGTTGGAATAAAGAGCGCTGTCGAAGTGCCAACAACACAAAGCTTGCCAGTCTCAAATAGAACCTTTTGGGAGTCCGATTGGGCCGCACACCGAATCCCCGCTGGTGGTTTTTTATAGCTGCGCAACAATAAACAAGGTTAGTGCCAGTCCAGCATGAAATTGAGGAACGTATGCATTTTTTTCTCAGTAAGTGATCGTCGTTACTGCTTCGATGAGGTCACTCGCAATTGCTTTCAGGTTGACCAAGCATCAGAAGATGCGCTTCGCATATTTGAAGCATCGGGAAGAACGGTCAACTCGAAGTTGCTAACAAAGTCACTTGCTGCGAAAGGCTACGACCAAACGACCATAGCAGAACTTGAAGACGACATTGATGAGTATCAACGATTGTCTGAGCGGACTTTCTTAACAAAAGACACGCCTCGAAAACTTAGATCCATCGAACTCCACGTTTCACATGCATGCAACCTTGGTTGTAGTTACTGTTTTGCCGGTAAAGGAGATTATGGAACGTCTCCTCTGCTGATGACAGACGAGATAGCCTTCAAGGCGGTCGACTACCTCGTCGCAAGTTCATCGGAAAACGAAACGCTTGCGATCGTCTTTTTTGGTGGGGAACCCATGATTAACGAGCCGCTGATATGGAAAACGGTCGACTATTCAAAAAGAATATACCCCAATAGAAACTTTACCTATTCTATTACGACCAACGGAACGCTTTTGAATGACACTGCTGTGAATTCTTTCAAGGAGCACGGGTTTTCTGTTCTGATTAGTCTCGATGGTACAGGATGCAAGCACGATGCATCGCGCCCGTACAAGACGGGAGGCGGCTCTTTCTCCGATATCGACAAAAACGTTCGTCGTTTTTCCGAGTCGTTCCCCTTCGGCGCAAGAGCGACCTTAACAAATAATAACTGTAACCTTGTTGAAGACTATCTTCAGTTTAAAGAGATGGGCTTCAGAAGGATTTACTTCTCGCCCGTGAGCTCATTCGATGAGAATATCAAACTCGACGAACACTCATTAAACAAAATCAGGGCGGGCCTAATAGATTTGGCGGATCAATATCTCAAACAGATTGATCAAGGGGAAAAGCCCTTGTTTAGAACATTGAAAACTGCAGTTGATTTGATTATGAGCAACAGGATCGCCTTTGTCGGATGCGGGGCTGGCAGGCGTTTTATTTCCGTGACTCCCGAAGGGGACGTATACCCCTGTCACAGGTTTGTCGGGATGATGCGATTCAAAATGGGCAACATCGTCACCGGAATTGACGAAACTAGGTATATTGAAAACTGGAGTCAGGGTGTCGAAAAAAGAATTGACTGTACGGACTGTTGGGCTCGGTCTTTCTGTGGTGGGGGCTGTAGCTGGGAGGCTGCAGACGAGCACGGCTACTTGCCCAAGAGTCTACACCCTGCATCATGTGAATATAGAAAGATGTGCTACGAGATGGCTTTTGACCTTATTTCCCGCCACTCATCTTCGCAGGAGAAAAATCAACGAGAAGCTACTGTATCGGAATAAGCGGTTCAGCGCATTGCTGTCACCATTGTGGAGGTGTTCGTTCTTCTGATTACCGTCTGCGAAGCTTATTGCTACGTTCGCCGAAACCATTCTAGAAATATGGTGAACTAGACATCTTGGTTTGTTATACACAATATTGAGGTTTTTCTGCACTCAAAGGGAGGTAGTCGTGAAGCATATTCATCCGATTACTCCAGGAAGTGGCGACGAGGCAGGCGTGAAGCCGATGTCTTTTGACTGCCTCTTGGGCATTACTGACATCTGTACTGTTTATGATAAAGCAGATGGCTGTGGTGCATACGATTACTGCGACTATGACATGGATGGCGGCAGCATCTGCGTTGTAGATCACTGTGGCATTGATCAAACGTAGTCTCTAATTGGATTAAGGTGAGGAGCTGTTATGAAGCATATCCATCCTGTTGGTTCAAATGAACATCCTCCCGTTGAGCCTTGTTGTCTTGGAGTTGATATATGCAATTTTTACGACATCGCCGAGTGCCCTGTTGCGGATTGGTGCTATGTCGATAAAGAATCAAGCTGTGTTTTGCCAGCAGATTGGTGCGATCCAGTTGACGAGTAGTTTTGTGGCTAGGAACTATTTGGTCCAATTCAGAATAAGATGGGAACAAATACCAAAATCTCGTGTCTGGGAGGAGTTATGCCATTATTGCAAGGTCTCGTTGGATTAGCCTTTATACTTGCGTTATATCTGGCACCTTTTTTAATTCTATTCTTCATTATCCGACTCTTTCTTCGGAGAAAATAGGAGTGTCACGCAAACATTAGCGTAGCTTTCTTCCAATATGAGCCGAGCATTGGCAAGTGGAATAAGAAGCCCGACCGTTCGCCACATGAAAGTGATCGGACGGGCTTCTCTATTTAACCCGGGCCGCCACCCATAGCGGCTTTCCAAGCGTATTCTCAGTGCAAAGCAATCGTCAGTTTAATCCTATGCGCTGATACCGCATTTCATTTGTTCGGCTCGAATTCTACGGCCTGGCAACCCTCGCACTCTCCGGCAAATGGATTGAACGCGAAGGCAGAGATGATGTGTGCGTGGACATCGAGGCTGCTGTAGGCAACATACTGGGACATGGACCCCCGCTGCGCGTGGTATGCGGCCCGGCATATTCATTGCCGTCCAACCCCGTGTAGTTGCAGCAAAGGGTGGAACCTCAATGCTCAGCTCATGTTGTCCGTGGGACACGAGAATCGTAAGTACACTTTGGTGCGATTCTCACGCTGATACTGAGCCACCTGGAATAAGATACGTCGCGACAACACTTCGCTTCACCTCTGTCTCGACAAGATGACGTAGACTAAAGTTTCCTTTAGTAAGAGAACGAGAACTATATCTGAAAGCGTTGCGATGGCGTGAAGGCACCGAGTCCGAACCGCCTGAATGCTACGTGCATCTGCATCGCCTTTTTGTTATCTCTGCCAGTTGGGTAGCACTACACTTGTCATCATTTACCCTGGTACATGCTGCCTAAATCCACTACCCCTTCTACCGCGCCGACCATCTCGTCATCGTGAGAGACAACGATGATCAGCTGGCTTTGCTTGTTGCGCTTAACATAGGCCGCAAGCTCGGCGCGGCTTACAGCGTCTAACCCAGTCGTGGGCTCGTCGAGTACCAAAACTGACGACTTGCGTGAAATCGCCGACCATAAGTACACTCGGCGCAGCTCACCGCCCGAAAGCGCGGAGCAACGTTTCCCGAGCAACTCCTTCACGCTGTTTTCCAGCGAAAGTAGGCCATCTACACCCCGGTGATAGGAAGAAAAGGGCGTGTCGAAATACTCTAACAGCTCTTTCACCGTTTCGTCCGGCGCGAAGCACGACTGTGGGCAGCACGATATCTCTCTCGCACGTATGTAATCCAAGTCGCATTCTTCGATTGGCACGCCGTTGTATTTTACTTTGCCTTTCGATGAGTATAGCCCGAGCATCAAGTAAAGAAGTGACGTCTTGCCTCTTCCGTTTTCCCCAACTATGCAATATGTACCAGGACCGGAAAACTTGAAAGAAAACCCGCCGAGGACCTCTCGGACAGATCCGTCTGGAAGGGCAACCGAGAATTCCAAATCAGATACCGAAATGTCATTTATTTCATCGAGTTTAGCTAAATCGGTCCGATTCCACCCCGATCTCTCCTTTTCTCTCGTCGCGATAGCCGTCCTATCCCATGATGCTTTGGCATCTTGATAGGATTTGAACAATGACATCATACTTTTCAAAGTCTTAAAGAGAACCGCGAAGTATGTAGCGATGATAGTGTACTCGCCTATTGACATAGTTCCGTTAATGATTCGTACTCCGGAAACAACAAGTATCACCGCTTGAAACAACGCTGCGAAAAGACCATCGAGCGATGTCAGAGAATATGATAGCTTTCCGGAGCGCAAAACTTTGGGAAAATAGCTCTTAAACCCAGCGTCGAGCGCTTGTTCGCTCTTGCCGTACGAAGATGTCAGTTGAATGTTGAGAATCTGATTAAGCTGCGATGCAATTGCGGCGTAAAAGGCGCTGTCCGCCTCTTTCTTCTCATACGTGACCCTATACAAAAGTTTCCTCAACCCAGTAATTACACAGAAATACACGATGAGGAGAATGATGGAAAACACCGCGAGAGTTGAATCAATTGACCATATGATAAGCAATACGATGGGAATGGCTACAATGGACAGCGGCGCACTGATAAAATTCGCCAAAACGAAGGATGAGACCACGCTGGAGTCGGAAATAATCCGTTGCGTTGTATAGGCTGGATCGATGGTCCGACTCACCAAGTAATCGTCTCTTTCAAAACGCAAGACGGCCTCCCTGAGAAGATCAAAGGAAAGTCTCGTGGTTATGCGAATGGAAAGTGTTCCTGCAAAATAAGTAAAGAGGGTGGAGAAAACTCCTATTGACGCAACCAGGAGCGCGAAGAGTACGGCGTCTCTTTCGCTGCGGTTACCGAGAAGAAAATCTAAGAATTTCCCGTTCACGTATGGCATGGCATAGGAGAGAGCGGTTCCAATCACCGTGATAGCAATGAAGACGAAAGCCCCTTTTGCTCTGATGAACCTCGAGAGAACGCATCGAATCAAGGAAGGCCCCAATCTACCCGCCACAAAACATCAATCACTGATACCTTACACCTCAACACAACAGGAGCGAAGATTTGCCAATGAGACTGCTTTAAGATTGCCTTGGGCCAATACGATCTCAAGCTCTTCCTACAAGAGAGTCGGAATCGGACATCTCCTCCGACGAACCTGGCAATCGGGCGGTTGAAATATCTTTTTCAACCGCCCGATTGCCACAATAGATTTGAGCATCCGCCCACAAACGTCCGCGTTTTATACCCATCAAATCCTTTGCCTTTTGTCGTCTAGACTAGAAAAATCGCTCGAAATAACGCAACCGGCCTGCTCGCTTGAAGAAACCTAAGCCCGTAACGTAGATGTGCAAACTTCCGAAACGCCTTGCGCGGCATAGTGCGTATAAACTTCGTCAACCGCCTCAGAAATATCTGAGTATCGCGCCGGGTCAAAAGCATACGATGTCGCAGCTATACCCTGCACCCATTCGGAACGCGGATTAATTGAATAGCCACACAGCATCATCATACATGCATCTAGACCTGATTTCCCAAGTATCCGACGTATTGATGAGAGCATCGCGGGTCGCCCCTGCACCATCGTCGTCACCCCTATTAGCAGTATTTACCGTTTTTCTCTAAATGCGTATCGCCACCCTTAAGAATACGAAGTGTTTTATCCAGACCCGATTGTCCTCCATCTCAAACGAAGGGATAAGGAATCTCATCCGGAATCGGCAGTAACGGAGGATTCACAACGACAAGCGAAAAACATGAGTCATCTCTCAGAGGGGAGTAAAGGCTCCCCTCAAGCACCCTAGTTTCGTCATCCAAAGAGTTGATGGCAGTGTTTTTCTTACAAAGGTCGACAACAAAAGGGTTGATTTCTACAGATGTTACATCCATGCCACAGTTGGTAAGTATCAGGCCCTGTATTCTGGGGCCAGAACACAAATCGAGAGCCTTCCGTGCGCTCTGCGGTGTAAGGCACCAATCTCAGCAAATCTGTCCCACAATACTGCGCTGAAGAACAAGACGGAACCCCTGAGCCAAACTCCCCTATACCTTATTAAGGCTAAGACAGGCAAGTTCACGCACCCGGCATATTCCAGAATAACATCCTATTGTTTTAGATGCTCTACAAGCATGAACAGCCGCGAATCGGAAAGATCTTCTAGTTTCGCCCCGACTGACCGCCAAGGGCCAAAATGGCCTCTCCATCCCCAGGCGACCGGCTCTGGCGCGCCGAGGAGTGTCCCCAAGTGCCGGCAGAAAAGGAACGTCCTTAACTGCCGGCTAGAGGGCACCGAAGAGGATGGCATAGGTAGTGGATTCGCCGAGCTTGAGCTCGTCGCCGGGATTGAGCTGGGCGGAACGGCCGGGCTCGACCTGAATGCAAACGCGCGTGGCCCCGTTTACCACCACGGTTCCGTTGGTGGACGACAAGTCCTCGACGTGCCAGATATTTTGAGCATCGCACCAGATATGGGCATGGCGGGCCGAGACATCGTCGCCGACGTCGGTAATATCGCCCTCACCAGTGGCCAGCGCGCCAATCTCAACACCCTGCTCACTCGGCTGAATCCAGCGCGGGGCGCTCACGACAAAACTGTTTTGCACGCGCAGCAAGCCCAAAGGGTGCGCCGGGGCGGGTTCGCGTTCGCCCGCAGTCAGCGACATGCCAAGCGAACGCGGCGTGGATGTGCCTCCGCCGCAGGTCGCGTTCGCGTAGTCGATGGCATAGTTCACCGAGGACCGCACATCCGCCGAACAACCGACGGCGACAAACAGCACCAGCACGACCTCGGCGCGCTCGGCGGGCATGAGTTCCGCCGCCTGGGACAGGCGATCGAGCGCGTTGCGATAGAGATTCGTGTCCTGGTGGCACTCTTCGAGCGCGCGTACCATCGGTTCACCTGCAGGACCGCACACCATATTGATTACAGCCGTGGAGTCCATGGGATTGCGCTGGCGCAGGGCCAGTTGCGACATAATACGCGCAGCCGAGGTACCGTATTCGGCAAAGTAGCGCTGCTGAAGCGTGCCGACCGGCGCGCGAACGATAAAGCGGGAAACCCAAGAGCGATCGGCGGCTCGGCTCTGCGGGCTGCGGCCGTCGGCGAGCGGACGGGACGAAAGCACCAAGCCGCACAGCTCGATATGGCTCAGATGCGCTGCGCGCTTAAAGATGTCAAACATGGCCCCGCATGGGGTGAGCTCAACTTGAGATGCCATGACCTAGGCCTCCTTGGTCGTAGAAATAGAATCGGACGATACTTCGACAGGTCCGCCAAAAGTACGGACAGCTGCGGCTCCACCGGCAAGCGGAGTCGCCATCTGGGCTTTTGTGCGTCGCGGTGCCGAAACGGGAAGTTCAAAGGCAAAGCCCATCGCAAGCAAAAACCACGTAAGCGTATAGGTTGCAACCAGAGCGGCAACAAGGCCGCCCATCACGGCGCGTTGGGAAAATACGCTACATGCAGCCACAACCAGCACCGGAACCTCGCAGGCAGAAAGCGCAAGCACACCCTGCAGGAAGCCCGAGCGCCGATCGCGCGCAAGTGCCCCCGCGGCAACGCCGGCTATGCCTGGCAGCGCCAACGCCAGTGCGGCAATAATACCCGGTAGCGACCCAGACCACACGAGCGATCCCAAAGTCGCCGTCACGCGAGCGCCCGACGCCAGCAGCGCGGCCGAAACCACGACCACAGCCCAAACCACGCCACAGACGACCGTCGCGCCGACCATCAGCGCGCGACGAACCGCGCGGCCAGACGCATCCATGGGGCACGGCGTGAGCGGCTCGCCGCGGAGCGAACGACCGACATTTTGCGCATAGTGGTCACAAAACGCCGAGAGCGCCGCCTCGACCGCCGCCGGCTCGGGACGATCTTTTTGATGGCTGGACAGACAGGCCATCACCACGTCGAACAGCTGGGCATCGACAAACGCCAGCGCATCGCGTAGCTCCTCGGAATCCGGCTCAAGCCCCAGCTGCTGGGCCTGCTCGGCCGCAGCGAGCGCCACATCGGGCTCACGACGAAGCAGCTGAGTCAAATCGCAACCGGGCGCATGGGCACCAATGGGATAGTCGGGCAGCGTGTCCATCTTGAGACGGTAGGGGCTGGCGATGTCGCGCGTCTTTTTGCGCGAACCCGAGGTGCCCGAAGTGCTCGGCGCGGCTTCGTATGGCGCGGCGCCGGCAATGAGCTCGTAAACCGTGCTTGCTGCGGCATAGACGTCGATCGCCGGCGACATACGCAAAGCGCGCAGGTCGGGAATATCGTCGGTGAGCATCTCGGGCGGGGCATAGGCAACCGTCGCGCGACGCAGCGTGGCATAGCGCTCCGTAAACGACGCCTTGCCGCCGGTACCGGCCACGGCCGACGCAGGCTCAAGCGCCAGCGACGAGCCAAAGTCGATCAGGCACAGGTCAAAGGTGCCCTCGGCAAGCTGCCGGTCAAGCGGTAGACGCGCCGTACGCACCATAATATTAGCGGGCGAGATATCGCGATGGACAAAGCCCTCGCCCACCAGGCTCATACGGCAGAGCAGATCGAACAGGTCGCGACCCAGACGCGCCGCCACAAGCGGCGATAGGCGGCCGGCATCGTCCACGGCAAAGCGCGAGCGCAAGCGGGCGAGCGTCTCGCCCTCGACCCATTCCATGACAATCGCAGGCACACCGTCGACCTCGCCCCAGCCATAGAGACGGGGAAAGCCCTTAAGGCCTGAAAGGGCGCGATGGCATTCATATTCCTCGCGAAATGCCGCTTTGAACTTGGCGACCAGCGCCTCATGGGCGGCATCGTCGTCGAACTCATCGCGCGTCGGCAAGATGAGCTGTTTGAGTGCCACGGCCTCGCCTTGGGCGTTGACGGCACGCGTCACGCGGCCGATACCGCCACGGCGCATGGTGGCATCGTCGGCAAACAGTATCGTAAAACGGCGCAGATAGGCAGGCAGTTCGTCCTGACCGAGCGCAATGGCCGGCTCAAACCCGTCGACACGCGCCAGGCGCAGGCCGACCATGGGATCGCGACCGAGCGATTGTGGTGTGGTGGATGCAAGATCGGTCATCATAGGGCAAGCGCCGCCACGTTATTGTTGAAGTTACCGAGCGCGACGTCATCATCGCCGTAATGGCCGACCCATTGACATAGGTTGGTGTAACAGCCCCACAGATTGGCATACTGCTGATACCACTTTGACCGGGGCGAGAATGTCTGACGACCGAACTCAGCTCGAATGACAAACATCTCCCCGACCAGGCTGTCGCACGGCCTGGGATCTCCCGTAGAGTTATAGGTCGAAACCACGTCATTGGCACGAGAAACATAGCCGTCGAGCATGTTGTACTTGGTTACAAGCCAACTGTGAATGCTCTCTTCCTCAGCAGCGGAAAGGCCACCGGAGTTTGCATCGTTGTCAGCGTTGCCGCCCGTCGAGCCGCCGTTTCCAGACCCTCCGGCAGAGGAACCCGACCCAGAGCCGCCGCCCGAACTCGACGAATCCGAGCCGGAGCCAGAAGTATCCGAGCTACCGGGCTTTCCGGACTGCTGGGCGTCCTGCTCCTTCTGCCGCTCGACCTTATTCACCGTTGCCGCCACGCTATTGTTGGACAACCGATCGATGATCTTGGTGTTGGTGAGCACGATGGTTTTGCCATTGGCAAGCGTGACTTCGTTGTCCGGGGCCTCGGCGCCGTCCGCGTCGTCGGCGCCAAACACAATATGCGCGACCACACTTGCCCAAGCATATCCAGTCGTGGTGCCCAGATCACTTTTGACCTCATGCCCCACGCGCGGTTCGCGTGCGGCATGTGCCTGCATCATGGACGGCACGGTCATGCCATAGGCAGAAACGCCAGCTATGACCAGCACCAGCGAGCAAGACAGCAGTGCGTACGCCCGCGGCGCCAAGCCCAGTCGGCGTCGCATGCGCACCGCGGCGCCGCGCTTTGTCTGAGTGCCACCGGGCCGCATGCGTTCTCCTCCAACAAAAACACGCCGCTCGGGAGCGGCGCATTCATTCGAATCCATATTTGAGTGTATCAGCGAACCCAAAAGGTTGCGCAACGAATGAGCAAATTAAGGATGCGAGTGGAAGCATCCATGCGATAAGCGGATACAAAGTATCTTTGTTGCACAACAAACTTATAGTCGCACGGGGAATTATGACTGCCCCGTGCGTCGCCAGGAAAACATACGGCAGGAGCAGGCTCGCCACCTAAATCGTGCGACGGGCCTCAATGGCGCGCCCAAGCGTAAGCTCGTCGGCATACTCCAGGTCGCCGCCCACGGGCAGGCCGCTCGCCAGACGCGACACCTCAACGCCCAGCGGCTTGATAGTGCGGGCCAGGTAGCTCGCCGTGGTCTCGCCCTCAATATTGGGGTTGGTGGCGATGATGACCTCATGGATATCCTCGTGGCCCAAACGCGCCAGCAGCTCGCGGATGTGCAGCTGCTCGGGACCAATCTTGTCCATGGGGCTGATCACGCCGCCCAGCACATGGTACAGGCCATGGTAGCTGCCCGTGCGCTCGATTGCCTGGACGTCGCGCGGCTCGCCCACCACGCAAATACGAGTAGTGTCGCGCATCGAATCTTGGCAGATGGAGCACTCGTCGGCCGTGGCGTAGTTAAAGCAACGGCTGCAAAAGTGGACCTCCTGCTTAACCTCCAGGATGGCCTCGGCCAGGCGGCGGGCCTCCTCGGCATCGGCCTCGAGCAGGTAATAGGCGATGCGCTGGGCCGACTTGGGACCAATGCCCGGCAGACGGCCCAGCTCATCGAGCAATTTTTGCAGACTATGGTTGGCACTCATATATATGCGTGTCTTAGAACGGCATGCCCGGGATGTTGAGGCCGCCGGTGATGGCGCCCATCTGCTTGTTGGCGAGCTCGTTGACACCGCGGACGGCCTCGTTGACGGCAGCCATGATCATGTCCTGCAGCATATCGACGTCCTCGGGATCGAGGGCATCGGGGTCGATGGTGAGGTTGACGAGCT
This sequence comes from Coriobacteriaceae bacterium, assembly GCA_905194545.1. GTDB lineage: Bacteria > Actinomycetota > Coriobacteriia > Coriobacteriales > Coriobacteriaceae > Collinsella. Next base: position 12,942 of record CAJJSS010000022.1, on the reverse strand, counting down.
CCATCTCGCCGTTAACGGTCACCTTGACCATGCCGCCGCCGGCAGAGGCGTCGACGGTCTGGGACTTAAGGTTTTCCTGCGCGGCGGCAAGCTGCTCCTGCATCTTGCGAGCCTGCTTCATCATTTGCTGCATGTTCATACCGGCCATGATGGCTCCTTTACGTGCGGCCGCGCGACAAGCTGCAAGGGCAGCCGGAGCGCGACGGGACTTTCAAACTCAAAAATCGTACCACGGCGCGGGGCAAGCAAGCGGGGCGGACACGCTACCTCAGTCGATATACATGTCCTTGAGCGTGACGCACGCCCAAGATTATGCAAGGTCGAATTATGCAAGGTTGCATAATTATCTCAAGCTACATCTAGCAGAGCTGGAACCAGGCAGTTTATGCGTAGGGCTACAAGGCTACATGGCAAAATGCCGAGCCGCTGCTCGAGGCGGCACGCATGGCGGCTGGGTATAATTTGATTGTCATAGATGACGATTTGGAGGTGCCCTCGTGAATGTCCCAGCCGTACTCCAAAACATCCGCTCAAAACACCCCGTTGCATATGTGGTTCTCTATCTCTTTGTCGTCTGGGTATTACTGGTTATCATCACCCATGCCATAGCTTTTGGAGCAGAACTGCTGATAGCCAGCTCGGACCAGCCCGTCGTCAAATGGGAGACGACCGATGAATGCACCGACGGAACCCGAACCATTTACTACAACAGCCCGTCCCTCTACCAAGAGTTCAAGGTCAAGATAAAGGACTCCAAGATTGTCGATGCCGAACTGGGCTCTTTATTTACAATCGGAGCAACCGTCAACGCCGAGCAAGTCGAGTACACGGACAGCCATGCGACGTATCGTATCGACCTCAGCATCCTAGGCCGACCGTCACGCGCCTGTCTGCTCGAATGCGATATACGCGGCACCACGTTGCACATGTCCGAAATACAGATGCGCCCGGGCAAGGGGTTCTCTTCTTGAGCAGTATACCCGCCTGCGCAGCTACTCCACCGGCTTGAAGATGGTGGACTGGCCGAAGACGCTGCGGATGAGGGCTTTGGCCTCGTCCTCGGTCTGCGGGATGCTCGGGGCTGCACCCTGATGGCCGAAGGGGCCGCCCGCACCGGAGTTGGACTCCCAGGGAGCTGCAGGAGCGTCCTCCTCTTTGGGGGCAGTTGCAGCGGACTTGGGCGCGGACGCCGCACCCGGCACGTCGAACGGAGGCAGATCGTCCCCACCAGCATCGGCAACAAAACCGCCAACCATGGCATCGTCGTAGGGAACCTGCTCGGATTCCCATGGCGCAGACGGCGCGGCGGGCTGAGCCTTGGGAGCGGACGCGCGCTCGGGCGCTCGGGGCGCGGGCTCGGTCGGGAGCTTGCCCGTGGCAGGAGCGCCGGCGGGGTTGTCGGAGCGCAGCCAGGGGGCTTTGCCCAGGTCAGACGACTTGGGCGCGGGCGAGGCAGGCTTGGGCGCGGGTGTCGGAGCAGCCGGTTTGGCCATGACGGGCTTAGGCGCCGACGGGGTCGGCGCCGCTATCGGTGCTGCTTTTGGCTGCGTCGCGCTGGCGCTCGAGGATGCAGGGGCCGCCGAGGACACGGGTTGCGGGTCCGCAGATACCGCAGCCCGTGCAGATGGAGAATGCTCCTCATGTTGAGGAGCCGGCGTGCCACCCCCATCCAGGACATAGTCGACGGTACGACGACCGAAGACCGCACTGACTGTCGGCAGGACCACCGACTGCGTGTCGGCGCGTCCAAGCATCTTGATGGCAAAGGTCGAGCCCGCGGGGAACGAGACCGTGAGCCTGGAGCCGTCGTCAGCCGTGGCGCGGGCATTGAGCAAAAGCCCCGCGTAGGAAGCCTGACGCGCCTTGACACGCTCGACAACCTCGGCCCATTTGCGCTGCAGCTCTCCGGCATCCTCGACCGCGGGCGTCTCGGCAGTACCGGCGGCGGCAACCTGGGCGGCATTGTTGGACTGGGGCTTAGGTGCCGGAGCGGTGGCAGGCGCGGGAGCCGCAACGGGCTGAGGCGTCGGAGTCGGCGCAGGCTGAGGTGCAGGCGCTGCAGGCTTGGAAGCTGACACGGACGCAGAACGGGACGCAGGCTGGGCAGCCGGAACAGCAGCACCACGGTCCCAAGGCATACCGCCCTGGCGCGCGGACGTAGCAGCGGGGGCAGCGGATGCCGCCGGAGCGGCAGCACGAGCGCCCGAAATTAGCGTCGGCTGTTGGGCAGCAGCGGGTACGGATGCTGCAGGCGCGGCGGCCTGAGCAGCAGCCACGCTCGCCGGCACGGCGCCGTTGGCAACCATGGCCTCCAAGCGGGCCACGCGCTCGGCCAATGCCTCAATCGTTAAATCGGCCTCGGGACGTGCCAGGCGCGTGCAGGCGATCTCGAGCACCAGGCGCACGTCGCTCGCGCCCCTCATCTCCAGTGCGGCATCGTCGAGCACCGTCAGCACACGGGCCAGGCGGTCGGCAGGATGCTCGCCAAAGGCAGCGGCCTCGGCAGCAAGCGCCTCGGCCTGCTCGGAGCCGCCCTCAAACAGCTCGGCACGGGCACCGGCAACGCAGGCAACGTACACGTCACGCACATGCGCCACCAGGTCGCGCGTCAGCTCCAGCAGGTCGTTTCCTTCCTCGACCTGCGCACGGATCAGTCCATAGAGCTCGGCAACATCGCGATCGGCAATGGCGCGGGAAAACTCGCCCAGAATCTGGTCCGAAACCTCGCCTAAAAGCGAGCGGGCGTCGTCCGCATGCACAGAACCGTTGCCAAAGACGCTCAGCTGCTCCAGCGTGGACAACGCGTCGCGCATACCGCCCTTGGCATGGCGCGCCACGATAGCCAGCGCCTCATCGTCGTAATCGAAGCCCTCCTGCTCGCACACGTATGCCAGGCGACGCTCGATATCCTCGTTGCCGATGCGATGGAAATCGAAACGCTGGCAGCGCGAGAGGATGGTCTCCAGAATCTTTTGCGGGTCGGTGGTGCACAGCACAAAGATCACGTGTGCCGGCGGCTCCTCGAGCGTCTTGAGCAGCGCGTTGAACGCCGCCGTCGTGAGCATGTGGACCTCGTCGATGATATAGATCTTGTACTTGCCGCGCACCGGGGCAAAGTTGACGGAGTTGATGATTTCCTCGCGCACATTGTCCACGCCCGTGCGGGAGGCGGCATCGAGCTCGTAGACATCGGGGTGGTTACCCTCGGCAATGAGCTCGCACTCCTCGCAAGTACCGTCGGGCATGCAGCCGCTTGCACCCTCGGCGCGCGCCGCCTCGGCATTGCGGCACAGCAGCGCCTTGGCCAGAATGCGCGCCATGGTGGTCTTGCCCGTGCCGCGCGGTCCGCAGAACAGGTAGGCGTGGGACAGGCGCCCCTCGGTGATGGCGTGCTCGAGCGTCGAGACGATATGCTGCTGGCCCACCACGGAGCCAAAGGTGAGCGGGCGATACTTTCGGTACAACGATTCCATGGGTGCTCCCCCGGGTATACTGAGTCTTGTTGCCGCGGCGGCCATGCGGTCGCACGGCATACTGCATTCCATAATAACCCGTACGACGAGCCCGCCGCGATAGGAGTCCAAAGAGCATGGCAGACGCAGAGAGCAACCTCGTTCCCTCCGAAGCAGCCGACCAGGTCGAGGTCGCGCTCGAGGAGCAGGCCGCAGCCGACGACGGCATCCTGTACCTCAACGAGTACCAATACGAAAACGACCTCGTCACCGACTTCGCCCGCCTGGTCGCCTCGCCCAGGCGTCGCGGCTCGCTGTATGTCGCCGCGGCAATTGCCGCGCTCATCGGCATCGGCATGCTGGTGGCCGGCGGCAACTGGATCAAGTTTGGCGTCGTCTTGATCGTATTCGGCGCCTTTTTGGCCTGGTGGAGCAAAAACCTGCACCACACCCTCGCCCGCGACTTTATCGACGCCGTTGAGGCCGACGAGTCCATGGGTGGCCGCTATCGCCGCGTCGCCGCCAACGAGGACGGCCTGATGGTTTGGGGCACGAGCGGCAAGTCGCAGTTCTTCCCGTTTGAAAAGCTCGACCACGTGCTCGACGGCGAGCGCATCTTTGTGGCCATGTTCGCCGACCAGGGCGTGACGATCCCTAAGGACACCTTTGTCCGCGGCGATGCCGAGCAGTTCGGTCCCTTCCTTAAGGCGCGCATCAACAAAAAACTCCGCATCGAGACCAAACGCAAGAAGATGAAGGCAGAAAAGGCCGCTGCCGAAGCAAAACAGGGCGACAAGCCCCAGGAGACCAAGGGCAAGCAGCGCAAGCAGAAGAAGAGCAAGAAGAAGCGGTAGGCCGGCCGACACCGAAGGCGCCTCGTCCCGCGCCCGATTCCGGGCCGGGGCGCCTGGAATCGGGCGCGCGTACCGCCAATGGACCCGTTTTGCCTTGCTCTCGAGCTATTTCACTTCAAACCTTAAGAGCCTCCGCTCCGGCAGATCGGTCATCTTCATCGTGTAAGTCCCGGGAAATGCTTTCTCAAAACGGACGGTCTCGTAACCTTCGAAATAGTCGTTGGTGTTCTGCATCATAAATGGGACGAGCAACTCGTTTTCTGCCCCAACCTCCACGGCAAACGCAGCAGAGCCGCCAAGGACCGGCATGGCTTGCGTTATCAGATCGGTATTGACTACAAAATCATAGTTTGGCGCAGACTCCGGAACCAGATGCCAAACATACGCTTTGATTCCACCGTCGATATTATCCCTATTTCTGACACGCATCTTTACGGCGATAACGCACGTGATGTCGGCATCCTTCAGTCTCGTTTTCGTATCCACGGTGCCATATTTTGAATAATCGTCATGTGCTCGTTTGAGATACTCGCGCGGCGTGAGCAACTCTGCCCCGTCTATGCAAAACGAATACCCATCAGTCACCACATCCTTCGACCCCAGAAACGCTCCATCCATCGAGAGCCATTCGCCCTCCGCGTAATATTTCTCAGGAATGACCGTCCGGTTCCCGTTAACGACGCTCACCCTCATGCCCGCAAGGCCGGCAGCAGCACAGCAAAAAAGCGCGAGCGCCGATCTTCTCGTCCACAGGGTCTTCTTCATCGCGCTCACGACCTTTCCCGAACTTTCACAACGGCACCGTCGCGCATGCAGTAAACCCGATCGGCCAGTTCCTCGAGCACCTCTCCGTCATGGCTGGACAGAAGGACCTCACGACCCGTTGATGCCGCCATCGCCACAACGCGCTTGAGCATTTCAACGCCCGCTTCGTCGAGGGCATTCGTTGGCTCATCGAGAACAAGCAGCTTCGGCTTCTCCATAATTGCCGCAGCTATCCCCAGACGCTGCTTCATCCCAAGCGAGTATGCTCGGAACTTCTTTTTTTCGTCTGCATCGAGCCCCACGAGCCGCAGGGCAGAGCGAATGTCCTCGGGGGTGGCAACGCCCTTGATCTGAGCGATGAGCTTCAGATTGTCGTAGCCAGACAGATATCCCAAAAAGGAAGGCGCCTCGATCAACATCCCCAGACTCGGCGGGAACGAGATGTCCGCCCCAAGCCTTTGGCCATCGATAGAGATTTCGCCTTCGGTAGGCTTGATCAACCCGCAAACCGCTCGCATGAGCATGGTCTTACCCGAACCGTTTATCCCCTGAAGCCCGACCACAGTCCCAGGGTCAACCTCGATGGACACGTTGCGCAGGACATCGTTTTTACCCATGCGCTTCGATACGCCCCTTACGATCACACTCATATCTTGTCCCCCTTTTCTATAAGGTCGGCCCTTCGAAACCACAGTCCACCCAACGATAGGCATAACGACATAAGCCCAATTGATGACAAGACACTCGAGCCCGCCGCGATTCCCTCTTTGACAATTCCACCCCAGCGCAACAGCATCAAGGCGTTACCCAATAGCGCCCAATGTCGTGCATATGCCGAGCAGATCAGGTAGCTCATTAAAACCACAAACGAGACTGACGACCCAAGCACAAACCCAACCGCTGCCTGCGCAAACGCAAGCGCCTCAAAAGCAAATAAGAGACCTATGAAAAACGGCAGCGCATCTGCCTCGGCAGCTTTGAGAAACCACGGCGCCAAATTAGCCAGTTGAAGCGACTCACCATGAATGACCGCGCTGAACGAGGAGCTCACCACCAAGCTCCAAATCACAACAGAGCAAACCACCACGAGCAGTGAAAATGCCGTTACTGCCGCCACCAAGATAAAACGCGAGACCCACCAAAGGGTTCTTGCCCGGCATCGAACAAGCGCTTGCAAACCAAACCCGTGCAACGATTCGGTCGGATAGTCGAGTGTTGTATAGAGAATAAGCAGAATGAGAAATAGCCATCCTAGCGGAGGCACAAACATGACCCCGGGCCTAGGCTCAAACGGAGCAGATCCGGCAAACACGAGCGCAAGATTATCCGCAAACCCCAAGGTATCCGTTCTAACCCCATACACAGAAGACAATCCGTAGGCGTACACCAAGTTCGCAACGGTCACTGCCGCAATTGCAATAAAAGTGATGATGTTCTTCTTCAAAACGGTCCTCAGGTCCGCGGCGACCAGCCTAAACAGCATCAGACCACCTCGCGTCTTTTCCACGCCCCAGAAAAAGCCAACGAAGCAAGGGTCAATAATATGATTTCCGCAAAACCGGCTCGAATGTCTGGCCAGTTATTCAGCGATTCCGACCTGATGCTGTTGAGGATATTGCAGTTAAACCCCACACAAGCCATTACGCCGAAGATCCAGCCATTTGCAAAATGCCACGCAACCATTAGCAGATACGGGACAATTATCGCTTTGATTCTGCTACGAAACAAAATTGAGAAGCCAGTTACAGCCATGGATAAAGTCCCGAGCGTGACAGCATCGAACAGCGTGTATGCGAGCACATATGACAAAGGATGCGAATAAAATAGACCGGAGAAGTAGCTATGCAGGTAAAGTCCTACGTAAGTCGACTCATCGACCCGAGGAAGATACGCAGGAAAAAGCATCGAGACGATCAGGAAATTGACGAGCAGAGGAATGGCAGTCACTGTAAACGCGGAGAGGAAAGCAGACAGCATCTTTACGTTCACGTACGCCTTTCTGGAAACGCGCGTGCATATCTGCATGTCATAACCACTCAAACGCTCAAAGAGACACGACCAAGATCCAGCCAACATTGCAAGCAGGGGCAGTGCATAGAAAAACACCGACGCAGACAGTGGCGCGTTCGCGCTCACAACAATCCAGTTACCGAAGCTGCTTTCACGTGTTTGACCGAGATAATTTTCGGCTTGCACGCCAACGCCGTAACCAAAAGAAAGAAGGTTGTGGCGCTCTTTTTCCAAATTTGCCCACGGCTCCAGCGCGGCAGCTATTGCAACTGCGACCGCAATCAAGAGAGCAAGGATAAAAGCTGGACGTCTAATCGTTTTCGACAGTTCGTATCTTGCGAGCTTTTGGTTCATACGTCCTCCTCCCCCTTCCGACCCAGAAAGCCGGAAGGGAGCCATTTCAAACAACTATGCGGGAAGCTTGTGGAAATGCCCGACGCAGTCGGGGCTCCATACGCCAATAACAGTGCCGTAGCCAGACTCCGCCCATGCAGTCAGTCGCGCCGCAGATCGCCCGTTCTCACGGACGAGGTTATACATTTCCCACTGTCCCTTGTGATTCGAACGATACGTTCCCTGAGTACAATTCATGCTGCCGCTACCGCTTGTGTTATACGCACCGTCTGTATATAACCGAAGCGGATTTCCCGTATGGCCCTGGATATCCAGATAGAGCGATGAGGAATCATCCTTTTGACGGTAGCCAGTTGCACTCGTCCCGGCACATTGAAAACTAAATGCCTTATCGGCATTGTTCGTACAGGTCGTAATTCCCGTATCGGCGTTTTGAGTAATGCTGGAAACCTGAGAGGTGTCAAACTCCTCTTGTGCAAACGATGCAGCGGGAACCCCTAGGGACAGACCAGCTGCAATCACCAAGCCGACTCCGATTCGAGCAATAGCGCTCCTTGGCTTAATCATGGCCTTCTCCAATCAAAAGCGGTTAACAATGCGTCGACGCACGGCAACCTTCGCATGAATAGAGAAAGATGTCTGTAAACACCCGCTATTGAGTTGATTGCTCAGGCGTTTACACGTTATTTACCTGCGATAACAATAAAATTAGCTCCGCCTTATTCTTGATCTTCAACTGGCGGTAAGATGCAGACCGCAGCGCTTGCACCGTAGATGCAGCGTAACCGACATCCTCCGCAATGGCCTTTGTCGTTGCCCCCTCTGCCGTCATCAGCAAAATTTGCGACTGAACATCAGAAAGGGAGCGCGACGTAAGCAGGGCCAGCTGGCGCACGCGGGCCGTTTCGGTGGACCCGTTCGCCCGGTACTCCAAGACGGCCTTCTCGTCCTCAACCGAGCGGGCGAGCGCGATGTGCGTAACGAACATGGGCACAGACCAGCAAACAATCACCGTTGCCACGACGACATTGACAGCCGAACTTTGCCCCAACAACGACGCGAGGAACAACGGCTCGAAAACCGTCAGATCCTGCACCATATTGAGCAAGACAGCCCAAACAGGAGCCGTCGCCCCGAAGCAAAGCATCCATATCCCAAGCATTTTGCGCTGCGGACAGCTTCGCATCACTATATATGTGAGCAGCACCCCCGTCAGCACCGCAAGTCCATGGATTCGCCCCCTAGCGACCGCATAGATTAAGGCAACCATGCCCATTGACACCAACGGCACGATAGCCCGAGCATGGGCATGCACCTTAAACGGACGCAGCCCAACAGCGAGCGAAGCCGTAGACGCCACGCCGCAAAACAGGACCGGCACAGCCATCAACGGAACGCGTATGCACATCAATGCCGCGATATAGATAAAAGACCATTCCACAGCAGATAGCACCGCCCATACGTACGGGCTTCCGAGCCAAATCGCTTCACCCGCTCTATCCAGCGCAGCGCCACGATTCGCTTTTCCACCCGCGTAGCGTAGCGACAGAAGCAGTCCGAGACCCAATGCGTAGCTTAAGAGGGAAAAGGCGACAGCCCGCGAAACACCGGACCCCCAATCGCTATCCGCCATTACCAAGGGCCCCGCCGCAAGGAGGATAAAGAATAATGTGAGCAGGTATCGAAACAGCCGGCGCGTTCGAGCTGATGCCACTATATCGTCAGCATGCCGCTGCGGTAGCTCATGCCCTACAGTATCGCCCTCACCCGCAAACAGCGCCACGAGCTCGCGTGAGCCCGCAACCGACGCCTTCCCGTATGCTCGGTGAAGCGTTGTTCTCACCGTCGATGGCTTCGTATCCGTCTCCTTGGCAATTTCCGCCGGCGTTTTCCCTTTGAGCAGCAGTCGAACAAACTGCTCTTCTCTAGGCGACAGGGCAGGGGAAAACACCCCCGCATCGAATGTGTCGGACGCACAGGCGATATCCGAATTGTTGTCCCGTTTCCCCCTTAGCAACATGCATACGAAGGCAGCAGCGATAACGGACCCCATCGCCAGCAATGCAATGACCACGGCATCGCTTGCGAAGTATGCCGCCTCAACAGCCGGAATAAGACCAATAGGAACTGCTACGAGCACAGAACAGGCAAACACGTCGCGCCGCCCATGGCCAAAGGCACGAGGGCGGCAAAACGGCGGGGCCACAGTCAATGCGAGATAGACCAACGGAATTAAAAGCGCAAGGCCAATTGACGCGGCCGTTACAGGGGGCATCCCCCATGGCTCGGGAACGACTCTCCATGAAACTCGACAGCAAAACAGCAGGCAAGACATGACGGCTATTGTTTCTGTAAAAATCGCGTCCTGCGGGTGACGAGTTTCCCTTTCGTCAGTCCGTGTCGACCTCTGCGTCAAAGGAGAGTCCGCCGTGCCCCAAATAACATATGAGAGAAGCAGCGACCCAACAAAGCACGAGACACACGAAACGCCATGTAACAACCAAATCGGTGCAAACACGATTGGAATAGAGTCTCCGCGAGCATAGAAAGCCAGGTCGGCCCATTCGGGAACCGTTGCAATAACACCAAGGAAAACACCGATGGCACCGAGATGCCTCGGCCTTCTCATTCCCCCCTTGCATAGCGCAGCACCATGAACAAACGCCGCGAGGCATGCGCCCAGGATAACGAGCCAGGTCATTGCACCTGACGCTAGGCCGATTGAAGATGAAAACCGGTGATAAGGGGTGACCGCCATTACGACAAGCGCAATGGCGCAGGCAAATGTAGCAGAACGGCGGGAAAAGAGCATACGGCCTCCATAGCGTGTCATTATATCGCTCGAGCCGCTCGTTTATCTCTGTTCTCACACCAGCCAGCATCAATGATTCAGGCGAACTCCAATCCGCGCCAGATCACGGTCCGGCTTTTGTTCGCAGTCCCCACATCAAAGCGGGATGCGGTTTCCTTTTGGACGCCGGTTCGGAAAGCGCATCCCGTTCCAGGGCAATATTCTGGGATGCAGTTTCCGCAGCCCGCCCCATTTGGAAAGCGCATCCCATAATTTGGCTGAAAACTGAGATGCGCTTTCCAAACGAGCCGAAACGGGCCGAATCGATCGGGCCACCTCGCATCCCGCTATCCTCGCCATCTGCCCGAGCGTGCTACACTAGCAGCATCTATGCCACCGCGAACGGCTCGGCCCCGCGCCCGCCGCTCGCAAACGAACTTTAAACGCACGAGGGTTGGCCATGCCGCTTTTCTCGCAACATACCGCCCGGTTCTCGCCGGACGTTCCTTTGGAGGGCACCAGCTCTCGCGAGCTGCTCAAGCGGTACCAGCCGCTCGAGACACTTGCGACCGGCGGTTTTGGCTCCATCGAGATCTGCCGCGACACGCACCTGCGCCGCCGCGTCGCCATTAAACGCATCCCCCTTATCAACGGTGCCGGCATGCCCGCTAGCGACATCATGGATGTCCTGCGCGAGGCGCACACTGCCGCCATGCTTCAACATCCCAACATCGTGCAGGTCATCGACTTTACGCACGACACAGCCTATGCCTACCTGGTTATGGAATATGTCGATGGCATGTCGCTGGCCGAGTTTTTGCACCGCGCGGACGGCCACTCACTTACCTTTGACGAGGCCGCGGCCATTGCCGATGCCCTGGGCCAGGCGCTCACCTTCGCCCACAGTAATGGCGTACTCCACCTGGACATTAAGCCCGCCAACGTGCTCATCGACCACTCGGGCAATGTAAAGCTCACCGACTTTGGCATGGCGCGACTGTCGTCCGCCGGTGGCTTTGGCGGCTCGCGCGGCGGCACCATCGGCTACATGCCGCCCGAGCAGCTCGATATCGAGACCGGCACGGTCGACGAACGCGCTGATGTCTTTGCCCTCGCCTGTGTGATCTACGAGGGCCTGTGCGGCAGCGCTCCCTTTATGGCGGCCACGCCCGCCGACTCGCTCGGCCGTATCATCGGCGGCGCCACCTATCCCAGCGAGCTGATACCACACTTTCCCCCGGGAGCCGAGGCCGCGCTCATGAGCGCGCTCTCCCCCATGCCGCAGGACCGCCCCAACAGCATCGAGGCATTTTGCGACCAACTCCTTGCCGGTCTGGGCAGCGTGCGCGAGGGCCGTCGCAGTCTGGAGCAAATGGTTGGCGAGCTTTCGGATGACGAGCAGGAGCTCGACGATATCGAGCCGTCGTACTACGAGGACGACGCCATCGAGGTCGACCCCGCACTCGGCTGGGCGGGCACGCGCTGGAGCCATGCGCGCGACTACGCCATGCGCGCTATCTCGGCGCTAACGTGCGGCACCTTTAGCTTTTTGCTGATGCAAACGGCCGGGGTCGCGGCGCTTCCCGGCCTGGTCATTGCGGCCATCGCGATTGGGGCGGCCGCCGGCCTGGCCCCCCAGATTGGCTCGGCCATCTCGGCTGTGGGCTTTTTGGTGCTCATGGCAAACGCCACCATGCAGGCACAGGGCATCCTGTCGATGTTGCCCGTCGCGGTGATCTTTGCCGCCGCCATGTCCGGTTGGTGGATCGCCTGGGGTCGCACCGAGGCTGCCGCGAGCGCCGCACTCACCTGTGCACTCGCGCTTGGCTGTCTGACCGGCAATACCTTCCTGGCAGCTGGGGTCACCGCCGGCGTCGCGTCATTTTGGCTCGGCCCGGCAAGCGCCGCCGCGGCAACGGGCATGGGCGCACTTTTTGCCCGTCTGGCCACGGTCGCGCTTTCAGCCGGAGGCGTGCTGGGGCTCGGTAACGTTGCCGCAGCGCTGGGAGACCCGCTCCTTTGGGCTGCCTTTGTGCTGGTAGCGGCAACTGCCGCGGCGTCATCTGCGCTGCTCAATGCCCATGCCAAGCGCGCCGATCAGGGCTCAAACCTTGCCGCAATCGCCGCCATCGCCGTCACCGGCATCGGCTGCGCAGCGGCATCCTGTCTTGCACACCATATGGAAATTGCCAGCCTTGCAGCCGCGGTCGCCGCCAAGGCGGCAGTTGCGGGAACCCTATCCTCTATAATCGTTGGGATATGCCTATATTTGCTCGGATACCAAAGAACCTATACGGAGAGTGATCTTTCGTGAACTTCCTGAACATCTTCGAGGACCACGTGGCCGGCATCTTCGGTGCCACCCGTGCCCCGTTCTCCTTTAAGAAGCTTGCCAAGCAGGCCGCTCGCGACATGGAGGATCAGACTCTGGTGATCAACGGCGTCAACACGGCACCGGCACTCTATACCATCCTGATCGCCGCCGACGACGATCCCATGCTCGCCCCGTTCTACCCCGAGCTTTCGCGCGAGGTCCGCGAGTTTGTGAAGGCGCAGGCCGAAAAGCGCCGTTATGTCTTTGTCGGCGAGCCCCTCGTGCGCTTTATGATCGATCCGCAGCTGCGCGCCGGCAAGTTCTCGGTCTTTGCCGAGAACGTCGATGCCCCCACGCTCGGCCGCCTGTACGAAGAAGAGCGCGCCTATCAAAACGGTCTGG
>CAJJSS010000021.1:0-45084 GCA_905194545.1 Coriobacteriaceae bacterium | reverse complement strand
CATGCCGCCGAAGTTGAAAGGCAGATTGCCGCTCTGGCGGGTTTGCAGCGTCAACTGGTTACGCGGGCTGGTAAGCCCGCGTAACCCTAATAATTGGCCTCGTAGCCGTTGCCGTCGCCGGTGGGCTCTTCGTAGTAGTCCGAATCGCTCGAATCGCTTGAGTCATCGGAATCGTCAGAGCTGACCGATGAGGTTGCGGTACCGTTTGCGTAATCGTCAGACGTGTTGTTGTTCAGGTCGCCGATCGTAGAGCTGGAACCGTCGGAAAGACCCATGGTGTTGGGACCCTTGGGATCCTTGCCAGCATCGACGCGCTCCATCATTTCCTTGAGCTCGTCCTCGTAGACAAAGACGTAGCTCACACCGTCGATCATGGTGCTGTCGTCGGCGTACGAGGGCAGGTTGGCCGAGTAGATACCGTCGACATCCATACCGCGCATGGCGTTGACCGTAGCCACGATATCCTGAACGCTCATATCGGTTACGAGCATATCGGACAGCGAATTAACCAGGCCAAAGATCTTCGTGGCATCGAAGTTATTGAGAATCTGGTTGGCAAGGGCGCCAAGCACCTGACGCTGGTGGCGCATGCGCGTGTAATCGCCGTCGGCATAGGTGTAGCGGCAGCGGGCATAGGTAAGGGCGGTGGCACCGTCCATATGCTGCTGGCCAGCGGTAATCTTAATATCCAGGTGCTCGGGGTCGTCAACATCATCGGTTGCGTTAATGTCGATACCGCCAACCGAATCAATCAGCGCCTGCATACCGTCGAAGCTGACCTCGGCATAGTGGGAAATCTGAACACCGCACAGCTCGTTGACCGCCTCGACCATGGCCTCGGCGCCGCCAACGGTATGGCAGGCGTTGATCTTCATGGTCTCGCCCTTGTACTCGACCTTGGTGTCGCGCGGAACGGAAATGAGCGTCGCCTGCTTTTGCGTGGGGTCGATGCGTGCCAGGATAATCGAGTCGGCACGATACGTATCCTCGCCCGGACGGCCGTCGGTACCAAGAAGCAGCACGTAGAACGGATCCTTTGCCTCATCGGTGTCAACCAGAACCCGACGCAGATTGTCGGTAATGACATTAGAATCGCCGAGCTTGCCCATAATGGTGGCAAACCACAGGCCGGCAGCGGTAGTGGCACTCAACAGCACGCCAAGCACGACAATGAGCGCGACGTGACGAATCGTGTGGCTACGACGACGTTGGCGAGCGCGCTCGGAATAGCGAGCCACGTTATCGCGACTGTAGATCTTGGCCTGCGCACCAGTTGAGGGTCTTCGGGTGGTGGTATCTGCGAGGGGCTTTTTATTAAACATAGGCAACCTGTATTAGTAGATGACGGGATCGGGGACGGTAGCATGCTCGACATGCGCGCCGAGCGCCTGCAGCTTTTCGACAAACTGCTCGTAGCCGCGCTTGATGTGATGGATAGCCGAAACCTCGGTCGTCCCGTCGGCGATCAAGCCCGCTACGACGAGGGCCGCTCCGCCGCGCAGATCGGGCGAGGTAACCTGTGCACCCGAGAAGCCCTTGACGCCATGAATCATGGCATGATGGCTCTCGATACGAATGTCGGCACCCATGCGCACCAGCTCAGAGGCAAACATAAAGCGATTCTCGAAGATGTTCTCGGTAATAACGGAACTGCCGTCGGCAAGGGCGGAGAGCACCATAATCTGCGCCTGCATGTCGGTCGGGAAACCGGGGAACGGAAGCGTCTGGATGTCGACCGGCTTGATACGCTCGGCACGGTTCACATGGACGCCATCCTCGACGCGCTCGCAGTCGATACCCATGAGCTCCATCTTCTTGAGCACCATGCCCAAATGAATGGGGCAAAAGCCCGTGACATCGACACCGCGATCGTCCGCCATCAACGCACCGGCGACGATAAAGGTACCGGCCTCGATGCGGTCGCCCACCACGCGATGGATAACGGGATGGAGCTCTTCCACGCCTTCGATAGTCACGACGGGCGTACCGGCGCCAACAATCTTGGCGCCCATCTCGTTGAGCATGTTAGCGAGATCGACGATCTCGGGCTCGCGGGCGGCATTGTCGATAACCGTGGTGCCCTGTGCGCGCACAGAGGCCATGATGAGGTTCTCGGTTGCACCGACGCTGGCAAACTCGAGCGTGACGGTGGTACCGCGCAGGCCCTGAGGCGCATTGGCGTTGATATAGCCGTGGGCGGTATCGAACTCAACGCCCAAGGCCTCAAGACCCAAGATATGCATATCGATCTTGCGAGCGCCCAGGTTGCAGCCGCCGGGCATGGCGATCTTGGCGCGATGGAAACGGCCCAGCAGGGGTCCCATCACGGCGGTGGAAGCACGCATCTTGGCAACGAGCTCGTAGGGCGCCTCCCAAGAATCGACCTGGGAGGTATCGATCTCGAGCGTGTGCTCGTCGAGAACATCGATCGTGGCGCCCATACCCTTGAGCACCTTGCCCATCACGTGGACATCGGAAATATCAGGCACGTTCTGCAGCGTCGTCTTGCCCGGCGCCAGAAGCGTTGCCGCCATGAGTTTGAGCGCGGAGTTCTTGGCGCCCGAAACAGGCACGGAACCTCCGATGGCGTGGCCACCCTCAACGCGGATAATATCCAAGGTCTACCCTTTCAAAAAGCATGCCCGGGGTGGCTGGGCCATCCCGGGCATGATGTGTTCGCAAATGGTCGAACGCTAAATCGTTTGACTATTGGGCAAGCTTGAGCTTACACCATGCGATTTCATTATAGAGGTAGGCGCGGCGTGCATCATCCTCCGACAAATTACCCAGCTTCTCTTCAAAACCTTGAATATCAGCTTTAAGCTTGTCGGCATCGACGGTCGCCAAATCGCAAGCGCGCTCGGCGAGAACGGTCACGACATCGTCCGCAACCTGGGCATAGCCGCCGGCCACGGCAAACGTGTGGTCGACAGTGCCCATGGCCTTATCGGAAACGCGAACGTAACCGCGGTCGATCGTGCAGATCTCGCTGGAGTGAGCAGGCAGGACGCCAAACTCGCCATCCGTGGACGGAATCGACACAAACGCAGCGTCGCCCTCATAGGCGCAGCTCACGGGGCACACGATGCGGATACGCATAACCTACTTCTCCCCCATCTTGCGAGCGCGCTCGCGCACGTCCTCAATCGTGGAAGCATAGCGGAAAGCCTGCTCGGGCAGGTCATCGGCCTTGCCGTCGACAATCTCGGCGAAAGAGCGGACGGTATCCTCGACGCGGACGTAGACACCGGGGTTACCGGTGAACTTCTCGGCGACGTGGAAGGACTGCGAGAGGAACTGCTGAATCTTACGGGCACGGTTGACCGTAAGGCGCTGCTCCTCGGACAGCTCGTCCATACCCAGAATGGCGATGATGTCCTGAAGGTCGGAGTACTCCTGCAGGAGCTCCTGGACCTTGACGGCGACACGGTAGTGCTCCTCGCCGACGATCGAGGGATCGAGAGCGTCGGAGGAAGACGCGAGCGGGTCGATAGCCGGGAACAGGCCGAGCGACGAAATGCTACGCGAAAGAACCGTGGTAGCGTCGAGGTGCGTAAACGTCGTGGCAGGCGCCGGGTCGGTCAGGTCGTCTGCGGGGACGTAGACAGCCTGGACGGAGGTAATGGATCCCGTCTTGGTCGAGGTAATGCGCTCCTGGAGGTCACCCATCTCGGTAGCCAGTGTGGGCTGGTAACCAACGGCGGACGGCATACGGCCCAGCAGTGCGGAAACCTCGGAACCCGCCTGGGAGAAGCGGAAGATGTTGTCGATGAACAGCAGGACGTCCTGGCCGCGATCGCGGAAGTACTCAGCGGTGGTAAGGCCGGCCAGACCGATGCGCAGACGCGCTCCAGGCGGCTCGTTCATCTGACCATAAACCAAGCAGGTCTTGTCGATAACGCCAGACTCGCTCATCTCGAGGAACAGGTCGGTGCCCTCGCGGGTACGCTCGCCGACACCGGTGAACACCGAGGTGCCGCCGTGCTCCTGGGCGAGGTTGTTGATAAGCTCCTGAATCAGAACGGTCTTGCCGACACCGGCGCCGCCGAACAGGCCGGTCTTGCCGCCACGGATGTAGGGCTCGAGCAGGTCGACGGCCTTGATGCCGGTCTCGAAGATCTCGGTCTTGGTGGTGAGCTCGTCAAAGCGGGGCGCTGCATGGTGGATGGGGTAGAACTCCTCCACCTCGGGCATGGGCTTGCCGTCGACGGGCTTGCCCATGACGTTCCAAATGCGACCGAGCGTCTTGGGACCAACGGGCATCTTCATGGGCTCACCGGTATCGGTGGCGATGAGGCCGCGCTGCAGGCCGTCGGTCGAGGACATGGCGACCGTGCGGACGACGCCGCCCGGAAGCTGGCTCTCGACCTCAAGGATCGTGCTCAGATGACCGATCGGGGTCTCGGCCTCGACCGTGAGCGCGTTGTAGATCGGGGGCACCGCGCCGTCAAACTTGACGTCGACGACAGGGCCGATGATTCGCACGATGCGACCATCACCGGCAGTCGTCTTCTTGGTGGCTTCCTCGACCGCAAGCTTTACGGTGTTATTAGCCATTACTGTTCCTCCAATGCTGAGGCTCCGCCGACGATCTCGTTGATCTCGGTCGTGATCGAAGCCTGGCGCACGCGACTATACGTGCGGGTAAGGGTCGAGATGATCGCGGTGGCGTTTTCCGTCGCGGAGTGCATGGCCTTGCGGCGTGCACCCTGCTCGGCAGCCGCCGAATCGATCAGGGCCTGGTAGATGACCGTCAGGATATAAGACGGCACAAGCTTGCCGAGAACATGCTCGGGAGAGGGCACGAACTCGAACGTGGACGAGATGCGCTTAGGGGCGTCGGTCTCGTTCTTACGCGGACCGTGGGCCATAGCGATCATCTCGGGGTCGAGCGGCAACAGATGCTCGACGCGAAGCTCCTGATCCACGCGGTTCTTGGCGTGGTGGTAGACAAGCTCGACACGGTCAAGCTCACCGGCACGATACGCATCGCAGATATGAGAGGAGATCATGCGGGCCTGATTGAAATCGGGCTCAGAGGAGTTGCCCTCAAAGTGCATGACAACGTTTGCGCGGTCACGGAAATACGTGGCCGGCTTACGCCCGCACGCGATGATCTCGCACTCGATGCCGTCGTTCGCCCAAGAAGCGGCGAGCTTTTCGGCCGTGCGCTCCACCGTCGTATTGAAACCGCCGGCAAGGCCGCGGTCCGAGGCAATAACGACAATCAGGCCATGCTTGACGCTCTCATGCTTCTGCAGCATGGGATCGGTGCCCGAACAGGAGGCGTCGCCGGCGACCGTCAACATGACGTCGGTCAGCGCCTCCTTATAGGGCTCGGCCTGCTTGGAGCGATCGAGGGCACGACGGATCTTGGCCGTAGAGACCATCTCCATCGTGCGCGTGATCTGCTTGGTCGTGGTAACCGAGGAGATTCGCTTCTTAATGTCGCGAAGGTTGGCCATGGGGCTTAGTTCTCCTCTGATCCAGAAACATCCGAATGGTGCTTGGCCATGAACTGCTGCTTGAAGTCGCCGATGACGCGCAAGAGCTCAGCCTTGGTGTCATCATCGATCTTCTTGGCGCGAACCTTGTCGAGCAGCGAGCCAAAGCCATTGTCCATGTACTCGATGAGCTCGGCACGGAAGGGCAGCACGTCGGCGATCTCCAGGTCATCCAGGAAGCCCTCGTTGCCAGCGAACAGCGTAACGATCTGCTCGCCAACCTCAAACGGCTTGTAACGCGGCTGCTTCAGGAGCTCGGTCATGCGAGCACCATGGGTCAGCTGCTTCTGAGTAGCCTCGTCGAGGTCGGAGCCGAACTGCGTAAAGCCAGCGAGCTCCTGGTACGAAGCGAGGTCCAGACGGAGGTTGCCGGCGACCTGCTTCATGGCCTTGGTCTGCGCATCGCCACCGACGCGGGACACGGAGATGCCCACGTCGACTGCCGGGCGCTGACCCTGGAAGAAGAGCTCGGACTGCAGGTAGATCTGACCATCGGTAATGGAAATGACGTTGGTCGGAATGTAGGCCGAGACGTCGCCGTCCTGGGTCTCGATGATCGGCAGTGCCGTCATGGAGCCGTAACCGTTCTTCTTGGACATCTTGACGGCACGCTCGAGCAGACGAGAGTGCAGGTAGAAGATATCGCCAGGATAGGCCTCGCGTCCGGGCGGACGATGCAGCGTCAGCGACATCTGACGGTAGGCCACAGCCTGCTTGGACAGGTCGTCGTAGATGACGAGCACGTGGCCGCCGGGGTTGGTCTCGCTGGCGGGCTTGCCGTCCTCGCCGTTGTACATGAAGAACTCGCCGATAGCGGCACCGGCCATAGGCGCGATGTACTGCATAGGGGCGGAATCGGCAGCGGTGGCCGAAACGATGATGGTGTAGTCGAGCGCACCGTGCTGAGCGAGGGTCTCGCGGATGTTGGCAACCGTGGAGGCCTTCTGGCCGATGGCGACATAGATGCAGACCATGCCCTTGCCGCGCTGGTTGAGAATAGCGTCGATGGCGATGGCGGTCTTACCGGTCTTACGGTCGCCGATGATGAGCTCACGCTGACCGCGGCCAATAGGCACCATGGAGTCGATAGCGAGCAGACCGGTCTGAACCGGCTCGCACACCGGGGTACGGTCGATGACGCCGGGGGCCTTGAACTCGATGGGGCGACGGTGCGTGGCGACGATGTCGCCCAGGCCGTCGATGGGCTGGCCGAGCGGATTGACGACGCGGCCGAGCATGGCACGGCTCACGGGGATATCCATAATGCGGCCAGTGGTGCGGCACTCGTCGCCTTCCTTGATGGAGTCGACGGCACCGAACAGAACGGCGCCGACCTCGTCACGGTCAAGGTTCTGGGCAAGGCCGAAGACGGTCTCACCGGTATCGGAGCTCTTGAACTCCAGAAGCTCGCCTGCCATGGCGCTCTTGAGGCCGGAGACGCGCGCGATGCCGTCGCCTACCTCGTCGACCGTTGAAACCTCATGCGTATCGACCGTCGCGGAGAGGCTCGTGAGCTGCTCCTGCAGTTTCTTGGCGATATCCTGGGCATTGAGGGTTTCGGACATTAGGCTTCACCTCCGTACGAATTAGCAGAGTTTGCGAGGGTCTCCTGCGCGATGCGCAGCCGCGTCTTGACGGAAATATCACGACGCTCGCCGCGGGCCTCGAGCACCAGGCCGCCCACGATAGACGGATCGACCTGCTCGATAAGGAATACCTTGCGGCCGAAGTCCTGCTCGCATTTCTTAGTGATGGTTTGACGCAGCTCGTCGTCGAGCGGGATCGCCGTGGTGACGGTCACGCCCACTACATCCTCGTCTTCCTCGGCAACATACTTAAAGGCAGCTGCCACCTTGGGAAGAAGGTCGAGCTGGTCGCGCTTGGACATGGTGTCGAGCACGGCGATGATCTCGGGGCTGGCAGAAGCCAAGCGCTCGATCATCTCGAGGTCCTCGAACACATGGTTCTCGGCCTTAGCGGCTTCCAGAAGGGAGCGCGCGTAGGTCTCGAGCACCTTGTCCTGATAGCGGCTAGTCGGCATTCAGGCTACCTGCTTCCTGGATGTAGCGCTCGATGAGCTTCTTCTGCTCGGTCTCGTCCTCGAGTGCCTCGCCCACGATCTTGGTGGCGACGGCAACGGACAGGTCGGCGATGGAGCTCGCGGCACCGGCGTAAATGGACTTGCGCTCGTCCTCGACGGTCGTATGGGCCTTGGCGATGATCTCCTCGGCCTCCTTGTGAGCAGCCTCGATGATACGGGCGCGCTCGGACTCGGCGTCCTTACGGGCCTCGAGAACGATGTCGGCAGCCTGACGACGGGCGTCGGTGACGATCGAGTCGGACTCAGCGCGCTTGGCGATAGCCTCCTGCTTGGTCTTCTCGGCCTCGTCGAGGCTCTCCTCGATCTTCTTGCCGCGCTCCTCCATGGTTTTCATGATGCCCGGCAGGGCGACCTTGGCCAGCACGATCCAGATGATCAGGAAGGCGATAAGCGCCGGGATGAACTCCGCCATCTTAGGGATGAGGATGTCCGCACCGGCAGCGCCGTCCTCGGCGAACGCGGAAACCGGCATGAGCAGCGCGGCCGCGGACGCGGAGAGTGCGATCGCGCTCTTCTGGGATGAAAGATTCATACTTGACGCTCCGTGCTATTTAACGATCAGCGCGACAACGAAGCCGATCAGAGCCAGAGCCTCGCCGAAGGCGGAGCCCATGATGAAGACGGTGAACACGCGCCCCTGGACCTCAGGCTGACGGGCCATAGCACCCGTAGCACCCAGAGCAGACAGGCCGATAGCAAGACCAGCGCCGATAACACCGAGACCGTAACCGATAACTCCCACGATTCCTCCTTTGTCGTGCGTGTCTTATTTCACGCAGGATAACCTTTTTATAACTGCCGGGCTCCATGGGTACGGGCACCGGCGGTTTAACGAATTGCCTTACCTTGAAGACGCGAACGGAAGCCTACTCCTCCTCCGCGACCTCCTCTGCCTCAGAGACATACACGGCGGTAAGGACCGTGAAGACGTAAGCCTGGATGGCGCCGACCACAAGCTCGATCGCATAGATCAGGATGAGGATGGCAAGCCAGGCCAGCGAAGGCAGGGCGCCGACGGCGTGGGCCGCGGAAACCTGCTGAAGCAGCGGCTGCATGAACATGCTCGCCATGATGGCGAACGAACCCATGACCACGTGTCCTGCGAACATGTTGCAGAACAGACGGACGGCGAGCGTGATGAGGCGCAGGAAGGTCGAAAAGAGCTCGACGACCCACACGAGCACGTTCATCGGGAAGCTCACGCCCTGCGGGGCGAGGCTCTTGATGTAGCCGATCACGCCGTGAGCCTTGCATCCGTAGTAGATGAAGTACACGAAGGCAAAGATGGCGAGCGCGGCGGTGGAGCCGATTGCGCCGGTGCCGGGCTTCATTCCCGGGATCAGGCCGATCATGTTATTGATCAGGATGAACAGGAAAAGCGAGCACAGGAACGGGAAGTGCTTCTTCCAGTTCTCACCCACGACGCCCTTGCCGATATCGTTCTCGACGTACTCGATGATGTACTCGAAACCGTTGACGAAGAAGCCCTTGGGAACCAGGGTCTGCTTCTTCTTGAACACGGCCAGGACGATCAGGAGCACGATCGTGGAGACGATCAGCCAAAACGAGTACTGCGTGATGCCGCAGCTCAGATCGCCCACGACAGGGGTGGAGCTGAACTCGCTGACCAGATGATTAATCTCATCAGGCAGCTTTTCAAAAATTTCCACGACTTACCTTTCGACCTCATGAGGATCTCGCAGCGCCTTGGCGACACGAACCGTGCAGGCGGCCATAAAGGCCACGAAGCCGATCGCCTCGCCCAGGAGGAACATGCGAAATGCCTCTCCGAACAACACAAACACAACCAAGGTAAAGACGAGCAGAGCGATTGCCGAGACCGCCAGACTCACCATACCCTTGAGCATGTCCGCATTCTGCTTATCGTCAAGAACCGGCTTGAGCGTAAAGACAAAGGGAAGGAAGGCAATTGCGCCCGCGATGGCGCCTGCAACGATAGCGAGCAGATCGGCTATCTGAAACACTGGCGTCCTCACTTTCCTTCTTTAACGCTTCCCAGAACAGTTCCCGCCAAACATTGGTGACTATTGTACGAGCCAATCGCCAAAGTACAACTGAAAAAGCATCGGTTAATACGCACCTGTTCGTTTTCTTAAGACCTTCTTTATGCCGCAGGTAGGTAATACGTTTTTCTCGAACCCTTCAGGGCAAAACGTCCGTTAACAGGAGTGCGCGCGAACGCCTTTTGCTCGCCCGCGCGCACCATCTCTTCGTATTTGTGACCGTAGCCGACAAGGCCCAACGACTAGAGCGTGCCGTAGATGCGGTCGCCGGCGTCGCCCAGGCCGGGAACGATGTAGGCTGCCTCGTTGAGATGATCGTCGATGGCGCAGGTATAGATATGCACGTCGGGGTCCTTGTCGGTCAGCGACTTGAGACCCTCGGGCGCCGCGACGATGCACAGCATACGGATGTCCTTGACACCGCGCTCGCGCAGATAGCTGATAGCCATCTCGGCCGAGCCGCCCGTGGCGAGCATGGGGTCGACGACCAGGCAGATGCGCTGGTCGATATCCTTGGGCATCTTGCAGTAATACTCGTGCGGCTCGTGGGTAACCTCGTCGCGCTCCATGCCGATGTGGCCCACGCGAGCGGAGGGCACCAGGTCGAGGATGCCGTCGACCATGCCAAGACCCGCACGCAGGATGGGCACGATGGCGAGTTTCTTGCCGGCGAGCTGTTTGAACGTGGCGGTAGTGATGGGGGTCTCGACCTCGACATCTTCCATAGGCAGGTCGCGCATGGCCTCGTAGCCGTCAAAAAGCGCGAGTTCGCGCACGAGCTGGCGGAACTGGTTGGTGCCGGTGTTTTTGTCGCGCAGGATCGACAGCTTGTGCTGGACGAGCGGGTGATCGACAAGCGTCACACGGGACGCGTCGTAGGTGACGGTCATGGGTTGATTGCCCCTTTCGTTGCGGCCGCAAAACGGCCTAGCTGACAAGGCGCGCAGCAATGTTGCCGCCGCACGCCATGCATAAGTTTAGCGGTTTGTTGTATCGAGCGGCCCATCGCAGCCCTACTGTGCGGTACTGAGCGAGCGCCTGACTGCGTCACACCAGCCCGCAAGGTTTTGCTCGCGACGCTCGGCAGACATGTGGGGAAGGAAGGTCCTAACGATCTGGGCATTTTGCTCCAGCTCTTCTAGGTCTTCCCAATAGCCGACGGCAAGACCCGCCAAGTACGCGGCACCGATTGCCGTGGTCTCCACCGTCTCGCATTGCAGCACGGGGATATCCAGCAGGTCGGCCTGGAATTGCATGATGAACTCGTTGCGCGAGGCACCGCCATCGACAGACAGGCGCTCGATCGAAAGCCCCACGTCCTGCTCCATGGCGCGCAGCACGTCGTAGCTCTGATATGCCATGGATTCGCAGGCGGCACGTACGATGGTCGCACGGCTCGAGGCGCCGGTCAGACCGCACACGATACCGCGGGCATGCGGGTCCCACCAGGGAGCGCCCAAACCCGCAAAGGCGGGAACGAAGTAGCAGCCCTCGTTGTCGTTAATCGAAGCGGCAAGTTGTGCCGACTCGCTCACGCTCGAGATGATGCCCATGTTGTTGCGAAGCCAGTTCATGGTGGAGCCGGCGGCAAAGATAGAACCCTCGAGCGCATAGCTGATTTTGCCGTCCGCGGCGATACCGATCGTGGAGACCAGACCGTTCTTGGATTCGACGATCTCGTCGCCGGTGTTCATGAGCATAAAGCAACCCGTGCCATAGGTGTTTTTGGTCTGGCCGGGACGGAAGCAGCAGTGGCCGAACAGCGACGCCTGCTGATCGCCCACCACGCCCATGATGGGTGGCATGTTGGTCATGATGTCGCTCGCGACGCGACCGTAGTCGCCCGAACTCCAGCGAACCTCGGGCATCATGGAACGTGGAACGTCAAAGAGCGCCAGCAGGTCGTCGTCCCAATCGAGCGTATAGATATTAAAGAGTGCCGTGCGGCTGGCATTGGTGTAGTCGGTGGCAAAGACCTGGCCGCCGGTGAGGTTGTAGATGAGCCAGGTGTCGATGGTGCCAAACATGAGGTCGCCCGCCGCCGCGCTTTCGCGTGCGCCGTCGACGTTGTCGAGAATCCACTGCACCTTGGAGGCCGAGAAATACGGGTCGAGCGTGAGTCCCGTGCGGGAGCGCACCAGCTCCTCGCAACCCTGTTCAACCAACGCGTCGATTGCCGGCGCGGTACGGCGGCACTGCCATACGATGGCGTTATAGATCGGCTGACCGCTCACGCGGTCCCAGACCACCGTGGTCTCGCGCTGGTTGGAGATGCCGATGGCGGCAATGCGGTCGGAGTGGATACCGCTCTTAAACTGGACTTCCATCATGACGGCGATCTGGCTGGCAAGGACCGCCATGGGGTCTTGCTCTACCCAACCGGGACGTGGGAAGCTGGTTTTGACGCTGCGACGTGCCTGCGCGACGATGCATCCGTACTCGTCGACGATGGTCGCAAGTACCGAGGTGGTGCCGCAGTCGAGCGCCATGATGTAGGAACCGCCAAAGTTAAACGAGGCATCTTCCATGCCCAGGCTGCCCAGATTCAACGACATCGCTTACACCTTTCTATTGCATCGGGTCGGACAGGACCCGTTCGATCTCTGATGCGGGAAGTGCGCCTTGGCGCAGGATCTGGAGCCCGCCGTGCTGGAACGACACGATGGTCGAGGCGTCGCGACACGGGGTCTCACCGGCGTCGACGGCAACATCGACCCCCTCCAGGATGCGACCCTCGACGGCGGCAAAGCTTGCCGGCGAGGGCGCACCGTGCGTGTTGGCGCTGGTGCAGGCAAGGGGGCTGCCACAGGCGCGAATGAGCGCCTGCACCACGGGCGAGGCCGAAGCGCGAAGTGCCACCGTGTCGTCGGCGGCGCGCATAAAGGTCGGCACGCAGGGGGCCGCCTTGACCACGATAGTCAGGGCGCCCGGCCAGCATCGTCGGGCGAGCACGCGGGCCTCGTTAGGGATATCCACGCCATAGCGGTCGAGCGCTTCGACGCCATCGACCAGCCAAGCGACGGTTTGCGTGAGTTCACGTTGCTTGAGAGTGAAGATGCGGCGGTAGCCGGTACCGAGCGCAGGGACCGCGGCGCCATTGACGGTGGCTTGCGGGTCGCGCGGCCACGAGGGGGATTCGCTTGTGTCTTGGGGTGCGGCGTCCGAAAAGGCGTTAACTGCCACAGCGACACCATAGACGGTCTCGGTCGGGATCAGGGCCAGACCGCCACAGCCGAGCACCTCGGCCGTGTGCTCGACGGCAAGCCGATGCGGCTCGCGCGCTCCCTCGTATACCCGATAGACCGTCTGCATGTGTATGCCAGCCCCTTACGCTCTGGTGCAAGTTTGTTTACTGTGGGGCATTCTCGCACGAAACGTTCAATCTATTTGCCCAGAGCGCATGTTGGTTTGGTGAGCGGCTCTAGTAGTCGGTGAAAGTAAGGGGGTTATTGGACGGCTACGAACTTCTTTGGTCTTCCGGCGTGACGTTCTTGGGCGGCGTAACGCTCGATACTGTCTATCGTTATCATCCGACGGCCGTCGACGAGTTCAACATCGAGTTTGCCGGCTTTGACCAGCGCGGTAATCCGCGGAGCGGAGACTTTGAGGTCCAGCGCTGCGTCTTTAAATGTTCGGCACGCCGCTTCCCGAGCGTCCTCGTGGTCGATTTCGACTGAAAGGGCCACGACCTCGGCCGAGCGTTCGTACCCTGCCGGAGTCAAACCGTTGTTGAGGTCGTCGGCCAAAAACGCCATCAGTGCCTCGGTAGCATGGGCAATCGCTTCTTCGCGCGTATCGCCATCGGCAAAGGCGCCGGGAATCTGCGGGAAGCTAGCGCAGTAACCGTCGTCTTCTTTTATGAGAACGCAGTCATAGGTAAATCGCTGCCTCATTTTGCCTCCAACTACCATCCAGCTTGGCGACGAATACTTGCCCACGTGCCCTTCTTTGGTCGATCACCACCAGAGCCGTTCACGGTGACAACACGGTCACCAGAAACATACTTAGCATGACTACCGACTTGCGCGACCTTCACGAATCCATCGTGCTTGAGTAGGGCAATGATTTCCCGAAAGGTAGGAGGTTGCATGGGCCGACCTCTTTCAGCCGTCCTAATTATAAACTAATTTATAATTTTTGCTAACCAGTTAATAAATATTACTGGCGCTGTTTGGGCTCGGTGACGATGGCTCGGACGATGCGGGGGCGATCGGTGAGGTCGTGGACGATGCGCACGTCCGACAGACCCGCTTGGCGGCAGAGCTCGGCCGCAGCGTCGAGCGCGCCCTCGTAGAGCTCGCAGGCAAAGAGGCCGCCGGCGCGCAACATGTAGGGCGCCGCGTTGAGCAGGCGACGGAAGATATCGAGGCCGTCGGCGCCACCCTCGAGCGCCAGATCGGGCTCAAAGTCCTTGACCTCGTGCGGCAGCGAGCGCATGACATCGGTGGGGATGTAGGGCGGGTTGGAGACGAGTACGTCAAAGGTGCCCCACTCTTCACGGGGAATGGAGCTCACCAGGTTCGTGAGGCTGAAGGCGACCTCATCGGACGTGAGGCCAAGCGCATCGCGGTTTTTGGTAGCAAGGTCGATGGCGCGCGGCTCGATATCGGTAGCAGTGCAGGTGACGTGGCCGCGACGCTCCCAGGCGATCGAGAGCGAGATACAGCCCGTGCCGCAGCCGACCTCGAGAACGCGGGCAGTGCGGGGCTCGGCTGGGGCAGGCGCAGCGGCATCCTGAGCTGAAACCGTCTCCTGGTCGGCACCCTCGATGGCGATGCCGCATTCGTCGAGCTCGGGCTCGGCGGCTTCCGCGGCTTCGGCTTCTGCTGCTTGCGCGGCGGCTTCCTCGGCCTCGCGATCGGCCAGTTCCTCGGCATAGGCACGGCTGCCCAGTACGTCGCCGCCTAGCGCCGCCTCATCGGCAGCCGTCAGGTTAGCGGCACGGCGCTCGGCAGTCGCCCGTTCGTCTGCCAGCGCGGCCTCGGCCTTGCGTGCCTCCTCGACCTCATCGTTCCAAGGCAGCTCAACACGCTGACGGGCAGCAGCCTCGGGGCTCAGCACCTCGGCATCCAGATAATTGAGGACTTCCTCGACGAGCATCTCGGTTTCGGGGCGCGGAATGAGCACACCGGGAGCGCACGCGACGTCAATCATGCGAAACTGCGTGCTGCCGGTAATGTACTGTAGCGGCTCGCCTTTGGCGCGACGAACGACGGCCGCATGCATGGTCTCGAGCTGGGCCGCGTTAAGCGTCTCGTCCATACGCATATATAGGTCAATGCGCGCCAGGCCCGTGGCGGCGCACAGCAGCCACTCGGCAGAAAGACGGGGGTGCTCCTCGCCGCGCTCGGCCAGGTACTCCTTGGTCCACTCGAGACAACGCTTGATGGTCCAGATCTCGTTTGCCATGGGGTCCTCCCCTCTTAAGCGCCGGGCGGCGCGCGAATGTCGGAGCAGATTGTAAGCGAGGCCAGCGCTTGGCAAGGGACGATTGAAGGCGATTATCGAGAATCAGCCCAGAATTTTGTACCGAGCTCGCTCAAAGTGTTCGTTCGTCGACGTCTAGATTTGCATTCGTCAAGCTTTTGGCAAGGTTGCCCCAAAACTGACCAATATCTAACCAAGAACTTGCCACATCGCTTGACGCACGACCCATCAAAAATCGCTCCGCGACTTCTTGAACGATATTTTGAGCAATATTTTCGATAGCGGACTTATGCCGTCAATTACCTTAAGCAGGTAAGCAGCTCAAATGACATCACAGCCGACTGAATAAAATATCAAGGCAATGTCACCAATGACTCCCTACGGATCATTTGACAACCAAGGAAACGCCGATGTTTTGGCAATGTCAGCGAGCGCCGCCCAGAGCGAACAAGTTGGCATGAAAAAGGCAAGGCATAGACCTTCTGGTCATGCCTTGCCTTTTGAATGACAAATTGTCGCTCTGGGCGGCGCGCAGCGTCGAGTCGTTACGCGGTTTGTAAAACCGCGTAACCTACACGGCCTGTGCCAGCTTCTCGGCACGCTCGGCGGCGGCGAGCGCCTCGATGACGGTGCCGAGCTGGTCGCCCAGGAGGACGCCGTTGTAGGTGGAGTTGAAGCCGATGCGGTGATCGGTCACGCGGTCCTGGGGCTGGTTGTAGGTACGGATCTTCTCGGAACGGTTGCCGTGGCCGATCTGGCTCTGGCGCTCGGCACCGAGCTCCGCCTGCTGCTTCTCGAGCTCCATCTCGTACAGACGGGCGCGCAGCATCTGCATGCAGACTTCGCGGTTCTGGATCTGGGAGCGCTGTTCCTGCGACTGCACCACGGTGTTGGTGGGCAGGTGGGTAATGCGCACGGCGGAATACGTGGTGTTAACGCACTGACCACCAGGGCCGGAGGCGCAGTAGGTATCGATGCGCAAGTCGGACTGGTTGATCTGAACGTCGATTTCCTCGGCCTCGGGAAGTACGGCGACGGTAGCCGTGGAGGTCTGAATGCGGCCCTGGGACTCGGTCTTGGGGACGCGCTGGACGCGGTGCACGCCGGACTCGAACTTCATGACGGAGTAGACGCGGTCGCCCTCGACCTTGAACTCGATGGACTTAAAGCCGCCGGCCTCGCTGGGGCTGGAATCGAGCACAGTGGTCTTCCAGCCGCGCGATTCGCAGAAACGCTGATACATCTTGTACAGGTCGCCGGCAAAGATGGCTGCCTCATCGCCACCGGCGGCGGAGCGAATCTCGACGATGGTGTTCTTGTCGTCGTTGGGGTCGCTCGGGATGAGCATGTACTTAATGTCTTCCTCGAGCTGGGGAAGCTTGGCCTCGTTTTCGGAGATGTCCATCTGGAGCATCTCCTTCTCATCGGCATCGGTGGTATCGTGGAGCATTTCCTTGGCAGCCTCGATGTCATCGAGCGCGCCGATGTACTCGCGCGAGGCGGCGATGAGGTCGGACTGGTGCGCGTACTCCTTGTTGAGACGCGTGAACTCCTTAATATCGGAGGCGACGGCCGGGTCGGAGAGCTTCTTCTCGAGCTCCTCGTAGGCCTTGATAATCTTTTCGAGCTTGTCGCGCATGGCGGGACTCCTTTATATGCGTGAAGGTGAAAATCGGCAGAATTGATGGGGCGCGGGGCGCCGATGCGGGGGTAAGCCCGGCTAGAACATGTCGATCTTCAGATACATGCGCATCCCTTCGCGTATGGGGTACATAGTTGCGGTCTAACCCATACATGATAGCGTGCGCAGGCAAACCTGCATATAACCCGCACGGAATGAGCGGACGTAGCCGTTAGGGACGTTCCTTTACGACTAGTCGTTTAAGAACGTCCCCAACGGCTAACAAAGGGACTGTCGCTTTGTCGAATTCTAGAGCGTTTGGAGCAGGGAGATGAGAAAACGGATGCCCTGGAGGTAGGCTCGGCGGGTGATGCGCTCGTTGGTGCCGTGGACGCCGCGGTCGCACTCGTCATCGTCGACCACAAAGGCCGAGAAGCGA
Organism: Coriobacteriaceae bacterium; assembly: GCA_905194545.1. Taxonomy (GTDB): domain Bacteria; phylum Actinomycetota; class Coriobacteriia; order Coriobacteriales; family Coriobacteriaceae; genus Collinsella. The sequence continues at coordinate 27,968 of CAJJSS010000021.1, read as the reverse complement.
ATGCACTCAGGGCAAATGCTCTGGTAGTTGGCAGCGTCGGTCGCGCCAATCACAGTCGAGGGCACAATTGCCACTGGCTCGAATGATCCGTTTTCCTCCGTCCCCTTTGGATCACGGAAATAGCGGGCGGCGATGGAGCGAACCGCCTCGAGGCCGGGACCACCGATGCGCGGGGACGGCGAGGGTTCGGAGCTGCCGGGGCCCAGCTCCACTTCGACACGACCGGCAAGGTCCGCCCCGGCAACCGCCTCACGGCAGCGCGCCACAACGTCGGCCACGCTCGTGCCCTCGAGCATGCGGAAGTTAATGTTGGCCCACATATCCTGCGGCATTACGTTGGCGCCGGCGCTGCCTCCCTCGATCTGCGTGGGCGCGCAGGTGGTCGTCACCAGCGGATAGAGCTTTTTGCTGGCGAGGCACTCGCGCACGATGGCATCCCCGTTGGCGGCAATCTCATCCGCCGTGTAGAGCCCCAGCTCGACAAGCTGCGCGGCAAGCAGATCGGTCACGCGCGTCGGCCACTCGATATCGCAGATTGCGGCGATGGCACGGCTGAGCACCTCGAGCGACGTGCCGCCGTAGGGGTTAGACGAATGCCCGCCCGCGCTCTTCGTCTTGAGCACGATATCGGCATAGCCCTTTTCGGCCAGGTCGGCATGCATAAGCCAGCCCTCGCCCGCGCCGTACTCGGCAGCCGAAACGATACGGTAGTCACCCTCGTCGATCAGGAACTCGAGCTCAACACCGCGCTCCTCGAGCACGCGGCCGATGGCGCCTGCGCCGTACTGCGTCGTCTCCTCGTCCTGACCAAAGGCGAGCAACAGCGAACGCTTGTGCTCCCAACCGTGCGCCAGCGCATACTCAACCGCCTCGAGAATGCCTGCGACCTGATCCTTCATGTCGATAGCGCCGCGACCCCAAATGTAGGTGTCGTCCACCTGTCCGCTAAAGGGGGCGTGCGTCCAGTCGGCCTCGGTACCCGGCACCACGGGGACCACGTCCATGTGACCCATGAGCATGACGGGTTTGAGGGCGGAGTCGGAACCGCCAAGCGTCACCAACAGCGAATGGCCGACAAGCTCGACCTCGCCCGCCGCAAATACGTGCGGCCAGGCCTGCTGCATATACGCGCGCAGATCGTCGAACGGCTCCCGGTCCACCGCCTCGGCATCCATACTCGAAATGGTCGGAAACGACAGCACGCGGCCCAGGCGCTCGCACGCGCCGGCCTCGTCTATATCGGCAAAATCGTCCTCATGCGCAAAGAAGCGCCAAACCTCGGCCATGACATCCTTTCGATTGTGATGACGAGGGCCGCCCCACGGGAGCGGCCCTGCAACGTAAGCGTTTGCGGTCGGTTATTTGTCCTCGAGATAGCGAGAGAGGAACTCGCGGGTGCGCTGGTGTTTGGGATTGCCGAAGAGCTCGGCCGGTGCCGCATCCTCGAGCACCACGCCCTTGTCCATAAAGACCACGCGGTCGGACACCGTGCGGGCAAAGGCCATCTCATGCGTGACGACCACCATGGTCATGCCGTCGGCAGCGAGCTTACGCATGACCTCGAGCACCTCTCCCACGATCTCGGGGTCGAGTGCGGAGGTCGGCTCGTCAAACAGCATGATCTGCGGATTCATGCACAGGGCACGGGCGATGGCCACGCGCTGCTTTTGGCCGCCGGACAGGCGACCCACGGCGGCGTGCGCGAACTTCTCGAGCCCCACGCTCGTCAGATGCTCCATCGCGACTTTCTCGGCCTCGGCCTTGCTCATCTTTTTGAGCGTGACGGGCGCGAGCGTGCAGTTGTCGAGCACATCCATGTTGTTGAACAGGTTAAAGCCCTGAAACACCATGCCGATGTCCTCGCGCAGCTTATTGATATTGCAGCGCTCGGCCGTGAGGTCCTGGCCGTGGAACCAGATGTGGCCCGCGTCCGGGGTCTCGAGCAGGTTGAGGCAGCGCAGGAAGGTCGACTTGCCCGAGCCCGAGGCGCCGATGATGGTGACGACCTCGCCGGGGTTAACGGACAGGTCGATGCCCTTGAGCACCTCGAGCGAGCCGAAGCTCTTGCGCAGGCCCTCGACGCGGATAAGCGGCTCATTTGTCTGTGCGGCGGCCGCAACGCCGGTAGTGGCGGTATCTGCCATGATGATTCTCCTCGTCTTGAGCCTAGTTGGAGCTGGGCAGCGTTGCCGGGGCCTCGGCGCCGAGCTTTTTGCCAAAGGCCTCGAGCAGGCGACTCGCCACGAGCGTCAGGATCAGGTAGACCACGAGAGCCACGCAGTAGACCTCCATCTGGCGGTAGTACACGCCGGCGACGGTGGTGGTGGCATACATGAGGTCGAACACGCCGATGACCGAGAGCACCGACGAATCCTTGATGTTAATGATGAGCTCGTTGGTGAGCACCGGAATCGCGTTTTTAATGCCCTGGGGGAACACGACCTTGCGCATGGCCTGCCACTGCGACAGACCCAGCGAGCGCGCCGCCTCGGCCTGGCCGGGATCGATGGACTCGATGCCGCCACGCAGGACCTCCATCATATAGGCGGTGGAGTTGAGCGAGATGGTGACGAGGCCGGCAGTGAAGGTACTCCAAATCTGGTTGGCCTGGGCGGTCTCGAAGCCCATGCCGCGCAAAACGGTGAAGCCCGCGTAATAGATGAGCAGGCCCTGGACCATCATGGGCGTTCCGCGCACGATGGTGGAGTAAACGGTCGCAAAGCCGCGGCCGATGCTCTTAAAGAAGCGCACCAGATCGTTATCCACGCGGTCAAACGTCTGAATGCGCAGGAACACAAAGAGCAGCGCCAAGAAGAAGGCGATGACCGTGCCGAAGGTGGCAAGCGCGATGGTGATCTCGATACCGCGAATGAAGAAGTCGCCGCTCTTGTAGGTCATGTAGACCAGGCTCGACAAAAAGTCGCTGGGGTTGGAGTCCGAGACAATGCTCACCTGTACCAGGTCGATAAACGACATGACGCAGCGGTCGATGAAGAAGATCGCCGCGATGGCAACCACGACATAGCTGCCCAGGCGCGCGCCGCGACGGCAACGCTCGGATGCAAACGGCGACTTTTGGCGATAGTCATTCCAATGCATGAGCTTGGTGACGAGCGCTGCCGCCGATACGACAATCCAAGCCCACAGAATCGCCCAGAGGCAGTCCTGGAAAACACCCGTGGGCGCCAAGAAGCTCAGCGGCGTGGGGTTGCGCTGACTAAACGCCAGACCGAGCGCCGCGATAGCGCTCGTGCCCAGATACACATAACGGTGGTCGGCCTTGATAAAGGAGGCCAGACGATTGATGGTTTTCATGCTGCCTCCCTATGCCGGCTGACGGTCGAGGCACGCGTCCCACATTTGGTCGCGCTCCTCCTGGCTGATGCCCTTGAGCGTCTTATCGATAAGTTTGAGCAGTTTGTCCGATCCCTTGCGGCAGCCGACGTTTGCCGCGACCTCCTGCTTAAAGCCCTCGCCCTCGGCAAAATGAATGGGGACAATGCCCGGGTTTTGGGCCATATAGCCCTTCTCGTTCTCGGTGTTGTAGGTCACGGCGTCGCACGTGCCCTGCAGCAGATTCGAGAACACCGTGGGGACCGAATCGACCGGGTTTTTGTGCACAACGCCCGGAATCTCGTCGATGACGGTATCGAGCATCGTGTCCTTTTGGCCGAGCACCGTGGCGCCACTGAAGTCGCTGAGCTTGGTGGCGTTCTGGTAGGGCGAGCCCTCTTTTACGAACAGGCCAAAGTAGCCAATGAAGTACGGGTCGGAGAAGCCGACCGACTCCTCACGCTCGGGCGTAGCGCTCATGCCGGCGATGATGAGGTCGATCTGGCCGTTGTTGAGCGAATCGATAAGGCCCGAGAAGCTCTGCTTGACGGCAACGGGCTCGCCACCGAGGGCCTTGCAGACGATCTTGGCGATCTGCACGTCGTAGCCATCGGCATAGGCGCCCTGCACGTTGTCGATGGGAATGGTGAACTCGCTGGCCTCGGAAACCTGCCAGTTGTACGGGGCGTAGGCCGCCTCCATGCCAATGCGGATCTTATCCTTGCCGATAACGGAATCGGACAGGTCATCGCGACCGCCGCCCGTCGTGGGCTGGACCACCTTGAGTGTGGACGGACGCTGGCAGCCGGCAAGCGCGCCGGCGACAACGGTTGCGCTCGCAGCGAGGGCGCTACCCAAGAAGATGCGACGACTGCACACCGGCTGGGCCTGCGCGTCGCGCTGTAGTCGAGGTTGCATCTGATGCCTTCCTGTTTTGCTTTGCTGACAATAAGACAGGATATACGCCCGCAACCAGCAACGCGGCATGTGCGCGAAAAATTAATAGACACACAGTAGTCGTTTAAGAACATCCCCAATGGCTACCTACCAAAAAGCCTCCCTGCCGGATGTGGCAGGGAGGCTTAGCGGGCGGGAAGGGACAAAGGGACTGTCCCTTTGTCACATCTAGAGCAAGGTGACGCTAAAGCTACGTTTATCGGTAGCGCCGGGAGCCAAGGTGATGGTGTTGACCTTGTGCTCAAAGACGTCGTCCTCGGTGTCCATGGTGGTATGACCGGTCCAGGGCTCGAGCGCCACAAACGGAGCGTCGTTGGCGGCAGACCACACGCCGATGTACTTAAAGCCCTCAAAGTCGATCTTGACGCCGTGGCCCGACTTGCGACCGCGCAGCGTGAGCGTGGAGCCCGGGGCATCGGTGAACATGATGGCATCGTTATCGAAGCTGCGGTGCGTAATGGGCAGCACGTCCGAGTTATCGGGAGCCTTGTAGCTACCCTCGAACGTCATAAGACCGTCGGGCGTGATGATGGGGGCCTCGTTAGTCCAAGCCTCGGTAAACGCCAGCTCGTAATCCTCGAATGCCTCGTCCTCGGCACCGGGGGCAGGCACGTTAAATGCGGGGTGGCCGCCCACCGAGAACGGCAGGTCCACGTCGCCGGTGTTGGTGACGGCAAAAGTCTGGGTAAGCGTGGCGTCGCCGGTTAGGGCATAGGTCATGTTGAGCTTAAAGTGGAAGGGGAAAGCCTTGAGCGACTCGGGCGTATCGGTGATCTCGTAGGTGACGGACGAGCCGTCCTCGGAGACCTCGACCAGCTTGTGCTCGACGATGCGCGCGAGTCCGTGGCGCGGCATCTCGCAGGTGCCGGCCGCAGACGTCGCCGTGTTGTTGCGCAGCGAGCCCACAATGGGGAACAGAATGGGCGCGTGCTTGCCCCAAAAGGCCGGGTCGCCCTGCCACAGATACTCGTTGCCGTTGAGGGCAAGGCTCGTGAGCTGGGCGCCCATGGAATCGATGGCCGCGGTAAGGCCGCCGCGCTTGATGGTGGTGACGGTAGACATGCTACTTCCTCCAAAAGTAAACAACAGTGTCGAGGGCTATTGTCCCACTCTTGGCGGCGGGGTTGAGCGTCAGGCGCAGTTATTGAGCAATAGCGTAAAGGTCAAACCCGCCCTGTGGCGTGCTATCGACCGTATCGGGCGCCTGCGAATTAAAGCTCACCGGAACCATGCGCTTTGAGGCGCGGTAACGCGTGCCGTCGGTGGCGACGGGCGGCTCATCGACCGTGAGCTCGTAGTCGCCGGGCTTGAGCTCGATACCGTCACCTTCGGAATTGACGTATTGATACTCGTCGATTGCTTGTCCCTTGAGCGTGCGACCCACGATATGGACGAGCATCTGGCTGTCGCCGCGGGCGGTGTCCCATGTCGCACCGTCCTTAACCTCGACCGACACATGCACCGAGCGCGTGCGGCTGAGCGATTGCTCGACAGACATCTCGACCTTGGCGGCGTCTTGGCGCTGCTGCTCGACATGACCCCAGATGCTGCCGATCGCCGAGCAAGCGATAACGCCGGCCATAAAGGCGATGAGAATGGGGCCGAGCGGAGAGCGACGGCCCGCGTCTTCCTCGCGAGCCAGGTTGGGGCGATGGGTGGGGGCGGGCGCCTGGGCACCCTGCGCGGGCACGTCGAGTATGCTGAAGGATGCCGTGCTGCCGGGGTCGATGGTATGGCGCGGCTGTGGGGTCTTGGCCGGCGAGATCGACATATCAGCCGGCTCGCCGAGCGTGGCCGTGGCATCGGCCTTCGCCTCGTCGGCCTCGGCCTGGGCCCAAGCCTGTTCAAAGGTTAGGGGTTCGGCGGCATCGGAGGCGGCGTCCGTCTCGACGACATCGTTGCCGCTCTCGTCCTCGTCGCTCGACACGCCACGCGGCGCGGGCTCGTCCCACTCCTCGTCCGGAGCCTCGCCCTCGCTATACCACCATTCAAAGTTATCGATATCCATACGGGGCGCCCCCTTGGCCTCGCAAATAAACACTTGCTAGCCTTATACCCCCAGATGGCACAGGAGCTCGCACGGAATGTGACAAAGGGACTGTCCCTTTGTCACACGACCAGACGTGAAAACATAGAAACTTGCAAATTTTGCAAGTTTATAAGATGACGCCTTAGAAACTTGCAGATTTTGCAAGTTTCTAAGAAATGGATGTGGCAAAGGGACTGTCCCGTTGTCACATCTGGAGGGCGACGGGGATTTGGATGCAGCAAAAGTCCTCTTGGTGGGACTCGTCGTAGCTCGTGGTATCGAGGTAGCAAAAGTCGAAAGCGTTGCCAACGGGCTGGAGCGCGTGCTCGTCCATGCAGGCAACGATGGCGCGGATGCCCTCGGGCTCGTACGGCATACCCCAGCGGCTCATGCACAGGTATGTGCCCTCGGGCAGCACTTCGATGCCGATCTCTGCCAGCTCGGCGGGATCGCTCGGCAGCAGTTCCTCGACACCGCGCGGCAGCACGGCAAAGGAGCCCGCGCCGGCGATAGGGTCGTCGGAATGCAGCGCCTCACGACGCAGCATGGCACCCCAGCCGCGCATAGGGCGCGTGCCCGTGAGCGCACGCATGCGCAGGATGGCCCGCATGAGCGTGGGGTGAAGCATCGAGCGGCCGCGCTCGATATCGCCTGGAAACTCCTCAAAGACCACGAAGCGGCGCTCGAACTGCTTGAGCTCCGGCTTGCCCTCGCGCTCGCGCCAGTAAACTGCCTCGTCGTAAAAGCTCAGACGCTCCTGCACGCTCGCACGCTCGGCTTTGAGCCCGGCAATCTGCTCGTCGAGCGCCTGCACCCGCGAGCGCAGGTGGTCGGTCATCTCGCTAATGTCGAACGTCGAGGCTAGGCGGTCGATCTCATCGAGTTCGAGCCCTAGGTCGCGCAGCATGCAGATCAGACGCATGAGCGGGATCTGCGTGGGCGAATAGAAACGGTAGCCTTTTTCGTTAACCACGGCGGGCTTAAACAGGCCGATCTTGTCGTAGTAGATGAGCGTTTGGCGCGAAACGTTAAACAAACTCGCCATCTCGCTAATCGCATACATGCCCGTCTGCATAGGTCCTCCCGACACATCCTTTTTGCGCACAAAGCCCGCCGCCCACAGGGGCAGCGGGCTCAAACACTACTCGTATCCTACCCTAAAGACGCCTATGACCAGCGCTTATAGTTTGCGCATGACACGCCGACGGCCTCGAGCGCCTTGGCGGCGATGTGGTGCACCGCGTCATCGAGCGTGGCGGGGCCGTTGTAAAACGTGAGCATGGGCGGCATGAGCATGACGCCCGGTACGCGCGCAAGGCGCGCCATGTTGTCGACATGAATGGCGCTGAAGGGCGTCTCGCGCACCATGAGCACCAGGCGGCGCTGCTCTTTCATCTGCACGTCGGCCGCACGCAGCAACAGATTGTCGCTGTAGCCGCTCGCGATGCCGGCGAGCGTCTTCATGGAGCACGGGGCCACGATCATGCCGTCGACCGGATAGGTGCCGCTTGCGATGGCGGCGCCGATGTTCTTGTTGTCGTAGACCACATCGGCATGCGTGGCAAACTCGTCGAGCGTCATGCCGAGCTCCTGCTCGATGGTGATCTCTCCCCCGCGCGTGACGACAAGCGCCGACTCGGCACCTGCCTGGCGCAGGCATTTGAGGCACTCAAGACCCAGCGCGGCACCGCTGGCGCCAGACACGCCAACGACAATGCGACGGGGACGGACAGAAGACTCAGGCATGACGGCTCCTTAACTACTTGGTAGGGCTACTTACTAGAAAGCAATCTCCTTGGCCCACTTGTCTGTGTCGATCTCCATGAACTGCGAGCGAATGAAGTTCTTCTTGAGGTCGAACGGGACCGTGCAGTCGAAGATGGCCTTGCAGGCGATGCCGTGCTCGCGGATCGTGGGGTCGAACGCGGGGTCGTTGGACGGATCGAGCACGTGGCAGTGGCAACCGGGGATGGTGATGAGGTCCACGTCGGCCTGGAAGCGCGTGGTCATGGCCCACATCACGTCGCTCATATCGAAGATATCGACATCCTCGTCAACAAGGATGACGTGCTTGAGCTCGGAGAATGCCGAGAAGGCGAGCATGGCGGCGTTGCGCTGACGGCCCTCGTCATTTTTGCTCGACTTCTTAAACTGCATGATGGCAACGAACTTGCCGCCGCCGCAGGGGGCAGCGTGGACGTTGAGCAGGCGGCCCGGGATGGCGGTCTCGACCATCTTGTAGATGGATGCCTCGGTGGGGATGCCGGCCATGGACACGTGCTCGTGCGAGGGACCGATGCAGCTCTCCATGATGGGATTGACGCGCGTGGTGACGGCGGTGATCTTGATCACCGGGCAGACCTTGGCGCCACCGGTGTAGCCGGGGAACTCGGGCATGGCGTAGCCGTGGCCGTTGACGTCCTCGTTGATGGTCTCGTCGTGCATGAGGTAGCCCTCGAGCACATACTCGGCATTGGCGATGCACTTCTGCGGAACGGTGACGCAGTCGGCAAGCTCGACGGCGTGGCCGCGCAGGGCGCCGGCGATCTGCAGCTCGTTAAAGCCGAGCGGCGTGGTGGGAGCCTCGAAGCCGCAGCACATGTACACGGCGGGGTCCAAGCCGATGGAGATGGAGATGGGCATGTCCTCGCCGCGCTGGCAGTACTCGTCAAAAAAGGCGCCAAGGTGACGGCTGCCCGGGGTGATCCACATGGCGAGCTTGTCCTTGTCGACACAGGAGAAGCGGTGGATGGTCACGTCGGACTGGGAGCCGTCGGGGCTCGTGCCGTAGGCGAGGCCCATGGTGATGTAGGGGCCGCCGTCGACGGGTGTGTTGGTGGGAGCGGGAACGATCTTGCGCAGGTCAAAGCCCTCGTCGGTCGCCTTGTACACGACCTCCTGGCAGTCGACGTGCGCGCCCTCGGCGATCTGCTTAGGCGCAATCAAGCTCTCGAAGCGCTTGCCGATCTCGAGGCCCAGGTGCTCCTCGTCAAGGTCGAGCAGGGCGGCAACGCGCTTGCGGCTGGCAAGCATGCCGATGCAGACCTTGGCATCGTCAAAGCCCTTGACGTTGTTGAAGACCATCGCCGGACCCTCTTTGGTCGGACGCATAACGGTACCGCCGGCACCGACGTGGCGATAGACGCCCGAGACCTCGGCGTCCGGGTCGACCTGGGTGTCGGTCTCGAGCAGCTGGCCCGGCATCTCACGCAAAAAGTCGAGCGCGGAGCGCAGGTCGTGGATCTGGGAAGCATCGGTAGTGGACATAGCGTGCTCCTTTCGGGAGAGTGCCCGGCGACGGGAGTGCCGCCGGGCTGGGTAACGTAGTGGGGCCGCAGCGCTTATAGATGGAGCGCTTGGCAACTCGCGGTTCAAGCACTCGGCTGTTTACAGCCCAAGCGCTCGGCCGCTTACATCAGGCCAAAGAGATGGAACCAGGCGGCCTCGACCAGCACGACGATAAAGACGACCGCGGTGAGGGGAATGCCCATGCGCATGGCTTCTTTGGAGGTGTAGCCGCCGGCGTCCTTGCCCTCGCCGATAAGGATCGGCAGGTTATGGAACGGCAGGATGTAGTGGATGTTGATGGACGTGAAGACGATGAGTGCCACGGCGAGCGGGCTCACGCTGGAGCCGGCCGCGAAGCTGATGAACGCCGGCACGCACACGCCGAGTACGGCCATGACCGAGCCCATGAACATGTGGATGATCATGGAGAGCGCGGCGACAAGCAGGGCGAACAGGAAGATGTTCTCGGGCACGGAGCTGGGAAGCACGACGTCGGCGATCCAGGCGTTCATGCCGGTGGCACCGCCCACAGAGCCTACGGCCATGGCGGCCGTCAGGAACATGAGGGACTTGATGTCGACAGCATTCCAGCTGGCGGGGGTGAGGACCTCGCCGATGACGGGCATGGCGAGGCAGACGCCGATGGCCAGGGTGACCCAGCCGATGTAGTCGCCCGAGACGGTGAGCCACAGCGCAATGGCGATGACAAGCCACACGATGGTGCGGATCTCCTTGACGGAGAGCTTGCCGAGCGCGGCCTGCTTGGCCACGATCTGCTCGCGATCGTAGACGAGCTCCTTGCTGGGCTTAAAGAGGAAGAGGCCCAGGAACAGGGTGCACAGCAGCGCGACCAGCATGGGCACGCTCATGTACAGGAACCAGTCGACGAAGGACGGGCTCATGCCGCCGGCCTCGGCGCTGTACTGCGCAACGAGCGGGTTGAGCGTGGAGTCGCCCGTCAGGAAGAACATGGAGCCCGGGGCGGCAGCGGCAAACACGAGGAAGCCGAGCTTGCCGCGGTCGTCGTCACCGTAGCCGGCGGACTCGGCGATAACCGAGACGACGGCGAGGATGAGGAAGGCGCGGGGGAACGGATGCGGGATCAGCAGCGACAGCACAAAGGTGAGCGCGAAGATTGAGATGATGAGCGACTTGGCATCGCGCACGAACTTGAGCATAAACGCATAGGCGATGCGCTCGCCCAGGCCCGACTCCTTGACCGCGCTGGCGATGAGGTAGGCGCCGATGACGAGCCACATGGTGGCTTTGGTCCACGAGCTAAACGTGGAGGCGACCGTCGCCGAGATGCTCGCGGCACCCGTGTCGTCCACGCACACCTTGAACAGAACGAGCAGCGCGCAATAGAGCAGGCCCACAAAGCCCGGCTGTGCCACGCCACACGCCCAGAACACCACCGTGGCGAGCGTCAACGCCAGACAGGTCTGACCGCCGACCGTAAGCTCGACCGTCGAGCTCAGCTCCGCCAAAGGAAGAAACTTCACCAGCAAAAAGACAACGATACCCAGCACAAAGCCAATTTCGCGCTTGGTGATCTTAAACGCCTTCTTTTCCGCTTCCATCTCCCCACCTTTCTTGTTGGGGGCGCTCCGGATTCGCGGCCACGTTGCCACTTAAAAAGGGGCGCCCGTTATCGGACGCCCCTTACGTTGCGCTGTGTTGTGGCAATACAGTCAAGCGGGATTTTTGGATGAGAAGCGATCCTCTGGACAAAAAGCGTCACAACATTCGACGCTTTTCCTCGTTTTCGAGATTTTCATCAAATGTTGTGACGGTTTGGATGTGGCAAAGGGACTGTCTTTTTTCACATAGCGAGGGCTGCGCGGATGGAGGGGACCTCCAGAGCCTCGCGGAGCCAGGGGGCCAGCTGCTCGGGGTGACCCTGCAGGTAGCCTTTAAGCTCGGACGGGGCCACGCGGCGCACTTCCGAGATCTCCTCTTGGTTGATATGCAGCTCGCCCGGCTCAACATGGGCAAGGTAGACCTCGCACCATTCGCACTCGCAGCGGCCGTCGCCGTGGTCCTCGCGGTACACCACGTGTCCGAGGTGCTTGAGCTGATCGGGCTCGCGCGTGATGCCAAGCTCTTCGTTGATGCGACGTGCCGTGGCGGCCGCGACGTCTTCCCCGGGGAGCGGATGGCCGGCACAGTCATCGGCCAGCACCCCGCCCCACAGGCGTTTGAGCGGACTGCGACGACAGAGCAGCAGGCGCGCGTCTTCGCCCTGGCCCTCGACCAGAAGCGTCAGAAATGCCTGATGCAGGATTCCCTCGCCGGTATGGGCCTCGATGCGGTCGACGGGGCCAAGCGCCTCGCCGGTCGCGGCATCGACCGCCACGACCTCGGAGCCTGCGCCGCCCTCATCCCAGCCGGCGCGCAGAATGCGGGCTGCGGCCTCCTCGAGCGCGGCGATGAGTTCCTTGGTGGTATCGAGCATGCGCCGCAAGTCGTCCGCGGTCGCGTTCTCCACATGAAAACCCGTGCTTGCAACTACCGGCACGCCAAAGCGCGTGGCCAGCGCCGCCGCAATATCGTGCGCCGGAATTTCGTCTCGATGGCACGGAACGGCCAGGATGCTCACCGTCGCCGTACGGCCGGGCTCGGGGCGAGGAATGGCCTGCGCCGTGGCGCCCAGGTGCGCAAACTCCGGCGAGCAGGCGTACACCGCCATGCCTCGCGGCGTCACCGTCAACTGGGCCTCGAGCGCAAACTTGCCCTCGCCCACTACAACCTTTGTCGTGTGCATACCCATGGGATCTCCTGTCGCCCGCAATGTACCTGAGACCATCTTCGCCTGTATTGCGACTATACAGGCAAGCGCAGCCTGCGACAAAGGAGGCAGGCACCTGACACATTCTGTTAGAGTTGCAGGGATTGAATCCCGCTTATTCATGCGACATTGGAGTGACAACCTTGACCGCCGCAACCACGCCTAAAAGTAAGTCAACCGCCGCCGCGCTCTCCCCCGCGCGCACCAGGCTCTGCCTGGCGCTGCTCGTGCTGTTGGGATTCTCGCTCGGCTGCTCCGAGTTCGTGGTCATCGGCATCGAAAGCGACCTGGCGACGGAACTCGGCGTATCACTTGCCACTGCGGGCCAGTTCATCAGCGTGTTCGCGCTGGTCTACGCCATCGCGACGCCGGTGCTTGCGCTCAGCACGGGGCGCTTCCGTCGTTACCAGCTGCTCGTGTGCTACAGCATTATCTTTGTGCTCGGCAATCTGGTCATGGCGTTGGCGCCCAACTTCCAGGTACTGTTTATCTCGCGCATTGTCCTGGGATCCGTCTCGGGCGCACTGCTCGCCGTGGGCGTGACGTACATCCCCGAGCTGCTGTCCCCGCAGCAAACTTCGCTTGCCATCTCGGTCGTGTACGGCGCGTTTTCCGTGGCGATGGTCTTTGTGACCTCGATTGGCAAGTTTGTGGCCGACACGCTCGACTGGCACGTGGCCATGTACGGTACGCTGACCTTTGCCGTTTTGATCTGCGGAGCGCTCGTGGCGTTTATGCCGCGCGCCGGACAGACCGACGAACCCGCTACCTTCCGCGAGCAGGCGGGTCTGCTACGCGAACCGAGCATCATCACCGGTATGCTCATCTTTTTGTTTGGCGTGGGATCGGTCTATGTGTTCTACGGCTACGTGACGCCTTATCTTGAGCAGGTGCTGGGCATGGGCACTGTTCAGGCAAGCACCACGCTTATGGCCTACGGCGTGTTCTGCCTGGTCTCGAACATCTTGGGCGGATGGATCGACGCGCGCTTTGGCATGAAGGCGCTGCTTGTGACGTTTGTGCTGCAAGCTGCGGCGTTACTCGGGCTGTTTGCCGTGGGCGACACCATGCCGCTCGCGCTGGTCTTTGTCTTTAGCCTAGCGCTGCTCATGTACCTGTTCTCGGTGTCATGCATCACGCACTTTATGGACGTGGCGCGCAGCCGCCATCCCAAATCGATGGTACTCGCGAGCTCGGTAGAACCCATGGCGTTTAACGTCGGCATTTCGTTTGGCACCGCAGTGGGCGGCGCCGTGGTGAGCAGCGTTGGCATTGCCTACGTTGGCGCGGTTGGTGCCGCGTTCTCGCTTGTGGCCTGGGCGCTTACGCTGGTGACGATTAAGTTGGCTCGCTGGGAGCGCAAGCGGGCGAGGGCGTAAGCGCAGATGCGATACTCGAGCTCGATGATGGCGATCGAAAGGAAACCGCATATGCAACGCGTACTGTTTATCTGTCATGGGAACATCTGCCGCTCGACGATGGCTGAGTCGGTGTTTACCGAGCTCGTGCGCCGCGCTGGGCGCGAGGCGGAGTTTGTCATCGATTCCGCAGCGACCTCAACTGAGGAGATTGGCAACCCGCCGCACCACGGTACCGTTGCCAAGCTACGCGAGGCCGGAATTCCCATCGTCGCACATCGCGCACGTCAGGTGCGTCGCGCGGAGTATGGCGACTAGGATCGCATTGTCTATATGGATGCCGAGAACGCGCGTGGCCTGCGTCGCATCTTTGGCGACGACCCCGACGGCAAGATTACGCGCTTGCTCGATTGGACCGAGCGCCCCGGCGACGTGGCCGATCCCTGGTACACCGGCAACTTCGATGCCACCTACCGCGACGTGCTCGACGGTTGCATCGCTATGCTCAAGCAGCTGTAGGCAAGCGAGCTCGCGAGGTGCGCCATTGGCATAAAACGAGCGTGGATTATCTCCCGCATACAAATTGAGCGTGGATTTTCTCCCACTTTGAGCGCGAAATAGCTCCAAAAACGGGAGATAATCCACGCTCGATATTTCGACGGCAGATAATCCTCGCTCGATACTCACCGACGAGCTCAATGTGACAAAGGGACTGTCCATTTGTCACATTCCTAGACAGGTTTGACCTCCAGCTTTATCCCCTCGACACGGGAGTCGCCCAAAACATCCGGAAGGGTCCAAGTCGCATACAGAGGCAGATAGAGAACGCCCCCGTCACGCTCAACGTTGCCTCTCGAGAAAACAATCCCGCGCTTTACGCCATACTCGGCCGTTTCTAGCACATGGTTCAACGCGGCGTGCGCATGGTAATACGTCCCCAATTTAACCTCGATGGGCACAGCCGTCCCATCCGGGCCGTCAATCACGAAATCGACCTCGCCCCGTTTCTTGGTCTGGTAGTAATACAGCCCTCTTCCCTGGGCAGCCAGCTGCTGAGCCACCACGTTTTCGTACACGCCGCCGAGGTTGGGCTCCTTGCTGTCGAGGTACGCCGCCTGGGCGACCCCGATAGGATAACGGGCCATCAGCATCCCGATATCGGACTGGTACAGCTTGAACTGGGACGCCCGTGCCGTCTTAAGCAGTGGGGACTTGGGCTCGGTCACGATGTCGGTCTTGAGAGCGACGCCGGCATCGACAAGCCAGACAAAATCTCGCTGGTATTTCTCGTAATGCGCCTTGGGATCTATGGAGTTGAGCACGAAACGCTTGTTCTCGCCCTCCAGCATGACAGGAAGCTGGTCGAAGATACTCTGCACCTGGAGCGCGCGCCCGTTCGCGTATTTCGAGATATCCCGACGGTATTGCCCGTTCAGCTCGGACTGGAGCTGGCGGACAGATGCCAGATCACCCTGCGTGTCGAGGAAGCGCTGCACGATCTCCGGCATACCGCCGACGACGATATAGGTCCTGAAGTTTGCCATCATTGCGTCGTGAATATAACCAGGAACCGGCGTCTCGTTGCGGCACGCATCGCAAATCGAGCGCCGCGCCTCTTCGCTCACCCCGATTGCCCAGCTGAACTCCTCAAAATCCAGCGGGAACATCCTGAGCTCATGGACGTACCCCACGGGATAAGACCTGACGCCCTTGAATTGGGTCCCAAGCATGGACCCCGAGAATGCCCAGCGACAACGGCCGTCCTCGACAAGGAACTTGGCCATCGTCATGATGTCCGGCGCCTCCTGCACCTCGTCGATAAACACGAGGGTCTCGCCCGGCGCTATCGACTTTCCCGAGAGAAGCGTCACCCTGCTAATGAAATCATCGGCATCTCGCGCCTCGAGGAGAGCGTCCCTTGCCTGGCGATTTTCCATGAGGTTGAGCTCGATGTAGGTTGCGTAGTTCGACTTACCGAACTCGCGAATCGAGTAGCTCTTGCCGATTTGGCGAGAACCCGTGACGAGCAGCGCCTTTCGTTCGATGAATCTCTGCCAACGATTAAGCTCGTCTGCGATTTTCCTGCGCAACATAAGCTCTCCCTTCGCCACGATAAATGAAATTCAGAAATTTATATCGACTATTATCAATGAAATGCAGAAATTTTTAGTACCGAAATTGGATGAAATGCAGAAATTTGACCTTACTCGCATACAGAATATAGACGAGAGCGCCTAAGCATAAGCGAGCTCATGATTCCCATATACAAATCGAGCGTGGATTTTCTCCCACTTTGAGCGTTCAATCGCGCCCAAAACGGGAGAAAATCCACGCTCAATGTTTCAATGGGAGAAAATCCTCGCTCGGCTACTCGTCGACGATCTCGGCGAGCCAGACGTTTAACGTATCGACCTCGGGGCAGCAGAACTTTGCCGTACCAGGCTCGTTGCCAGGTACGGTTCCGCCATAGCGCAGGATATCGATATAGGGAAAGCCCACATGGCAGGCCATGGCGCACATCTTGCCGCGGTCTCGGTCAAAGTCAAAGACGTCGCCCGGCTTGTGACCATGGTGGCAGCGGCACGTCCCCAGCTGGTCCACGCAGCTCACGCGGATACGCGGCCGCTTGCCACGCGGCGCGCCGAGCGGCCTGTTCTCGCCCGCAGGCTTGACGCCGCCCTCGCCAGCGTTACTCATGGTCAATCACATCCAGGCAGGCCTCGATGGGAAGGCCGGCCGACTTGTCCTCTTGGTCGGCATTGCGCTCGATAAGCTCAGCCACCACACGCATGGCATCGGACGTCGCGCGCTGCAGACTCCAACCTGCCATAACGCGGCCCATGAGCACCGCCGAGAACGTATCGCCCGTGCCCGGGAAATAGACCGGAATGAGCTCAAAGGGAATCGTGAAGTACTCCCCCGCCACATGGTCGTAACCGATAACCGCGTTCGTGCCATTTACCACGGCGCTCGTAATGACCACCGACTTGGCACCCAGCTCGCGCACGGCGTCCACAAGGGCGCGGGCCTCATCGGGCGTGATCTGCTCTGCAATAGGCGTATCGGCGAGCAGACAGGCCTCGGTGTAGTTGGGCACCGCGTAGTCTGCGCACTCCAGCAGGTGCCGCATAAGGCCAATCGTGGACTCGGGCACACCGGCATAGAGCTTGCCGTTGTCGCCCATGATGGGATCGACGAACACCTTGGTGCCCTTTTGCGCGCGGCGGTGGCAAAAGTCCGAGATGATACGCGTCTCTTCCTCGGTCACGATAAAGCCGGTCGAGATGGCGTCGAACTCAAAGCCGAGCTCCTCCCAGATGGCGAGGCTCTGGCGCACGTACTCGGTGGTGTCGTGGATGTAGAACTTGGGATAGTTGAGCGTATCGGACACAAGTGCCGTCGGCAGGTTATGGATACGGTAGCCCATGTGCGACAGCACCGGCAGCATGGCGGAAAGCGCGACCTTGCCGTAGCCGCACATATCGTTAATCAGCAGCAGCTGAGTATTCTTCATGAGGGTCTCCCTTGTTTCGGGCGCGGCGCGGCAGCGCCACAGTGCGACTAAGTGTAGCGCAGGGGACGTTGTGAACGGGCGCTGGCACCGCAGAGGACGAATTGTTGCGGAAAGGTTACGGGAAGGAGGAAGTTAGTCGTTGGGGACGTTCTTAAATGACTAGTCGACACAAGGAGTGTCCCCAAATGCCGGCACATAAGGAACGTCCCTAAGTGCCGCTCGAACATAATAAGTTTGGTACCTTGACATTTATTTACCGTGCTCCTAAATTGGTTAGGCACAAAACAATTCAACTACCTAACTAAAGAAAGGAGCGAAGCTTAGATATGTGTGTTGAACCACTCGTCCTTCCGCATGAGCCCAGCGGTGACTCGTCGCAACCGGTAGACATACCCGAAGCGGTCAGCGCCGAAGACAAACTCGCCAAGCGCATCCTGAGCGGCCTGGGCTTTTGCGGCCATTACATGCATTTTCATGGCGGAGGCGTGTCCGGCAAGGCGCCCATCATCTGCCTGCTGGCCAAGCAACCCGGCGGCGAGATGTCGCAGCAGGAACTCGGCATGCACTTTGACCTCAAGCCGGGGTCGCTTTCCGAGATCCTGTCCAAGCTCGAGCTCAACGGCCTCATCGAGCGCAGCCGTAACCCCAAGGATCGACGGCAGCTCACCATTCGCCTGACCGAAACCGGCCGGGAAAACGCCCGCATCGACCAGGCGGCCCGCATTCGCTTTAGAGAGCAGGCCTTTAGCGCGCTCACCCATGACGAGCGCGAGGACCTCGCCGAAATGCTCGATAAAATCCGCGTAACCTGGGAGGAACTGGATGATTAAAACCCTCATGGGCAGCATCCGCGACTATATGAAAGTCACCGTTGCCACGCCGTTGCTCGTGCTTGGCGAGGTGCTCTGCGAGATGCTGATTCCATTTATCACCGCCAACCTGATCGACGCCATCAAAGACGGCGCCACCGTAGCCGAGATGCTTCCCACCGCGGGCCTTTTGGTGCTCATCGCGCTGACATCGCTTGCTTTTGGCGCCGCGGCAGGCGTCACCTGCAGCCATGCGAGCTGCGGCTTCGCCAAGAACCTGCGTCACGACCTGTTCTACAAAATCCAGACGTTCAGCTTTGCCAACATCGATGAGTTCTCGAGCTCCTCGCTCGTCACGCGCCTGACCACCGACATCAACAACGTGCAGCAGGCCTTTATGATGATCATCCGTATCGCCGTGCGCGCGCCGCTGGTATTGATCTTCGCCTTTACCATGGCATTTATCATGGGCGGCAGCGTTGCCATGGTCTACCTGGTCATCATTCCGCTGCTGGGCTTTGGGCTGTTCTTTATCATCTTTAAGGTGCGCCCCATCTTCTCGCGCGTGTTCCACAAGTACGATGCCCTTAACGAGTCCGTCGAGGAAAACGTCACCGGCATGCGCGTGGTTAAGAGCTACGTACGCGAAGACTTTGAGAAGGAGAAGTTCGCGGCCGCCGCGCGCGATGTCCAGACGGACTTCACCCGCGCCGAGAAGCTGCTCGCCTTTAACAACCCCATGATGAACATCTGCGTCAACGGCGCGTTTGTCGTCATCATCTACCTGGGCTCCAAGCTCATCATCACGAGCCAGGGCACGCTGTTCGACGTGGGCCAGCTCTCCTCGACCTTTACCTATGGTTTCCAGATTCTCATGAGCCTGATGCAGCTGTCGATGATCTTTGTCATGGTGACCATGGCCGACGAATCGGCACACCGCATTGCCGAGGTGCTGGCCGCCGAGCCCACGATCGCCGATCCCGCCGAGCCCGTGCTCGAGGTTGCCGACGGTTCCATCGACTTTGACCACGTGAGTTTTAAGTATTCCAAGCATGCGAAGCGCCAGGCGCTCGACGATATCGACCTGCACATTACGAGCGGCGAGACCATCGGCATCATCGGCGGCACCGGCTCGGCCAAGTCCACGCTCGTTAACCTCATCGCCCGCCTGTACGACACCACCGAAGGCGCTGTGCGCGTGGGCGGCGTGGACGTGCGCGACTACGACCTGGACGCGCTGCGTCACCAGGTCGCCATGGTGCTGCAGAAAAACGTGCTGTTTAGCGGCACCATCGCCGAGAACCTGCGTTGGGGCGACCCGAACGCCACCGACGAGGAAGTCCGCGAGGCAGCGCATCTGGCCTGCGCCGACGAGTTTGTCGACGGTTTCCCCAAGGGCTACGACACCTGGATCGAACAGGGCGGCTCTAATGTTTCGGGCGGTCAGAAGCAGCGCCTGTGCATTGCACGCGCCCTGCTGCGTCGCCCCAAGATCTTGATCCTGGACGACTCCACCAGCGCCGTCGACACCAAGACCGACGCAAAGATCCGCGCAGGACTGGCAAGCTATCTGCCCAACACGACCAAGCTCATCATCGCCCAGCGCATCAGCTCCGTGCAGGACGCAGACCGTATCATCGTCATGGAGGGCGGCCGTATCGCGCAGATCGGCAACCATGACGAGCTGCTTAAGACAAGCGAGATCTACCGCGAGACCTTCACCTCGCAAAACAAGATGAGCGCCGAGGGCGAAGGGGCCGTCGAGGCCGACACCGAGGCATCCGCAACGCAAGCTCAGACTCAGGAAGGAGGCGAGGCCCATGAGTAAGGCAACGACCGCCGAGCGCGCGCTCAACCGCAAGGGCGGCACCATGTCGCGCCTCATCAAGACGCTCTTTGGCTTCTATCCCGTGCTTTTGCCCCTCGTCGTCGCCGGCGTGGTGCTCTGCGCCATCATCAACTCCATCGGCGCGACCTTCCTGCAGAGCGCCCTGCAAATTATTGGCGAATCGTGGCAGTCGGGCGATTGGGAAGCCGCGCAGCCCAAGATCGCACAGCTCGTGACCACCCTCGCCTGCATCTACGGCGTCGGCGTCCTGTCCTCGCTCTTCTGGAACCGCGCCATGGCTATCGTCACGCAGGGCTCGCTGGAGAAGCTGCGCGAGATGATGTTCAACCGCATGCAGGACCTGCCGATCCGCTACTTCGACACGCACCAGCGCGGCGATGTCATGAGCCACTACACCAACGACATCGACACGCTGCGTCAGATGATCAGCCAGTCGCTGCCCAACCTGCTCATGACGATCATCATCATCGTCACGGTGTTCTTTATCATGCTGTACTACAGCGTGTGGATGTGCCTGGTCATCATCGCCGGCGTCGCCTTTATGACCTTTATGACCAAGCTGCTCGGCTCCAACTCCGCGCGCTTCTTCATTGCGCAGCAGACCGAGCTCGGCGTGGTCGAGGGCCATATCGAGGAGGTCATGAACGGCCAGAAGGTCGTCAAGGCGTTCTGCCACGAGTCTGCCGCCGAGGCCGATTTTGACGAGCGCAACGAAAAGCTCTTCGAGGTCTCCCAGAAGGCCAACATGTACGCCAACATCCTCATGCCCATCCTTATGAACCTGGGCAACCTGCTCTACGTGCTGGTCGCACTGGCGGGCGGCATTTTCCTGGCGCTGGGCGCGCCCAACCTGAGCATCTCGGGCATGGCGCTGTCCATCGCCGTCGTGGTGCCGTTCCTCAACATGACCAAGCAGTTCTGCGGACAGATCGGCCAGATCTCGCAGCAGATCAACGCCGTGGTCATGGGCCTCGCCGGCGCCGACCGCATCTTTGAGCTCATCGACGAGAAGCCCGAGGCCGACGAAGGCTACGTGACGCTCGTCAACGCACAGGTGAACCCCGAAACCTGGGAGCTCGAGGAGGCCGACCACCACACCGGCATGTGGGCATGGAAACATCCGCACCGCGCAACCGGCGAGATCGAGTACGTGCCGCTGCGCGGCGACCTGGTCATGGACAACGTCGACTTTGGCTACACGCCCGACCACGAGGTGCTGCACGGCGTGTCCGTGTTTGCCAAGCCGGGCCAGAAGGTCGCGTTTGTCGGCGCCACCGGTGCCGGCAAGACGACCATCACCAACCTCATCAACCGCTTCTATGACATTGCCGACGGCAAGATTCGCTACGACGGCATCAACGTCAATAAGATCCGCAAGGCCGATCTGCGCCGCTCGCTGGGCGTCGTGCTGCAGGACGTGAACCTGTTCACCGGCACCGTGATGGATAACATCCGCTACGGCAACCTGGATGCGACCGACGAGGAGTGCATCGCGGCGGCCAAGCTCGCGGGCGCGGACGACTTTATCACCCGCCTGCCCGACGGCTACGACACCATGCTTACCGGCAACGGTGCCCAGCTGTCGCAAGGCCAGCGTCAGCTGATTTCGATCGCGCGCGCCGCCGTCGCCGATCCGCCGGCAATGATTCTGGACGAGGCCACGAGCTCCATCGACACCCGCACCGAGGCCATCGTGCAGGCGGGCATGGATAAGCTCATGGAGGGCCGCACGACGTTTGTCATCGCGCACCGCCTGTCCACCGTGCGCAACTCTGACGCGATCATCTGCCTGGATCACGGCCGCATCATCGAGCGCGGCAACCATGATGAGCTGATTGCCAAGCGCGGGTATTACTACCAGCTGTACACGGGTGCGTTTGAGCTGGAGTAGGAACGGTTACTGACGGAGGGTGCCCCGGGGCGGCGGGGTAATTCCTCCGTGCTCAAACATTCTCGCTTCGCTGCGAAACTGCGCGCGGAGGAAATACCCCGCCGCCCCGGGGCACCCTCCTGCGCGCAATCAGCCCGTTGTTTAAAACGGAATAAAGGTTAGTGAGGCCCTGGCCGTTTGGCCAGGGCCTCGTTTTGTGTAAGCTACTTGAGGAGTTGGGCCATGGCGTTGACGAATTTTTGTACTTGGAGGGTGGGCTCGAGCGGGTAGTGCAAGAAGACCGGCACCTCGCGGCCGCATAGGAACGGCACGCCCACAAAGGCCGGGTGCACACCCGACCATGCGCCGCAGGTGAGCACCGCGTCGCCCTTTTCCTCGGCTTCGTTAAAGAGCGCAAAGTCGAAGCTATCCACGTCGATCACGTCCACGCCGCCGTCGGCCAAAAGGTCAATGCGCAGGCTGTCCATGGCGTCGTTGCCGTGGCGCAGTACGCGCAGACGCATACCCTCCAAGTCGGCGATCGAAATACGGTTCTTGCGTGCCAGCGGGCTCGTGCGCGGCAGGTCGATATAAAACGGCACGTTGACAATGCGGAGCTTTTGGCAGGCATCACCCCAGCGCGGGGTCGAAAAACTCGACTGCACCACATCCACCTCGCGCCCCAGACCTCGCATGACGGTCTCGCGCTCATCGTAAAGGTCCCCCACCGGCACAATCTCAAAACGCAAGCGCGGCTCCATGTCGTGCACCTGCGGCCACAGCGCGAGCGTGTGGCGCCCCGGGCACATCATCGATACGCCCAGGCGCACCGCACCGCCATCGCCCGCCGCTCGCCGGGCGCGGCGCAACGCATCCTCGGATTGGCGCATAATCGAGCGCGCGTCGTCCACCAACAGCGCGCCCGCCGGCGTCACCTTGACGCCCGAGTGCGAGCGCTCGAACAACGTGATGCCAAACTCGGCCTCGAACCCCGACACCTGTTTGACGAGCGCCGGGGTCGACACGCGCAGCTTTGCCGCGGCACGCGAGAAACTTCCCAGCTCCGCGGCGGCCGAAATAGCGTCAAGTCGTCGATCGTACACGTCAATCTCCCGTTTTCGCACGCGCGGGCCCACAGCGTCGCAGGGGGTCGTTTTCGCAGGTCACACGCTCAATTGCGAACAAACCTCAATGCACAGTGTAAACCTACGGTTAACGCCATTCTAACAAATATGCAATTCACCTGCGCGAACGCTAAGCATACGATAACCAGCGAAAACCACGTGGGTCGGTTAATGGGAGCGACCCACAGGGAGGCACAAGAAGGGAAGTTCCTATGAGCAATTGGCTTAAGCTCGAGGGCGATGTTTGCGCCGTGACCGGCGCGCTCGGCGGCATGGGCGTCGAGATTTGCCGCGAGTTCGCCCGCAATGGCGCCAACGTCGTCCTGCTCGACCTGGACGAGGAGAAGGTCAAGGCCGCTGCCGCCGACCTCGCTGCCGAGTTTGGCATCCACGCCGAGGGCTACAAGATGAACGCCACCGACGAGGCCGAGGTTCAGGCCGCCGTCGACGCCACCATCGCCAACTTCGGCCGCGTCGACGTCCTCGTCAACACCGCCGGCATCCTGCGCTTCGCAGCCATGGAGGACCTGCCGCTCTCCGACTGGAACGAGGTCATCAACGTCAACCTCACCGGCTACTTCATCACTTCGCAGCGCTTTGGTCGCGAGATGATCAAGGCCGGCCAGGGCCGCCTGGTGCACATCTCGACCGTCGCCAGCCACTCCCCCGAGACGTTCTCGGGCGTGTACAGCTCCACCAAGGCGGGCGTCAACATGATGTCCAAGATGCTCGCTGCCGAGTGGGGCCCTTACGGCGTGCGCTCCAACTGCGTCGAGCCCTGCTTCGTCAAGACCCCCATGTCGGCAAGCTTTTACGCCGACCCCGAGGTCGAGAAGAGCCGCAGCCGCCTGATCGCCACGCGCCGCATCGGCGAGGTCAGCGATATCGCCAACGCCGTGATGTTCCTGGCGTCCAAGCGCTCGGACTTTACCACCGGCGACGCCATCAAGGTCGACGGCGGCTTCTCCAACATGATGGGTGACCTCACCGCCAAGCCCGGCGGCCGTCGCGCTTATGCCGACAACTACCTCAAGAACAAGGGTGTCGAGCTTTGGTCCGACGAGTCCGGCGTCGCAAAGCCGACTGACCAGTAAACAAGCCCGGTAGAAAGGGGCGCGGGGCAAGCACCTCAGCGGCGTTTGCCCCTCCCCTCCCCCCGCATCGATTAGAAAGAGTCCAATGGCTTCCACCAACTCCAACAAGGGTCGCACCGTCGTGCTTTCCGCCGCGTGCGTCACCATGTTCTTCATCAGCTCCATCGCGCTGTACTCCGTCGTGTCCAAGAACCTGCTCGCCGTCTACCCCGAGTGGTCCAGCGCCCTTACCTGGGCTTTCCCGGTCTTTCAGACCATCATGGCCGTGACGGGCATCTTCGCCGGCCGCATCTCCGATAAGATCGGTCCGCGCAACGTCGTGATCGCTGCCGCCGTGTGCTACGGCGTGGGCTGGTTCATGTCCGGCACCGTCACCGAGCCGTGGCAGTTCTACCTGTGGTTCTCGCTCGTCGCCGCCATCGGCAACGGCCTGGGCTACAACCCCGCGCTCACCACCGGCCAAAAGTGGTTCATCGACAAAAAGGGCCTCGCCTCCGGCATCACCCTGGCCGCTTCGACCGCCGGCCCCGCCGTGCTGTCCCCGGTGCTCGCCTCGCTGCTCATCCCGAGCCTTGGCATCTTTGGCGCCCTTAAGGCACTCGGCGTCATCTTCTTTGTGACGATCGCCGCCTCCGCCCTGTTCCTGAAGGCCCCCGAGGCCGGTTGGCTGCCCGAGGGCTTCGAGGCCCCCAAGGGCGGCGCGCACGCCGGCACCTTCGGCGACCTCACCCCGGGCGAGATGGTCAAAACCCCGCGCTTCTGGGTCCTCATCGCCACCTTCGCCTTCGCCGCCACCGCGGGCACCCTGCTCGTGGGCAAGGTTGCCTCCATCGCCGCTGTCCAGCTCTTCGCCGACCCCACGAGCGCCGCGGCCGTCGCCCTCGGCGGCGTGGTCGTCTCCGTCAACACCTGCGCCAACCTGGTCGGCCGTCTGTCTTTTGGCCAGATCATCGACAAGCTCGGCGCCTACAAGTCGCTGCTCATCAGCCTTGTCGTCACCATCGTCGCGCTCGTCATCATGTCGATGAGCTTTACGCAGAGCATGTTCTTTGTGGCGCTCGCCCTGCTCGGCTTTAGCTTTGGCGCTCTGCTCGTCATCTACCCGCCGCTCACCGGTGGCGCCTTTGGCACCAGCAACATCGGTGTCAACTACGGCATCATGTTCTTGGGCTACGCCGCCTCTACCTGGATCAGCCAGCCCATCACCGCCGTGCTGTATCACGCCGAAGCCGGCAGCGCCGCCTACCAGCAGTCCTTCTATGGCGCCATTGTGATTGCCGCCATCGCCGTCGTGCTCACCGTCTACATGATGGTCTCCGACAGCAAGAAGAAGTCCGCTTAGTTTTGCTTGACGCGGCAAGGGCCGTTCTCTTGCCGCATTCCACCGGTCACCAGTATTAAGGAGTCGAAATGTCTGAGCTCAACCCCGTCCGCATTGCCGTCATCGGCGCCGGCGCCATGGGCCGCAACCACATCCGCTTTGTCACCGAGGAGCCCGAGGCCGAGCTCGTCGCCATCGCCGACGCCTTTGAGGGCGCCCGCGCCACGGCCGAGGCCGCCGGCGTGCCGTTCTTTACCGATCCCGCCCAGATGATGGACGAGGTCAAGCCCGAGGCCGTCATCATCGCCACCCCCAACGACCTGCACCTGGGCGTTGCCCGCGAGGCCATCAAGCGCAACATCGTGCCGCTGGTCGAAAAGCCAATCTCCAACGATCTCGAGGATGCCCAGGCCTTCGCCGCCGAGGCCGAGACCGCCGGCGTGCCCGTGCTCGTGGGTCAGCACCGTCGCCACAACCCCTTCGTCAACAAGGCCAAGGAGATCATCGAGTCCGGCGAGCTGGGCAAGCTCACCGTGTCGAGCTTCCACTACATGATCTATAAGAATGACGAGTACTTCGATGTCGAGTGGCGCCGCAAGAAGGGTGCCGGACCGATCTTGGTCAACCTGGTTCACGACGTGGACCTGCTCCGCTACCTGCTGGGCGAGCCCGTCGCCGTCCAGGGCATGCAGTCCAGCGCCGCCCGCGGTTTTGAGACCGAGGACTCCGCCGTGGTCAACGTCCGTTTTGCCGATGGCGCGCTTGCGAGCATGACCATCTCCGACGCCACCGCCAGCCCCTGGAACTGGGAGGCAACCGCTCGCGAGGATCCGCAGTACCGCCCCTTCGACGCCGACGCCTACTTTATCGGCGGAACCTTGGGTGCCCTTTCGCTGCCCCGCCTGCATCAGTTCTCCTACGACGGCGCCTCCAACTGGCACAAGCCGCTGCAGATGGAGATTCCGGCCGTCGACCCGGCGCTGCCGCACAAGATGCAGCTCAAGCACTTTGTGAAGGTCGTCCGCCGCGAGGTCGAGCCCGTCGTAACCCCCGCCGACAACGTCAAGACGCTCACGCTTCTCAACGCCATCAAGGAGGCCGCCGAGACCGGCCAGCTCGTCGAGCTGTAGCACCTTAGGACAGGCCGCGGCAGAAACCCCATGCCGAGTCCCTCGGTCCGCCACAAATAAGCCCCTCTTCTTTGCCCCGCGAGCAGCCTCCTGCCCGCGGGGCTTTTCTTTGCAGCCGCGGCGCGCGGGCGGGTGGTAGACTGGGTGGCTCATGCACCTGTAACGTACTCACAGACAGGAATTCCCATGGATCTTATCGCCCAGCTCGCCCGCGAGCTCAACCTTAAGGCCGCCAACATCGAGGCGGCCGTCAAGCTCATCGACGAGGGCAACACCATCCCCTTTATCTCGCGCTACCGCAAGGAAGCAACGGGCGGCATGGACGACGTCGCCCTGCGCGCACTCGACGAGCGCCTGTCTTACCTGCGCAATCTTGAACAGCGCAAAGAGGACGTCATCCTGCTCATCGACGCCCAGGGCAAGCTCACGCCCGAGCTCGAGGCGCAGATTCGCGAGGCCACGCAGCTCCAGCGTGTCGAGGACCTCTATAAGCCCTACCGCAAAAAGCGCATGACTCGCGCGCAGAAGGCCCGCGAGGCCGGCCTGGAGCCGCTCGCCAACATGATCATCATGCAGGCCTCGGCCAAGGGCAGCGCACTCGACGCCGCCGCGGCATACGTCAACGAGGAGGCCGGCTTCGACACGCCCGAAAAGGCGCTCGCCGGCGCGGCGGACATCGTGGCCGAGACGGTGGCCGAAGACCCCGAGAACGTCGCCGACCTGCGCGCCTTTACGCAAAACACCGCCGACATCGTCGTCGAGGCCACCGACCCCGCCGAGAAGACCCCCTACGAGCCGTACTACAGCTATGACGAGCCCCTGCGCCGCATCCCCAACCACCGCGTGCTGGCTATCGACCGCGGCGAGCGCGAGGGCAAGCTCCGCGTACGTGTGAACGTCGACGGCGCTGCCGCTACGGCGCGCCTCGGCAGCCGTTGGCCCCGACGCCAGGGCGTGTTTGCTCCCATCTTCGATGCCGCCATCGCTGACGGTTACAAGCGCCTCATGGCTCCCTCGCTGGAGCGCGAGACCCGCGCCAAACTCACCGTTCGCGCGCAGACCGAGGCCATCAACGTCTTTGCCAAGAATCTCGAAGGCCTGCTCTCGGCACGCCCCGTACGCGGCGCCCGCGTGCTCGCGCTCGACCCGGGCTACCGCACCGGCTGCAAGGTCGCCGTCATGGACGAGACCGGCAAGCTGCTCGACCACGGCGTGGTCTACCCCACCAAGCCGCGCCACGACGTCGCCGGCACCAAGCGCGAGCTCGCCCGCCTCGTCAAGAAGGACGGCGTCAACACCATCGTCATCGGCAACGGCACCGCCAGCCGCGAGACCGAGGAAGTCGTCTCGGAGTTTATTGCCGAGCAGGCGCCCAGCCTTCGCTACACCATCGTCAACGAGGCGGGCGCGTCGGTGTACTCCGCCTCCGAGCTCGCGAGCCAGGAGTATCCCGATCTGGATGTCACCGTACGTGGCGCCATGAGCCTGGGCCGCCGTCTGCAAG
>CAJJSS010000020.1:0-45890 GCA_905194545.1 Coriobacteriaceae bacterium | reverse complement strand
AACCCGCGACCCCAACCTTGGCAAGGTTGTGCTCTACCAACTGAGCCATGTCCGCATATGTAAAACAAAACGGGCGCCGGAGCGCCCGGATGTTGCCTGGAGGCGAAGCCCGGATTCGAACCGGGGGTAAAGGCTTTGCAGGCCTCTGCCTTACCACTTGGCCACTTCGCCGAAAAAGGACCGCCTAAACGGTCCGGAAATGCAATGGAGCGGACAACGGGGCTCGAACCCGCGACCCCAACCTTGGCAAGGTTGTGCTCTACCAACTGAGCCATGTCCGCTTGCGGGTTATTAATTTACGCGAGTTGTCCAAAAGACGCAAGTACTTTTTTCAAAAAACTTGTCTGCCGCATGTTCTTAGTAGCTAAACGCGCTAAAGCGATTGGCTAGGCACACGACTCCAGCGCTCCGCTAAACAGCTTCACCATCTGCACGCGCGTGCCGGCGCCGTCCGTACGACGAGCAACCTCCACGTTATCGACGAGCATACGCATAAGCTTGATACCACGGCCGCGCTCCTCTGATGCGACCGGTTCGCTCGTTTCATCGATAGAATAGCCGGCACCTCGATCAAGCACCTCAACCACAACGCGATCGCCATAGGCCTGAACCGTCAGGACGCACCCGATACCGCCCGCATGGTCATAGGCATTACCCAGCGCCTCCCCCGACGCCAATGCGACATCGTACCGCTCGTCACGGCGCAACGGAAGCGATTCAAGGAGTTCGGCGATGCGATGTCGGTAGTATGGAAGATTCTCGATACCCTGACGGACCTCGACGCTCTTACTCCAGCGAGGCAGCTCCCCCACCGGAATGGCGGGAATAGACTCCCGTGCCGGCCCCGCGACATGAAGAATATCGACAAGACGAGCAATCTCCAAAAAGCGAACAACTTCACCTGATGCATTGACGAGCGAAAGCAGGCCTTCTCGCCTCATGAGCTCACGAGCGCGCGTAAGCAGGAATGCCAAGCCCGTCGAATCGATAAAGCTGACAGCCTGACAGTTGATGACGACACGACGCACGCCGCGGCCAATCAAAGCATCCAACCGCCGACGCAGCGCAGGCACCGTGGCGATGTCGATATCGCCTGGTGGCGTCAAAACCGCTATGTCATTCCACTCATTCATACGACCATGGTTCCCCAAAAAAGCCCACTCGATGCATTCGTTTCCCCAACCGTACGGATTCAGCCCGCCCAGCGTCGTCTATGAACGACCCCGTAAAAACTCAAGGGACACCAATGCAATGTCATCGTCCAGCGCCGATTCGGTAAATCGGTCGAGCTCGCCCAAGACCTTGCCGCAAATGCCCGACACGCCCTCACCCGAGACAGAGAGCAGAAGGTCGCGAAGGCGCTGCTCGCCAAAGAAAGCACCCGAGCGGTCACGCGCTTCGATTGTTCCGTCGGTGTACATAAATAGCATGTCACCAGGAGCGAACGTAAACACGCCTGTCTCGTACACCATGCTCTCAAAGGCACCGATTACCCCCGATTGGCATCCAAGCAGCTCGACCTCTCCCCCACGAGCCTCGCCGCCACCCAGCGGCATCGACTCTGGCCTGATGACCATGGTCGGAGGATGGCCCGCCGAACAATACGTTGCGCGTCCGGCTTTAAGGTCAATCTTGGCGATAAAGGCCGTCACGAACGTCTCGACCCTCGAAAAGCCCATAAGCATGCTATTAAGGGAGCGTGCCATGCGGGCCGGTCCAGCGCCCTCCCAGGCATATGCCGTCAGGGCCGTCTTGACGAGTGCGGACATCGATGCAGCCTCAATGCCTTTGCCAGACACATCGCCCAGAATCATGACGGCGCAATCGTCGGGAAGACGGATGAGCGTATAGAAATCGCCGCCGACCAACGCCGAGTTCGTGGCCGACAGGTACACCGAATCGGCGGCGATTCCCGGAACATCCCCCAGTGAATTTCTCATGCCAATCTGGAGGGTCTGAGCGATATGGCGCTCCTCACGCTTTTGAGATTCGCCTTCATAGATCAGTTCAAAGTCATGAGCCAAGTGCACCAAGTAGTCATATTCAAGGTCATCAATCGGCTCTTGGCTACCATCACGAAGCAGCAGCGCACGCGTCGTCGGCCCCTTCGCAACAGAAGCAGGAACGATCGCGTCGTTACTGTGCTTGCCATCGCCCTCAGGGCGCGGGCGCCCCGCCTCGATGCCGGCGTCGACGTAGAGACCCTGGCAAGGCAGGCCATGCGCCCTAAGCCAGCCTCCCATAGGCATCGATTCGTCAACGCGAGTTATACGGACGTGTTTAAGGTCCTCGGCGCTCGTGCCGCCCAAAACAGATGCCTCAAAGCCATCAGGGCCAGCCCCCAGACGTGCCGCTGGCGCCGTCGTGGAAAAGAAAAGCTTCTCGGGATCGTCCGGCAAAGCAACGCGACTGCCGCCTTCAAAATCTATGACGTAGGAATCCAGACTGGCGTCATACTCAATAGGGCAAAAATGGCAGTTGAGCATATTGCAGATCTCGGACGATACCGCCTGGGTAGCCGCGGCGGAATCGTCTAGAAAGGTAAACAACTCGTCACGCAAGACATTGAGCGAGCGGCCAAGCTCGGCCGTGCGACGGGAGCGAAGGCTCGATGCCATGCCGACCAGCTGGATAGACAGGTAATCGCAAATGACCTCGAGCACATTAACGTCATAGGCGAGCGGTGCCTGAGGGCGTTTCCAACCAACTTCCAGCACGCCAAGGATCTGCGTACCGTAAAAAACGGGAAGACAGATCTCGCTGCGGTACGGAGGCATATCCTGCATGCGCAACAGGTGCTTAGAACGATTGTCCAGATCCATGAACATACCGGAGGCGACCTTATCACCCTCAAGGTCCTGTTGAATCGACAAGCGACAGGCACGCGACTCACGAAGAACATACGTCGGAATGCCAGCGCCATACGGCAAAAACTCAGGCAGGTAGCTGTCGTACAGCTCCTTGGAAACACCGCGAAGTTTAAAACCACCGCTCTCAGAAAAATAGATAGCGGCACCCGAAGCATCGAGCGTTCCTACAAGCTGGTTCAAAACGGTATCAAGTAGGCTGGGCAGCTCATCGGAGCCCACGGTACTCATAATGACCGAGAGCGTGCCAGAGAGGCGCTTGTTCGCCACTCTAAGCTCCGAAAGCGCACGCTTGAGTTGCCGGTCGTGAGAATACTGTTCCTCGATACTGTGAAGCGCCACCAGGACACGTGGTGCGCGGCGCCCAAAGATGTGTGGAGGCGTTACGGAGCCCGCACGAACCAAGACGGGAATAAAAGAGCCGTCACTCAGCTTGAGCATCAGTTCGTTCTCGGAGCCATCAGTTTCAAATGGCAGACGATGTTCCGTCGCACGTTCAAAAGCGGACGAGTACAGGACGTCTTTAACATCTCCGCCGATGACGTCGGCGCGTTCCTCGCACATCAAACCAAGTAAGCGATTATTCACATGCAGAATGGTTCCGTCGAGCTCGCAGATGATGACAGCATCGCTCGTGATCTCGACTAGTTGGGCAACGTCTGCCCACTCGTTGCGTTCAAGCGTTTCCATCGTGGACCTCACCGTCTATCGGTAACAAAAAAGCCTCCGAAGAGGCTTCTCAAATGCGATGGTGTCGGAGGCGGGACTTGAACCCGCATGACCAAAAAGCGGTCACTAGCACCTCAAGCTAGCGCGTCTGCCAATTCCGCCACTCCGACATGCTATGTTGTTGATTCGCGGTTCGTTTTGTTGGACCCGCGCGTTCAACGAGGAAGATAATAACCTATGATTCGAGAACTGTGCAAGCACTTTTTTGAAAAAAGTTTACGAATTTGTAAATGCGCAGGTAGATCTGTATATCCGGTTCGGAATGGGGGCAGCTTCCCAGCGCGTCCTCGGGCATGCGGTACATTTTGATCCGCGCTTCGCGCTACAAAATGTACCGCCCCCTGCGGAATGCGCTGGGAAGCTGCCCCCATTCCGAACCTACGTTAACATGCTCCAGGCAAAGTTCCTAAACATATTCTGGGGCTGATAAGAATTTAGTGGCTCGGCTTTGCCGAGCCCTTATATGGGAAGGCCGGAGCCAAAGCTCCGGCCTCGCTCAATTTCCTATTAGATTAAGTGAGCGATCAAGGAATCGCACCCCTCCCTGCCGCGTTACCGCAGGGTCCACCCTGGTGTTACTTTTCAGAACATTCCGCAGGACGCAAGTAACCCCCGCCGCACGAAGTGCGCAGCGGGGGTTACTTGCATGTCCGAGGACGTTCTGAAAAGTAACACCAGGGCGGGCCCGGACGAGAACAACCGACTACAGGTCGATGTGCGATTCCTTGATCGGGAACGGCTCGGCGAAGTGGCACGCGCAGCAGTGGCCCGGGGCAACTTCCTTAAACTCAGGAAGCTTCTCGGAGCAGATGCCCTGCGCGATCGGACAGCGCGTGTGGAAACGGCAGCCGGTCGGCGGATCTAGCGGCGACGGCGGATCGCCAGCGAGGATGATGCGCTTGCGGGTCTTCTGAATATCCGGATCGGGCACCGGCACGGCAGACAGCAGTGACTGCGTGTACGGGTGGTGCGGCTCGCTATAGAGTGTCTTCCAGTCCGAAACCTCGACCATCTTACCCAGATACATAACGGCAACGCGATCGGAGATGTGCTGCACGACGGACAGGTCGTGGGCGATAAACAGATACGCCGTACCGAACTTGTCCTGAAGTTCCTTGAGCAGGTTCAGAACCTGGGCCTGAATGGAAACATCCAGAGCGGAAACGGGCTCGTCGCAGATGATCAGCTTGGGCTTCAGAGCGAACGCGCGGGCGATGCCGACACGCTGACGCTGACCGCCCGAGAACTCGTGCGGATAGCGGTTGATGTGCTCGGGGTTGAGGCCGACGACGTCCAGCAGCTCACGGACACGCTCAATGCGCTCCTCCTTGGTGCCCACGCCATGAATAGTCATGGGCTCGGAGACGATCTCGCCGATGGTCATACGAGGATTGAGCGAAGCATAGGGGTCCTGGAAGATGAACTGCATCTCACGACGCATGTCCTTGATCTCATGCTTGCTCATCTCGGCAACGTCTTTGCCCTGGAAGAACACCTTACCTGCCGTCGGCTTGGTCAGGCGCATGATGGTGCGGCCCGTGGTGGACTTACCGCAACCAGACTCGCCGACCAGGCCAAAGGTCTCGCCCGGATAAATCTCGAACGAAATGTCATTCACAGCAGAGACGACGCGCTTGGAAAAACGCTTGGCGAACATGCCGGACTCTGCGGGGAACTCCTTAGAAAGATGCTCGACCTTCAGCAGCGGAGTGCGCTCGTTATTGTCTGCCATTTACGCCTCGCCTCCCTTCTTGGAATCCTTGCGCGTGCGGGACGTCTCAGGGGCGTTCTTGAGGAACTCGGGGTCACCGGAATAATGGCACGCAGAATAGTGGCCGGACTCGGTGACAACGCGCTCGGGGCGCTGCTTGCGGCACTTGTCGGTCGCATAGGGGCAGCGAGGAGAGAAGACGCAGCCCTCGGGCAGGTTCATGAGCGAAGGCGGGTTGCCGTGAATCGGCGTCAGCGGCTTCTTCTCATCGATGGCCTGCTCCGGGATGGAGCGAATAAGACCCCAGGTGTAGGGATGGCGGCTCTCGTAGAAGATTTCCTCAGCAGTACCGAACTCGACGGGACGGCCGGCGTACATAACCATAATCTTATCGGCCATATCGGCGACGACGCCCAGGTCATGGGTAATCATAATAATGGCGTTGCCGTTCTTCTCCTGCATCTCCTGCATGAGCTCGATAATCTGAGCCTGAATGGTAACATCCAGAGCCGTCGTGGGCTCGTCGGCAATCAGGATATCGGGATCGCAGGCAAGAGCCATAGCGATCATGACACGCTGACGCATACCGCCGGAGAACTGGTGCGGATACTCATTGACGCGCTTCTCGGGCTCGGGGATACCCACGAGGTCCAAAAGCTCGGTAGCGCGCTTGAGCGCCTCCTGCTTGGAGTAGCCGCGGTGCAGACGAAGGCCCTCGCCCACCTGCTTGCCGATCTTATAGACCGGGTTCAAGGAGGTCATAGGATCCTGGAAGATCATCGCGATGTCGTTACCGCGAATGTGCTGCATCTCTTCCTCGGTCATCTCGAGGATAGAACGGCCGCGATAGCGAACGTCGCCGCCCTCAATCTTTCCCGGAGGCATCGAGATAAGACCCATGATGGTCATGGCGGTCACAGACTTACCGGAGCCGGACTCACCGACGACACCGAGGGTCTCGCCGCGATCGAGCGTGTAGGAGACACCGTCGACAGCGCGAACAACGCCATCTTCGGTGTGGAAATACATCTTAAGGTCATCGACCTCGAGCAGATGCTGGCCCTCGGGAACCGGCTGGTCCTTCAGGTCCACATAGTTCTTGTTCTTCTTCATCCTTATGCGTCCTTCATCTTGACGTCGAGGGCGTCGCGCAAACCGTCACCCAGCAGGGTGAAGGCGAGCACCGTCGAGAGAATTGCCAGACCGGGCATGATCATCATCCAGGGAGCAGTCAGAAGATACTGCTGACCGTCCTGAATCATGGAGCCCCACGAAGGCGTAGGCGGAATAACGCCCATGCCGAGGAAGGACAGAGCGGACTCGGTCAGAATAGCGCCGCCGATGTTCATGGTCGCGTAGACCACGATGGAAGCAACGGAGTTCGGGAAGATATGGCGCATAACGATACGGGCATCGGATGCACCCATGGCGCGGGCGGCGTCAACATAGTCGTTCTCTTTGACCGTGAGGATCGCGGATCTAAAGACGCGCGCAATCGAAGGCCAGCCGAGAATACCGATGGCGATAAAGACGTTCTGAAGGCCACGGCCGATAACGGCGATCATGGCGACGACGAACAGCACGTACGGGAACGCCAGGAAGATGTCCGCGCAGCGCATGATAATCGTATCCCAGATGCCGCCATAGAAACCGGCAAGGGCGCCCATGACCAGACCGATCACCGTGGAGATGGCGGTGGCCATAATACCGACGGAAAGCGAAACACGTGCACCGTAGATAACACGAACGAGAATGTCGCGGCCAAGGGCGTCGGTGCCAAACGGGTGCTCGGCACACGGAGCCAGCAGCGACGTCTCGGCCATGGTGGTCGAGTCGGAAGCCGTCGGCGAACCGAGCCAGGGCTTAGCCCACAGATCTGCGGTCAGGGCAACCAAAACGACGACGATGATCCAGCAGACACCGATAACGGCGAGCTTGTTCTTGCGAAGACGCTTAAAAGCGTCGCCCCACAGCGTGCGGGACTTGGCGGGAGCAGATGCGGCCTTGGTGGCGGTAGCCTGCTCCTGAGACTGAGAATCAGTTTCCTGCATGAGACGTACCTCCCTTAGGCCTTATCCGACGGACCGCCAAGGCGGATGCGCGGGTCGAGGAATGCATAGCTAATGTCGACGAGCAGGTTGATCACCATGACGACGACGACGATGAGCGTAACGCCGCCCATAACGATGGGCCAGTCACGCATGCTAATGGCGCGATAGACCTCATAGCCGATACCGGGCCAGTTAAAGACCGTTTCGGTCAGGATGGCACCCGAAAGCATGCCGCCAAAGTCGACACCAATATAGGTAACGACGGGGATGAGTGCATTCTTAAGCGCATGCTTGATGATGATCGCGCGATTGGAGAGACCCTTGGCCTTTGCCGTACGGATGTAATCTTGGTTCATGACGTCAAGCAGCTGTGAACGCATAATGCGGGCAGCATAAGCGGTCGAAACCGAAGCCAGCGTAATGGTCGGAAGCACATAGTGCATCCAATCCTGATACTGAGAGCTGGAACCGCCGGCACCCGAAATCGGCATGGAGAATGCGCCGCCGGTGAGATCCTTAAGGATGACGCCGAAGAACAGCTGCAGCAGCATGCCGAGCCAGAAGGCGGGAACGGCAACGAGGATCGACGTGGTGAGCGTTACCAAAATATCCCAGAAGGAATAACGCTTTACCGCCGAAATGATACCCGCACCGATACCCATGATCGCCTCGAGCACGATGGCGCACGCGGCGAGTTTGACCGTATACGGATACTTCTGGGCAAAGATTTCCGTAACCGGCAGCTTGCGCTGGTACGAATTACCCAGATCGCCATGAAGCAGACCGTTCATGTAATACAGATAACGGTCTACAAGCGACGTCTGAACGGGATCGCCGTTCTCGTCAAGGATCGCGTTACCGTCCTCGTCCGTCTGGACCAGGTGATAGCGTACGCGAAGCTGAAGCTCTACCTCGGGGGACAGAGCCTTGTCTCCACCGATCAACTTGATCGGATCTCCCGGCACGATATTCTGGAGGGCGAACAGAATCAGCGTGACGCCCAAAAACACCGGGATGAACTGAAGCACACGTTTAACGATGTACTTACCCATACCACTCCCCTATCTAGGGATTAACCTAAATGGGATGCCGATCGCCAGACCGGCATCCCAAAATTACCATCAGCCAGTTTACCCCAGGTTAGGGGGAACTGTATGTTTCCCATGAGGTCTACGTAAATACTTGACCCTCACGGAAGCTGCAAAACTCTTAGGCGAGCTCAGCGGTACCCAGATCGGCGTGCTTCTGCGGATCAACGTAGAGGTACTTGACGCGGTCGGAGCCAGCGATGGTGTGCGTGTAGAACATCACCGGGATGACCGGGCAGTCGGCGGCGACCATGGCGTCGGCCTCCTGCATCTTGGCGATACGCTCGTCGTCGTCAACCGTGGCACGGGCCTCGTCAACCTTGGCGTCAAAGTCGGGGTTGCTGTAACCGGAGCGGTTGTCGCCACCCAGGGAGTCGGAGTGGAACAGCGGATACAGGAAGTTGTCCATGATCGGGTAATCGGCGATCCAGCCCAGACGGCCGAACTGATAGTTGAAGTTCTGATACTGCTCGAGCAGGGCAGACCACTCAGGGGTATCGGAGACGGCGGTGATGCCCACCTTGGCGAGGTCGCCGATGATGGACTCCATGATCTCCTTGTGGCCGCCGTCCTGGTTGTAGGACAGGGTCACATTGATGCCACGATCGCCGTTAGCGCCAGCGGGAGCGACCTTGTCGAGGTACTCGTTAGCCTTGTCGACGTCGTAGGCGCAGAACTCCCATGCGCCCTCCTTGTAGCCGGCGATTCCCGGAGGAACGATGCCGTCAGCGGGGGTACGGGTGCCCTTGAAGATGGTCTTGCAGATGGCCTCACGGTTGATAGCCAGGGAGATGCCCCTACGCAGGTCAGCGTTGTTGAACGGCTCGGCCGTGGTGTTGCACGTCAGATAGTACGTGGAAGGCTCGGAACCGAGCAGCATGCGCGCACCATCACTCATGGTGTAGCCATCCTTGGACTCGCCGCGGTCCTTCTTGGCGGCGTCGATCTGAGCAACGGGAACGTCGCAGACATCAAGGTTACCGGCCTGGAACTCCTTGTAAGCGGTCTCCACGTCCTTGATGACCTGGAAGTGGATGGCGTCGATCTTGGCCTTGTCGCCATAATAATCGTCGAACTTCTTGAGGTTGATCTCCTGACCATCCTCCCACTTACCGTCCATCATGAACGGGCCGTTGCCGACCGGGGCAAGATAGAAGCTCTTGACATCGGTCTCGGCGCACTCGGGAACCGGGGACAGAGCCGGGTGAGAGGCGACGAAGGGGAAGTCGGCGTAGGCGGAAGTCAGCTTGACGACGAGGGTCTCGTCATCCGGGCAGGTAACGCCGGACAGCTCGGTAGCATTACCGGCAAGCAGATCGTCATAGCCCTCGACCATGGAAAGGTGGTAGGAGACCTCGGAAGGACCATACTCGGTAGCGATGGCCGACTTAGTGTTGACCAGGCGCTCCCAGCCGAGCTTGAAGGACTTGGAGGTAACGTCGTCACCGTTGTGGAACTTGGCCTTCTTGATCTTGAAGGTGAACTCGGTGGCGTCGTCGTTAGCCTCAAAGGACTCGCAAGCCAGCGGAACGATCTCGCCCTTCTCGTTATCGTACTCCGTCAGAGCGTCGAAGAGCTGGTACTCGACCTGAGTGCCCTGATCCTCCTGGACGTTGTAGGGGTCGATGCAGACCGGGTTGTTGATGTAGAAGTTCAGCGTCGAACCGGACTCAGAACCGGAAGCGTCGCCGCCCTTCTTGCCGCATGCGGCAAGAAAAGCCATGGAGCTCGCAGCGAGGGTGCCGCCAACAAAGGCGCGACGACCCATAACGGGCTGGTGGAACATAGAATCAGCCATGCCATCCTCCTTATGAGATAGGACAAAGTGAATTCGGCCGGGCAACGTCAAGACAGCCCGATCGAACCATTCAAACGCGGTCCGCCGTTATGGCTGGTTATGCAGTGCGGACCAACGTTTCGCAATACAGTAGCGCATTTTATGCACAATATGGCGCTAATTCCGGTTAACGGTCGAGAATTTCTTTAGTTAGGCGAAGTATGTGGGGATATTTTGACTCTATTACAAGTCTGTAAACAAAAAGGGCCCCGCACATGCGGGACCCTTTACAAACGTATATACGCCGATGCTTAGTAGCCGACGATGCCCTGCGGGAAGAAGAACATGCACAGAACGACACACACAGCAAAAACGACGGCCATAATTACCGTCAGGCGATCGAGGTTCTGCTCCATGACGCCCGTGGCAGAGCTGGAGTTATACAGCGAGCTAGCGATCATATCCGAAACGCCGGTGCCCTTACCGGAATGCATCAGAACGAGAATCGTCAGCGCCACGGCAGAAACAGCCCAAACGACAAACAGAAGAATCTGGAACGGACCCATAGATAAGCTCCTTAATAGAACAATTCAAACTCCAGTACTGTACCACAACCTTCAACACTCCCCCACCTGCCATTTAGGGACGGGGTAGAAATGGCAGAAATACCAAAAAGGGGGTCGTCCGGTTGTGGACAACCCCCTTACTAGAAAACGGTATTTGTTTTCTATTAGGCCTCGGTGGCGAGCACGCGACCCGTCATCTCGGCGGAAGGCTCAATACCAGCCATGGTGAGCATGGTCGGAGCGATATCGGAAAGACGGCCGTCCTCGATACCGGTGAGCTTGGCCTTATCATCAACGATGATGAACGGCACGCGGTTGGTGGTGTGAGCCGTAAACGGATGCTTGGAACCGTCGGAAGCAACGTCAAACATGTGATCGGCGTTGCCATGGTCGGCGGTAATCAGCGCAAAGCCGCCCTTGGCGAGAATCGCCGGGACAACCTTGGACAGAGCATCGTCAACAGCCTCGACGGCCTTAACGGCGGCGTCGAAGACACCGGTGTGGCCAACCATGTCGCAGTTCGCGAAGTTCACGATGTAGAAATCAGCGCGATCCTCGTTAATAGCGGCGACGAGCTTCTCGGTAACCTCGGGAGCGCTCATCTCGGGCTGCAGATCGTAGGTAGCAACCTTGGGGGAAGCGACGAGCACGCGCTCCTCGCCCTCCTTGGGCTCCTCGATGCCGCCGTTGAGGAAGAACGTCACATGGGCGTACTTCTCGGTCTCGGCGGTGTGCAGCTGCTTCAGGCCATTGGCGGCGATAACGTCGGCCAGAACGTTCTCGGGGAACGTCTTGGGGAAGGCGACCTCGACGTCAAACGTCGGATCGTACTCGGTCATCGTCACAAAGTGCGAAAGCTTAATCTGCTCGCGCTCAAAGCCGTCGAACTCCTTGTCCGTGAACACGCGAGTCATCTGACGAGCGCGGTCGGGACGGAAGTTGAAGAAGATGGCCGCGTCGCCCTCGTGAATGCCCTCGTTGTGGGCAGCAAAGGGCTCGACGAACTCGTCGCCGCGCGGATCCTTCTCGTAGTAGGCCTTGATACCGGCAACGGGGTCGGTATCGGCATCGGACGCGTTGACCATGACGTCGTAGGCACGCTGGATGCGCTCCCAGCGGTTGTCGCGGTCCATGGCCCAATAGCGGCCCGAAACGGTGGCAACGCGAGCGTCGCAACCGGTCTCCTCGGAGATCTTAGCCAGAAAAGCGCAGAACTCGCTCATGTAGCCGGCACCGGACTGCGGGTCGACGTCGCGGCCATCCATGAAGGCGTGGACGCGAACGGTCTTGACGCCATGCTGGGCAGCCATCTTGACCAGAGCCTCGACGTGGTTCATGTGAGAATGAACACCGCCAGGGCTCATAAGGCCCATAAGGTGGAGAGTCTTGCCGTCAGCCTTGACGTCGTCCATAGCCTTGACGAAGACCTCGTTCTTGGCGATGGAGCCGTCCTTGATGGCGTTGTTGATGCGCGAAAGCTCCTGGAACACGATGCGGCCGGCACCGATGTTGAGGTGACCCACCTCGGAGTTGCCCATCTGGCCGTCGGGAAGGCCCACGTCCTCGCCCGAAGCACCGAGCGTGGTGTGAGGATACTTCTCGTACAGGCTATCAAGGAAGGGCGTCTTGGCAGCGGCGACGGCGTTCTCGCCATCAGCCGGAGCAAGGCCGCAGCCATCCATGATGATCAGGAGTGCAGGAAGATGACGCTGTGCCATATGTCCTACTCGCCTGCCTTGACGACCATAGAGGCGAAGTCGGCAGCCTTGAGCGAAGCGCCGCCCACGAGGGCGCCGTCAACGTCGGGCTTGGCGACGAGCTCGGCAATGTTGCCGGGCTTAGCGGAACCACCGTACAGGACGCGGATACCGTCGGCGAGCTCCTCGCCAAACATCTCCTTGAGGGTCTCACGGATAGCGCCGCAGACCTCCTGAGCGTCCTCGGCGGTAGCGGTCTTGCCGGTGCCGATGGCCCAGATGGGCTCGTAGGCGACGACGACCTGCTTGGGGCAGGTGATCTCAAGACCAGCAAGGCCAGCTTTGACCTGGTTCACGACGTGCTCGACATAGGTGCCAGCCTCGCGGACCTCGAGGGACTCGCCGCAGCAGAAGACGGGAACAAGACCGGCGGCAACGAGGGCCTTGGCCTTCTTGTTCTGGTCCTCGTCGGTCTCGTGGAAGTAGTCGCGACGCTCGGAGTGACCGATGATGCAGTAGGTGCAGCCAGCGGACTTGAGCATGTCGCAAGAGGACTCACCGGTGAAGGCACCCTTGGCCTCCCAGTACACGTTCTGTGCACCGAGGGCGATGGGGGCAGCCTGAATGCGGTCATGAACCGTGGTGATGTCAATGGTCGGAGGGCAGACGAGCACCTCGACGCCAGCCGGAACCTCGGGCAGAGCCTGAGCCAGCTCGTCGGCGAGCTTGGCGGCCTCGGCGACGTCGTTGTTCATCTTCCAGTTACCAGCGATAAGAAGGGTGCGATTAGGCATCGAGAAGCGCCTCCACTCCGGGCAGGGCCTTACCCTCGACGAGCTCCATGGAAGCGCCACCACCGGTGGAGATCCAGCTCATCTTGTCGGCCAGGTTGAACTTGTTGACAGCCGCGACAGAGTCACCACCGCCGATGATCGAGGTGCAGTCGGCCTCGGCGACGGCCTCGGCGATAGCCTGGGTGCCGCGAGCGAAGTTGTCGAACTCGAAGACGCCCATGGGGCCGTTCCAGAACACGGTCTTGGCGCCCTTGACGGCCTCGGCGTAGAGCTCCTCGGTCTTGGGGCCGATGTCCATGCCCTCACGATCGTCGGGGATAGCGTCGGAAGCGACAACCTCGGGGACAGCGTCCTCGCCAAAGTGATCGGCAACGCGGTTGTCGATGGGGAGCAGGATCTTGACGCCCTTTTCCTCGGCCTTCTTGAGCATCTCGCCGGCGCGCTCGACCCAGTCCTCTTCCTTGAGGGACTGACCGACGGTCAGGCCCTGAGCCAGGAAGAAGGTGTAGGCCATGCCGCCACCGATGATCAGGGTGTCAGCGGAGTCGATGAGGTGATCGAGAACGCCGATCTTGGAAGAAACCTTGGAACCGCCGACGATAGCGACGAAGGGGCGCTCGGGCTCGGCGAAGATGCCGGTCAGCGTGTCGACCTCCTTCTCGAGCAGGAAGCCGGCGACGGCAGGCAGGTAAGCGGCGGGGCCCACGACGGAACCCTGGGCGCGGTGAGCGGTGCCGAAGGCATCGAGAACGAAGACGTCACCATAGGAAGCGAGCTTCTTGGCGATCTCGGGATCGTTCTTCTTCTCACGCTTGTCGAAACGGACGTTCTCGAGAACGAGGACCTTGCCCGGCTCGACGGCGGCGACAGCCTCAGCAGCCTTCTCGCCGTAGGTGTCGGCGACAAAGGCAACATCGAGACCAGAGAGCTCAGCGAGCTTCTTGGCGACAGGCTCAAGGGAGAGCTCAGGCTGGAAGCCGGTGCCCTCGGGACGGCCGAGGTGGCTCATGAGGATGACGCGAGCGTTGTGCTCAACGAGGTAGTTGATGGTGGGCAGGGCAGCCTTGATGCGGGTGGTGTCGCCAACGACGCCATCCTTGATAGGCACGTTGAAGTCAACGCGGACGAGAACGCGCTTGCCGTCGACATCGATGTCGCGGACGGTCTTCTTGGTAAAGGCCATGTTTGCTTCTACCTTTCGTACGTGTCTGCCTCCCATTACGGCAGACGATTTCCTATAAAAAGGGCGCGACCCTAGGGTGTAAGCCCTATAAGGCCGCGCCCTTCTTTAGACGCTCAACGAGCTATTCGCTAAAAGCTAAATTAAGCAACGAACTTCTCGAAGTACTTGATGGTGCGGACCATCTGAGAGGTGTAAGAGTTCTCGTTGTCGTACCAAGAGGTGACCTGAACGAGGGTCTGGCCGTTGCCGAGGTCAGAGCACATGGTCTGAGTGGCGTCGAAGATGGAGCCGTGGGTCTCGCCGATGATGTCGGTGGAGACGATGTCGTCCTCGTTGTAACCGAAGGTCTCGGAGATGGTGGAAGCGTAGGCCTTCATAGCGGCGTTGACCTCGTCGACGGTGACCTTCTTGTCAACGACAGCGTAGAGGTTGGTGATGGAGCCGGTCGGCGTCGGGACGCGCTGGGCGGCACCGATGAGCTTACCGTTGAGCTCGGGGAGAACCAGGCCGATAGCCTTGGCAGCACCGGTGGTGTTGGGGACGATGTTGACGGCGCAGGCGCGGCTACGACGCTTGTTGCCCTTGCGCTGCGGGCCGTCGAGCGGCATCTGGTCGCCGGTCCAGGCGTGAATGGTGGTCATGATGCCGGACACGATGGGAGCGAAGTCGTTCAGACCCTTGGCCATCGGGGCGAGGCAGTTGGTGGTGCAGGAAGCAGCGGAGATGATGTTGTCCTCAGCGGTCAGCGTCTCGTGGTTGACGTTGTACACGATGGTGGGCAGATCGCTGCCGGCCGGAGCGGAGATGACGACCTTCTTGGCGCCAGCGTTGATGTGGGCCTGAGCCTTAGCCTTGCTGGTGTAGAAGCCGGTGCACTCGAGAACGACGTCGACGTCGAGGTCGCCCCAAGGCAGGTTGTTGGCGTCGGCCTCCTTGTAGATCTTGATCTCCTTGCCGTCAACGGTGATGGAATCCTCGCCAGCAACGACCTCGTGATCGCGAGCGTAGTTGCCCTGCGTGGAGTCGTACTTCAGCAGGTAAGCGAGCATATCGGGAGAGGTGAGGTCGTTGATAGCGACAATCTCGGAGCCCTCATGACCGAACATCTGACGGAAAGCCAGACGACCGATGCGACCGAAGCCGTTAATAGCA
The DNA here is from genome assembly GCA_905194545.1 of Coriobacteriaceae bacterium. GTDB lineage: Bacteria > Actinomycetota > Coriobacteriia > Coriobacteriales > Coriobacteriaceae > Collinsella. The sequence continues at coordinate 30,275 of CAJJSS010000020.1, read as the reverse complement.
ACCTTTACTGCCATTGTGTCTCCTTTCGTAAGGCCCCCGCAAGCTACAGCGCCCGCCGTTGAGGCCCACAAACTAACCACTCGCCTAATATACCTTTTTTTTGACTTGAATTTCACGAGAATGCTCGAAATTGAAAATCAAATTTACGTTAAAACGTTTTAAAGAATAAAATAGCAGCTAAATCCGTATATACGTCAATACTTTAAACTACTTGTTTGCTTCAATGAGCTTTTCAAGGCGTAAAACACGATGGTAGAGGGCCGACTTCGACAAGGGAGGGTCAGCCATCTCCCCTAAATCACGCAGCGACAGATCGGGATAGCGCTCGCGCAGGTCGCAAAAGACCGCCAAGGCATCCGGAAGCGCATCGCGAAGGCCGCGCTGCTCGAGCTCATCGATAAGCGCAAGCTGATGTTGGGCAGCACCGGCGCTTCTGGTCTGGTTGGCGAGCTCGGCGTTCACGCGACGGTTCACATCGTTCTTAACCAACTTGACCGCGCGCGCCTCCTCAATCTCGGCAACGCTGCGCTTGGCACCAATCAGCTTTAATAGATGCTCGATTTCCTCGGCGCTCTTAATGTACACGGCATATGACCCCCGCCGTGCATTAACACGAGCATGGACCCCAATCTGCCCCAACAGGTCGCAAAGCCCCTTAGCATATTGCTCGCCCTGCACCGCGATCTCCAAATGAAAATCGCCGCGCGGATCGGCCACGAAGCCACCCGCGATGAGCGCGCCGCGGATGTAGGCAAGCCTGCAGCAGGGACGGGCAACGATGTGTCGGGGAACACCAGCGACGAGCCCTCCCCTGCGGTCTAGAATGCCCAGCAGCACCAGAGCCTTGTCCAGGTCGGGTTGATCGGGCAGGGTAATGAGATAATTACGGACCTTATGCAAGACCGATTTACGAACGGTGAATTCCGTTTTGAGCTTAAGGATGCGATGTGTCAGCGTGATCATCGTGCGTGCGACGGCTCCCGTCTCAGTCGCAACCGTCAAACGATACCGCCCAGAGCCGGTAAGCGAGAGCGTACCGCTCACGCGCGTGAGGGCGGCAAGTGTCGACAAGTCGCAGTATTCACATTCGGGTTCGCAGCGCGCAAGCTCGTCGCGCACCTCAGCGGTAAACGACATGCAGGCCTATGCCTTCGTGTTGGCGCGCGACAGATCGCGGTGGGAGATGCTCACGTGATACTGGGCGCCTTCCAGGTAACGGGCCGTGGCCTCGGCAATGGCGACGCTACGGTGCTGTCCGCCCGTGCAGCCGATGGCGATAGAAAGCTGCGGTTTACCCTCCGCGATATAGCCCGGCATCACCGTATCGAGTAGCCGTGTCCAAGCCTTCCAAAACTCCTGCGTCTTGGGATGGTCCAGAACAAAATCCGAGACCTTTTTATCGAGACCGGTCATCGTGCGCATCTCGGGATCGTAGAACGGATTGGGCAGGAAGCGGACGTCGATCATAATGTCCGCCTCGACGGGCATGCCGTGCTTAAAGCCAAACGAGAACACATGGACGTCCATGAGCTGTTGGTCGGACAGTTCGGAAAATGCCATACGTAGCTTGTTGCGCAGCGCAGAGGTGCGCAGGCGGCTCGTGTCGATAATCATATCGGCTCGATCGCGCACGCCCTGCAGCTGAAGGCGCTCGCGCTGAATGGCATCGGCCGTAGTCTCCCCCGGCTTGGCAATGGGATGACGGCGGCGATTTTCGCTGTAGCGACGAATCAGCACCTCGTCAGAAGCCTCCAGGAACACGATGTCGCAGCTCATCTCGCGCTCTTCGAGCGCGGCGACCGCATCGAGCAACTCGTCAAACAGTCCCTGGCTACGCAAATCGCAGGTGACGGCGAGATGCCTGCCCACGCCCGTATTGATGCCGACGAGCTCGGCAAGCTGGGCGATGAGACGCGGAGGTAGGTTATCGATGCAAAAATAGCCCATGTCCTCGAACACGTGCATGGCCTGTGTGCGGCCCGATCCGGACATTCCGGTGATGATGACGATATCGGGGATGCGCTCCGAGCGCTCCGCCGCATCCATGGCATCTCCCTTTTGCATGTGCTGCCTCCCAAAAACAAGCGCGGGACCCAGCAACCCGGATCCCGCGCGGTCAATTGCCTATATTGAGTATACCGCCCCGAGCGGATACGAGGCCTGTCTTACGCCTCAAGCGCAGCCTTGAACCAACTCGTAATACTCGTGGGGTGCGTGATGGCGGTGCCGACGACAACGGCCCAGGCGCCAGCATCGATCGCAGCGCGAGCCTCCTCGGGCGTGTGCACGCGGCCCTCGCAGATGATGGGAAGACCGGGGAATTCCTCGGTCGCCTGACGCAGGAGTGGCAGGTCGGGGCCATCGGCCATGGTGCAGTCGATGGCGGCGACGCCGTGAGAAAGCGTGGTGGATACCAGGTCGAAGCCCATATCAACCGCACGGCGAATGTCCTCGATGGTGGCACAATCCGCCATCAGGAGCACGCCCTCCTCGTGCAGCGGGCGGAAGGTATCCTCGACGGTCTTGCCATCGGGACGCGGACGATCGGTGGCGTCGATCGCCACGATATCGGCACCCGCGGCAACGCAGGCGCGAGCGTGACGCAGCGTCGGCGTGATGTAAACGCCCTCGTGTCCATCCTTCCACAGGCCGATGACGGGAACCTCACAGCGACCCTTAATAGCGGCAATGTCGGCAAGGCCCTGACAGCGAATGGCGGCGGCGCCGCCAAGCTCGCAAGCGCGAGACATTTGAGCCATGGTCTCGGGCGTACGAAGCGGCTCGCCCATATACGCCTGAACGCTCACGACGAGCTTGCCCTTCAGGGATTGAATCAAAGGATCAACGGTCATGTGCGACTCAACCTTTCTCAAAACAGCCTTCTGAGACACCGCACCTTGACGTTCAAACCGTCGCTCGCGTACCGAAGTACGCTTCGCTCCTCTTTCACGTCAATCTGCGGCACCTCAGAAGGCGCACTTGGTAGTTATGTTTACTTCAACGACGCAAGAAGGTGTTCGGCGGCACCGATGAGCGGAGCATCGCCCTCCAGAGAACCGATGAGGATCGGCGTGTCCTGAAGCGGATCGAGCGCCTGGCTGGCATAGCCCTCGTGCACCGAATCCTTCCACGTCTGCGAACGCCAATCGGGACCTTGGTGAATCACGCCGCCCGAAAGCACGATGACCTCAGGGTCCAGGATGTTAGCGAGCGAGCCCAAGCTGGCACCCAGCGCAAAGCCGGCATCATGGATGACCTCGGTCGCCTTTGCGTCGCCTGCACGGCACAGGTCGTTCACATCGCGACCGACCGAAGGACGGCTGGGGTCGACGCGGCCAAAGCGCTCATCGTACATACGACCAATGGAAGTGCCCGAAGCAACCGACTCCAGATGGCCGGAACGCCCGCAGGCGCAGGGAATGCCGGCGGCAGCCGAGCACTCGATGTGGCCCATATGGCCAGCAGCACCATGGAAGCCCTGCATCACGCGGCCGTTCTCGACATATGCGCCGCCGATACCCGTACCGATGCCAAGACACAAGACGGAGAACTTGCCCTTGCCGACACCCCAGTGGGCCTCGCCCAGAGCATGAGCCTGCACGTCGCCCACAACGGCAACGGGAAGACCAAGGTCCTCGCGCAGACGCGGCCCCAACTGAACGCCGGACCAGCCGGGCATGATCTCATTGGCATACGCAATGGCGCCCGTCTTGGGATCGACGACGCCTGCGGCACCGATACCGACACCGAGAACCTCGACATCGGGATTCGCCTCAAGAGCGGCCTTGATAGACGCCTCGATACGCTGGAAGACGGCCTCGCCGCCCTCTTGGGCCTCTGTGGGAACCTCGGCCTCAAAAACGGGATGGGGCACACTACCGTCAGCCGGGTACTCCATGATGGCAGTCGCAATTTTAGTTCCGCCGATATCGACAGAGCAGACGTACTTGTTCTCCATGTCGCTCTCCTTCGGAGATAAAAACAACTACAGGAAATGCGCCGTCAGGCTAGCCGTCACAGCGCAGTAAAGGTTTTCCAGGTGTCCGAGATCGCCGAGAAACCGTGTGGCCATTGACCTAATGGGTCATGGCCACACGGTTGAACGGCGAGGTCGGGTGCCTGGGAAGCTTTACAGGAGGCCGTTGTCCTGGAGGACCTTCCTAATCGCCTCGACGTTCTCGCCGGTCATGGCCTTCACCGGGCGCGGCATGGTCGGGCTGTCGAAGATGCCCATGAGGTTCATAGCGGTCTTGAAGGCGCCGACGCCACCGGCATAGCCCTGGACGCCCGAGGTGACATCCCAGATGTGGGAGATCTCGTTGAGGCGATCCTGCTCGGCCTTGACGGTAGCCCAGTCACCGGCCTGAGCGGCCTTCCACTGGCGCACGTAGCCCTCGGGCTCAACGTTGGCAAGGCCCGGGACAGAACCGTCGGCGCCACCGAGGTAAGCGCCGTCGACGACAACCTCGTGACCGGTGAGGATACTCATCGGATGGCCGTTCTTCTCGTTCTCCTGAACGAGGTAGCGGAACGAGATGTCATCACCCGAGGAATCCTTGACGCCAGCAAGGACGCCCTCGGCGCCGAGCTTGGCAAGGAGCTTCCAGGGGAGCTTGGTGTGAACGCAGACGGGAATGTCATAGGCAAAGATGGGCAGGTCGAGCTCCTCGTGCAGGATGCGGAAGTGCTCCTCGACCTCGGTCATGCCCTGCAGGGCATAGAACGGGCAGGTGGCGACAAGCGCATCGGCGCCCAGCTCCTGAGCGACCTTACCGTGCTCGATCATGCGCTCGGTCTCGGTATCGATGATGCCGACCAGAACAGGCACGCGGTGGTCGACGATGCGCACGGCCTCGGCGATAATCTGGCGACGGCGCTCGTCGGTGGAGAAGACGACCTCGCCCGAGGATCCCAGGAAGAACAGGCCATCGACGCCGGCATCGATCATGCGGTTGATGCTGCGCTCAAAGGAGACAACATCGAGCTGGTGATCTTCGGTATCGGGAACAACGACGGGAGGGATAACGCCGGTGAATTTCTGAGTTGCCACAAGAATCTCCTTAGTTGTCTGGCGGGCGGCCCTATGCCACCCACTCTTGTTGGCAGTGTCCAGGCCGTCTAGGCCAAAGAACACGGGTAGAACGTTTGGTTAAAAAAGTCGATGACTTCGTTTTCGAACGCATTGATGCGCTCATGAGCGTATTTGGCATAGATGACATGCCTCCGGTCACACTCAAGACCGTTGAATACGGCAAACTGGCCCTTGGGATCGCTCACGACATCCATGAGCGATGTGCCCATGAGCACCGATCCACGCACCCGAGACGACAACGCCTCGAGGCCACCGGGAATTGGATTGGCAACCGCCGTGCAGGCGAGGCCCCGCTCGTCCAGAGCAGAAACCGCCAGCGCGACTCCGCCGCCAAGGCCCTCGCCCCATGCAAAGATGCGGTCGGGGTCCACGCCATCAAGATTGCGCGCCACCTTCGCCATCGCGCAACCCCAACGGACGCGCTTGACAAAAGCAGGAGAGGCAATCCCCTGCTGCAGCTCGCTGGATCCAATCGCCTCATCGTCCAGCGCAAGCACGGCATATCCCATGGCCGCAAACCTCGTCATGTGATGCCATCCCCGCACGGGTCGGTCGATGTCGTGAAACATCAGACATAGCGGCACAAGCTCGGATGCTCGGGCGCGACCGGCAGGCTCGATCAAACGCGCGTGGACCACATCGCCACTAAGCTCAAAGGAAACCTCGGAGTAGCGGGCATACGGATTGGCGAAATCGATCGCCGTAATACTCGGCCCGCAAACCTCAAGGTCCGAAGCGGCTATCTCTAATTCGGAAACATCCGCAGAAGCATCACCGCGCCAATCCCGGAAATCAGCGAGCCTTGACGAGACCGTTCCGGGAATCCCCACAAGGTCGGAGACAATCAGCTCATTGACATTGCTCTCGCACTTAGACATGAGCCTCCCCTCCCTTGCAGATAAACGGAATGATCAGATCGTCAAAATCCTGAATCTCCTCGTGGCCAAAGCCTTCAAAGAACTCATGACGCTTTTCACAGGTCAGGTTGTTATAGACCGCAAACTGCGTCGCTGGCGGACAGACGGTATCGGCTGTGCCGGTGCCAAACAGCACGGGGCATTTGACCATAGGGGCAAAGTTCTTGGAATCGAAGTACGCCAGCTTGGCATAGGCTTCGTCGATACGAGTCGAGTCCTCGTCAAACCAGCGAGACCAATAGCGCAGGCCCTCGTAGGCAATGTCGTCGGCATCCAAATCCCAGACCAGGCGGAAATCCGACAGGAAGGGATAGAGGATGGCGGCGCGATTGATAAGCTCGCTGTTAAGTGCACAGGTCGCAATGCCCAAACCGCCGCCCTGCGACGCGCCGTTCACAAACACACGGGCAAGATCGATGCCCTCGAGCTCGCGAACGATGCGGCACAGGATGCGAATATCTTGGTGCAAGCGGACATAGTAGAGGTTGGCCGGATCGCCGTCGATACCGGCGACGATATGGCCCGCGACCGTTGTGCCCTCAAATCCACCAATGTCCTCGGAGGGACCTCCTTGGCCGGGGCAGTCGAGGGCGATGAGTGCCATGCCCATGCCCGCAAACGACGCCTGCTCAAACCAGCTGCGGCTTGCACCCGGATATCCATGGAACTGAAGTACCAATGGCACGGGCTCGTCCGAGACGGGTTTAAGGTACTTGGCATGCAGGCGAGCGCCACACATGCCGGTATACCAGAGGTCGAAAAGCTGGCAGGTCACGGCATCTGTGACCGATGCCGTCTCGATCGCATAGTCAAGCCCGACCGCGTCGGCCTCGGCCATGCGATCCTTCCAAAAGAGATCGAAATCTGATGGACGGGGCATGGCGCCTCGATATTCACCAAATTGATGTTGTAGCTCCTGAGCACTTGGCATGGCTCGTGAACCCAACCTTTCGAAATCGCAACGGAGGTGCGCCCGGCAAGGGAACCGGGCGCACGGGAGGGAAAGCGAGGCTACTCGCCGAGCTTGGGATGCAGCAGCGACGGCGCAGCGCCGAGCAGCATCTTGGTGTAGGGGTCCTGGGGGTGCTGGAAGACCTGCTTGGCCTCGCCCTGCTCGACGATCTTGCCGCCATTCATAACGATGATGTCGTCAGAGATATAGCGGACCGTCTGGATGTCATGGCTGATGAACACCATGGCCAGGCCGAGCTCCTTCTTAAGGTCGGTCAGCAGGTTCAGAATCTGCGCGCGGACCGAAACGTCCAGAGCCGAGGTTGGCTCGTCGGCGATGATGGCATCGGGGTTCAGCGACAGGGCACGGGCAATTGCGACGCGCTGGCGCTGGCCGCCCGAAAGCTGGCCGGGAAGAACCTCGGCGGCGGAGCTGGGCAGACCGGTGAGCTCCAGGAGCTCCTTGACGCGCTTCTCCTGCTCGGCCTCGGTACCCAGGTTGTGGACGCGCATGGGGTCGAGCAGCTGCTCGCGAACGACCATGCGGGGATTGAGCGCCGTAGCCGGATTCTGGAACACGACCGAGATGACACGGCCCATGTGGCGACGGTCCTCGGCGGTACGCTTGGTTACGTCCTTGCCCTTAAAGTAGACCTTGCCGCTCGTGGGGGCCTGCAGGCCGCACATGACGTTGGCGGTGGTGGACTTACCGCAACCGGACTCGCCGACGATGCCGATCGTCTGACCGGGCATGAGCCTAATCGTTACACCCTGGACGGCGTGAACCAGGTTGGGGTGCAGAATCGAGCCGGTACGGGTCCTAAAGGTGACGTGGACGTCATCAAGGAAGATGATCGGCTCGACGCCGTTGACTGCGGTCTCGCTCATCTACATCACCTCCGCGTGAGGGGTCAAACCATTTGCCTTGAGCACCTCGTCGGGGAGCTCGGAATAGAAGTGCTCGGTGCCGGGCACGCGCTTGAAGACCGGACGGGTGTCCAGGCCAATGCGCGGATGGCTCGAGCGGGGCGCGAAGCGATCGCCCTTGGGGAAATCGCGCGGGCTCGGAACGGCGCCGGGCACCTGGTGCAGACGGCCCGAACCGCTCTCGATGGACAGAACGGAGCCCAGAAGACCGCGGGTGTACTCGTGGATCGGGTTAGTGAGCAGCTCCTTGGTGGGCGCCTGCTCGATAACCTGACCGGCGTACATAACCGTGATGTTATGGGCGACCTCGGCGACCAGCGCCAAGTCATGCGAGACGAAGATCATGGCAAAGCCGAGCTTGGCCTGAAGGTCGTTGAGCAGCTTGATGACCTGCTTCTGGACGGTAACGTCCAGAGCGGTCGTGGGCTCGTCGCAGATGACCAGCTTGGGGTCGCGGGTAAGGGCCATAGCGATCAGGACACGCTGACGCTGGCCACCGGAAAGCTCATGCGGGTAGCTCTCGAGCGTACGCTTGGGGTCGAGGCCCACGAGCTCCAGGAGTTCCTCGGCGCTGCGGGTGCCGCCGCGCTTGGTGAGCTGCTTCATCTGGGCAGAGATGAGCATGGAGGGGTTGAGCGAGGACAGGGCGTCCTGATAGACCATAGCGATATCGGTACCGCGCAGGCCGAACCACTCCTTCTTGCTCATCTTGAGCAGGTCGCGGCCCTCCCAAAGGACCTCGCCGGAAAGGTGCTCGTCATCGTCGGTCAGGCCCATGATGGCCAGCGTGGTGATGGACTTACCGCAACCGGACTCGCCCACCAGGCCCATGGTCTGACCAGGACGGACGTCAAAGTTGACATGGTCGACGACGTTGATATCGCCGTGATGCTCAAACTGAATGCAGAAGTCACGGACCGAGAGAATCGGTTCGACAGACTCGTCGGGCACATGGCGATCGTCACGCTTGAGCTCGACATCGCGCAGGGCGCCAAGGCGAGCGGAGAGGGACTGGGCCTGCTCCTTGTAGGCGCGAACGGGGTCGGAGACCAGCAGGTCGGCCTCGCGACGCTTGGAGGAATCGGTCGGATCCAGGGCGGCGGAGGGAGCAGCGGCCATGGCGTCGGTAATGCCCTCGGAGAGGATGTTGAGCGCCAGGCAGGTGATCATGATGGCCAGGCCCGGGAACAGCGCCTGCCACCAACGGCCGGCGAGCACGCCGCCGCGGGCGTCGGCGAGGATGTTGCCCCAGGTAGCGGTGGGCTCCTGGATACCAGCGCCGATGAAGGTCAGCGAGGCCTCGAAGATGATGGCGTCGGCGACCAGGGTAACGGTGAAGACCATGATCGGGGCGATGCAGTTACGCAGAACATGCTTGATCAAAATCCACGGAGCCTTGGCGCCGGAAACGATGACCGCGCGGACATAGTCCTCGCCGTACTCGGACACGATGTTGGCGCGCACGATACGGGCAATCTGCGGAGTGTACATAAAGCCGATGGCGAAGATGATCGACGGCACGGAGTTGCCCAGGATGGAGACGAAGACGGCCGCGAGGGCGATGCCCGGGATGGACATGATGATGTCCAGGATACGCATGATCGTCTCGGAAACGGCCTTGCGCGAAACCGCCGCAAGGGCGCCCACGACCGAGCCGCAGACCAGAGCCATGGCAGTGGCGCCAAAGCCGATAATCAGCGAGTAACGACCACCGTAGAGCATGCGCGACAGAATGTCGCGACCCTTATCGTCGGTACCGAAGATAAATCCGTTGCCGGGAGCCTGGCGAGCCGTAAAAATCTCGACCGGGCTATAGGGGGCAAGAAGGGGCGCCAGAATCGCAGTCAGGGCGACCAGCACCAACACGACGGCGGCAATCTTAGAAGACAGCGTCATCTTCTTCCAGCCACCGAGCTTGAGCCCCTTGGAGGCAGCCTTCTCGAGCTGCTCGGTTTGCTTCTCTCGAATCTTTACCATAATCTACACCGTCCTGATGCGCGGGTTGATGAGCAGGTAGAGCATGTCAACCACGATGTTGATGATGATGAAGGCAAGAGCAACGACGATAACGACGCCCTGAACCAGGTTCGCCTCGTTGCCCTGAACGCCCTGCAGAATCGCGGTGCCCATGCCGGGGAGGTTGAAGATAACCTCGATGACGACGGCGCCGCCCATGAGGTAACCGATCTTAAGACCGAGGGTGGTGACCGGGGTGATCAGCGCATTGCGAAGAACGTTGATGCCGACGACGACCTTCTCGGGAACGCCGGCGCCGCGAGCCATACGGACATAATCCTTATCGAGCTCCTCGACCATGGCGGTACGCACGATACGAGTCATCTGGCCCGTCAGTGGAAATGCCAAGGCGATAGCGGGCATGATCATACGTCCCAGATAGCCAACCGGATTCGTGGTGAAGTGAGGCAGAGCACCCGATGCCGGGAGCACCTTAAGGTAGGAAGAGAACAGCAGGATCAACAGAACGGCAAGCCAGAACGACGGGGTTGCCAAGCCGGCGATGGAAAAGACGCGGATCACTTGGTCCGGCCATTTATCGCGATACAGTGCCGCGATGACGCCGAGCAAAAACGAAACGACTGCACCGATGGCAAGACCGATAAAGGTCAGCTGCATCGTGACGGGCAGGGCCGTGGAGATGCGCTTGGCAACGGAGTTGCGAGCAGCACCATAGGTGCCCATGTCGCCATGGATCAGATCGCCCATATAGCGCACGTAGCGCACGGGCCAGGGGTCGTCCAGACCATACTTCTCATGGTACTCGGCAACCGCCTCGGGCGAGGCACCGTCACCCAACGCCGTGTAGGCGGGGTCGGTCTTGGAGAACGACATAAGGAAGAACACCAGGACGGTGACGCCCAATGCCATGATCGGCAGCGCCACAAGACGCCTTCCAATCAAACGTAGCAAGTTGTTCACGTTCTCTCCCCTTTCTTTTGTCGGTAGGACCAACTGGTATATGAGTACGGATACTCATTACAAGACCCGAGCGACATCGTTGCCGCCCGGGTCTTTGTTTCAACTATGAGGATACGGTCCCAACGGCCGACATCCTGCATACAGACTCAAGCGAGTCTTACGCCTTGACGGTCGCAACGCCCCTGAAGGACATGCTCGTCGTGCCGATGCCCTTGAAGCCATCGAGGGCCTCGCCGTTGGGCGCAGTGGACGGATCGTCCCAGGAAGCGGAGACGGTCTTGACGTGGACAACGGGGTACAGAACGGCGTTGTCGGCAATGATGTCGAAACACTCGTTCCACTTCTTCTGCTGCTCGTCGCCCTCGGCGGCAAGAGCCTCGTCCATGAGACTGTGGAGCTTCTGCCACTCAGCGGACTCCTTCCACGGGCAACGGGTCTGCATCCAGACGTTGTCGCCGTACCACCAGTTGAGCAGCAGATCGGGGTCGGCGCCGAAGCAGGAAGGATCGCCAGGGGCAAGGAGGATATCGTAGGCCTCGCCGCCGTCGATGGCAGCGTAGGTGGCCGGCGAGGTATCGGTCTGGATGGTCACATCGAAGCCGAGAGCGTCGAGGTCGTTCTTGACCTGGGCGGCCATGCCCTTAATCTGCTCGTTGTCGGTGGTGCGCAGGGTGATGGCACCCGGGGTGATGCCAGACTCCTCGATGAGCTTCTTAGCCTTCTTGGCGTCGGTCTTGTACACCGTGGAAGCCTCATGATAGTTGGTGAAGCTCTTGGGCAGGTAGCAGCTGGCAGCGGTGGCAAGGCCGGCGAAGGTGTTGCTGACCATCTTCTCGGTGTCGAGCGCATACATGACAGCCTGACGGACCTTGACGTTGTTCCAAGGCTCCTTGGCGACGTTGAACATGATGAAGCGGGTGCCGAAACCCTGAACGTTATCGATCTTGCAGCCGGCGCTCTCGAGCTGGTCGACGGCGTCAGCGGTAACGAGCTCCATAACGAGCGTGGAGCCCTCCTGCTGAGCGGTAACGCGAGCGGTGGGGTCGGTCAGGATGCTGTACTGGATCTTCTTATCCTCGGCAGCATACTCACCGTTGTACTCGGGGTTGGGAACCAGGGTGATCTCGGTATCGGAGATAGAGTCGTACATCCAGGGGCCGGAGCCGATCGGCTGCTTGGCGCGATCCTCCTCGGTCTGGGTGGCCGGGGTAACGCGGACGATGGCCAGACGATCCTTGAGCAGGGAGAAGTTGGGGACCTTGGTCTTGACCGTCACGGTGCTGGCGTCCTTGGCCTCGATGGACTCGAAGGGCTGGAAGAACGGAGCATAGGTAGCGGAAGCGGCGCAAGCGGTGTAGGAGGCAACGACATCGTCAGCGGTGACCTCGGTGCCATCGGAGAACTTGGCGCCCTTGCGGATGGTGACCTCGAAAGTGGTGTCGTCCACAGACTTGGGATCGTCGGTGGCGAGCTCGTTGAAGGTGCTGTAGTCGTGGTAATCGATGCCGTAGAGGCCCTCGACGACGTGCCAGTTAGCACCCAGGCCCACAGCGGAGCCGGTGCTGGCGGGATCGAAGCTGGACGGAGCGTAAGCGGAACCAGCGGTGATCACGCCGCCGCCACGGTTGGCGGAATCGGTGGAACCGGAAGCGGAACCCTCGTCGCTAGAGCTGCCACCGCAGCCGGTGAGACCAAGCCCTGCGACAGCAGCGACGCTGCCGGTGAGGCCGAGGAACGAACGCCTGGACATACCCTTGTTGATGATGGCCATGTCTTCTCCTATCAATAGAGAATCTTACCCGGGAGCACCTAGACGCGCCCCCGCGCAACTTGCGGACGATATATACCTTACCTACCGACGAACCCAACTGAGGTGCCGCGCTCGGCGACCGATACATACATACGCTTGAACGGTATTTACTACCGTTCACCGAATTCATTGACAAACGATTCGCCAGACAGTATGTATCGACGAGGTGAGATATCAGTCTTCGTCAACCCGCAGGATAGCAGGGTTGTTCACCATGGCTAGTCAAACGTTTTAGCGTTAATTAAACCCGAAATCGGCTGGTAATCGCCGTGAAATACATGATTGAAAAACACGCAATCATGTATATCAGTTGTTTAGAGGCGTGTTTAGTTTTCGGATTGCTTTGCCGCCATCTCGGAGCGCTCGGCATTCCACGCAACAAGTGCCTCGTGGACCGCTTTGGCGACATCGGCCGGAACGCCTCGAACTTCTGCAATCTCCTGCTCGCTCGCCGCGCGCAAACGCTTCATCGAGCCAAAATGGCGCATAAGGGCACGTTTTCTGGTGGGCCCCACGCCAGGAACGTCATCGAGTACCGAAACTGTCATGGCCTTGTCGCGCAATTCACGATGGAACGTGATAGCAAATCGGTGGGACTCATCGCGCACCTGTTTAATTAGATAGAGCGAGGCAGACCCGGTCGGCAGCACGACGGGGGTCTCGTCCCAAGGCACAAAAACTTCCTCATCGGCCTTCGCCAAGCCACAAACTGGTATATCGAGCCCAAGAGCCTCAAGTTGCTTGATCGCAGCGGTCAATTGCGGCTTACCGCCATCGACAACGAGCAGATCGGGGCACGAGCCAAAGCGCTCGTCGGCCATGCGCTCGGGAGCATAGCGTCGTCCCAAAACCTCGGACATCGACACGAAGTCGTTTGCCTCATCCAATTCGGTCTGGATTTTAAAACGACGATACTGGCTCTTGTCGGCGCGCCCGTTGGTAAACACCACCATCGAGGCGACCGTAAAGGTGCCATGCAGCGTCGAGATATCGAAGCACTCGATACGCAACGGCGGCGATGGCAGCGCCAACGCGCTTTCGAGCTCCAGGAGCGCTTGATTGGTGCGGTCGTCAGCGTACCCCGTTCGCATCATGTAGCGCATGAGGGCATGGCGCGCATTTTTGGATGCCATATCGAGCAGACGGTGCTTTTCGCCACGCTGCGGCCTATGGAGATGGCAGGAACGCTCACGCTTGCCCGCAAGCCACTCCCCCAGCGCCTCCGCATCCTCAAGCTCGACGGAAAGGTTGACCTCAGCTGGAATATCAGCCGTCTCGTCGTAATAGCGCTTAAGAAAGCCCGACTGGAGCTCTTCCTCGTCAACATCAAGACCCTTGTCGAGAATGAACTCGCAGGTGCGAACTGTTCGGCCCTCGCGAACGACGAAGACGCAAGCGGCGGAGATGGTCTCCTCGCGATAGAAACCGATGACATCGATATCGACACTGGAGGGAAAAACGACTTGCTGACGATCGTCCAGACCCCTGATGACCTCCAAACGACGTTTGACGCGTGCCGCGCGCTCAAAGTCGAGCGCCTCAGCGGCATCCGTCATCTCGGAGGTCAGCTCATCGACGACATCCTTGCGATGGCCCGACAAAAAGCGCTCGACACGCTTGACGTTCTTGGCATAGTCTGCCGGGGAAATCGCGCCGACACACGCACCTGGGCCGCGCCCGACATGGTAGTCAAAGCAGGGGCGCCCGTTTTGCGCGCAAATCATATTGACGATGTCTTCCTCGCCCTTGTGGGACTCGACGATACGGCGACAACGACGCCACTCCGCACAGGATGCGGAGCAGATGGGGATAACCTTGCGCAGCGTATCTATCGTCTCACGTGCCGCGCGGCTATCGGTATAAGGTCCAAAATAGCGCGTTCCCGACTTATGACGCTCACGCGTGTATTTGATAGCGGGATACAGGTCGCCCTTTGTAATGGCGATAAAGGGGTAGCTCTTGTCATCCTTGAGGTCGACGTTAAAGTACGGATGGTACTGGCCAATCAAATTGCGCTCGAGCACCAACGCCTCGTGCTCGGTCTCCACCACGATATAGTCAAAGCTCGCCACCAGCTGCATCATCAGCGGGATCTTCTGGCGCTCGTCCTGCAGCGTCACGTACTGACGCATACGGGCGCGCAGGTTTTTCGCCTTGCCCACGTAGATGACATCGCCCTTGGCGTCTTTCCAAAGGTAGCAGCCGGGCTGCGTGGGAACGCGCGAAACCTGCTCGGCAAGCGTTGGAATGTTGTCGTGACCGGCCACGCGCACCTACTTGCGACGAATCAGCGCCGAGACCTCGGGCATCTTAAGGACGACGGCAAGGCCAAAGGTAACAGCAAGCGAGACGACACCCGCAACGCAAACGTAGCCAAGAGTAATCTGAATCGAGCCGCCAAGTGCCCCGACAAAGTGCTCAAGCGCCCACATGACGCCGGCGCCTGCGGCAGCACCCAGGCCACCGAGCAAAAGGCCAAAGAACCCGCCATGCAGGATAGATTTGACCTGAAGACCACGCAGGCGACGACGCAGCCACCACAGCGAGCAACCGACCAAGATCACGTAGTCGACGACATACGAAAGCGCGATTGCCGGCATACCGAAGCCCAGCACAACGCCAAACAGCAAAACCGAGCCGGCCTGGCCGATGGCGGAATACAGACAATAGCGGCTATAGGGCTTCATGTCGAGCAGGGCAGAGAAGCTCTTCTGCATCAGCACGACCACGCCGTAGAGCGGCAGGGAAAGTGCCAGGTAGATAAGGAACTCCGACACCAGCGCCACACCGGACTCATCGAACTTGCCAGCGCAGTAAATCATGTTGAGCGGACGCGCGAAGACAATCAGGTACAGCGCGAATGGAATCAGGAAGAACAGCATCTGGGCGACGCCACGCGAAATGCCCGTGCGGACGCTGTCGTAATCCTTCTCCTGTGCGTCGTGAGAGAGCTCGGTATAGAGCGCCGTCGAAAGCGAGGCGGCAATCAGCGCGTAGGGCAGCGTGTACCACAGGCGCGCATAGGCGATGACGGAAGGACCGGTCTCGGGCTGGACCACCAGCGCAGCAGCGTTGGTGATAGAAGTCGAGACAAACATGCACACCGTGGCGAGCAGCGTCGGGATACCGAGCGCAATCGTCTGGCGCAGTGCGGGGTCCTTAAAGTCGATATGGATATGGGGATGCACGCCGTGCTTGCCAAGCGCGGGGATCTGACATGCCATCTGAACAAAGACACCGAGGGTCGTACCGGCCGCAATCAAGATGATGCCGGCACGTTCGCCAAACTGTGCGGACACGGGCGCAAAGCCCATAAAGCTCGCAATGACGATCACATTGTTGAGGACCGGGGCAAACGTCGACCAGAAGTAGTCGCGGCGTGCGTTGAGGACGCCCGAAAACACCGAGCCCAAACCATAAAACAGAATCTGGATGGCAAAGAAACGGAACATGAACGCAGCGGTATCCATGCTGCCGCCGTCACCCGAAAGAAACGATTGCGTCCAGATAAAGCCCGGGGCGAACACGGTCCCCAGCAACGAAATGCCACCCAGCACCAAAAGCAGAATGCCGAGCAGGTTGCCCACGTACTCGTTCGAGGCCTCGCGACCCCGCTCGCGCCTCACGCCCATGTACACGGGCAAAAACGCCGTCACGAGCATGCCGCCCATCACGAGTTCGTAGAGCATATTGGGCAGGTTGTTGGCGACCTGATAGGAAGACGAGAGCAGCGACATGCCGATAGCGGCCGCCATTGCCCACGTGCGGATAAAACCGGTGACGCGAGACACGATGGTCAGGATGGTCATAAGCCCGGCGGAACGACCAACCGTGGAGTAGTCCGACGAGCCCATGTCGTCAGTGTCATCTCGCGACGAAGAAGCTTCGGATGAGGGTGTCTGAGGCGCAGATTCTTCTGCAAAATGAGCTCCGCGCTTCAATTCTTCCTGCGGCATCGCTCAGTCCTCTCTCGTAATCGCGGCAACTGTCGCCCCGCAAAATGCAATTAAATCATCAGGTGCAAGCTCGAGCTGATAACCACGCTTGCCTCCCGAAATAAAAATGGTATCCCACAGGACACATGTCTCATCAATGAGCGTCCGGTAGCGTTTTTTCATACCGACCGGACTGCAGCCGCCGCGAACGTAGCCAGTCGCCGCAAGCAAATCCTTCACATGCATCATGGCCAAGGACTTCTCCCCCGCGGCACGCGCAGCGGACTTTAGATCGAGCTCGTCGGCAACAGGGATGCAGCACACGACGTGGTCGTTGGACGGCGTCACGCAGACCAAGGTCTTAAATCCTTGACCGGGCTCCTCGCCAAGCTGCTCCGAAATCGCGACCCCCAGGCCCGCCGACTCATCACCATCGTCTTCGTACGTATGTAGAACATAGGAAATGTCGGCGCTTTCCAGCTCGCGCATCGCATTGGTTTTTGGCGTCTTTACAGCCTTTGCCATGACATATCCTTTCCCTCGCATTCGGACGCAAGGATTAAGTATATGTCCAATTCGGCTGCATACGTCACTTCGACACAGCAAGCGCCATCGAATCACAAGGAGTCGATGGCGCCCATAAACTGAATCGCCTATTTATTGAGCATCAAGTTGAGCCTGACGCTCCCGGTCACGCCTGAGCAACGGCGCCAAAAACTTGCCCGTATAACTCTGCGGACAGTCCGCAACCTGCTCCGGTGTGCCCGAAACCACGACGGTTCCGCCGCCGTTACCGCCCTCGGGGCCCATATCGATCAGGCGGTCGGCAACCTTGATGACATCAAGGTTGTGTTCAATCACCAGCACCGTGTTGCCCGCATCGACCAAGCGCTGCAGCACATCGAGCAGCTGGCGGACGTCCTCAAAATGAAGGCCGGTCGTCGGCTCATCCAAAATATAGAACGTCTTGCCCGTCTGGCGTCGATGAAGCTCCTTGGCGAGCTTCACGCGCTGCGCCTCGCCGCCCGAGAGCGTCGTGGCGGGCTGGCCAAGGCTCACGTAGCCCAAGCCTACATCGTACAGCGTCTGGAGCTTGCGCTTAATCTGCGGGATATTCCCAAAGAAGGCCAGCGCCTCGGTGACGCTCATGTCGAGCACGTCCGAGATGGTCTTGCCACGGTAGGTGACCTCGAGTGTCTCGCGGTTGTAGCGTTTACCGCCGCAAACTTCGCAGGGAACGTAGATATCGGGAAGGAAGTGCATCTCGATCTTAATTTGTCCGTCGCCCTTGCATGCTTCGCAGCGACCGCCGCTCACGTTAAAGGAGAAACGTCCCGGCGAGTAGCCGCGCGCCTTCGACTCCGGCGTACTCGCAAACAGCGCGCGAAGATCATCCCACAGGCCAATGTACGTAGCAGGGTTGGAACGCGGCGTGCGGCCGATCGGCGACTGGTCGATATCGATAACCTTATCGATACACTCGATGCCCTCGAGCTTTTTGTACGGGCCCACAGGACGCGTCGAACGGTGAATGGCATTCGTAAGGGCAGGTGCGATGGTGTCGGTAACCAGGGAGCTCTTGCCCGATCCCGACACGCCGGTAACAACCGTAAGCGTACCAAACTCGATCTTGGCAGTAACGTTTTTGAGGTTGTTGGCGCGGGCGCCCGCGATCTTAAGGCAGCCGCGACCGGGCTTGCGGCGTTCATCGGGAACCCGAATCATTCGCTTGCCGGTCAGGTAGGCGCCCGTCATCGAATCAGGGCACGCCATGATATCGGCAGGCGTTCCCGCGGCGACCACGTGTCCGCCGTTCACGCCCGCGCCGGGGCCCATGTCGATCACATAGTCGGCAGCACGAATCGTATCCTCGTCGTGTTCGACGACGATAACGGTATTGCCGATGTCACGCAGGCGCTCGAGCGTCTTGATCAGGCGCTCGTTGTCACGCTGATGAAGACCGATCGAGGGCTCGTCCAGAATATAGAGCACGCCCATGAGACCCGCGCCGATCTGCGTTGCCAGTCGAATACGCTGTGCCTCGCCACCAGAAAGCGTCGCCGAGGCACGATCGAGCGTCAGATAGTCGAGTCCGACATCGACCAGAAAACGCAGGCGCTCCAGGATTTCCTTGACGATACGCCCGCCGATAAACTGTTGGCGCTCGGTGAGTTCCAGGCCCTCAAAAAACTCGAGCGACTCGCGGCACGATAGGCAGCAGACCTCGTAAATGGACTTACCGCCTACGGTAACGGCGAGCATCTCGGGGCGCAGACGAGCACCATGGCAACTCGAGCACGGCTCCTCGCGGATGTACTTCTCCAAGCGCGCCTTGGTGTTCTCATTCGTCGTCTCGGTATAGCGCTCGTACAGGATATTGCGCACGCCCGAAAACTTGGTGTCCCACTGGCTGCGGCGCCCATCGAGCTTTTGATAGTCGACCGAAATCTTCTGGTCGCCCATGCCGTCTAAAAACGCGCGACGCACCCGCGGAGGCAGATCCTCCCACGGCGTATCGACGCTCACCTTAAAGTGTTTGCAGACCGCAGCGAAAATCTGCGGATAGTAGTTAGAGTTGCCAAACAGGCTGCCAAAAACCCCGTCGGCGATCGACTTCGAGGGGTCTTCGATTAGGGCCTCGGCATCGACCGTCTTCTTAAAGCCAAGGCCATCGCACTCTGGGCACGCGCCATAGGGCGCGTTGAACGAGAAATCACGCGGCTGCAGGTCATCAATGGAGTGTCCATGCTCCGGGCACGCTAACGCCAGCGAATACTCCAGCAGCTCGCCCTCGGTCCCCTCGGGAGCATCACGATCGGGCAGCAAGTATACGTTCACATTGCCGTGCGCCAGCGCAGTCGCCTGTTCAACGGACTCGGCAATACGGCCCAGCGAGTTCTCGCGAATCACGATGCGGTCGACCACGACCTCGATATCGTGCTTGAATTTCTTATCCAAATCGATAGGGTCATCAAGCGAGCGAACCTCGCCGTCGACACGCACGCGGCTAAAGCCCTCGGCGCGAAGGTCCTCAAACAGTTTGGTGTACTCGCCTTTTCGCCCGCGTACCACCGGTGCCAGCACAAACGCACGACGACCCTCTCCCGCCGCCAGGACCTTATCGGCGACCTGGTCGGTGGTTTGGCGCTCAATGACACGGCCGCATTCGGGACAGTGCGGGGTGCCCACACGGGCGAACAGCAGGCGCAGATAGTCATAAATCTCGGTTACGGTGCCAACCGTCGAGCGAGGGTTTTTAGACGTCGTCTTTTGGTCGATCGACACCGCCGGCGAAAGGCCGTCGATTGAATCCAAGTCGGGTTTGTCCATCTGGCCCAAGAACTGGCGCGCATAACTCGAAAGGCTCTCGACGTATCGACGCTGGCCCTCGGCATAGATAGTGTCGAATGCCAGCGAACTCTTGCCCGAGCCAGAAAGACCGGTAATGACCACGAGTTGGTCACGCGGAATGGAAACATCGATATCCCGGAGGTTATGCTCACGAGCGCCGCGAATAACGATAGAAGAATCAGACATGGAAGCTCCTTGCCTCCTATTGCATCGAATCATACTGCCGATGAGTTTAGCGCACTCGACGCGCACAGATGTTCGTAATACAAGATTCGCAGACCTTTAGCTTTGCGTATCGGGCGCTTTGTTTCTCGAAATGCCGTGGAAAGGTTACAGTAATCTAATACTGAACTTAATTTGCTGTACCAGAGGAACGTCCATGACCGAAGATATCCCCCTTGAAATCACTTCGAGCGACATGGCCAATCTGCCCATATTCATCGCCGTCCTTATCGTGGCCGCCGTCGTCGTGCGCGTGTATTTTTCAATCAAACGCAACGAAAAGCCACCCATTGCCCGCGTCTTTTGGTGCGCGACGCTCCTCATCCCACTCGGCGTGGTAGCTGCATGGGTTACGAATCAATTGCTCGTAAATGAGGGCAGCTCCCTATGGGTCCTTTCTTATTCGGCGCTCGGTGCTGCCGCCGTCATACTTCTTGTCGAGCCCTTGGTTTCGGGACTTATCGACCAAACCGATCTTGCGACGGGAACGGTCGCCTGTATTTGCCGTGACATCCTTGTCATCGCCGCTGTTTCAGCGCTCTCGTTCGTTTCACTCGAAATTGCCTGCAACGAAACGTTCTATCGCATTCCCGCCAACTCATTCGGGTTTTCCGTCGGGCTGCTCGCGACGGTTCTGCTCTCCCTTTATTTGCTGGGACAGCGTCATGGAGGCGTCATGGCCCTCGTGCCCATCGTCTGTTGCATCCTTGGCATTGCCGAGCACTTCGTCATAACGTTTAAAGGCGAAGCCATCCTGCCAAGCGATATCTTGGCCCTTGGCACCGCAATGGAAGTGAGCGAGGGATACGAGTTTACCTTTACCGCCGGAATCGTAACCTCTCTCGCCCTGCTGGAGATTTCCCTGGGGCTTCTTTCGCTCATCCGACCGCGAAAGCTCCGTACGCCCACCCATGTCTTCCCCGCAATCGCCGCTAACCTCTGCGCTTTTCTGCTAGTGACCGTTGTGGGGCTCTCGGGCTTTTCCAGCATCGACTTGGAGCAGGCACTGGATTTTGGATTTGACCGTTGGCAGCCCATCACCACGTATGCGTCTCAGGGTTTTATCACTTCGTTCACCGAAATGGTCAACGAGTTGCCCATTGAGAAGCCCGAAGGCTATACGCCCGATGAGGCGCAGAGCATCGAGCAGGAGCTCGCCGCCGCCTACGACAGCACATATGGCTCGAGCGAGCAGCGCGCGGCGGCCGTTGCCCAGTTCAATGAAATCAAGCCGACGATTGTTGCCGTCATGAACGAGAGTTTTAGCGACCTTTCGTGCTTTGAGCAGCTCCAGGCGGCCGGGTACACCGGCCCCGCATTCTACAACTCGCTTCCCGACACACTTGTTCGCGGCACCATGCTCGCTTCGGTCGCCGGTGGCGGAACGGCGAACTCCGAATTCGAATTTTTGACCGGAGCGACAACGGCCTTTGTCGGATTAGGCAAGATCCCCTATCAGCTGTATCAGATGAATGGCGTAAACAGCCTGGCAAAGGACCTTAAAGAGCTTGGGTATACCACTACCGCTATGCACCCGCAAAACCCCGTCAACTACCATCGAGATAAAATCTATCAGCAGCTGGGCTTTGGAGACTTTCTTTCAATCGGCGATTTCGAAGGTGTGCCCTATTACCATGCCGGCGTATGCGACTACGCTACCTACGACAAGATACTCGACCTGCTTAGAACCGACGAAGCGCCACAGTTCATCTTTGACGTCACGATGCAAAATCACGGCGGCTACGACTATGGCACCGTTCCCGCCGAAGAGCTGACAAACTATTGGGTCGAGGGAGCCAGCGAAGGCGCCAACAGCGCGCTCAACACCTATCTCACCTGCATCAACGCATCCGACCGGGACCTCGAGTACTTTATCAACGAGCTCCGCAATATCGGCAGACCGGTTGTTCTTGTCTTTTTTGGCGACCATCAGCCGAGCGCCGCAACGACTCTCAACGACGAGCTGTACCCTCAGGAAGATACGGCAAGCCACGCTTTCCGTATCTATCAGTCGACATATCTCGTCTGGGCTAACTATGAGATCGCCGGCAATACCGAGCTCAACGTCTACGACACCGTCGGGGCAAACGAGATTGCAGCCATTACCCTTAATAAGATCGGCGCTCCGCTCACCAATTACCAAAAGGCCCTGCTTGCAACAAGGTCAGATGTGCCCACCATCAATGTCGCCGGCTATCTCGGTGCCGACGGGCTGCGCTACGACTTGGAATCGGAAGACAGCCCATACGCCTCGACGATCGACAAGCTGCAGCGCATGCAGTACCTCGAGTTCGCCAGCAAAGTTCAGTAAGCCCGCCCATTCGCTTGGGCCTATCGTATTGCAAGCACGCTCGGCCCAAATGCATCGCAAATGACTCCCGCTCGCAAACGAGGGTACAATGACGCTCGTGTCACATCGCGGGGCCCCGGCCCCAACATATACAAAGGAGTCATACATGGGTTGCGAGCACGCACAGGCCGCCGGCGGACAAACAACGCCGTCGCAATTTGAAGAGAATACGCTATCGGAGGTCAAGCGCGTTATCGCCGTGCTTTCCGGCAAGGGCGGTGTCGGCAAGTCGTTTGTCACCGGCGCCATCGCAACCGAGCTTGCCCGTCACGGCCACAAGGTCGGCGTCCTCGATGCCGACATCACCGGTCCCTCTATCCCCAAGATGTTCGGTATGAGCGGACGCCACGTCCATGCCCTTGGCAACCTTATGCTGCCCGAAATCTCCGAGCACGGCGTCAAGGTCATGAGCTCCAACCTGCTGCTCCAAAACGAGACCGACCCCGTCCTTTGGCGCGGTCCGGTCATCGCCGGCGCCATCAGGCAGTTCTGGAGCGAGACCTCGTGGGGCCCCATCGACTACCTGCTGGTCGACATGCCTCCGGGAACGGGCGATGTCGCGCTCACCGTCTTCCAGTCGCTGCCCGTCGACGGCATCGTCATCGTCACGAGCCCGCAGGATCTGGTCTCGATGATCGTCGCCAAGGCGGTCAACATGGCCGAGAAGATGAACGTTCCCATTCTGGGCATTGTCGAGAACATGAGCTATATTGAGTGCCCCGACTGCGGCAAGAAGATCGAGGTCTTTGGCAAGAGCAAGCTCCCCGAGGTCGCAGAGCGCTATAACCTCGACATCTTGGGGCAGCTTCCCATTAATCCGGCACTCGCCGAGGCCTGCGATAAGGGCGAGGTCGAGACCGCGCTGCCCGATGGCATGTTGCCCAAGGCAGTCTCTGCCGTCGAGGCTATTACCCCGCACGAGACCGACGAGGCCTAAGTGAACGCGAGCGCCTTCTATGACGTCCTGGTAATCGGCGGCGGGGCTTCAGGCCTCGCCGCCGCCATTACGGCCGCACGCGTTGGCAAAAGCGTCTGCATCGTTGAGCGCGATGTCGCCTGCGGCCTTAAGCTCCTTGCGACCGGTAACGGCCGCTGCAACCTCTCCAACGAATCGATCGATCCTCAGCGGTATAACCACCCAGCATTCGTCACATCCGTCATGGGCCCCCAGCCCGAACAAGAGCTTATGGGTTTCTTCTCCTCGCTGGGTATCATGACAACCTCCGAGGAAGGCCGGCTGTACCCGCGCTCCCTTCGCGCCGAATCGGTGCGCGACGCGCTTCTCAACGTTTGCGACCGCCTAGGTATCACCTTAATCTGCGGAGCCTACGTTGCCTCGGCGCACAAAGCTTCCGAAGGCTGGGCACTCCAAATAGACCGTCCAGCGCGGGCGCTCAAGGCAAAAAAGCACGACGACCGAAAATCGGAGCTCCGCTCGCTTCGGAAAGCGCTCGCTGATGTCCCTCGCAAGAACGTGGCCCTGCAGGCACATGCCGTAATTATCGCCACGGGCGGCAACCCCACCGGTATCGCCGATACGTTTCGCCTCCCCCTCACTTCGCTGCGCCCCATCCTCTGCCCCGTATCGGCAACGGTCTTTGGCGATCGGGCGGCGCTCAAGACGTTGGATGGCCTGCGCGTCCGCGCCCGCTTGACGCTCGCCCGCAATCATAATGAGCTCTGGCACGAAGACGGTGAAGTGCTGTTTCGAACCTTCGGTATCTCGGGCGTCGCTGTCTTCAACCTCTCTCGTCGTATCCAGCACGGCGATACGATCCTGCTCGACGTTTTCCCCGACCTCTCCAAAGACGAGTTGCTCGATACGCTCAACCGGCGCGTTGAGCTGCTCGGCGGCTTTTCGCCCCGCGATCCCCGTTGGCTCGACGGCATGCTCGCCCCGCAACTCTCCCGCGTCGTCTGCACAGCGTTCGAGCAGTGCCATCCAGGCTCCAACGATGTCATCCACCTGGTCTCGATCCTCAAGCACTTTAAGTTGCTCGTCAAGGGAACAGCCGAGGAGCGCTCAGCGCAGGTCACGCGTGGTGGCGTATCTGTCGAGAGCATCTCAACACCCAGCCTACGCGCGCGCAGCGTTGTCGACGCCCCGCTTTACGTCTGCGGTGAAGCGCTCGACATCGACGCCGATTGCGGAGGCTTTAACCTTGCGTGGGCCTGGATCTCGGGCATTCGCGCTGCAAGCAGCCTGTAGCCGCGCAGTCTATAATCAAAAACGCATTCGGGCCGTCTGGGATACCGGACGGCCTCTTTCTTGCCTCTAAGGAGACCTCGATGATCGAAATCACCCAAGTCAACGCGTCGCTCGATGAAGCCGACGATGAAAATGCCTGTCTCATTGTTGGCAAGCGAGTCGCCAAGCGCGTCCTACGTTGCAAGGACTCCGAGATCAAGTCCATCGAGCTCCACCGCAAGTCAATCGACGCTCGCAAAAAACGAGACGTCCATTTTATCCTGAGCTTTCGTGTTGAGCTGACTAGTCCCCACCTCGAGCGAGAAGCGGTCGACAGCGTTGCCGAGCGTGACCGCTCGCGCGTACGCGCGATAGAAGACGATGAGCCTTCATTCCCCTCCCCCGCCTCCGACGCACCTCAAGAACGCCCTGTCGTTGTCGGCGCCGGATGCGCCGGCCTTTTCGCTGCGCTTACGCTCGCCGAAGCAGGTCTTAAGCCCTTGCTCATCGAGCGCGGCGACCCGGCATTTCGCCGCTCGCAGGCGATCGACCTCTTTCTAAAGGAGCGCATCATCGACCCCGAGAGCAATATCCAGTTTGGCCTGGGCGGCGCGGGGACCTTCTCGGACGGCAAGCTCAATACGGGAACCAAAAATCCCGCCCATCGCCTTATCCTCGAAACCTTCGTCGAGGCGGGTGCGCCCCGCGATATTCTGTGGGATGCCAAGCCGCACATTGGCTCCGACATCCTTCCCACGGTCGTCACCGCTATATCCCAGCGCATCGAGCAGCTCGGAGGTGTCGTCCGTTATCGAACGAAGCTCGTCGACATTCGCATCGACGCGTCTGGCGCCATCACCGGTATTGATGTCCAATCGTCCCAAGACACCGCTTGCGAGCCAATCGAGACAAAGCACCTCATCCTCGCCTGCGGGCATTCTGCTCGCGATATTTTTGAGCTCCTTAAGGACCACAACGTGGTCCTCGCACAAAAGACCTTTGCCATGGGCGTTCGCATCGAGCATCCGCAGCGCGACATCGACCGAGCCCAATTCGGAGCCTCGGCGGGACATCCTGCCCTCGGAGCAGCCCCCTACAAGCTCGTCGCCCATCTTCCCAACGGCCGCAGCGTGTTCTCGTTTTGCATGTGTCCCGGCGGGCAGGTTGTCGCCGCCTCTTCCGAGCAGGGCCACTTGTGCGTCAACGGCGCCAGTCTCAATGCCCGCGACGGACGCAACGCAAATGCCGCCCTGCTCGTTAACGTCACGCCTGAGGACCTTCCCAACGATGACCCACTCGCCGGCATCGAGCTCCAGCGCGCCTGCGAGGCGGCCGCCTACCGCCTGGGCGGTTCCAACTGGAACGCACCGGCACAGCTCGTCGGAGATTTCCTCGCAGGACGCGCCAGCAAGGCGCCCGGAAAGGTAAAGCCCACCTATCCGCTCGGTGTGACCTGGACGGCAATTGACGAAGCCCTGCCGCAGCATATCGTCGAGTCGCTCCGCCTGGGACTTCCCCTACTTGGAAAAAAGCTACGAGGCTACGACCGCTCCGATGCTGTCCTTACCGGCGTGGAGACTCGCTCGAGCTCACCGGTCACCGTCACCCGAGACCGAACATGCCATGCCGTGTCGACCCCGGGCCTCTACCCTTGCGGTGAGGGAGCTGGATATGCCGGCGGCATCATGAGCGCCGCCACCGACGGCATCCGTTGTGCCGAAGCCCTGATCGCAGACCTCTAACGCACGAATTCCAGCGCGCAAAAGACGCATGCCCCGAGCTCCGCAGGGAACTCGGGGCATGTTCGCTATTTCTTAAACCGTGCACCCTGGCGTTTTCTGCCCGATGCGAACGTGGAACCCTTGCGAGCCTGCGAACGTAAGCGCTCGATCGTCTCGTCCTCAGACGCACCCTCGAGCATCGCCCGAATCTGAACGACGGCATCGCGCAGGCGCGCCGCCTCCTCAAAGTCCATGGCGGCAGAAGCGTTACGCATATCCTCTTCCATGGTTTCGACGATCCGCACGAGCTCGTCATGCGGCAGTTCTTCCAACTGCTCCGCAAGTGTCTGCTCGGGCGCCACCGTTTCCGGCACGCCACCCTCGCCCGACTCATCGGGCGTATAGAATGCGCCATGGCCAAGAGAGTCGCCCTTCGAGCGTCCCTTGGAACCCACGGTTTTTTCGGCCTCGGCAATAAAACTTGAGATGTCGTTGATGGCCTTGCGCACCGTCTTGGGCACAATGCCATGCTCTTCGTTATATGCCATTTGAATCTCGCGACGGCGCTGCGTCTCCTCGATGGCCTCTTTCATCGAATCGGTCACAACGTCAGCATACATGATGACTTCGCCATCGGCGTTACGGGCCGCGCGGCCAATCGTCTGAATCAGCGAACGGCGGTTGCGCAAGAAGCCTTCCTTATCGGCATCGAGAATTGCCACCAGTGAGACCTCGGGAAGATCCAAGCCCTCGCGAAGCAGGTTGATGCCAACGAGAACATCGATCTTGCCCTCGCGCAGCGTTCGCAGGATCTCGACACGGTCCATTGTCGCCGTATCAGAATGCATGTAATTGACCTTAATGCCCGCATCAAGCAGATGGTCGGTCAGGTCCTCGGCCATGCGCTTGGTCAACGTGGTCACCAGCACGCGCTCCTTGCGGGCAACGCGCTCGCGAATCTCGTCCTCAAGATCGTCAATCTGACCGCGAACCGGACGCACATCGATCTTGGGATCGAGCAGGCCGGTCGGACGAATAATCTGCTCAACATCGTTCTGGCTCACCCGCAGCTCGTAGTCGCCCGGCGTGGCCGAAACGTAGATGAACTGGGGGATCCTTGCCTCAAACTCATCGAAACGAAGCGGGCGGTTATCGAGTGCCGAAGGAAGGCGAAAACCGTGTTCCACCAGCGTCACCTTACGCGAGCGGTCACCTTCGTGCATGCCGCGAATCTGCGGCACCGTCACATGGCTCTCATCGATGATGCAGAGCATGTCCTTAGGGAAGTAATCGATCAGGGTAAACGGCGGCTCGCCCGGTTTTCGACCGTCCAGATGACGCGAGTAGTTCTCGATACCGTTACAAAAACCCATGGTCTCGAGCATCTCGAGATCATAGTCGGTGCGCTGCTGCAGACGCTGTGCCTCGAGCAACTTGTCGGTCGCCTTGAGCTCGGCCACACGCTTCTCGCACTCTTCACTGATTGATTTCAGAGCCGCCTTGACCTTCGGCTTCTCGGTCACGTAGTGCGATGCCGGCCATACGGGGATGGCCTCGTACTCACGAAGCATCTCACCGGTAACCTCATCGATCTCGGCAATAAGCTCAACCTCGTCGCCAAAGAACTCAAACCGCAACGGATGCTCGGCATAAGGCGGATACACGTCGACAACATCGCCGCGCACGCGGAACGTGCCGCGCGCTAGGTCATAGTCATTGCGATCATATTGAATGTCGATAAGTGCATGGATAAAGTCATCGCGCTCGAGCGGCACTTTCTTGTCGACATTCGGCGCCAGCCCCGCATAGTCCTCGGGAGAGCCGATACCGTAGATACAGGACACCGAAGCAACGACGATTACATCGCGTCGAGAGAGCAACGAGGCGGTCGCCTGATGTCGCAGCATCTCGACCTCTTCGTTAATCGAGGAGTCTTTCTCGATATATGTATCGCTTTGCGGCACATACGCCTCGGGCTGATAGTAGTCGTAGTACGAGACAAAGTAGACCACAGCGTTGTTGGGAAAGAACTCTTTGAGCTCGCTCGCAAGCTGAGCGGCGAGCGTTTTATTGGGAGCCATGACCAGCGTCGGCTTCCCCAGGGCCTCAATAGTCTTAGCCATCGTGAAGGTCTTGCCCGAACCAGTCACGCCCAGCAAAACCTGATAGCGATCTCCGTCCCTCACACCCTGCACAAGCGACTCAATGGCTTCAGGCTGAGAGCCTGCAGGGTCATAGGGAGACACGACCTTAAACGGCACGTCAGAGCCTTCAACGCCAAAGCGCTTAAGTTCACCACCAACGCGTTCTACTTCAAATTCCGCCATGGATACTCCTAACTCATACATCTGCAGTATACGCAGGCGGTAGGCTTAGTCCTATACGAACCAATCGGGATAGAGAGTCTTATAGCGAACCCAGGCATTATTGACACGAATCAGATACGCCTGCGTCTCGGGAAAGGTGATTGCATTATGAAGCGACGTACTCTGCTGCGCCCATCCGTCGACATTGCCCATGCCGGCGTTATAGGCGGCAATGGCACTGTCAGTCGACCCGTTAAAATACGTTAGAAGATATGAAAGATACGCGCAGCCAAACTCGATATTCGTAGCAGGATCGTTAAGGTTGTCGGCCGAATACCCCCCACCGTCGACAAGACCCTTGGCGATCATATCCTGGGCAGTCTCGGGCATCAGCTGCATCAATCCCTGAGCACCCTGATTCGACTCAGCCTCGGGATCCCAATTCGATTCCGACTTAATGACAGCGCACACCAGATACGGATCCAGATTATGCGAAATACTAGATTGCTTTACATACGCCTCGTAGTCAATGGGATACAGCGGCTTAAAGAAAGCCGCAGGAGCACACGAGTAAACGAATGAGATAAGGCCGAAGGCAAAAACGGCAGCCAGCGGTATAAGGCGATACCACGCAAAGAAACGTGTCTTAGGCATCGGCATCCTCCTTATTCGCAGTGTCTATAAACCCATGGCATGCAAGCCATGAGTCAAGCTGCTCAAAGAGCGAATTATCGCCTGCGGCATTATCAATCACCGTTGTAGCGAGATTGCACAGCGCAGACTCATCGGGCTGGCAAGCAGAACGGGCATCGAAATCAGATGGCTCCATGCCACGCTGAATAGCACGCTCGCGACGAACTGACAAAGGGGCGCTGATGACCAGAATTTCATCAGCCAAGCCAAATGCATCCTCAAAACCAGTCGGAGCAGAAACCTCGACAACCGCAAAGGGATAACGGGGAGATGAAACCGTACAACAAACCGGATCGAGAATCCTAAGCGAAAGCTGTTCAATGAGAACGGGGTGCACAAGGTCATTGAGCCGTGCGACCGAATCAGGAGAAGCGAAAGCTCGAGAAGCGAGGATGCTGCGGCGAATGCCGCCCTCCTCATCCAAAATATCCCAGCCAAATTCTTCCGCGAGGGCATTGACGATATCGGAGCCTGGCACATACAGCGATTTGGCAAGCTCGTCCAGATCGATAAGCATGGCGCCATGAGATTCGAGATAGCGGCAGGCAGTCGACTTACCCGAAGCAATATTGCCCAAGACAAAAACGGTAAACATCAAGTCCTCCCTAACGCCAATGGGAGTTATTATCGCGCAAATACAAAAGAAGGACTCAAAATACAGCCAAACAGTAAGACAAGCTAAAAGAAGGCGAGTTCTTGTATTACAGCTCTTTATAAAACGCAAAAAAGGGGGAGGCCGCGAGGCCTCCCCCTTCTTCAAGTCTTGCGACGGCTCGGTGCCGTCCACCGGTCAGCGGCGCCCTGGCCTCCCACGGGCTGGCCCCGCAGTACTCTCGGCGCGATGGGGCTTAGCTTCCGGGTTCGGAACGGGACCG
>CAJJSS010000019.1:0-49021 GCA_905194545.1 Coriobacteriaceae bacterium | reverse complement strand
GGCGCAATCGGCCGCATCGAACTGCTCGAGCAGTTCGATGCGGCCGATTGCGCCGTGTTGCTGGGCACCCAAATGATCGCAAAGGGTCTCGATTTTCCCGAGGTCACGCTCGTGGGCGTGGTCAATGCCGACTTCGCCCTCAAGCTGCCCGATTTTCGCGCAGGGGAGCGCGCCTACGATTTACTGGAGCAGGTCGCCGGCCGTGCCGGTCGCGGTGATCGTCCCGGCGAGGTGATCATCCAGACCTACCTGCCCGAGGATCCGGTCATTCGTGCCGTCGCTGAGCACGACCGTTCGATCTTTACCGACTACGATCTGGACCAGCGCCGCGACGCGCTGTACCCGCCGTTTGTTCGCCTGGTCAACATCTTGGTGTGGTCGGCAAACCGAGACGACGCGCAGGACTACATTGGGCGCATTGCAAAGCTTCTTAAGCGCCGCTGGCATGCCGCCGCGCCCGATTTTTTGCGGGCGGGGAGTGCCGTGCCGCAGGTGCTAGGCCCGGCTTCGTGTGTAATCGAGAGAGCCAAGGACCGTTACCGCTTCCATCTGCTTGTGAAGTCGCCCGTGGGGTACCATGTCTCCGATGATATCGACGCCTGCCTCAAAGAGGTGGGCTCTGTGCGCGGCGTGAGCGTGAGCGTTGACGTCGACGCCTATGATTTGATGTAACAACCCGAAAGGATGGCCATGGAAGCCAACGGAATCGTACTGTCGCCCGACCCTCGTCTGCGCCAGGAGTGCGCCGTCATCGAGGAGATCACCCCGGCGATCGAGGCGCTTGCCGAGAAGATGAAGAAGATGATGTTCGAGAACGGCGGTTGCGGCCTGGCTGCTCCGCAGATCGGCGAGCTTATTCAGCTCGTCACCATCGACTGCGACTACAGCGATAAGAACGACTACGACCCCTACGTGCTCATCAACCCTGTCATTGTTGAGCAGAGCGACCATCTGGTGCCGTTTAGCGAGGGCTGCCTGTCCATCCCCGGCATTAGCTGCGAGATCGAGCGTCCCGATCATGTCGTCGTCGAGGCGTATGACCTGGACGCCAACCTGATTCGCTATGAGGCAACGGGCGACCTGTTCTGCGTGTGCCTGCAGCACGAGATCGATCACCTGCATGGCAACACCATGTTTGAGCGACTCAAGCCGATGCAGCGCATCAAGGCAGTCAAGGAGTACCAGGACGCCCTGGCCCGCGGCGCTCGACCGGGCGAGACGGAGTAGGTCCCACCGTCCCCTTCCGCCGCAGGGCTTAGGTTTTGCTCCATGCTCAAACAGTCCTGCTCGCACGAAGAGCACATTAAGTGCTCTTCGGCTCGTGCGGAACTGCGCGTGGAGCAATAAC
Source organism: Coriobacteriaceae bacterium (assembly GCA_905194545.1). GTDB lineage: Bacteria > Actinomycetota > Coriobacteriia > Coriobacteriales > Coriobacteriaceae > Collinsella. The sequence continues at coordinate 47,673 of CAJJSS010000019.1, read as the reverse complement.
CTAAGCCCTGCGGCGGAAGGGGACTGCGTTTTCGTGCTCCTTTTCGCCCGGGTGCCGTCGGGCCAGGGAGGGGCGTCTTCGCTGATAGTCTTTGTTGAGAGAGAGCTGCTTTTATTGCGGCTCTTTCTTTGGTTTTGGGTATATTTGTTCTTGTTGAATTGTTATTGCGGATGGGCTGGGTACTTGGCTTTCCGCTGTTGTTTGTAGCCGTCTCGGCTTTGGTTGAGGGGAGACGTTCTTTATGCGTATTGTGTTTATGGGTACGCCTGATTTTGCTGTGCCTTCGCTGACTTCGCTTGTTGAGGCTGGGAACGAGATTGCGCTTGTTATTACTCGTCCCGATGCTGTTCGTGGGCGTGGTAAGAAGCTTGAGCCTTCTCCTGTTAAGGCCAAGGCGCTTGAGCTGGGGTTGCCGGTTATTGAGGCAAATCGCATGACGCCTGAGGTTGTTGAGGCGCTCCAGGCTGCGCAGGCTGATATTTTCTGTGTGGCTGCCTATGGCTGCATTTTGCCTGATGAGGTGCTGCATATGGCGCCGCTTGGTATTGTGAATGTTCATGCTTCGCTGTTGCCTCGTTGGCGTGGCGCTGCTCCCATTCAGCGTGCGATTCTTGCTGGTGACGAGGTTGCTGGCGTTTCTATTATGCGCATTGGGCATGGCGTTGATACTGGTGCTTATTGCGCGCAGGCCTCGACGTCGGTTGCCGGTAAGCATGCTGAGGCGCTGACCATGGAGCTTGCTGAGCTTGGCGGCAAATTGCTTGCCGATACGCTTCCTTCGCTTGCTGATGGCACCGCCGTGTGGACTGAGCAGGATGAGTCGCTCGTCACTCATGCTGCCAAGATTTCCAAGCAGGAGATGCGTCTGGATCCGCAGATGGCGGCGCTCGATTGCGTGCGCCATGTGCTCGCTTCGTCCGATACCGCGCCTGCCCGTTGCGTGATTGCCGGCAAGATGGTTCGCGTGCTCGATGCTGCGCTTTCCGATGTGTCGCTTGGCGAGGGTCAGGTTCTCGTTAAGGCCAAGCGTGTCTACCTGGGCCTTTCTGATGGCGCTGTTGAACTGCTCGAGGTTAAGCCCGATGGCAAGCGTGCAATGGCTGCCTCTGCCTGGGCTGCCGGCCTGCAGGGTGCCGAACTTAGGTGGGGTGTACTGTCATGAGCAAGTTGTCTCCCGCGCGCAAGCTTGCGCTCGATGTGTTGATGGAGGCCGATCGTCGCGGTATGTACGCACGTGACGTGTTGTCTTCACGTGCTTCCGCCAAGGCCATTGACCAGCGCGATTCTGCTTTTGCCGCCCGTTTGGCGCTTGGTGTTGCCGCCACGCAGGGTATTTTGGATGAGTTGCTCGATCAATTTTTGGATAAGCCCAAAAAGGTCGCGCCGCGCGTTCGCATGGCGCTTCGCATCTCGGCCTTCGAGATGCTCTACCTGCATACCCCGGGTCGCGTTGCCGTGAGCCAGGGCGTTGAGCTGGTTCGCAGCGGTGCTAAATCGGCCGCCGGTCTGGCGAACGCCGTGCTGCATAAGGTTGCGGACAACGTTGAGGACTTTGCCACGGCGTCCGATGTGGGTGAGTCTGAGCGACGCTTGGTTCGTCTGTCGCGCCTGATGGGTCTGCCGCGCTGGCTGTGCGCTCGAATTATTGCCTCGTTCGATACGCCCGAGGGCGCGCTGAACTTCGCCGGCAATCTGGCCCCCGCGCCGCTGGCCCTGCATGAGAACGCGTTTGCGACCAAACCCGACCCGTATATCTCGCAGCTCGTCGCTCCTGTCTTCCCGGGCTGCCATGCTCCGGTCGATGCGCAGGTCGCGGTTGCATCGGGCGTGTTTGAGCGTGCTGCCGCGGTTGCCTCGGACCTCAACGCTCAGCTTATCGCTACTGCCGCGACACGTCCCGGTCGTTGCCTGGAGATTGGCGCCGGTCGCGGCACCAAGACCTACGTGATGATGTGCCAGGCCAAGCGTGCCGGGTACGAGCGTCAGCATACTGCGCTCGATCTGCACGATCGTAAGTGCGATCAGAATCTCGCGCGCCTGCACAAGGCGGGTATCTCAGGTGTTCGTACGGTGTCGGGCGATGCCTGCGAGCTCAATGAGGTGCTTACGTCCTTTGACGCGATGCTTGGCGAACCCGCCCTGTTCGACACGGTCTTTATCGATGCGCCGTGCTCTGGCACCGGCACCATGCGCCGCCACCCCGAGATTCCGTGGCGTCTGACCGAGAACGACGTTACGACTGAGCTGCCCCGTCTGCAGCTGACGATGCTCAAGGAAGCAGCCGCGCGCGTGGCTGCCGGTGGTGAACTTATCTATGCTACCTGCTCGGTTTTTGATGAAGAGAACACGCAGGTCGTGGATGCCTTCCTGGCTTCTCCCGAGGGCGCCGGCTTTACCGTGGCACCGTTCTCCGAAGCCCAGATTCTGCAGCTGCCCGATTTCGCACAGGCCAAGAAGCTGGTGGCCGTCCGTCAAAACGATCGTGGCCTTTTCCAAAGCGTGCCGGTAAACGCCGACTCCTACGACGGCCACTTCTGCGCCCGCCTGGTCCGCAAGTAACGACTAAGTTGCGGTGAAATAGGGATTGAATAGCGGCTTCTAGCCGCCAATCAGTCCTTATTTCACCGCAACTCATAAGGAAACCTGGGTAGCTAAAGAAGCAGCCCCGCGATCGGTGCCGGTCGCGGGGCTGCGTTGTTCTTAGTGGCTGTGCGGGCAGTTGGCGCAGCAGCCGTTGGTGGCGTTGGTGCTGGAGCCTCCGCTGCGCTGGTCGGTGTTGTAGAAGCCGCTGCCCTCAAACTTGATGCCGCTTGCCGAGAACGTTTTTGTCGCCGGAGCGCCGCAGCTCGGACACACGACCTCGGGGGTCTCGGACATGGGATGCTCAACCTCAAACACGTTGCCGCAACTCGAGCACTTGTAATCGTAGCGCGCCATAATACTTCCTTTTCAGCACAAAGCGGGCAGATCGCTCTGCCCGCATAAATTCAAACAGCTGTAACTGTACCCTATATCGGGGGTTTTATCACGCTTCGCCCCAGAATCTATGGGTGTTGCGCAGGAGCTGTGCAGTTTTGCCCTCAGCGGCCGCAACGTCTGCCTCATCGGCCTGCCAGGTCCAGTTGCCCGTGGCGACACCCGGCACGTTCATGCGCGCGTCGTCGCTAAGCCCCAGGACATCCTGCAGCGGCATCATCACCAGGGGAGCATTGCTTGCGAGCGCGTCGCCCATCAGCTTGGCCGCCACCTCAACACCGCTCGGCTCGTCGCCGCCAGCAAAGGAGCGCGTGCACCAACCGGCGAGTGTCGACGTATCGTGCGTCGAGGTGTATAGAATCTTGCCCGGCGTTGGATGCACGCCGCAGCGAACGTCGTAATCGCTAAACTCCAGCACGTCCATGCCGGGGAAGCCGCAGGTCGAAGCCATGGCGCGAACACCGGGCGTCAGGTAGCCTAGGTCCTCGGCGATAAAGTTGAGCGGACCCAGCTCGTCAAAGGCGGTTTGGAACAGGTCCTTGCCCGGACCCGCCAGCCAGCGGCCGTCGGCGCAGGCCTTGCCTGCGGGAATGCTAAAGTAGCTGTGGAAGCCCAGGAAGTGGTCCAGGCGCACACGGTCGTAGAGCGAGAACGCGCGACGCAGGCGGTCCATCCACCAGCGGTAGCCGTTCTGCTTCATGTGGTCCCAGCGGAACGTCGGGTTGCCCCACACCTGGCCCTCGGGCGCAAAGTTATCGGGCGGCGCACCGGAGATCTCGATTGCCTTGCCGGTATCGGAAAGCCAGAAGTTTTCGGGCTCGCTCCACGCGTCGGCCGAATCGTCCGAAACGTACATGGGAATGTCGCCGATGACCTCGATGCCCTTCTTGTGCGCATAGTTCATGAGCTCGCACCAGGCAAGGTCAAAGCGGTACTGCATGTACGCCTGCAGCTCTGCCTCGTCGTGGAAACGTTTGTCGTCAATCAGATGCTCGTTGTAGCGCGCGACATCTGCCGGCCAATCGTGGCGCGACTCGCCCTCAAAGTACTTCTTGACGGCCATGTAGACGCAGTACTTCTCGAGCCAATCGGCGTTGCGATGCTTAAACGCCGTGTAGAGCGGGTCTGCATCCTCGCCGCCACGGGCCTTCCAAGTCTCAAAGTCGGCCGCCAGCTCCTCTTGGCTTTCGGGCAGCAGGTCAATATTGCCCGCAAAGGCCGAAGGCCCGGCGTAAGGGGAGCGGAAGAAGTCCGTTGGGTTGACGGGCAGGACCTGCCAGTAGCGCATGCCCATGGCGGCCAGATGGTCGATAAAGCGACGCGTGGGTGCGCCGATCGTGCCGGGCTTGCCGTCGTCGGTGGGTACCGAGGTGATATGACAAACGACGCCCGCGCCGTGATCGAGCGGCTCCTGCAGGCGCTGCTCGGCATGGTGATAGATGATCGACGAGCCCAGCGGATACAGATCGAGCGTGACCGTACCGTTGTGGATCTCGCATTCGTGACCGCTGATCACGTCACTCGCGCATTCGCCGAGCGCCGGAATCGTCACGCGGTGCGAATTGCGCAGGCTGCGGTTGATGATAACCGTCGCGGACTCGCCATTCTTGCCCGTGCGGTTGTAGGCCAGCACCTCGTCGTTGAGCGCGAAGGCCTTGATCTCGCCGTCGATCATAAACGGCAGTGCGCGGCGTACCGCAGAGGCGTTTTTGACAATAGCCAGCGTATCGAAGTCGTGCAGTTGGTCCTTGGTCGGCAGGGTGCGGCGGTTGCCCGGATCGGTAAGGCCCTCCAGGCCGTATTCGTCGCCGTAGTAAATTGAAGGCACGCCGGGGAAGGTCATCTGCATAAGCGTTGCAAGCCAAAAACGGCTCTTGGCCAGGCCCATCGAGTTCTCGTCCAGACGCCACTTGCTGCGCTCGCACTCGGGCAGCTGCGACTCGTCGGGGCCGCCGCCGAGTACCGAGATGATACGCGGGCGGTCGTGGCTCGAAAGCAGATTGAGCGCGCAGGACAATGCCTCGCTCGGGTAGTTCTCGCGCAGGGTCTCGATATCCTCGGCGGCCTCGTAGGCGTTCTTGTAGCCCATCAAAAAGCCGATGACCACGTCGCGGAAGGGGTAATCCATAGCAGAGTCCAGCTCGGATCCCTGCAGGTAGCGGCGCAGATGGCCGTAGCTAATCTTGTTAGAGGCGTCTTCCCAGACTTCGCCGAGCAACAGTGCGTCAGGCTTCTCGGCGAGCACGGCCTTTTTTATCTCGGCCAGGAAGTCGTCGGAAAGCTCGTCGGCCACGTCCAGGCGCCAGCCATGAGCGCCGGCACGTAGCCATTTACGGATCACGCCGTCCTTGCCCAGGAGCCGCTCGCGTACCAGCTCGGAGCTCTCATTGATGGCGGGCATGTTGCCCACGCCCCACCAGCAGTCATACGAGCCGTCCTCGTGGAAATAAAACGCATCGCGCCACGGCGAATCCTCGCTCTGCCAGGCGCCCACGCCGGGGTAGTTGCCGTAGCGGTTGAAATAGATCGAGTCATCGCCCGTATGGTTAAAGACGCCGTCCAGGATGATGGAGATGCCCAGCTTCTCGGCTGCCTGGCACAGCTCGGTAAAGTCCTGCTCGGTGCCCAGGATCGGGTCGATCTTGGTGTAGTCGGCCGTGTCGTAGCGGTGGTTGCTCGCGGCCTCAAAGATGGGGTTGAGGTAAATGGCCGTGAAGCCCAGCTCCGCGATGCGGGGCAGGTCATTTTGGATACCCTTGAGCGAGCCACCGTAAAAATCCCAGGTCTTGATGGAGCCGTCTTCGGCACGCTTGTACTCGGGCGGTTCATTCCAGTCCTCGACCATGCGGCGCTGGATTCCGTTGCGAGGCTTTTCGACTTCGGTCTGCGTGCGCTCGCGCCAGTTTTCGTCGCGTGCATAGCGGTCGGGGAAGATCTGGTAAACCATGCCACGCTCGTACCACTCGGGACGAACTTCGCGGTGCTTGTAGACGGTAATCTGGAAGGACGGAACCTCGGCGTAGTTGTAGGTCACACCCTCGCCACCGGTGCGACCCTGCGGTGCACCCAGGCGTACCACAGGCTGGCCCTCGATGTTGCAGATAAAGCTGTACCAGATAAGACAGGGCTCAGTGCACTCAAGCTCTACGGTAAATATGCCGTCGCCCTCGTGCGTCATGGGATACAGAGACTCACCGATTTCATCGACCCAGGTGCGCAGGGTGAGCGTTGCCTGGTTGGGGTCGGCATCCTCCAAAATCACCGAGAGCGAAACGGAAGTTCCTGTGGTCACAGCGCCAAACGGAGTACGAAACTGCGACAGACGGCTGTTGTGAATCAATCTCATAATACGGTCCAGTTCAATAGAATCACGGCCTGCGGGCCATGGGCTTTACGCACAGGATGTAAGTATATCTGTTGTACACAGGCTGTATAAACAACATCCGTTTACCATCGGCGAACGGTTGTCCTAGAAAATCGTTTTACCATTCAAATTATCGCGATATTCAAAAATGCCTATACCGATACTATTTGTAGCCAAACAAAAGTACCCCGGTTTACTACGATAAATTGAATGATCTCAACTACGGTCATTTTGGTGATATTAAAACCGCAGGTAGAGGCGTTGCCAATTTCGTAGATTACCAGCCGTGGTCGGCCGGAGCCATTTTGTCGTAGTAAACCGGCCCTCTTTTTAATAGAGAAGTTCAACGCAAAAGAGGACGCCTGGTTGAGCGCCCTCTTTTGCGTTGAGGATTAAGTTTTAATCGTCCGGATTAGCGGCGCTTGCGGGCGGCCGTTGCCTTGCGGACGGAGGTCTTCTTGGTAGGAGCCTTTTCCTCAGTGGGAGCGGCGGGGGAGACCGAGACCTCCTTGGCGGGCTCGGTCTTTGCCGTAGCCTTCGGAGCGGTCTTGACCTCAGCGGCCTTCGGAGTCGGCTCGGCCTTTACTGCGGGCTTTTCCTCGGCCTTAGCCTCTGCCTTGGGAGCAGCGGTCTTGGCCGTGGCCTTTTTGACCGTCGTCGTAGCGCGCTTGCGCGTTGTGGTTTTGGCGGCCGGCTTGGCCTCGACAGCTGCCTCGGCCTTGGACTCGGCAGGCGTCTCCTCGACCTTGGCGGCCGGCTTTGCGGCAGCCTTGGTTTTGGTCGACTTTGTGACCGTGGCCTTCTTGGCGGTCGTGGTCTTGGTCGCGGTCGTCTTCTTGGCTGCAGTCTTGGCCGGAGTCTTCTTGGCCGGCTTGGTCTCGGCGGTCTCGGCCTTTACCTCGGGAGCAGCCTCGGCCTCGGCGGCCTTCTTGGCAGCGGCGGTCGTGCGCTTGCGCGTAGTCGTTGCCTTGGCGGTAGTTGCCTTGGCAGCGGTGGTCTTGGTGGCAGCGGCCTTGGTTGTCGTAGCCTTCTTGGCCGTCGTCTTGCGCGTCGTGGTCTTCTTGGCAGCAGGCTTCGCAGCCGGCTTAGCCTCAGCCTCGGGAGCAGCCTCGGGAGCTGTCTCAACCTTCACCTCAGATTTAGCCTCAACCGGCTTCTCCTCAGCCTTAGGCTCGGGCTTGGCCACAACCTCGGCCTGGGGCTCGGGTTCGGCCTCAGCCTTCTCAGCCACAACCACAGGCTCGTCGACAACCGCCGCCGGCCTCTCGATCTCCGGGTGCATAAAGAAGTACAGATCCAGATACTTGTCGGCCGAGCGCGTCCAGCTAAAGTCCTGGCTCATGGCCTGCGTGACCAGTTGGTTCCAGGCGTCACGGTTGTCCCAGAACAGGCGTGCCGCGCGGAACACCGCGTCGCCCATCTCGTCGCCGTTAAAGTTGCTAAACGAGAAGCCCGTGCCCTCGCCGGTAAACTCGTTGTACGGCTGCACGGTGTCCTTCAGGCCGCCGGTCTCGCGCACGATGGGCAGGGTGCCATAGCGCATGGCGATAATCTGCGACAGGCCACAGGGCTCAAACTTCGAAGGCATCAGGAACATGTCGGCGGCGGCATACATGCGCTGCGACAGCGCCGGATCGAACTCGATGCGCGCGGCCATGGTGCCGGGGTACTTGTCCTGGAAGTAGCGCAGACCGTCCTCGTAGTCGCGGTCGCCGGTACCCAGCACGGCCACCTGCACGCCGCCGGCCAGGATGCGGTCGAGTGCGTACATGACCAGGTCCATGCCCTTTTGGCGCGTCAGGCGCGTGACCATCACCATGAGCGGACGGTCGTCGCGAACCTCGAGCCCCAGCTCTTCCTGCAGCTTGGCCTTGCACACGGCCTTGCCGGAACGGTCCTCGACGGTGTAGTTGGCGGCAATGCGCTTGTCGGTCGCCGGGTCAAAGCCCGCCACGTCAATGCCGTTCAAAATGCCCTGCAGCGCATAGGAGCGCTCGCGCAGAACGCCGTCCAGGCCCTCGCCAAACTCGGGCGTCTGGATCTCGTTGGCATAGGTGGGGCTCACCGTGGTGATGGCATCGGCATAGCGCAGCGCGCCCAGCATGTAGTTGATGCTGCAGGCATCGCAACGCAGCTGCGAGGCGGCCGCCGGAATATGCGCCACACCCAGAATGTCCTCCATCACGGTGTCGCTGAACTGGCCCTGGAACGCCACGTTGTGGATCGAGAACACGGTCTTGACACGGTCGTACAGCGGCAGGCCCTGGTAGAACTCGCGCAAGAACACGGGCGCCAGTGCCGTCTGCCAGTCATTGCAGTGGAGGATGTCACACTCAAAGCCGGCCGGCAGGTGCTGCAGGCTCTCGGTGATGGCCTTGGAGAAGAATGCAAAGCGCTCGCCGTCATCAAAGAAGCCGTACGGATAGTCGCGCGCAAAGTAACGCTCGTTGTCCACGAACATATAGGTGACGCCGTCGTGCTCGAGCTTCTCGAGTCCGCAGTACTCATTGCGCCAGCCCAGGCTCACGTAAAAGTCGGAGAAGTGCTCCATCTGCGCCTTGTACTCGTCCTTGATGGTGGCGTACTTGGGCACCATGACGATGACCTCGGCGCCGGCGCGCACAAGCGCCGCAGGCAGCGAGCCCGCCACGTCGCCCAGGCCACCGGTCTTCACAAACGGTGCGCACTCGGCCGAGGCAAACACGATCTGCATCTTTTTGCTGGAATCTGCCATATTGTCTCCCATGTTGCAATTCGAGAATAGCCGCCTGGCACAAACCGGGCGGCTATTCTACATGTTACGAGCGATGTTGCGGTGCCAACGTTAACGTACGATGGTGGTGTCGCAAGTTAACGGAGCCTTGCCCAGCACCAGGATGTTCTCGGGCGTGCCGCGAAGCTCGGTGTTGGTGGGAACCACGTTGTTTTTGTCCAGAATGGCGTTCTCAACGCGGGCGCCGCTCTTGATGATGCAGCTCTGGTTGATGATCGAATTGGTGACCGAAGCGCCTTCCTCGACCACAACGCCGCGCGACAGGATCGAGTTGCGCACGGTGCCCTTGATGATGCAGCCGGCCGAGATGATCGAGTTGCACGCGTGGCTGCCGGTCGCATAGCGCGAAGGCGGCACGTCGTGAGCCTTGGTCAGGATCGGGCGCTCGGGATCGAAGAGCTGGTCGGCCACGGTCTGGTCGAGCAGGTCCATGCTGCGGCGATACAGCGACTTCTCGCTAAACACGCCCACGACCTCGCCCTTGTACTCGTAGCTGCACACGTCGATGTTGCCAAAGTCGCCCTGGAGCGCCTCGAGCAGGTCCAGATAGTCGGCGGCCTGGTAGTGGTCGATGATCTCGAGCAGCGTCTCACGGTTGACGATGCAGCAGTCCATGGAGGCGTTGTCGCCGTACACGACGCCGGCGCTCACGCCCGTCAGGCGGCCGTTCTCGTTAATCTCGAGCTTGGTCTCGTCATCGACGTTGCGCGTGGCCTTGCAGTACACAACGGTCATCTGGGCACCGGAGTTCTCGTGCGCCTCGATGATGGTGTTGAGGTCCATGTTAAAGATGATGTTGGTGCCCATCATCACAACATAGGGCTTCTCCGAGCGCTGGAACAGCGTCTTGTTGGAGATGATGTCGCGCAGCAGGAAGCGCATGCCGCCCTTGGTGGTGCCATACGCGTTGCCGGGCACCATGAACAGGCCGCCCTTCTTGCGGTCCAAGCCCCAGTCCTTGCCCGAGCCCACGTGGTCGATCAGCGAGCGGTAGTTGCCCGGCATGACGACTCCGACGGTCTTAATGCCGGCATTCATCATGTTGGACAGTGGGAAGTCGATCAGGCGGTAGCGGCCCAAAAACGGAACGGACGCGATGGGGCGGTCCTTGAGCAGCACGCTGCCGTAGGTCGAAGAGTAGTTAGCGGTGATATAACCGATGGCCTTGCGATTGATCATCGGATCATTCCCCCTTCCCGATAACGACGTCATTTCCAACGACAGCCGTATCCTTGGTGGTATCGACAGAGCCGAGCTTCACGCCCTCTTCGACCGTGGAGTTCTCGCCCAAAATAGCGCGGCAGATGTGCGCGCCGCTCTTAACGTGCGCACCCGGCAGCAGCACGGAGTCCTCGACCACGGCGCGCTCCTCGATGATGACATCGGTCGAAAGGATCGAGTGGCGAGCGGTGCCGTAGATCTTGCAGCCGTTGGAGACCAGGCAGTCGTCCAGGCGGCCGTCCGGGCCAATGTAGTGCGGTGGACGCGTGGTGATGTTGGACATGATGGGGAAGTTCTTGTCGAACAGATCGAACTCGGGGTTGTTACCCAGCAGGTCCATCGAGGTCTCATGGAAGCTGGCGATGGTGCCGACGTCCTTCCAGAAGCCGTGGAACTCGTAGCTGTACAGGCGCTTGTTCTCACCGAGCAGCTTGGGGATGATGTCCTTGCCAAAGTCGTGGCTCGAGCGCTGGTCCAGAGCGTCCTCCTCGAGCGCCTCGATCAGCACGTCGGCCGAGAAGATGTAGATGCCCATGGACGCGAGGTTCGAATCGGGCTTCTCGGGCTTCTCGGTGAACTTGGTGATGCGGCCGTCCTCGGGGTCGGTGGTCAGGATGCCAAAGCGGCTTGCCTCCTCCCACGGCACGGGCATAACGCTCACCGTGAGGTCGGCGTTGTTCTCAATGTGCGTCTTGAGCATCTTGCGGTAGTCCATGCGATACAGGTGATCGCCCGAAAGAATCAGGACGTACTTGGGGTCGTTGGCCTTGATGTAGTCGAGGTTCTGCGTAATGGCGTCGGCCGTGCCCGCATACCAGGTGCCGCCGGTCTGCGTCTCGTACGGCGGCAGGATCGACACGCCGCCGTCGCGGCTGTCCAGATCCCACGCCTCGCCAGATCCCACGTAGGCATGCAGCAGGTAGGGACGGTACTGCGTCAGAACGCCCACCGTGTCGATGCCCGAGTTGGAGCAGTTGGACAGCGAAAAGTCGATAATGCGGAACTTGCCACCAAAGCTAACCGCCGGCTTGGCGATCTTTTGGGTGAGTGCCCCCAATCGGCTGCCCTGTCCTCCTGCGAGGAGCATCGCGATGCATTCTTTCTTACTCATCGATTTCTCCTTCTGTCATCGATGTTCCTAACCCATTAGCGACGGGCGCGGCGCTCGGTCACGCCCGTCGAGTAATGCCGTGCGGCAAAGGGAGCTCGAGCGCTTTATGCGTGCCAGATCTCGTCGCGGTACTCGCGAATGGTGCGGTCGCTCGAGAACCAGCCCGAGGAGGCGGTGTTGAGCAGGGCCTTGCGGTTCCAGGTCTCCTGGTCGCCGTAGCTGTTCGTGAGCTTCTCCCAGGCGTCGACGTAGCTGCGGAAGTCTGCCATGACCAGGTCGGGGTCGTTGTTGTTCATGAGCTCGTTGTAGATGCTCTCGAAGTTGCCCGAAAGACCCGCAAAGGTGTTGTCCTTGAGCTCGTCCATCACGCGGCCCAGACGCTCGCGGTCGCCGTTGAGGGTATCCCACGCAAAGTAGTTGTTGGATGCCCAGAGCTGCTCGACCTCGGGAGCGGTCAGGCCAAAGATGGCCTCGTTCTCACGGCCGGCCAGGTCGGCGATCTCGATGTTGGCGCCGTCGAGGGTGCCAAGCGTAATGGCGCCGTTCATCATGAGCTTCATGTTGGACGTGCCCGAGGCCTCCTTGCCGGCCGTGGAGATCTGCTCCGAGATCTCGGCGGCGGGGTAGATGAGCTGGGCGTTGCTCACGCGGAAGTTGGGGATAAAGCAGACCTTCATGACCTCGTTGACGCGGGCGTCGTTGTTGATGACGTCGGCAACGGAGTTAATGAGGCGGATGGTCTCCTTGGCAAAGGTGTAGCTCGAGGCGGCCTTGCCACTAAAGATGAAGGTCGTCGGCGTCACGTGGAAGTTGGGATCGGCGATGCGACGGTTGTAGATGTCCATCACCTTCATGATGTTCATGAGCTGGCGCTTGTAGGCATGGAAGCGCTTAACCTGAACATCGAAGACGGTGTTGGGGTCAATGACCAGGCCGGTCTCGGCCTTAACGTAGGCGGCCAGACGCTCCTTGTTGGCACGCTTGGAGGCACCCACGGCCTTCAGGAACTCGGTGTCGTCCTTAAACTGCTTGAGCTTCTCCAGCTCAAAGGCGTCCTTAAGCCAGCCATCGCCAATGGCCTCGGTCACGAGCTTGGCATAGGTGGGGTTGGCCTCGGCAAAGAAGCGACGGTGCGAGATGCCGTTGGTCTTGTTGTTGAACTTCTCGGGCGTCAGGGCATAGAAGTCCTTGAGCACGATGTTCTTGATGATGTCGGAGTGGATCTTGGCCACGCCGTTAACGCTGTGGCTGCAGATCACAGACAGGTTGGCCATGCGAATCTCGCCGTCCCACAGAATGGCGGTCTGGCGCAGACGCTCCTGCCAGCCCTCCTGGGTGGTGTCGAACGACTCGTGCCAACGACGGCTGATCTCGTCGATGATCTGGTACACACGGGGGAGGAGCTTGGAGAACGTGCCGATGGGCCACTTCTCCAGAGCCTCGGGCAGGATGGTGTGGTTGGTGTAGCTCACGACCTGCGTCACGATGTTCCAGGCGTCGTCCCACTCGAGCTTCTTCTCGTCGATGAGGATGCGCATGAGCTCGGGGCCGCACATGGCGGGGTGCGTGTCGTTGGTGTGGATGGCCACAAACTTCGGCAGCAGCTCCCAGTTAGCGCCGTGCTCCTTCTCAAAGGTGTCGAGCAGGCTGTAGATACCGGCCGAGACAAACAGGTACTCCTGCTTCAGACGCAGCAGACGGCCGTGCTCGCCAGCGTCGTTGGGGTAGAGGATGGCGCTGATGGCCTCGGCCTCGGCGCGCTCGGCATCGGCCAAGGCGTAGTCGCCGCGGTTGAAGGCCTCCAGATCGAAGTGCTCCTCGACCGGCTCGGCGGCCCAGACGCGCAGCTTGTTGACGGTCTCGCCGGCATAGCCCACCACGGGGATGTCATAAGGGACGGCCAGTATGTCCTGCGTGTCCACCGTGCGGTAGAACGTGCGGCCGTTCTCCTCAAAGCCCTCAACATGGCCACCAAACTTGATGGTCACGGCCTTGTCCTGACGACGGACCTCCCAGGGATAGCCGTGCGTGAGCCACTCGTCGGTGGCCTCAACCTGGCTGCCGTTGACGATCTCCTGCTTAAACAGGCCGTAGCGGTAACGCATGCCGTTGCCGTAGCCGGCAATGCCCTCGGCTGCCATGGAATCCAGGAAGCATGCGGCCAGTCGACCCAGGCCACCGTTGCCCAGCGCCGGATCGGGCTCCTGGTTCTCGATGACGGACAGGTCGAAGCCCATGTCGTCGAGCGCCTCGGCGACCATGTCGCGCACGCCAAAGTTGAGCAGGTAGTTGTCGAGCAGGCGGCCGATCAAAAACTCGATCGAGAAGTAGTACACGCGCTTTTTGCCCTCGGCGGTGACGCGGGCGTCACTCTTGGTGGCAACGGTGCGCGCCTTCTCGGCCACGAGCTTGGCCAGGGCGTTAAAGCGGTCGAGGTCGCTTGCGGCCTCGACGCTCTTGCCGCTGATGCTCATGACGGCATCGCGATAGAGCTCGGTAAACTCCTGCTTGTTGTCGAAGATCTTATTCATACGTTCCTTTCCCCCGGGGATGTTTCTCCCGGAACGGTTATGACATGTATCCTACGCCCCCGCGGGGCGGGTAATTACAGCTGTAACGGCTTTGTTACGCATCCTTGGCAGACGACTTAACAGAAGCAGACTTTGCCTTGGGAGCAGCCTTTTTGGCAGCCGGCTTCTTGGTCGCGTCAGCCTTAGCCTTCGCCTTAGCCGGAGCCTTCTTGGCAGCCGCAGGCTTGGGCTTCACCGAGGACGTGCGCTTACGCGTCGCCTTCTTGGGCTCCTCAGCCACGGGCGGTTTATAGCTGCTGGGGCCGCGGCGCTTGAGCACCACGCCTGCCAGGCCGGGCACCTTGATCTCGATGGAGTCCATCTGTCCATTCCAGGGATAGGGCTCACTCGGGCACGTGTAGGGTTCCTCGCCGGCGTATCCGCTGCCGCCAAACTCGGGACGGTCGGAGTCAAAGATGACCTCCCAGTCGCCCTCGCGCGGCACGCCTACGCGGAAGCTCTCGTAGCTCGCCGGGTCAAAGTTGATCAGGATCACCAGGTCGTCATCGACGTCCTCGCCCTGGCGCACAAAGCTCACGATGGACTGCTTGGAGTTGTCCGCGTCGATCCAGGTAAAGCCGTCGTCGGTATAGCCGCGCTCGTACAGGGCGGGCTCGGCAGTGTACAGGTGGTTGAGCGCCTTGATAAACGCCTGATGATGACGGTGGGTCTCGTACTGCTCGGTCAGGAACCACTGGATGGACTCGTAGTAGCGCCACTCAATAAACTGGCCGATCTCGTTGCCCATAAAGTTGAGCTTGGCACCGGGATGCGTCATCTGGTAGAAGGCCAGCGTGCGCAGGCCGGCAAATTGGCGCCACCAGTCGCCCGGCATGCGGCCGATGAGCGAGCACTTGCCGTGTACGACCTCGTCGTGGCTCAGCGGGCAGATGAAGTTCTCGGTAAAGGCGTACATGATGGAGAACGTGAGCAGCCCGTGGTTGCCGGGGCGCCACGGAAAATCGGTCTGCATGTAGTGCAGGGTGTCGTTCATCCAACCCATGTCCCACTTGTAGTGGAAGCCCAGGCCGCCGTCCTGCGGCGGATAGGTCACGAGCGGCCACGCGGTGGACTCCTCGGCCATCATCATCACGTCAGGGAAGTGGGCCTCCACGGCGCAGTTGACCTGGCGGATAAAAGCGCTGGCGTCCAGGTCCTCCTCGGTACCGTACTTATTGAACTTCTTTTGGCCGGGATCGTCGATGCCAAAGTTGAGGTACAGCATGCTGGACACGCCGTCCATGCGAATGCCGTCAACGTGGAAGTTCTCGAGCCAGTACAGCACGTTGGAGACCAGGAAGGAGCGGACCTCGCCACGGGCGAAGTCGAACTTGTGCGTGCCCCAGTTGGGGTGAATCTCGTGCTCAAACAGCATGTGGCCGTTAAAGGTGGCAAGGCCGTGGGAGTCGGCGCAAAAACCGCCGGGCACCCAGTCCATGATTACGCCAATGCCCGCCTTGTGACACGCATCGATAAAGTGCATGAGCTGCTGCGGGTCGCCATAGCGCGACGTGGCGGCATAGTAGCCGGTCGTCTGGTAGCCCCAGGAGCCATCGAAGGGATGCTCCATAAGCGGCATGACCTCGATATGCGTGTAGCCCATGTCGTGCACGTAGTCCACGAGCTCGACCGACAGGTCGTCGTAGGTGTAGAACTCGCCGCGCTGCGCGGGGAAGGGGTCCATGGGACCGGGGTAGTTGCCGTACTCGTCCGGCTCGCCCTGTGGCGCGTCGCCGTGGCGCTTCCACGAGCCAATATGCACCTCGTAGATGTTAAGGGGCTGCGACATGTGGTTATGACTGGCGCGGCGCTTGAGCCATGCGGCGTCGTTCCACTTGTAGCCATCGAGGGTCCACAGCACGCTTGCCGTTCCCGGAGGGCACTCGGCCTTGAAGGCGTACGGATCGGCCTTGTAGAGCTTCTCGCCCTCGTTGGTCTCAATGAGATACTTATAGAGCTGACCTTGTTCTGCGCCAGGAATAAAGCCTTCCCAAATAGCGCTCGTATGCACGGGCACCAGAGGGTTGGCTTCCTCATTCCAGTTGTTAAATTCGCCAATGACATGGACGCTCTTTACGTCGGGCGCCCAAACGCAAAAGCGCCAACCGCGCGTACGGTTCTGCGTGTCGGGGTGCGCGCCCATCTTTTCCCAGCTGCGCTCCCACATGCCAATGCCAAACAGGTAGACATCGTCTTTAGAGAGCTCCGGTGCGTGCGGGGCGGCTTTACGGGTAGCAGGCTTTTTGGTTGCTGGCTTTAGCTTTGTATCGCTCACGTTTGATCCCATCATGACGCGGCAGCGTGTTGCCTTGGTGACTAGATGCGAAAGGTCCAAGGCTGCACGAATCGAGGGGACGGCGATAGTTCTATGATTCGTTCCACCTCGCGTGCTCGGTGGAACTTTCGGCACGAAATACGATAACACCTGTTCGTTACTTTTATGGAGAAAAGTGGATTTGCGGCGGCGTTTAATCGGCGAGCGCCATGTTTATACCACTGGCAGAATTGCGATGGTAAAACTCTTGACAGTTTTACCAAATAGAGTTTCTAGACTATTAGATTAACGTTTGGTAAAACGTTTTTAGCAGGATGTTTACCATTTGACATCGAAAGGTTCGTTTATGTCCCAGACCGCTGCTCCCAATGTCGCTTTTATTTTCGATTGCGACGGCACACTGGTTAATAGCACCCCCGTCTGGGGCTATGCCCAGCCCGAGTTGTTGCGACGCCACGGAGTTGACGTGACGGTCGACGATTTTGCCCAGTTTGAGCATTTGTCGCTCGAGGATGAGTGCCAGGCCTACCACGACACCTGGGGTATTGGAGCGAATGGCGAGGAGCTGTATCGCGAGCTGAGCGACATCCTGATTGATGGCTACTCCAAGGTGCCACCGCGCGAGGGGCTCTTGGCATTTTTGGAGCAGGCGAAGGCGGCGGGCATTGCCATGTGCGTTGCCACGTCTACGCCAGCCGAGCTGGTTAAGTCTGCGCTTGCGGGCGCCGGGCTCGATGCCTACACGGAGTTTGTGACCACTACGGGCGAGGCGGGGCGCTCCAAGCAGTTCCCCGATGTGTACGAGCTGGCGCTGCGTCGCCTGGAGGAGCGCCACGGGTGCGAGTTTGAGCGCGCGTGGGTGTTTGAGGACGCAGTCTTTGGCCTTAAGAGCTCTGGGGTCGCCGGCTTTAAGCGTGTGGGTATTTATGACCCGCATGGCCGCATGAAGCGCGACGACGTACGCGCCAACTGCGATATCTTTATCGACAGCTACGAGGAGCTGGATCTGGCCCGCGTTCTTTCGTTTGAGGGATAGGCGAGAGCTGTGGCTTGTAAGGTATTAGTGGTCTGTGGTTCGCCCGTAGTGGCGAGCGCGGATCTGTTGCGTAGGCTAGCAGTGGAGTGCGACCACGTTGTCGCCGTGGACCGCGGGCTCGACGCGCTGCTGGGCGCCGGTCTGGGCTGCGACGTTTATGTGGGGGATGCCGACACGGTGAGCGACGCAGGCCGCGCGATGGTCGATGCCGCCGAAACCTTTGAGGTAGAGCGCCACGACCCCTACAAGGACTATACCGATCTGGCGCTGGCGCTCGATGCCGTCCGTCGCCGCTGGCCAGGTGCCGAAGTGGTCGCGACTTGCGCCACGGGCGGCCGCCCGGACATGGCCCTGTCCGTATTGGGCCTGCTCGCGGGCTACGAAGATGCCCCCATCTGGATCGCCGAGGACAAGGTGGTTGCCCGCATCCTCCACGCAGGTGAATCGTGGACCATCGAAGGCGCCGAGGGCAAGACGTTCTCCATCATCGCCATTGCCCCCAACACCGAGGTAAGCGAACACGGCCTAGAATGGGAGCTAGATCACGCCCCCCTGGGCTTGTTAGCCGACACGGGCATTAGCAACGTCGTCAGGTCAACAGCCACGATTCAAGTCCACACCGGCATCGCCATCGCTTTTCTATATCAATAGGCATTTAGAGTCTGGCTCAAAAAAGTCCTTGCACGCCGTGCCAACTTCCCCTATAGTATCTCCCGTCACGGGGGCGTAGCTCAGCTGGGAGAGCGCTTGACTGGCAGTCAAGAGGTCAGGGGTTCGATCCCCCTCGTCTCCACCATCGTGAATGCAAAGGTCTTCGGTATTTCGAAGGCCTTTTTTCATATGAAACACCACACGCCACAAACCCCACCTACGCCAACAAAAAGTTGCACAATTTATTTCCCATGTCTGTACATAGTTTGTTATCCAATCGCAATTACCGGTGCAGCTCGCTGCTCCATTTGGGCTTCAGGAACGCTCCCAATTATTGCCAGCACCCCAATAACCTGCGTAAACGTGAACAGCATCCCAAAACAACCCCCTTAAGCACGTCAAATGAACGATATGTTGTCCAACGCAGCCCAAATCAGTTTAACTAACAGCTTGTGCTAGGATACCTAACGTTACATGAGTTCAACTGTGCTCATGGCCCCAGCAAGCCACAAAGCGCAGGGTCGATCAGCATCCGGCCGTAACGGCGGTGCCAGAAACACCACGAGCTCCAATAAAGAAGTCATGCGACGTTGTTTATTTGCATCGAGTTTATTCTCAAATGCAAATAAGTATTAGATCGCATGCAAATACGTAGCAGTTCTTCAGCTGTTTGCGTGCGGTCCAGTTTTGAAATTACTTGACCGGCTCGCACGCAGCCAGCTGGAGATGCGGTCATTTTGCGATACACGTCCGCGTCTCTAGCAACTGCTTTTATACATACCGTTCACGGTGGGGCAGAGCCACGTGCTTGTCTGACTGGGCTCAGGGTTTGAATATGGAGCGCCTTCGCGCACAAGCGCCCTGGCGAAGCCATACCCAAACCCCGTGAGCCACACGTAAGACAGCAAGGGGGGGTGGTGCTCGTGTGGTATGTAATCCAGGTCATTAACGGTCGCGAAGACGTAATGCGCGAGCGCATTGAGCGTATCGTGCCGGCTGGTACCATGCAGGAGCTCTTTTATCCCCAATTTCAAACCGAGATCAAGGTACACGGCGAATGGGTCAATACGACCAAGCCGCTGTTCCCCGGTTATCTTATCTGCGACACGGCAGATCCCCGTACCGTGCAACAGTATCTGCTTCGCATGGACGACTTTGCCCGGGTGCTATCCCAGGACGGTCAGTTTGTGCCGCTGGCAAAAGAAGAGGTCCAGCTTATTGGCAGCTTTACGCATAGGGGAGACCGCGTTGTGCCCATGAGCGAGGCCCTAAAAGACGGCGACCAAGTCGTAGTGACGGCAGGTCCGCTGCTGGGCCACGAAGGCCTTATCAAAACCATTAACAGACGCAAGAGCATTGCTTATTTGGAGCTCGACCTGTGTGGCCGACGCGTAACTACGCGCGTTGGCCTCGCGGTGCTTTCAAGCGAGCAGCGCGTCATGCGCAACCTCGATAAGGCGACCGCCTAGCTGCTGGCGATCGCCACACAGAACAGAGAGGATCCCCGACCCGGGGACGAAGTGTTGGAAGAGAACGTGTCGGATAAACCTCAATATGCAATGGATGCGCCCGCGGGGGCGGCGCTCATCGCTCAGGCCATGGACCGGCGTGAGGGCGCCGGTCGCTACAAGGCCATGCAATCCATCATGGACTGGGATCGTTCGCGCCTGGCCTACCGTGCCGTGAAGCGCGCCTTCGACATCGTGTTCAGCGGCTGCGTGTTGGCGGTCATCGCCGTACCGAGCTTGGTGCTCGCCGCGGCCATCCGCCTTGAGAGCGAGGGTAACCCGTTCTACAGTCAGATCCGCGTGGGCCGCACCCGTTCCGACGGTAGTTTAACCACCTTTCGCATGTGGAAGTTCCGCAGCATGTACAGAGATGCCGACCAACGCCTCGCCGAGCTCAAGGAACAGAATGAGATCGCAGGTGCCATGTTCAAGATGAAGAACGATCCGCGCGTCACCAAGATCGGGAAGTTCATTCGCAAGCACTCCATCGATGAGTTCCCGCAGTTCCTGAATGTGTTTCTGGGTCAGATGTCCGTGGTTGGCCCCAGGCCGCCGCTGCCGAATGAGGTGGCGGAGTACACCGAGTACGACCTGCAGCGTCTGGCCGTCAAGCCGGGAATCACCGGCTGGTGGCAGGTCACCGAACGCAATTCGACGGGATTCGACGGTATGGTCCGTCGCGACTTGGAATATATCGCCAAGCGGGGCGCTTTGTTCGATTTAAAAATAATCCTACTCACAGTGATTGAGGTTGTCAGCGGAAATGGTGCTTTCTAAAGATACCCAAGAGAAATACGAGGACGCTAGTTTTAACGCTGGTCTGCCAAAGCGCGTCGAAGTGCTCGGTACGCCCGTCGACCCGTGGACGATGGAGCAGACCGTCGAGGCGACCGACGCCCTCATCAAGGAGGGGCGCTTCGCCCACCTGATCGGCGTGAACGCCGACAAGCTGCTGCAGATGCGCGACGATCCCGAGATGGACGCGTGCGTGCGCCGCTGCGAGATCGTGAACGCCGATGGAGCGTCCATGGTCATGGCCGCTAAGAAGCTGGGCGTGGACCTGCCCGGGCGCGTGGCCGGAATCGACCTCATGTGGGAGCTGTGCGGGCTGGCTGAGCGCGAGGGACACAGGGTCTACCTGCTGGGCGCCAAGGCCGAGGTGGTCGCAAAGACCGCAGGGGTACTGTCCGAGAGGTATCCCAACATTGTCCTCGCCGGCTACCGTGACGGCTACTTCGGCGACGACGAGTTCGACGCCGTGGTCGCAGAGGTCGACCAGGCCGAGCCCGACATCGTGTTCGTGGGCATCACCTCGCCCAAGAAGGAGCGCCTTATCGAGCGTTTCCGCGAGCTGGGCGCCAAGGGCGCTTTCGTGGGCGTGGGAGGCTCGTTCGACGTCGTCTCCGGCAACATCCCGCGTGCCCCGATGTGGATGCAGCGCGCGAACCTGGAGTGGCTCTTCCGCATGATGCAGGAGCCCAAGCGCCTGGTGAAGCGCTATCTAGTCGGTAACACCCGTTTCTACATGCTTCTCCGCAAGGAGTCAAAGAGGAGCAAGGCCAATGTCTAAGAAGAAAGTAATGCTCGTCTTCGGCACCCGCCCGGAGGCAATCAAGATGTGCCCGCTCGCCAACGAGCTGAAGGCGCGTGCGGATGAGTTCGAGACCGTCGTGACCGTGACCGGGCAGCACCGCGAGATGCTCGACCAGGTTCTGCGCGTCTTCGACGTGAAGCCCGACCACGACCTGGCGATCATGAAACCGGGCCAGACGCTGTTCGACGTGACGTGCGACGTGCTGCTCAAGCTCAAGGCCGTCCTCGAGGACGAGACGCCCGACGTGGTCCTGGTCCACGGCGACACCACGACCAGCTTCGCCGCGGCGCTCGCGTGTTTCTACCTGCAGATCCCCGTGGGGCATGTGGAGGCCGGCCTGCGCACGCACGACATCTACAGCCCCTGGCCGGAGGAGTTCAACCGCCAGGCGGTCGACATCGTGAGTGAGTACTACTTCGCGCCCACGGAGGCGAGCAAGCAGAACCTGCTCGGCGAGGGCAAGCTCGAGTCCGGGATCTGGGTCACCGGCAACACCGGCATCGACGCACTGCGCACTACCGTGCGCGAGGGCTACTCCCACCCCGAGCTCGATTGGGCTGAGGGCTCCCGCCTCATCCTCATCACGGCGCATCGCCGCGAGAACTTGGGTGAGCCCATGCACCGCATGTTCCGCGCCATCCGCCGCGTGATGGAGGAGCATCCGGACACAAAGGCAATCTACCCCATCCACATGAACCCGCTCGTCCGCAAGGCCGCCCACGAGGAGCTCGACGGCTTCGACCGCCTGCACATCATCGACCCGCTCGAGGTGCTCGATTTCCACAACTTCATGGCCGCGAGCCACCTCATCCTCACCGATTCCGGCGGTATCCAGGAGGAGGCCCCGAGTCTGGGCAAGCCGGTGCTCGTCATGCGCGACACCACGGAGCGCCCCGAGGGCGTGGCGGCCGGCACGCTGAAGCTCGTCGGCACCGAGGAGGACGTCATCTACCGCGAGTTCAGCCGTTTGCTCAGCGATCAGGCCGAGTATGAGGCCATGAGTCACGCCTCCAACCCTTACGGAGATGGACATGCTAGCGAGCGAATTGCGGACGTGCTGAGAGGATAGCAGCATGAATGAATGCTTCAAACTATACAAAGCTGCTCACGCCTGCACCAAAGGGCCAAAGTTTGTTCGTCCGTTGGCTGGAGTTTTCAGGCATCTGTCGCAGCTTCTCTTTGCATGCCATATCGGAAGCCATGCCGAGATAGGTGAAGGCTGCTTGTTCCAGCACAACGGTGTGGGATGTGTCATCTCCGAGAAAGCCGTGATTGGAAAGAACTGCATGCTCTATCAGCACGTCACCGTCGGAGCTCTCGAGGGGGGGGCTCCCATCATTGAGGACGATGTCATGATTGGCGCCAACGCAGTGCTGCTCGGCAACATTACCGTCCATAAAGGGGCAAAGATTGGCGCGGGAGCCGTTGTCCTCTGCGATGTCCCTGAAGACTCCACGGCCATCGGCGTGCCTGCGAAAGTACTTGTGCCAAAGGCTGGTTAGAAATACCTATACGATTGGTTTTGCGTAATGAGATTAAATGATTATATAAAACGTGCAGGGCAATCTTCTATCCCTTTACACGAGATTACTGGTGAAGAGCTGCAGCGGCTGCATAAAGAAATGACCGATATTGCCGACGACGTTATCTCCCTTGCGGATGAATTGGGTCTTTCAATCACATTGGGCGGCGGTTCAGTTCTAGGGGCTGCGAGGCACCGTGGTTTCGTTCCCTGGGACGATGACATTGATTTAAATATAACGCGCAAAGAATGGGAAGTTTTCGCTCCAGTTTTTCAGGAACGATTCGAGGAAAAATACTTTATTTATGCCCCCGATTCATTTAGTGATGCGGTGATTAACGCAATTCGAATATATAAACGCGGTACGAAACTTCGCGAAATCGCACATGCTCCAAACGAGCCGAACGGTATATTTGTTGATATTTTTTTACTTGAAAACGCACCTGATAATGGCGCTATAAGACTTTGTCATGGCGTTTTATGCCAAGGTTTGCGATATATCGCTTCCTGTGTGCGACTCTATGAACAGAGAGCCTACATTGAGAGCGTGTTTGGTAAAAATGCCGAAGCAATGGCTGGATACCGTAAGCGCTTTTTTGTTGGAAGAATCTTCTCGTTTTCAAGCGCGCATTCTTGGTCGCTTCTTTCATATAAGGCAAACGGTCTCTGTAAAAACGAGGCTTCTAGATTCCTGACGATACCTTCAGGCGGTAAGTACTACTTTGGAGAGCTGATCCGTCGAGATTCGTATTTCCCGCCCGAATATCTTCCTTTCGGCGATCATTCTTGGCCCGTCCCTCGCGATTACGACAGATATCTGACCAAATTGTACGGGGATTGGAAAGAAGTGCCTCCTGAGGACAAACGCGAGGTTCATTGTCTCATTGAGCTTGATTTTGGTGATGATGACGATGAGTAAAACGTATGCTGTTATTTTTGCAGGCGGTGTTGGATCGAGAATGAGTGGTGCTGACAAGCCGAAGCAATTCCTCGAACTCGGCGGTGAAGCGATAATCTGTCATGTGATTGACAAGTTCGAGGAAGCACCCTGCGTTGACGGGATAGTCATTGTCTGCGTCGAGGGCTGGCTCGACTACCTCAGGGATCTTTTAGCGCAAAGGGGCTACCACAAAGTGCTCGCCTCGATTCCCGGAGGTGAAACCGGACAGGAGTCTATCTTTAACGGCCTTTCCTATATAAAGAGAAATAAACTTGCCGATGAAGATACTGTCATTCTCATTCACGATGGCGTGAGACCCCTTATCGATTGCGAAACTATTATTGCTTGTGCTGAGTCTGCAAGAAATTGCGGTCCTACGGCTACTGTTGCTCCCGCCACTGAAACGATCGTGACCGTCGATGGTGGAAAAGTTGTCGGCGTCACTGACAGGGCAAAGTGCCGATTAGCGAGGGCGCCACAAGGATTCATATTTAATGAGCTGTACGGCGCACATTTGAGAGCACTCGAAGAAGGGCGACGCGACTTCATCGATTCCATTTCAATGATGAGCGAATACGGTCATGAAATTTTTGTTGTCGATGGTCCTGAAGAGAATATAAAAATAACGACGCCGCGAGACTTTCTCACGTTCAAGGGTTTCGTAGACTTAAAGGAGTATGAGCAGATATGGCGATGAGCGAGGCGCAGCGCACGGCGCATGATATCGCGGCAAATCAGGCGATGCCCTGGGGTAAGATAGATGGGTCGACTGTAGTCATTACAGGAGCGACGGGGCTGATTGGCTCACAAGTCGTTAGGACCCTTATTGAACGGACAAACAATTTCCACGGATCAATCAAACTGATTCTTCCCGTAAGAAACGTGATTAAAGCGGAGATGATGTTTGGTCGTTCAGACTCGATTTATTATGTCCCTTGGAAAATTGGTGATTCATTTTCTGATGCAGTCAAGGGCGATTATTTCATTCACGCGGCTTGTCCGACTTCGAGTACGGCTTTCCTCCACAGTCCGATTGAGGTTATCTCCGACATAGTGGATTCCGCCCATGCAGTCATAAACCTGCTTTCGACCTCTTCCTTCCGCCAATGTGTCTGTCTTTCGACTATGGAGGTATACGGATCGGTTGAGGGCCGCGTTGACGAGCGGATGAATGGGGCTTTGGACACGATGAATCCCCGGTCGAGCTATCCTGAGGCCAAGCGCCTTTCGGAATGCTTGTTCGCTTCAGCTTCTTCTGAGCTGGGAGTTCCGATTAGTGTAGTGCGCCTTGCACAGACTTTTGGCGTCGGTGTTCCTCGAGATGACGGCCGGGTGTTCGCTGAGTTCGGCCGGAGTGTCGTTTCAGGCCAGGATATCGTTTTGCTCTCTGATGGATCGAAGCGGAACTCCTATCTTTCAGTTGACGATGCTGTTACCGCCATCTTATTCCTGCTCGTCCATGGGAATAGCGGAGAGGCCTACAACGCTGCAAATCCTGCTACGTTCTGTAGCATTCTAGAGATGGCGCAGATGGTAGTTGAAGATTTTGGATTGGGCAAGAGCACTGTTGTGTTCGGGCAAGATGCCGAGAGGGCAAAGACGTTCAGGCCTGGCGCGGTCCTTGATCTTGATTGTTCCAAGCTCATGAATCTTGGCTGGCAACCAAGCCATACTCTTCACGAAATGTACTCTGCCATGTTCGCGGGGTGGGCAGAGCATGAATGATGCGTTTAAAGACGACAAGCCCACCGTGCTAGTCATGATGGCCAGCTACAACGGTGAGAAGTTTATCGATGAGCAGATAGACAGTATCCTCGCGCAGAAGGACGTTCATGTGACCCTTCGTATCTGCGATGACGGATCAAATGACTCAACTCCTTCTATATGTGAATCGTATGCTTCGAAGTACGACAATGTTCTGTTTGAAGTTAACAAGGTAAATAAAGGCTTGGCTAAAAACTTCATGGATATGGTCTACGACGATAAAGCGCTTGGCTTCAATTATTATGCCTTTTCAGATCAAGATGACGTCTGGCTCCCGGAAAAGCTGATACATGCTATTCGTCAGATTGAAGCGCAGGTTCATGACGAGCCTGCGCTTTACTATTCGGATATTGAGAATGTCAATTGTGACCTTAGCGGTGGCTCAAGGGAGTACTCTTCCTGGATTGGATGCAGCCAATGGTTAATTGCTGCTTTAACTGTTAATTGGGCGTCCGGCTGCACTATGGTGTTTAACTCCCAACTTAGGGAGCAGATTATCACTTATGAGCCTCGTACATATCCAAGAATCCATGATAGCTGGATTCATTTGATTGCCATGGTTTCTGGTGCTGTTGTAGCGGATTTGGGCGATGCTTATATCAAAAGACGAATTTCTGGAGACAATCAAGTTGGCCAGCGTAATTTAGAGTCAACGGAGTCATTTAAGTCTGTCGCAACACGTTGGAAGCGCATCATCAAGAAGAGCACACATTGCCAAACTCGGGTTGCGGCTTATCTACTAGATGGATACGAGAATGTCATGGGACGAGACGAAGCCAATCTTGTTAGGACGTATGCGAAGATGCCAACGTCGTTGTATTTGCGCATAAAAATCGGGATGAAGCTTCTCCATTGCCCCTTCCCAACGCGAAGTATGGCTCGCGCCTTTGCAATAAAAGCCGTTTTGAACAGGCTGTAGGTAATATGGCTGAGTCTATTATTCTGTTCTTACTTGTCGCTATTGTCACTTTCTTCGTCTATTATTTTAATGATGGCGACTTATTATGCCCTTCTTCCCTTGCGTGCTTCGCTTTTTTGTTATGCACTGGTGCGTCGATTTATGATTGTTGGGCATGGAACACCGGGATTAACCTTGTGACCGTGCTTACAGTTTGCGTTGGCCTTATAAGCTTCGTAGGCCCGGCAACATTGGCATGCGACCATCGACAAAGAAAAACTGTTAATTTAAATACTCAGTCGCAGAAATGGTCCCTGCATATTGATGTCCCAAATAATGTAACAGCTATCATTTGTCTTTTCGGCGCCGTTATTTCTTACCTCTATATCCATGCCATCGTTGACAGCGTCGGAATGAGGGGTTCTTGGTCGGAGACCATGCAAGCGTACAGATGGCATACTTCTTTTGATGATAATTTCAGCTCTGGAATATCAACGCCGATCAACTATGGCTTCCGCCTATTTATGGCTGTTGGCTATGTGTACGTGTTCGCATTCGTGAACGAGCTTCTTGTTTCCGAGGAGAAACGATGGGCGTATTTAGTTCCACCCGTTATATATTGCTTAGCCTCGCTGGGGCAGTCTTCTCGCGGTCAGATTATCGTTATGCTGTTTGCCGGCGTCATCATGTTCTGGATTCTTCGAAATTGCGTGAGTGTCAATGCGGTACGCATTAATTTCGGTGCGGTGATGCTCATTCTTGCGGCTGTGGTTTTCGGTCTCGCTATTTTTGTTTTCGGCGCAGACGCCGTGGGTAGGGTGACCGTCAAGACTCCCTTTGATTCTCTCATGACTTATTTGGGTGGGTCGATAATCGGACTAGACCAATTTATTGCCAAGCCGGAGTTATCCACTGCCCCAGCCGATCTGTTCGGCTCTGAAACGTTTCAAGGTCTCTGGCTATTTTTAGGCAAGACATTCGGAATTTCCGATTGGACTTACACATTCCAGCTTGAGTACAGGTTTGTCAATAATGTCAACATTGGCAACCTTTACACAGCTTTCCGTTATTACCTTCATGATTTCGGTCCAATTGGGATGTGCATTGTTTTGGCCTTTCAGGGCTTGTTATTTGGTTCTATGTACAATGTTTTACGTAACTCTGGCGTGAAGATTTCCGTTCGTTGGCGGATCATTCTGCTGTTGATTTATTCTTGGGTCGGCATTTCGGTGGCATATCTTCCGATTGCAGACTTTCTTTTCCATCAATACATGAATCCAACATCTCTCTTAACTGTCATCTTCATGGCAGTTTCGGTGCTCTTTCTAATGAGATTTGCTCGTACCGAGGAAAGTTCTGGCCTGAAAGGCGATATGTAGGCAGCTAGTAATGAGACCTCTCATTACTAGCTGGTTTCTTTGGGGGTTTTATTAACGGATGAACTATAAGAAGCTTGTGACGAATGCACTCGTTGCCTTTTCCGCACAGGGAATTTCTCTTGTTGTAAGTTTTGTTATGTCCCTACTCGTCCCCAAAGTTCTTGGGGTAACAAGCTATGGATATTGGCAACTGTTTATTTTCTATGCTGGATATTCAGGGTTTTTCCACTTTGGTCTGAACGACGGCGTTTATCTAGTTGAGGGTGGAAAAACGAGAAATGAAATTAATAAAGTAGCCATCAATTCCCAGTTTAGGGTTGCAGTGTTGCTGCAAGTTTTAGTCGGAATCGCATTCTGCATATTATCTATAATGATTACGCCCGAAGAGGAGAGGGCTTTCGTAATCTATGCCTTTTCACTGTATACCGTAATATCAAATCTTCAACTATATCTTGGCTATGTTTTTCAAGCTATGAATGAGACTAGGCTCTTTTCGTTTTCGACCATGCTCGATCGACTTGTTTTCTTGGTTCCGCTTATTATCTTTGTCGTCCTTCGTCTTTCGGATTTCAGACCTTACATCATTCTCTACTGTTTATCGCGGTTTTGCGCATTAGTGTACTGTTGCTGGCATAGCAGAGAATTTTTTAAAGCCGGATTACTTGATCTCAAGAATTCGATAAGGCTTGCCGCCTCGAGCATCAAAATCGGCTTTGGCCTCATGCTGGCTAATGTTGCCAACATACTCATTTTAGGAATTGCTAGGGCTTTGGTTGATTGTGCTTGGGGAATCGAGGCTTTCGGAAACGTTTCTTTTTCTCTTTCCATCGTCAATTTTTTCACTTCATTTGTTTCTCAAGCAAGTATGGTTCTCTTTCCTGCGTTAAGGCAGGGATCGGAAGATGAGAGGCGCTCTTTCTATCAGGGAATTAGAGACGCGATGGAGGTGTTTTTCCCAGCAATCTACTTGTTCTATTTCCCAATGGTGATGCTCCTTTCTATCTGGCTTCCGCAATACGCTGCGAGTATGGGCTATTTCGCACTTCTCTTGCCGATCTGCGTTTTCAATACCAAGATGGATATTTGCTGCACAACGTATTTCAAGGTCTTGCGCAAAGAGAAACTTCTCCTTGCGGTGAATCTGACAACGGTTGTGGGAAGTGCCATTTTCTCATTGATAGGCGTTTATTGCTTCGGGTCAATCGAAGCGGTTCTGATTGGCGCGGTTGCGTGCATTGTTTTAAGGTCATTCTGTTCGGAGCGTTATTTGAATAAGTGCTTACATGCCTTCCCGACACATAATCCCCTACAGGAGGTTGTTTTAACATTCGTATTCATTTCTTTTACCTTGTGGGCTCCAGTGCATATTGCGATTTTCGGTTACCTGCTTCTTTACTCTTGTTTCCTAATTCTCAATAGGGATGTAGTTCATAGCTCGTTTAGACGTCTTAAGGCGGTTTTCGGCCGTCGATAGACCGAATAAAACTATGACCTTTTAGTTTTAATGAATAGAGGAGATAGATAACTTTGAAAGGCATCATCCTCGCCGGCGGGTCCGGCACCCGCCTGTACCCGCTCACGCTCGTGACCTCCAAGCAGCTGCTGCCGGTCTACGACAAGCCCATGATCTACTACCCGCTGTCCACCCTCATGCTGGCGGGCATCCGGGACATCCTGGTCATCTCCACGCCGACCGACCTGCCCAACTTCGAGCGCCTGCTCGGGGACGGCTCACGCTACGGCGTGAACCTCTCCTACGCCGAGCAGCCCTCGCCCGACGGCCTGGCCCAGGCCTTCACCATCGGCGAGGATTTCATTAACGGTGAGCCGTGCGCCCTCGTGCTCGGCGACAACATCTTCTACGGCAACGGCCTGTCGCGCCACCTGACGCGCGCCGTGCAGAACGCCGAGTCGGGCCGCGCCACGGTCTTCGGCTACCACGTGGACGACCCCGAGCGCTTCGGCGTCGTGGAGTTCGACGGCGAGGGGAGGGCGGTCTCCATCGAGGAGAAGCCCGAGTGCCCCAAGAGCTCCTACGCCGTCACCGGCCTGTACTTCTACCCGGGCGACGTGTCCTCCCGCGCCGCCGAGGTGAAGCCCTCCGCACGCGGCGAGCTGGAGATCACCACGCTCAACCAGATGTACCTGGAGGAGGGAACGCTGTCCGTGGTGACCCTGGGCCGCGGCTACGCGTGGCTCGACACCGGCACCATGGAGAGCCTGCACGAGGCCGCGGAGTTCGTCCGCGCCGTCGAGCACTCCCAGGACCTGCCCGTGTCCGTCCCCGAGGAGATCGCCTGGGAGAACGGCTGGATCACGACCGCGGAGCTGGAGGAGGCGGCCAAGGCCTACGGCAAGTCGGTCTACGGGCAGCACCTCAAGAAGGTCGCCGCCGGCGAGATCGTCAACAGCCCGCGCGAGTATTAGCGCCGGCTTGCTTTCTTTTAGGGGCCACCGTTATTTGGTGGCCCCTTTCGTTATGATTACGGTGACCATATAGCCAAAATGATTGGGGGTGGATGTGTTAAGCGTCTACTTTGGCGATATGCCAGAAGCGATTTACAACACAGCGACATATTTCAAAAACTCTTACCGGTCTTCTTGGATTACGGATTCCTATGCGGTCTCGATAATTAAAGATGTCGATCGATCGGATGTTGTCTCCGAAAACGTCATCGAAAGCCCTGTGCTTGGTTCCATCTCCCCACTCCAGCTTTCTGGTGGCGTGAAAACGTTGCTGCTTATGAGATTTGATCGTAAACATATTTTTAACGCTTCGACCTGTGGTGATAACTGTGCCAAGTGGATTCTCGACATGGCGAAAGACCGCAAGCTCGTTGTGAATCTCTATCATGCGATGGACTTTGGTCGCGATGAGTTTAAAATCAAAGTCGTGAACAGCGGTCGAATCGTTCATAACATGGCCGAATTGATTCATGAGTCGATTCCGTATCTGTAGGTGCTGCTTATGAACGGTTCGCATCTTGTTAAGATTTCCCGCCGCAGGGGAACCAAGTACACATTTACCATCAAGCGAAACATCACTATTGTGCGTGGCGATAGCGGCACGGGCAAGACGACACTGTTTGATATGGTCGCAGACTACATGCGAACGGGTGAGCAGTCGGGTGTTTCCTTGCAATGCGATTGTCCCTGTGTCGCCCTGACCGATTATGATTGGCGAAACCAGCTTTCGTCCGTTCATGACTCGATTGTATTTGTCGATGAGGGCTTAAAAGAGATTCATTCTGATGAGTTTGCCCATCATGTGCTGTATTCCTCGAATTATTTCGTGCTGATCTCAAGGGCTGATTTCCCTAATCTTCCGTATAGCGTGGATGAGATTTACAAGATTAAGACGAGCGGAAAATACCATTCTTTCGTCCCTGTTTATCAAGATCGTGGGAATCATCGTTATGCTATTTCCCGGTCGGCGCCAAAACAGGACTTTTCTATCCTTCTATGCGAGGACAGTAAGTCTGGTTTCCAGTTCTTTGAACGGCATTTCGCTGACAGTGAGCTTTCCTGTGCTTCTGCCATGACGAACAGCGCGATTTTAGGCTGGTTGGATCAGCATCTCGACGATCGCGTGTTTGTTGTTGCGGACGGAGCGGCATTTGGGTGCTATGCGGACCGTGTCCTTAAGCTGCAAGACATTCACCGCGATGCTGTTACGGTTTGTCTTCCCGAGTCGTTTGAGTGGCTTCTGCTGAGCTCCGGCGTAATTTCAGGGTTAGATGCCAAAGCGGTTTTGCAAGAGCCGGAAGCGTTTGCAGACAGTGAGAAGTTTAAAAGCTGGGAGGACTTCTTCTATAAGTACTTACGCGATAAAACTGGGAATTCGGTCTTCCGGTATGACAAAGACAGCATTCTGGAAGCTTTTTGTGGGGGAAGTAATTCTGCGAAGGTTATGGCTCTTATCGCATGCCGAAATGTCCGATAGTTTTGTTGAATAGTGTCGCGGCGTCACTTCCTGCGGCATACTAAAGAAGCTGTACTTGCTTCAGATTGGATTTTCATGTCTGAGATTTTCGAACCCAAGAACATCATCGTCACGGGCGGCTGCGGCTTCATCGGCAGCAACTTCGTGCACCACGTCGTGAACAACCACCCCGACGTGCACGTCACCGTCCTGGACAAGCTGACCTACGCCGGCAACCCCGAGAACATCGCGGGCCTGCCCGAGGATAGGGTCGAGCTCGTCGTCGGTGACATCTGCGACGCGGAGCTGCTCGATAGGATCGTCCCCGGCCACGACGCGATCGTGCACTACGCCGCCGAGAGCCACAACGACAACTCCATCGCCGACCCGGAGCCCTTCCTGCGCACCAACGTCGAGGGCACCTTCCGCCTCCTGGAGGCCGTCCGCAAGCACGGCATCCGCTACCACCACGTCTCCACCGACGAGGTCTACGGCGACCTGGCGCTCGACGACCCGGCGAAGTTCATCGAGGAGACGCCGTACCGCCCGTCCTCGCCGTACAGCTCCACCAAGGCGTCCTCCGACATGCTCGTGCGCGCCTGGACCCGCACCTACGGGCTGCGAACCACCATCTCCAACTGCTCCAACAACTACGGCCCCTACCAGCACGTGGAGAAGTTCATCCCCAGGCAGATCACCAACATCATCGACGGAGTCCGCCCCAAGCTCTACGGCCGCGGCGAGAACGTCCGCGACTGGATCCACACCGAGGACCACTCCTCGGCCGTCTGGGACATCCTCACGAAGGGCCGCATGGGGGAGACCTACCTCATCGGCGCCGACGGGGAGAAGAACAACATCACCGTGCTGCGCATGATCCTTGCGGCCATGGGACGCGACCCCGAGGACTTCGACTGGGTCGCCGACCGCCCCGGCCACGACCGCCGCTACGCCATCGACTCCACCAAGCTGCAGACCGAGCTCGGCTGGAGGCCGGCGCACACCGACTTCGCCGAGGGCCTCAGGGCCACCATCGACTGGTACGTCGCCAACGAGGCCTGGTGGCGCCCGGCCAAGGAGGCCACCGAGGCCAGGTACCGCGCACAGGGGCAGTAGGAGGGGAGAGACATGGCTGACATCGCATTCGAGAAGGACCTCGCCGTCACCGAGACCGGCATCGGGGGCCTCAAGGTCGTCGACCTGGCCGTCCACGGCGACTCGCGCGGCTGGTTCAAGGAGAACTGGCAGCGCGCCAAGATGTGCGCGCTCGGCATCCCCGATCTCAAGGTCGTCCAGAACAACATCTCCTACAACGACAGCCGCGGCGTCACCCGCGGCATCCACGCGGAGCCCTGGGACAAGTTCATCTCCGTGGCCCGCGGCTCGGTCTTCGGCGCATGGGTCGACCTGCGCGAGGGCAGCGCCACCTACGGGAAGGTGTTCACTTGCACGCTCGACCCGTCCAGGGCCATCTACGTCCCGCGCGGCGTGGGCAACAGCTTCCAGGCGCTCGAGGACGGCACCGCCTACACCTACCTGGTGGACGCCCACTGGTCGCTGGAGCTCAAGAAGACCTACACCTTCGTGAACCTCGCCGACCCCGAGCTCGCCATCGAGTGGCCGATCCCGCTGGCCGAGGCCACCGTCTCCGAGGCCGACCTTAACCACCCGATGCTCGGGGACGTCACCCCCATGGCGCCGAAGCGCACCCTCGTCACCGGCTGCAACGGCCAGCTGGGACATGCGGTGCGCGCGCTCGCCGAGGAGCGCGGCGTCGCGAAGGACTTCGACTTCTGCGACATCGACACCTTCGACATGTCCGACCCGGACGCCTATTCGCAGTACGACTGGTCGCTCTACGGCACGGTCATCAACTGCGGCGCCTACACGGCAGTCGACAGGGCCGAGACCCCCGAGGGCCGCGTGACCGCCTGGAAGGCCAACGCGACGGGGCCCGCCCTTCTCGCACGCACCTGCGCCGGGTACGGCATCACCCTGGTCCACGTATCCTCCGACTACGTCTTCGACGGCACCGCCGAGGTCCACACGGAGGACGAGCCGTTCTCCCCGCTGTCCGTCTACGGCCAGACCAAGGCCGCCGGCGACATCGCCGTGGCCGGGTGCCCGCACCACTACATCATGCGCTCCAGCTGGGTCATCGGCGAGGGGCACAACTTCGTGAAGACCATGAAGGCACTCTCAGACCGCGTCGCCGACCCGGACGACAAGCTCGAGCAGGTCACCGTGGTCGACGACCAGCTGGGCCGCCTGACCTTCACGCGCGACATGGCCGAGGCCATCTTCCACGTGCTGGGGACGCACGCCCCCTACGGCACCTACGACTGCACCGGATCCGGCGCGGTGAAGTCCTGGGCGGACATCGCACGCGCCGTCTTCGAGGCCGCCAACGGCAACGGCGAGAAGGTCGTGCCGGTATCGACCGCCGACTACTACGCGAGCGCCGAGGGCCCCGTCGCACCGCGCCCGGTCCACTCCGCACTCGACCTGTCCGTGCTCGAGTCGGTCGGGTTCCACATGCCCGACTGGGAGGAAGAGCTGGGGGAGTACCTCAAGATGCTCTAGCCGCTATTAACTTTTCGAGAGTAAAAGCCGCCGCTTGTTAACGGCGGCTTTTCTTATGCCTGGCGTATAGCCCCGCTGCAACAAGGGCGACGGTGGTCGCCAGACTCACTGCAAGCCCCGCAAGGGCACCCGGAGTCTTGTAGGTCATCACGATCCTATTCGCGCCTTTCTGCACGTTCAGGGACGACAGGCCCTTATCGGCGGCGGGCGTTAGTTCTGCGGCGGTTCCGTTTACCGTTACGTTCCAGCCCTCATCGTACGGAACGCTCAGCAGCAGGTTGCCGTCTTCCTTGGCGGTATACTCGCCTTCGATTCTTCCGTCCTCAAAAACTGTCGGAACAAATTCGCTCGTCTTAAGCTCGTTAATAATCTGCTCGAAAACGTCCAGATCGAGGGCGTAAAAGACCGGCTCATTGTCTTGGGGCATGTCTGTATAGCCCTCCGCGACTCCGATTGACACCGTATGCTGGCTCGGGGCGTCCGATGCATCCGCAATCTGGCGGATATTATTGTCGAATCTCCAGGCCTCGTTTTCGATCGTTCGCTGGTCGATGGTAAGGGTGACGGGCCAATAACTGCCGGCAGTCGTATCTTTGTTGATGTAGAGATACCCGATGGAGCTTGCCGGTACAGTAACGCTCCATTGCTTTAAGCTATCGCTATTCTCCGTGCTCGTGGCCTCGATCTTGGTATAGAGCTTGACCTCGCGGCCTAGGATTTTGCTGTAGAGGTCGTTCTGCTTTTCGAAGGGGTTCTCGCTCTTCAGCGTGCTGTTTTGGATATCGCTTGAGGCTGCAACGCCAATGCTGAGCGCATAGGGGTTCTCGTACACCGCGCTTGTGGAGTCGACCTGATTCGTCTTGGTCGAAACGTATCCCGCAGGCGCGTTCTCGGGAATGGCATACTTGACTCCCAGTAGGGCATCGACGGCAAGAATGGGCTCGGCATAACGGGTCGAGAATTCGCCGACGCTGCTGTAACCAAGGGAGTTGAGCAATGCAATTGCCTGCGGGTTATTGGCGGACGAATAAGAAGATAGCTGGTTATACCCTAGTGCCAGGCCTTCGTTTAGAGCGGCACTATCGGCTCGTGTGGTTGTACGATCGATGCGGTAGAACGGAGCTGAATCCCGTTCTGTAGTGGTAGCGATCGTGTTGGTTGCGGTGGCTACATAGGCCCTGTTGGTATTTTCGGAATAGCCCGCGTAGAGCTGGTTCCATACTACATGAGCGTTGGCAAACAGTTCAATAGCGGTGAGCGCCAGGAGTGGCAAGATGACGGCGGGGCGATAGGCTTGGCGCAATTTAGGTTGATCCTTGAGGATCTGCAGGGTATAGCCCGCAGCCCACAGCGCAAAGAAGCTCAGCAAAAAAGCCGTGCGCGAGTAGAAGCCGTTGGGAACGCGCATGCCGCACCAGATGTACTCGAGCGGGCTCAAAACGGAGCTTGCAACCAGGATTATCGTGACGACGAGTGTTGCGATGCGCGTCTTGATTGAAACCGTGCGGTTAACCAGCAGGCTCACCGCAAGCAGCATCATGATGATGCCGCAATAGAACTGAGGTGTGCTTTCGTTGCTTACCCACATGCAGGGAAGAAAGCCCCTGATGAGCGACTTGAGGTTGGTTTTAAGTAGGGGGCCGAGTGCTAGAACGGGACCGCCCTTGGACATGGCAAGGATGGTCGGCAAAAAGGTCCAAGCGGACAGAAGCAGTCCGAGCGCGATAGCCCCGGCGAATCGCAGGGCCCGATCGAGCATGAGCTTCCAGCTAAATCCTTCTTCTGCAACATAATCGACAAATTCAACCAGTACGAAGATGCAGAGGAACAGGATGCTAATGTAGGCCGTATACCAGCAGAACATGACATTGAGCGCCGTTGCGATGACGAGGCGGATCATGCGCTGCTTGCGGATGAGCTCGTGGCATCCGTAGGCGCAGATGGGCAGCATGATGAGGCAATCGATCCAGAGCGGGTTGCGCAGGTTGCTGATGGTCCAGCTACAAAACGTGAACGAGAGGGAAAGCAGGAATGCTGCGGGCTTGGGTAGGTCAAAGCGCTTTTGCACATACCAAGCGCCGCTGATGTGGATGCAGCCCAGTTTGAGCGCGGAGATAACAAGCACGAAGAGCGTCAGCTTGTCTGCGGGAAACAGCACGCAGAGCAGGTTGAAGGGGCTGCCGAGGTAGTAGCTATAGAGCCCCCATGTGTTCATGCCGAGTCCCTGTGAGAAGGAATAGCGAAGGTTTGCCTCGCCTAAAAGGACGCGGCGAAACCACGCGAAGAAGTCGATGTATTGGTATTTGAGATCGTTGGTGAGAAACGAGTTGTCGCCAAAGGGATAGACATGTCCCGCCGCTGCAAGTGCGACAAAGAGTGCGACGGAAAATGCGAAGCAGGCGGCGTAGAACGCCACATTCTTGAGCGTGCTGTTATTGGGCCGTGTCATCAGATTCCTCGTTGGATTCTCGAATGATATAGATGGGACGTCGCTTGGTTTCCAAGTAGGCTTTTGCCAAGTATTCACCTATGATTCCCAGGCACAGAAGCTGCATGCCGCCAAACAGCGTTATAAGGCAGGCGAGCGACGGCCATCCGCCGACGGGGTCGCCCCAGACAAGCGTCTTTACTAGGATGACGACGAATCCCAGAATAGCGATGAGGCAGAAGACGATACCTGTGAGGGCGGCGAGGGAGAGCGGCGCCGTGGAAAACGCGACGATGCCGTCGATGGAATAGAGGAGCAGCGACCAAAAGCTCCATTTGGTCTCGCCGGCCACGCGGTTGACGTTTACGTAGGGGAGCCATTTGGTTTTGAAGCCCACCCAGCCGTAAATGCCCTTGGAGAATCGGTTGTATTCGCCCATGGAGATGATGGCGTTGACCATAGGTCGCTTCATGAGCCTAAAATCGCGTGCTCCGTCGACGATGTCGGCCTTGGAAATGCGGTTGATGATCTTGTAGAACATACGGGCACAGAACGACCTGATGGGAGGCTCGCCTTCGCGGGTGGTCCTGCGCGTTGCGACGTTGTCGTAGTCTTCGGTCTGCAAGATCTCGTACATCTGCGGCAGGAGCGAGGGCGGGTCCTGCATGTCGGCATCCATGGTGGCGACATAGCCGCCCTTTGCGTGCTGGAGTCCGGCGAGTAGTGCCGCCTCCTTGCCAAAGTTGCGCGAGAAAGAGTGCCAACGGATGGCGTATGGATGCGCCGCCGCGGCTTCTGCCTTCATGACGGCGAGCGTTTTGTCTGCCGAACCATCGTCGATGAGGACGGCTTCAAAGGAAATGCCGGGATCTTGCTGGGTCATGATGCGAACGACGCCATCGAGCTCTTTGAGAAAGATCGGAAGTGATTCCTGCTCGTTGTAGCACGGCACGACGATGGAGATGAGCGGCATGGTGGTTTACCTCTTGCTTGGCTTGGAAGTAGGGTGGTCGGGCTGGTCGTCGTAGGTGTATTTGCTGTATACGTTGACCTCCCACTGCTTTTTTTCGACCTTTGCCACGGAATCCAGGATGAATCCGGTTGCAAGGCTCAGACCGCACAGGAACATAAACGACGCGGCGAGCATGGCGGTGGGGAAGCGCGGAACGAGGCCGGTCTGGAAATACTCGACAACGATGGGCATGCCCAGGGCGAGGCCGATCACCGCAAACAGAAGCGCAACCAGGCTGAAGAACTTCAGAGGGCGGTAGTCCTTGAACAGCGTGACGATCATCGCAACGACCTTAATGCCGTCGCTGACGGTATTAAGCTTGGACTCGGAGCCTTCCGGACGGTCGCGGTACTCGATGGGTACATCTTTGATGCGCCAGCGGTGGTCGACGGCGTGGATCGAGAGCTCGGTTTCGATCTGGAAGCCCTCGGAAAGCACGGGGAAGGTTTTGACGAACGGGCGGCTCATGGCGCGGTAGCCGGTCATGACATCATCGAAGCTGTAGCCATAGATCCACTTGATCATGGCGCGGACCAGATTGTTGCCAAAGCCGTGGAAAGCACGCTTGTTTTCCTCGGCGTAGGTGCCGTTGGAAAGGCGGTCGCCTACGGTCATGTCGGCTGTGCCGTTAAGGATGGGCTCGCAGAGGGCTTTGGCCGCCTCGGCGGGGTAGGTGTCGTCTCCGTCGACCATCAGGTAGCAATCGGCGTCGATGTCGCGAAACATCTGACGGCACACGTTGCCCTTTCCCTGACGGGGTTCAAAGCGGACCGTGGCGCCGTGCTCGGTGGCGATGCGTGAGGTGTCGTCCGACGAGTTGTTGTCATAGACATAGACCGTCGCTTGCGGAAGCTCGCGGTGAAAGTCGTCGATGACTTTGCCGATCGTGAGGGCTTCGTTGTAGCAGGGGATGATGACGGCGATGGATTCAGAATTCACTCAATGCTCCTTATACATTCAATCCTTGAAAGTATAGCCGTTTGGGCTTGGCATCCTAAGATGTGGGTTAGTTCTCCAGTTTTGTTGCGCGAATCGTTTGCATGGCCGTCGGGTCTATACTGTTCGTTTGTCAACGATTACGAGTAAAGGAGTTGCATCCGTGTCGGATCAGACAAAGCAACAAGAAGCTCGCAGTCTGCCTGCGACGTTTGCTAAGAACGAATTTGAGAAGGACGCGTTTATCCTTCGTCAGCTGGTTACCAAGGATTTTAAGATCAAGTATCGCCGTAGCGTTCTGGGCGTCGCATGGTCGGTGCTCAACCCGCTGCTGATGATGATCGTCATGGCCATCGTGTTCTCGACGATTTTTGGCCAGGGCCGCAATGGCTCAATGACGCCCGAGATGTACCCGCTGTACTTGATCGTGGGTAACGTTACCTTTGCCGTCATGTCCGAGTCTACGAACCAGGCCCTGACGTCGATCGTGGGTGCTGCCCCTCTGCTCAAGAAGGTTAAGGTGCACCGCTGGGTCTTCCCGGTGCAGAAGGTGCTCTTCTCGCTGGTCAACTTTACCTTCTCGCTGGTCGCCGTCGCCATCGTTATGCTGTGGTTCCGCGTTATGCCTTCTTGGCATTTGATTCTGCTGCCGGTTTGCCTGCTGCTGCTTATGTGCTTCTGCATGGGCCTGGGCATGATGCTCTCTGCCCTTACGGTCTTTTTCCGCGACGTTATGCATCTGTGGAGCGTCGTCATTACGGCGTGGACTTATATTACGCCCATCTTCTGGACGACTGACTATATTGCGCAAATGCCGCATCTCGTGCGTATCTTGATGTATGCGAACCCCATGTATAACTACCTGCAGTTTATGCGCGATATCTTCTTGTTCCAGACCACGCCCTCGCTTTTGACGTTTGGTATGTGCGTCGCTTGGGCGGTCCTTGCGCTTGTCATTGGCTACACCGTGTTCCATAAGTCCGAGCGCAAGTTTATCCTCTACATCTAAGGAGTGCTGTGATGACTGAATCTGTTGTTGATTACAGCGAGCAGCCTCTGGCTGTCGAGGTCGACGACGTCACCATGATCTTTAACATGGCGTCCGAGTCGCTGACCAACCTCAAGGAGTACTTCATCAAGCTTGCCAAGCACGAGCTGTTCTTTGAGGAGTTTAGGGCGCTCAAGCATATCTCGTTCGATATTCATCGTGGCGAGGTCGTGGGCCTGGTCGGCACCAATGGCTCCGGCAAGTCCACGATGCTCAAGATTATCGCTGGCGTGCTTGAGCCTAGCGAAGGCAGCGTTAAGGTGCACGGTAACATCGCGCCGCTGATTGAGCTTGGTGCCGGCTTTGACCCCGAGTTGACCGCCCGCGAGAACATCTATCTGAACGGTGCCCTGCTCGGCTATACCAAGGAGTTCATCGATGCCAACTTTGACGGCATTATTGAGTTCGCTGAGCTTCAGAACTTTGTCGACATGCCGCTTAAGAATTTCTCCTCGGGCATGGTTGCGCGCATTGCCTTTGCAATCGCAACGATCACTGAGCCTGACATCCTGATCGTTGACGAGACACTTTCCGTCGGTGATGTGTTCTTCCAGCAGAAGTGCGAGGCCCGTATCCAGCACTTTATCCAGAGCGGCGACGTGACGGTTCTGTTTGTTTCGCACTCCATGGAGCAGGTTGAGCGCATCTGCCAGCGTGCCGTTTGGATTGAGAAGGGTGACCTTCGCATGGACGGCCCGGTCGATAAGGTCTGCAAGGCGTACCGTGAGCAGTTCAACTAGGTTATAATTACTTGCGCCTGACAGGCTTGCGCTTGCTTGGGCGTGCTGTTATTTGCTCCATTAGCTCAGTTGGATAGAGCAGGGGACTTCTAATCCCAAGGTCGACGGTTCGAATCCGCCATGGAGCACCATCGTTTATTAAGCCCGGACCGCTTGGTGGTCTGGGCTTTTTTCATCTTGTGTGCTGCGATTTTGAAGGGTTCGCCATGGGAAGCAAAAGGCTCGACTGGATCGATATTGCAAAGGGAATTGCAATGATTCTGGTCATTGTGGGGCACACCGTCCCAAATCCTTCTCCCTTGCGGCACGCGATCTTCTCGTTTCGCATGCCGGTGTTCTTTATTCTTGCCGGGTATACGTTTAGGCCGAAGCCGTGGCGCGAGCTGCTGAGTGGTTCGGTGTCGCGCCTGCTGGTGCCGTATGTGGTTCTTGCACTGGCGTGGCAGGTGCCGACGTTCTTGATGAGCGGCGCTCCTTTGACGAGCGGTACGCTGGTTGCGGGGCTTAAGACGCTTGTGTTTGCCTCGGGCGTTGATGTGCCTGGGCTTGGCGTTACCGCCGTTGGCATGGCATGGTTTTTGGCGGCGCTGTTTACGTCGCGCCTGCTGTTTAATGTGCTCGTGCGGTTGTTTGATCGCCGCGGAATTGGGGTTGTTTGGCAGGGCGTTGTCTGTGCCGCGATTGCCTTTTGCGGTTTGAGTGTGTCTCGATTAATGGGCGTTTACCTGCCGCTCGATTTGGATCTGAGCTGCTATATTGTGCTGCTGATGTGGGTTGGCTATACGGCGCGCCAAAGGAGGCTGGAGCCGAGCGTGAGCAAGCCTCTGCTGTTTATTGGAGCCGGTGTCGCTTGGCTTGTCCTTGCCGCGCTGAGTGGGCTTGAGCTTTCGAGCCGCCGCGTGGATGGGTTTGTGGCTGCAACAATTGCCGCTCTTGCCGGCAGCTACTGCGTGTGCTGGGTTTCCATGGCGCTTGAGAAACTGAAGGACGTTTCAGTTTTGGGATCCTTTGAACGAGCACTCGTGTTCTGCGGACAGGCTAGCCTCGCCATCTTTGCAATCCACGCGGTCGATTGGTTTATTCCCTGGCAGACCATGCCTCTGCTTATGACGCTGTCAGCATCGTGGCTCTTCGCATCAATTGTGCGTTGCGCCTGCGATATTGGATTGGCGTACGTAATCAAGAGGGCGTAATAACGGCGGGGAGGACCAACTTGGCCCTCCCCGCCGTATCTAGTCTGCCCTCAGGCACTCGGGCAAGACGCTTGCAACTGCATCCATCGCCGGCGGCTTTAGGTACTGCTCGTTGAGTTTCGCCTTTCTGTAGGCGTAGCGAGTGTCTGCCGAGTACTTGATCAATACGTCGGTGAAGAATCGCTCCCAGCTTAGGTAGTCGCGGCTTTCGATATAGCTCGAAGGATCCTTGAGAATTTTTGGAATGTCGTTACTGGGAATGAGGTCAGATTGCAGAAGTGTCCACTCAAATGATTCCGGGAGGAACAAGCGAACGTTCTTGTAAACGCGCTGTCCGATCACCTTTTCGATGTAGGGACCAAATGCTGCGCCGTCTCCAATGGCAAGAACGTTTTGCTCGGGGCATTCGTGAATTGTCCGCTTTAGATTTGCTACGCCGGTGGCGGTATAGCAGGGGATCCCGAGCCGGTTGCAAAGAGCGTCGTAGAATTGATAGCCAGATTTGCTATCCTCGACAACTACGGCGTCGGGTACCTCGAATCCAACATTTAGATCCTGATACAGCATACTTGCTGTGTGGTCATATAGCGGTTTGGTCACCGAGTAGAAGCGCCTGTCGCTCTTGCGGCCATTGATTGTTTTACTTGTCGTGTTGACTAACTTCAGGATCTCATCAACGCTGTAGGGGAGCTCGTTGGCATCGCGACGAGATATCAGAACAAAATAGTTGGACGAGCCGTTTACGGCTTTGGCGAAGTCCTTTGAGTAGATAAACTCGTTGCCCTCATCTAGAAAGACGATTGAATCTTCGATGATCGACAGCTCGCGCTCCCAGCGTCTGCCGGAAAGCGTTTCGCAAGGTACGTCGCAGCTGAGTGCAACGCCGCTTTCCGGTCCTCGGTCGTTGTAGTCGCGAATCATCGAGATGAGCGTCGTTTTGCCCGTGCCGCTGTTGCCGCGTATAAAGGAAATATTGCGCTTAAACGTGAGTGTGTATTTGACCTTTGCACGCTCTACGACAACGGTATGCGTTCCCTTCATTACTCATCAACATCCAAAAAGTCATTCGTGGCGCCGACAAACTCCTGCATGTTTCTAACGATGCGGCCATCGTTATTGATGCGAATCTCAAAGCTCTTCCAGGGGAATTTCATGATGTGGTATAAGGTCACCAGCACATCCTGCTCTTTGCCGATCTTGAGTAGCCAGCGGGCACAGTTGTCTCCGCAGGTGGATGCGTTGAACACCATATTTGGGAGATTGCGCACCAGCAGCAGCGTCTTAACGCCGCCGGACAGTTCGAGTGGAGTGATTGAGCCCAGCTGCTTGCTTACGATGTTGTGGGGACCGATGAGCTCTGATCCGTCCACGCTTTTAATAATCTGTGCGGCCATAGGGTCTTCGAACCATGAGTCCAAGTATGAGTTCCTAAAATAGGTTTCGGTATCGTAGATGGAACCGGGGTAATCCCCCAGGTGAATGCTCAGCATGTGGGTCTCCAGACGTAGTGTGACTGCAACGATTATATGCCAGTAACAAAATGCCGGCAGCAGCGAGGTGCTGCCGGCGCTGGAGTTTTGTTCGTGTGAATCGGTGCTAATGTATTGATCCGCGAGGCTTACTTTTCGAGATGCTCTTTCAGCAGCTCCAACGCGTGGGCGTAGCCCTTCAGGCCCTCGCCGGTGATGGTGGCAAAGCAGGCTAGGCGTGCATAGCTCACCTGACGGAAGTCCTCGCGGGTCTCGACAGCGCTGATGTGGACCTCCACAGCCGGGATGGCGACGGCCTTGAGGGCGTCAAGGATTGCCACGCTGGTGTGCGTGTAGGCTGCCGGGTTGATGACGATGCCGTCTACCTTGCCGTAGGCCTCCTGGATCTTGTCGACGATGCTGCCCTCGTGGTTGGACTGGAAGACCTCGACCTCGTCGAAGCCCTGCGCGGCACCTGCCTCCTGGCAGATCTGGACCAGGCGGTCGTAGTTGTCACTGCCATAGATGCCCGGCTCGCGAATGCCGAGCATGTTGAGGTTGGGGCCGTTGATGACGAGTGCTTTCATGGTTGCTTCCTTTGCGGTTGGAAAACCACCACAAAGGTGCCTGTCCCCTTTGTGGTGGTTTTGGTTAGAGAGCGGATGGGAGGGTGTCGAGGAGGGCTTGGGCGGTGTTGGCGGCGCAATCGCGCGAGTCGATGAGGTAGTCGGCCCAGGCGCGGTAGCGCGGCATGCGCTGCTCGGCCAGCTTGTCGATGCCATCGCGGGCGGTGATGG
Source organism: Coriobacteriaceae bacterium (assembly GCA_905194545.1). Lineage (GTDB taxonomy): Bacteria > Actinomycetota > Coriobacteriia > Coriobacteriales > Coriobacteriaceae > Collinsella. The sequence continues at coordinate 3,963 of CAJJSS010000019.1, read as the reverse complement.
GGCGACCCTTGTGGGCGAGTTCGTCGAGCTTACGGTTGAGCATCACGATCTGGCTGTTCTGGTGCAGTAGCGGGTAGTTCTCGTCGCGCGTGACCACGCCGCCGCCCGTGGAAAGCACCAGGCCGCTGCGCTTGGAGATGCCGGTCAGCGCCGCCGTCTCCTGCTCGCGGAAGGCCGCCTCGCCGCGCTCGACGATAAAGTCGGCGCAGGGCATGCCAAGGCGTTCCTCGAGGGTGCGATCGAGGTCGATATGCTCGCGTCCCGTGAGCAGGGCAATCTGCTCACCCACGCGGGTCTTGCCCGAGCCCGGCATGCCGATCAGCGCGATGTTCTGTTCGCGGTGGGACAGGTGCTCCGTTACGTCCAGGATGCGCTCGCGCGGGGTGACCTTGCCGGTATAGCGCTCGACGGCCTGTGCCGCTTGGGCCACGAGCATCAGCAGGCCGCCGATGCAGGGGATGCCGCGGCGCTCGGCCTCGAGCATCAGACCCGTACGGGCGGGGTTGTAGACGATGTCGATGACGCCCTCGAGCGCATCGAGTCCTTCGAGTGTGCAGGGAGCGCCGGGGCAGTGGGGGAACATGCCGGCGGGCGTGCAGTTGACGAGCAGCGCGGCATCGGACTGCTGCGCGATGTTGTCGTAATTGACCTCGCTCGTGCGACCCACGGGTACGACGATGGCGCCCAGGTCGTCGAGCACCATGCTGGCCGTGGTGCCGGCACCGCCGGTGGCGCCGAGCACGAGGGCCTTCTTACCGGCAACCTCTACGCCTAGCTCCTCGACCAGGCATTGGAAGCCAAAGTAGTCGGTGTTGTCGCCGCGCAGGCGGCCGTCGGGCAGGCGCGTGATGGTGTTGACGTTGCCCATGCGCTCGGCGAGCGGACTCAACTCGTCCAGGTATTCCATGACGGCGCGCTTGTAGGGGATGGTCACGTTGGTGCCCTCCCATTCGTCACCCGTCATAAAAGCCTGGAGGTCCTCGGGCTCGCGCTCAAATCGTACGTACTCGAGCCCCGCGAGCTCCTTGTAGATGGTCGGGGTGTAGCTGTGGCCCAGCACGCGGCCCAGCACGCCGTAGGGGCGGGTTGCGGCGACATCGGTCATCTAGAGCACCTCCGTGTAACTGCCAAAGAAGGTGAAGCTCTCGCACACGTCGTCGATGGAATCGAGCAGGTCATCGAGGGCCTTGCTGCCAAAGGGGCAGTCCAGGTCAAAGTAGAACATAAACTCAAAGTCGTGCCCGGGGATGGGGCGGCTCTCGAGCTTGATGAGGTTGATATTGAGCGCGTAGAAGCGCTCGAGTACGCGATAGAGTGCGCCCGGCTCGTTGGCCGTGGTAATCATGAGCGAGGTGCGGTTGGCGCCGGGGTAGACGCGTGGCTCGCGGGTGATGACGACAAAGCGCGTGTAGTTGTTGTCCGAGTCCTGGATGTTGGGCTCCAGTACCTCCAAGCCGTAGAGTGCGGCGCAGCTGCGCGATGCGATCGCGGCAACATCGGTGCGTTCGGAGCTGGCGACCATCTCGGCCGACATGGCCGTGTTGGGGTACTTGGTGGCGTGCAGGTCGTGCGCCTCGATAAAGCCGGCGCATTGGGCAATGGCCTGGCCGTGGCTGTAGACCTCGTGCACGTCCGCAAGCTTGGCGCCGGGCTTGACGAGCAAGTTGTGGTCGATTTTGAGGCGAAGCGAGCGCACGATGTGGAAGTCGAACTGGGCGAGCAGGTCGTAGACGGCGTTGACTGAGCCGGCGGTGGAGTTCTCGATGGGCAGCACGCCAAACTCGCAGAAGCCGTCGCGCACGGCGCGCATAACGCCCTCGAAGGTCTCGAAGAACGCAATGTCGGGCACGTCGAAGAGCCTGCACGCGGCAATTTGGCTATAGGCGCCCTCGACGCCCTGGCAGGCGACGCTAGCCGTCTGGGGGAAAGGCGTGTCAAAGGCTGCAGCCGTGGCGTGGGCCTTTTGTGAGACGGTGATGCCCTTGAGCTCGTTGATGTAGCGCTGTTGCTCGGCCTTGCTCATGCTCATGAGGAGGCGGAACAGGGTGATGGCTTGAGCCTCGTAGCGCTCGGGCACGCGGCTGGCGAGATTGTTGAGCTTGGAGCGCTCACGGGCGGGGTCGAAGACGGCCTTGCCCATCTCGATTTTAGACTTGGCGACCTCGGTGGCAATGTCCATGCGCTCGACAAAACTGTTGAGGAGCGTGGTGTCGATGCCATCGATGGCCTGGCGGATGTCAGCAAGGTCCATGGAGACCCCTTTCACGTGTCGGGGGATGTTGAGGGGTGGGTAGTTAGCGCTGGGCGGCGTCTTCGAGGAGGGCGTCCCAGATGGCAAGGGCGGCGGCTGCCTCGGCTACGGGGACGGCTCGGGGGACGATGCAGGGATCGTGGCGGCCGTGGACCGAGAGCTCGGCATTTTCCATAGCGTCCATGTCCACCGTCTGCTGCTCGCGGCCAATTGAGGGCGTCGGCTTTACGGCCATGCGCCACATGACGGGCGCGCCGGTCGAAATACCGCCCAGGATGCCGCCGGCGTTGTTGGACTCGACCTCGATCTCGCCGGTCTCGGCATCGATGCGATACGGATCGTTGTTCTCGCTGCCACGCATGGCGGCCACGGCAAAGCCCATGCCAAACTCCACGCCCTTTACGGCGGGAATGCCAAACGCGATTTGCGCGATGCGGTTCTCGATGCCATCGAACATGGGGTCGCCGATGCCCGCAGGAAGCCCGTAAATGCCGCACTCCACGATGCCGCCGATGCTGTCGAGTTCGTCGCGCGCGGCTAGGATTTCCTCGTGCATGCGGCCGGCGGCGGCGGCGTCAATGCACGGCAGATCGTTCGTAAGGATCGCCTTGCGGTCGGCCTCGCGATAGACCATGTCGTCCATCGGCAGGTCGGAGATGCCGCCGATCTGCGCTACATGCGCCATCACTTTAATGCCGCGGGCCTCGAGTGCCTGCAGCGCAATGCCGCCGGCGATGCACAGGGGTGCCGTTAGGCGGCCGGAGAAGTGTCCGCCGCCGGCGACATCGTGCATGTTGTGATACTTCACGCGCGCAGGGAAGTCCGCATGTCCGGGGCGGGGCTTGCGGCGCAGTTCGGAGTAATCCTTGGAGCGCGTGTTGGTGTTCTCGATAATCGCGGCGATGGGCGCGCCGGTGGTATGTCCATCGACCACACCGGCGATGATGTGGGCGGCGTCGGCCTCGCGGCGTTTGGTCGCGGTCTCGTCGCGACCGGGGGCACGACGGTCAAGGAAGGCCTGCAGCTGCTCCTGGTCAACAGCGATGCCCGCCGGAATGCCATCGAGGGAGCAGCCGATGGCGGGGGAGTGCGACTGGCCGAAGATGCTTACGTGCAAGACGTTGCCAAAGGTCGAGGACATGCTATTCCTCCTCGAGTGTGACCTTGCCGCCCAGCAGGCGGTAGTGGTCGAAGAAATCGGGATAGGACTTGTTGACGGCCTCGGCGCCGTGGATCACGACCTCGCCGGTGGCGCGGCTCGCGGCGATAGCGGCCATCATGGCGATGCGATGGTCGTTGTGCGAATCGACCTCGCCGCCGGTGAAGGCATCGACACCCTTGATGATGAGGTCATCGCCGGCAATGCGCACCTGCGCGCCCAGCGCGGTGAGCTCGCGGGTGGTGGTGACCAGACGGTCGGATTCCTTGATGCGCAGACGGGCGCAATCGCGAATAAAGGTGCGGCCCTGTGCCAACGAGGCCACGGCCGAGATGACGGGCACCAGGTCCGGAATGTCGTGGGCACTCATCTCAAAGCCGGCGAGCTTGTCGGACTGCACGGTGGCGGCGTTGGTGGAGCGCACGATGCGGGCGCCAAAGCGCGAAAGCGCGGCAAGCACGTTACGGTCGCCCTGTGCGGAGCTTAGCGACACGCCCTCGACGGTGATGGGGTCGGTGCCGATGGCACCGGCGCACAGCCAAAAGGCGGCGTT
>CAJJSS010000018.1:0-50658 GCA_905194545.1 Coriobacteriaceae bacterium | reverse complement strand
CTCTCTTTGAGCCGGACGTCATCATCGCCGTCGGCGGTGGCTCCGCTATGGACGCCGGCAAGATCATGTGGATGATGTACGAGCACCCCGAGTGCAAGTTTGAGGACATGGCCATGGACTTCATGGACATCCGCAAGCGTATCTTCACTTTCCCCGAGATGGGCAAGAAGGCCTACTTCGTCGCCGTCCCGACCTCTTCGGGTACCGGCTCCGAGTGCACGCCGTTCGCCATCATCACCGACAAGGAGACCGGCATCAAGTGGCCGCTCGCCGACTACGCGCTGCTCCCCAACATGGCTATCGTCGACGCCGACAACTGCATGACCGCCCCGCGCGGCCTGACCGCTGCCTCCGGCATCGACGTCATGACCCACGCCATCGAGTCCTACGTCTCCATCATGGCTTCCGACTACACCAAGGGCCTCTCCGAGCGCGCTGCTAAGCTCGTCTTCGAGAACCTGCCCTCCAGCTTCACGAACGGCGCCAAGGACCCGCATGCCCGCGAGGAGATGCACAACGCCTCTTGCATGGCCGGTATGGCCTTCGCCAACGCCTTCCTGGGCCTCAACCACTCCATGGCTCACAAGCTCGGCGCCTTCCATCACCTGCCTCACGGCCTCGCCAACGCCGTCATCCTGACCCGCGTTATGCGCTACAACGCCGCCGAGGCTCCCGTCAAGATGGGTACCTTCTCCCAGTATCCTTACCCCAACGCGCTGCACAACTACGCCGAGATGGCCAAGTACTGCGGCATCGAGGGCAAGGACGACAAGGAGGTCTTCGAGAACTTCATCACGAAGCTCGAGGAACTCAAGGACTTCATCGGCGTCAAGAAGACCATCGCCGACTACGGTGTTGACGAGCAGTACTTCCTCGACACCCTCGACGAGATGACCGAGCAGGCATTCAACGACCAGTGCACCGGCGCAAACCCGCGCTACCCGCTCATGAGCGAGATCAAGGAGCTCTACCTGGACGCCTACTACGGCCGCGAGCCTCAGGACTACGCCGTCTGCTAGTTTTAGCACGGTTTTTAACGGCAGGGGTGCACGGGTGTTTCACACACCCCCGCCGTCGCTTCTATCGCATCGTTGAAAGGATGCAACCATGCTGCTACCCGATTCCAAGACCGAGCTCGTCCGCCGTGGCAACAAGGTCGTTTACGACCTGGGCGACAAGATTGTCAAGGTCTTTAACGAGACCAAGCCTGTCTCCGACGTGTTCAACGAGGCTTTGAATCTTGCCCGCATCAATGAGTGCGGCATCCGCAGCCCCAAGGCTCTCGAGGTTTCCCAGCTCGAGAACGCCAACGGCTGGGCGCTCGTGACCGAGAAGGTTCCGGGCACCACCCTTGCCGAGAAGATGACTGCCGAGCCCCAGCGCTTTGGTGAGTACCTCGAGATGTTCGTCGACCTCCAGATCGAGATCCACGGCTACACCTCCCCGCTGCTCAACCGTCAGCGCGACAAGTTCGCCCGCATGATCGACAGCCTTGATCAGCTCAACGCCACCACGCGCTACAACCTTCAGGAGCGTCTGGACGGCATGACCAAGGAGTTCAAGGTCTGCCACGGCGACTTCAACCCCTCCAACGTCATCGTCGGCGACGACGGCCAGCTCTATGTGTGCGACTGGGCACACGCCACCCAGGGCTCCCCTGCTGCCGACGTTGCCACCACCTACCTGCTCTTCGCCCTCAACAGCAAGGACCAGGCCGAGGCCTACCTGGAGCTCTACTGCGACCGCGCGGACATGCCCATGCAGGTCGTGCGTCAGTGGACGAGCATCGTCGCCGCTTCCGAGCTCGCTCGTAAGCGCAACGTGAACGATGAGTTCCTGAAGAACTGGATCGACGTCGTCGATTATCAGTAATATCTGAGCGATTTATTTCGCATCGGAGGCACAAGAAAACCCCGCAGCTCATATGGGCTGTGGGGTTTTCCTTTTGGCGATTGAGCACGCCGACAAGATAAAAGGACGGCCCTGCATCTCCCCAATCTGGATAAATGCAAGGCCGTCCCGTATATCGAACTACAAGCGGAATCGACGATTAGCGGCGGGCCGCCTTCACGAGCTCGGCGACCTTGGCGACGACCTCGTCGATCGCCACGTCTTCGCGCTCGCCCGTGGCACGGTCCTTGAGCTCAACGGTGCCATTCTTAAGGCCGCGCTTGCCCAGAACCACCTGATACGGGAAACCCATGAGGTCGTTATCGGCAAACTTAAAGCCGGGACGCTCATCGCGGTCGTCGACGACGACCTCGATACCCTCGGCGCACAGGCCATCAACAATCTGCTCGCAGACGGTAGCGCACTCTTCCTTCTTGGGGTCAAGCGGAATCACCGCGACCTCGTACGGGGCAACGGAGACCGGCCAGACGATACCGTGCTCGTCGTTGTGCTGTTCCACGACGGCAGCAAGCGAGCGGGACACACCAACGCCGTAGCAACCCATGATAAGCGGCTTCTCCTTGCCGTCCTCGTCCATAAAGGTGGCACCCATGGCCTCGGAATACTTGGTGCCCAGCTGGAACACCTGAGAGACCTCGATGCCGCGGGCAGCAGAGAGCGGCTTGCCGCAGTGCGGACAGGGATCGCCGGCGACGACGGTAACCAGATCGGCCCACTCGTCGACGGTAAAGTCCCGCTCGGGGCAGGCACCGGTAAAGTGATAGTCGACCTCATTGGCGCCACAGGCCCACTGCTTGGATTCGCGCAGGCTCTCGTCGCAGACCAGACGAATGCCCTCGGGCAGGTTAACCGGTCCGATAAAGCCCTTATGCAGCCCGTAGGTCTGGAGCTCCTCGTCGGTCATCATGCGATAGCCCTTGCCAAAGACGTGCTCGGCCTTGCAGTCGTTGAGCTCATGATCGCCCGGGACAATGGCCACAACCGGCTTACCCTCGGCGTCGATGAGAGCCAGGGACTTGCGCGTGCCGTTCTCGGGGAAGCCAAAGAACTTGGCGACGGCCTCAATGGTACCCATACCCGGAGTCTCGACCTTGGTAAGCGTGCCGTCGCCGGGGCCCTCGGTCACGACGACCTTGGTGCTTGCAGCCTCGTCATCGGCAGCAAAGCCGCAATCGTCGCAGTAGACGAGCGAGGCCTCGCCGGCGTCAGCCAGAGCCATGTACTCGACGGAGGTGTCGCCGCCGATCTCGCCGGAGTCGGCGACAACGGGCAGAGCCTTGATGTAGCAGCGCTCGCAGATGTTAGCGTAGGCCTGCTTCATCTTGTCGTACTCCTCCTGCAGGCTCTCCTGCGTGGCAGAGAAGCTGTAGGCGTCCTTCATGATGAACTCGCGGCCGCGCATCAGGCCAAAGCGGGGACGGAACTCATCGCGGAACTTGTCCTGAATGTGGTACAGGTTGACGGGCAGTTGCTTATAGGAGCGCAGCTCGTTGCGTACCAGGGCCGTGACGGTCTCCTCGTGCGTGGGGCCTAGCACAAACTCGCGACCATGACGGTCGTCAAAGCGCACGAGTTCCTTGCCATAGGCATCGATACGGCCGGACTCACGCCACAGCTCGGCATCGACCATAATGGGCATCATGAGCTCCTGGGCGCCGGCGGCGTCCATCTCGTCGCGCACGATGTTCTCGATCTTGCGGATCGAGCGCCATGCGAGCGGCAGATAGGAATACAGGCCGGCGGCCTCCTTGCGGATCATGCCGGCGCGAAGCAGCAGGCGATGGCTCGCAAGCTCGGCGTCGGCCGGATCCTCTTTGAGCGTCGGAGCATACAGCTTAGACATATACATTGCTCGGGTCATTTATTTCTCCTCAATAAGCTTGTCGACCTCGGCCATGAGCGCGTCGACAATTTGATCCTCAGCTACTTTACCAATGATCTGGCCATGCGAAAAGAGCAGGCCCTGACCACGCCCGCAGGCAACACCCAGGTCGGCGTCAGATGCCTCTCCGGGGCCGTTGACCGCACATCCCATCACGGCGATCGAAAGCGGCGCGGAATAGTTCTTAAGCCGCTCGGTGACCTCCTCGGCGATGGGAATAAGGTTAACCTGGCAGCGGGCGCACGTGGGGCACGAGACAATCTCGGGACCACGGCGACGCAGGCCCAGCGACTGTAAAATTCCCCAGGCGACCGGCGGCTCCTCAACCGGATCGGCCGTGAGCGACACACGCATGGTGTCGCCGATGCCTTCGGAAAGCAAGATACCCAAGCCTACAGAGCTCTTGATGGTGCCCTGAAGCTTGGTCCCGGCCTCCGTCACGCCCAGGTGGAGCGGAACATGCGGTATCTCGCGCGACAGAGCGCGATAGGTATCAAGCGTCGTCTGTACGCTATGGGCCTTGGCGGAAAGCACGATGTTGGTAAACCCACGGTCCTCAAAGTGCCGCACAAAGCGCTCGCTCGACATCACAAGCTTCTCGGGCTGCGTGAGGTCTTCGCGCTCGGCGATATCCTGCTCAAGCGAGCCCGCGTTCACGCCAATGCGAATCGCGCACCTAGCGGCGCCCGCGGCATCGATCACGGCATCAACCTTGGCCCAATCGCCAATGTTGCCGGGATTGATGCGGAGCTTGGCGGCACCAGCCTCCACAGCGCCAATGGCCAGCTTGTGGTTAAAGTGGATATCGGCAACGATTGGCACCGGAGACTCGGCACAGATGGTGCGGAAACCCTCAAGCGCGGCCTCAGTGGGCACGCTCACACGCACGATATCGCAGCCAGCCTGCGCCAACGCGCACACTTGCGCAAGCGTTGCCTGGGCATCAGCGGTATCGGTGCAGGTCATGGATTGGACCACCACCGGCGCACCGCCACCGATCTGCACACCGCCCACATGCACGGGGCGCGTCAACTCACGAGGCAAAGGATGGGATAAAGACAATCCAAACACTCCCCTACAGAATAAATCGAAGGATGTCGGAACGAAGCATATAGACAAACAGCAGCGCAAAGAGCGCGATGCCCACATAGCTCACAATCGTCTGGACCTTGAGCGGAAGCTCGCGGCCCACAATCTTTTGAATGATCTCGATGACCAGCTTGCCGCCATCGAGTGGTGGGATGGGCAGCAGGTTCATAAAGCCAAGCGAGAACGAAATGAGGGCGGCAAACGAAAGGAACGTGGCAGGGCCGGCAGCAGCAGCCTGTGAGGACATAACGCTAATACCCACGATCGAAGAAGACTGATCGAGAATCTCCATCGTATGCTGCGGCTGGAGCAGGCGCATCACGCCCTCCGCCGTCTGCGCGACATAGGAGAACGACAGGCGAGCCGACGTGATGGGGTCCAAACGGACCACCTGCGTAGAGGCATACACACCTAGGCGCTCGTCCTCTTTGAGCGCAACCGAGGTCGAATGCTGCTTGCCGTCGCGCTCATACACAATGGCGATATCGTCCTTACCGGCGGCCTTGCCGATAGCATCGTAGACGTCCATCCAAGTGGAACATGAAACACCGTCGACCGAAAGGATCGCATCACCGGCCTCGATACCCGCCTTGGCGGCAATAGACCCCTCGTCAACCTGACCGATCACGTTGGTATCCATTGGCACGGTGACACCCGCAATGGAATAGATGCTCATAAGGAGCAAAAAACCCGACAGGATATTGACGAGAATGCCCGCGAGCAGCATAAAGGCGCGCTTGAGAAAACCCTGGCCAAGATAAGTGTGCGAGCGCTCTTGCGCCAAGAAATCAGCCTCACCACACGGCAGCTCCCACACATCGCCCTCGGCAGTCGCATGCGCTCGATTGAACCGGCGGCCGTCAAAGGTGGTGTAACCCGCAGCGTCTCGAGGCAGTGTCTGATACTTGGTGGGATAGTAGCTCGGTGAGGGCTTCTCCCCTTCCTCATACCAAGGTGCGATGGAGCCCCAGCCCAGCAACAGAGCACAAGCCTCGAGCACATCCTCCTCGGAAAGCTCGAGCTCGACAGCAAGGTCGGCCACGGTCACGCGACCATGACGGTAGATAGCCGCGAGCACGCGATCGGCGCACGAGACATCGGTCGGATCCATACCGCAGATGGCAGCGTAGCCACCCAGCAGCAGCGGGGTCACGCCAAACTTGGTTCCAATGCGACGCGACGTGTAATGGATGTCAAAGCGGCACGGCAGGCCCAAAAAGAACTCGGTCACACGGACGCCGCAGGCACGCGCCGCCAAAAAGTGGCCGCCCTCGTGCAAAAACACGAGGACGGAAAGCATCAGCAGGCCCCAAAAGACCGATGAAAGAACGCTCAGAACAGTATCCATAAAACGAAAAAGCAATCCTTATGGGTTAGGAACGGGTTGCGGCGAGCACCTGCGCAGCTTTTTCACGCGCCCACGCATCGATGTCGCGAAGCTGCTCAAACGAATCGACCGTCTGCGCATCGTGAGCATCCATGCAAGATTCCACAATGCGATCGATATCAGTAAAGCTGCAGCCATCGTGCAGGAAGGCATCGACGGCGACCTCGTTGGCGGCATTGAGCACGCACGGCATGGTGCCACCCGTCTTGCCGGCACGCTCGGCCAGTGCCAGACAGCGGAAGGTATCCATGTCGGCAGCATCAAACGTGAGCTGCCCCAGCTCGCGAAAATCGATACGAGGCGCCGGGGTATCCCAACGCTCGGGATACGAGAACGCGAACTGGATGGGAATACGCATGTCGGAAGCACCGAGATGCGCCATCACAGAGCCGTCGGCGAACTCGACCATAGAGTGAATCTTGGACTGACGCTGCACGACCACGTTAATGAAATCGAGGTCGCAGTTGAACAGATGCATGGCCTCAATGCGCTCCAGGCCCTTGTTCATGAGGGTGGCGGAGTCGATGGTGATCTTGGCACCCATGGCCCACGTGGGATGTGCAAGGGCATCGGCACGCGTCACGCGGTCGAGATCGCCGCGCGTGCGGCCAAAGAACGGACCGCCCGAGCAGGTGAGCCAAATACAATGAGCCTCGCGTGGGTTCTCCCCCAGATAGCACTGGTAGATGGCGGAGTGCTCAGAGTCGACTGGAATTAGCTGGCCCGGTTGTGCCAACGGCATAAGCAAGTCGCCACCGACGACGAGGGACTCCTTGTTGGCAAGGGCAAGGCGCTTATTTGAGGTCAAGGCCGCATGGCTCGCCTCCAGACCGGCGGCACCCACAATAGCGACGAGCACGCAGTCGACATCGTCGCGACGCGCGAGCTCGCAAACCGCCTGCGCGCCAACGCCGAGCTTCGTTCCCTCGGGCAACTCCTGCAGCACGGCGTCATCGCCATGAGCGACATCGGCCACGGCAACCGCCGAAACCGAGAACTCGCGGGCAGCGGCAACAAGCTCGGAGGTACTGGAGTTAACGGACAGCGCCGTCACCTGCAGTCGATCGGCATGCTGGCGGCACACATCGAGCGCCTGGGTGCCGATGGAGCCCGTACAACCCAGGATGGCAACGCGAAGGCGTCCGTCGGGGCCATACGTCGTCTGGAATGACATTACAGCACGCCTCCGATCATCAGCATCAGCTGCGCGGTGATGCAGCCGAAGATAAGCGAATCGCTACGATCGAGCATGCCGCCGTGGCCCGGGATAAGGTTACCGGAATCCTTAACGCCCACACCGCGCTTGATGCGCGACTCGATAAGGTCGCCGATAACGCCCAAAATGGACACTACCACGCCGCACAGCAGCGCATAGGGCAGGCTGAGTTTGTAGAAGTGCGTCGCCCACAGGATGAGCCAAATCAAAACCGAGCCCAGGATGCCGCCAACAAACCCCTCCCAGCTCTTTTTGGGAGAGATCTTGGGAACCATCTTGTGTTTGCCGATACGGCTACCCACGATGTAGGCAAACGAATCGGAGACCCAAAGGGACGCGCAAACGCCCACCGAAAGCAGGGCGCCGGCAAAACCGGGCACGGCATCGCGCAGCAGCACGATAGCCGACAGCATAAAGCCAGTGTAGATGGGACCCATGAGCGTCACGGCCACATCAGAGATGCGGGTACGCGGCGACCAGACATACCAAATGCCCACAGCGAGCATCAGGGCAAAAAGCAGGGCATTCAGCAACATCGAATCGCCCAACGCCGACAGCGGAAAGAGCACGGCGGCAGCGATACCCATGCGCTCGTTAGCCATCTTGCCATCGAGCCTTGTCATACGGAAAAACTCATAGCAGCACAGACCGCTCATGACAGAAACAAAGATGGCCGTGGGCACGATACCCAAAACCAGGCACAGGATAAAGACAACGGCATAAACGATACCGGCGGCGGCACGGGTAATAAAGCCCGCAAGCCACGAACCGGTGCCGCTCTTTGCTGCAGGTGCTCCCGCAGCGGCAGCCTTGCGCGCAGGCGCCGCGGAAACTGGCGTCTTGGGAGCAGATGCCTTGGGACGATCGGACACGATTAAGCCTCCTCGGTCTTGCTCAGTCCACCAAACCTACGGTCACGGCCCTGATAGGCCAAAATGGCGTCGACAAGGCCCCAACGATCAAAGTCGGGCCAATAGGTATCGGTGACGTAGAATTCGGAATAAGCCACCTGCCACAGCAGATAGTTCGAAAGGCGCAGCTCACCAGAGGTGCGAATCACAAGTTCGGGATCGGGAAGACCGGCGGTATAGAGGTGGGAAGCCACCATGTCGTCATCAATTGCGGCAGGATCGATCTTACCGGCGGCAGCGTCGGATGCGATCTGACGGACAGCGCGGGTAATCTCGGCACGCGCGCCGTAGTTGACGGCAAGCGCCAGCGTCATACCGGTGTGATCGGCGCACTCGGCAAGACCGCGCTCAAAAACGTCGCGAGTCTTCTTGGGCAGCGCGGAAATGTCACCCAAAAAGACTACGCGCACATTTTCGCGCTTCAGAAGCGGCAGCTCGTCGATAAACGTCTTGGCAAACAGGTGCATCAGAACGTTGACTTCGTGCTGCGGTCGATTCCAGTTTTCGGTCGAAAATGCATAGGCCGAAAGCACGTCGACGCCCAGGCGCACGCAGGCGGTAATGATCTCGCGCAGCGAGACGATACCCGCCTTGTGGCCCTCGGTGCGTGCAAGACCGCGCGACGTGGCCCAACGACCGTTGCCGTCCATGATGCACGAGATATGGTGCGGAATGTTATTGAGGTCAAGGTCGGAAAAACCGACGCCCGCAGGGGCGTCGGCAAAGTACTCGACCAGTTTATGCTCGTCGTATTGCACCTTAGATCTCCATGACCTCGGCTTCTTTTTCCTTCAGAAGCTCCTCGACCTTGGCGACATATTCATCGGTATGCTTCTGGACCTTGGCCTGCTCGCGACGGACATCGTCCTCGGTGAGCTCCTCATCGCGCTCGAGCTTGTTGTTGAAGTCGCGACGGATGTTACGGATAGACACCTTGGCCTGCTCGGCGTACTCGCGGCACTCCTTGACGAGCTCGCGACGGCGCTCCTCAGTGGGAGCCGGGAACGGAAGACGAACGACGGTGCCATCGGAGTTGGGGGTAATACCCAGATCGGAAGCGCCGATGGCCTTGACGATAGCATTGATGAGCGCCTTATCCCACGGCTCGATGAGCAGCATGTGAGCCTCGGGGGTCTTGACGGCGGCAACCTGCGTGACCGGCGTGGGGACACCGTAATAATCGACGGTGATGTCGGACAGAATGTTGGCGTTGGCACGACCGGTACGGACCTTGGAGAAGTTATGCTTGAGGGACTCGAGCGACTTGTCCATATGGGCGGTGATGTTCTCTGCCATGCTTAATCCTCCTGATAGACGAGCGTGCCGACGGGCTCACCCGCGAGCGCGCGCTTGACGGTGTCCTCGCCATCGATGTTGAGGACCAAAATAGGCATACGGTTATCCTGGCACAGGGCCGTAGCCGTGGAATCCATAACCTGCAGACCGCGAACGAGAACCTCGTGATAGGTAATCTTGTCAAAACGGACGGCATCGGCGCACTTGACGGGATCCTTGTCGTAGATGCCGTCAACCTTGGTGGCTTTAATCAGAATCTCGGCGCCGATCTCGCACGCACGAAGAGCCGCGGCGGTGTCGGTCGTAAAGTACGGATTGCCCGAACCGGCGGCAAAAATAACGACGTTGCCCTTGGAAAGGTGGTTGATGGCGCGACGGCGAATATAGGGCTCGCAGATCTCGTTCATCTGGATAGCGCTCATCACACGGCAGGGAACGTCGTTATGCTCGAAAGCATCCTGCAGGGCGAGCGCGTTCATAACGGTCGCGAGCATGCCCATGTAGTCGGCCTGAGCACGCTCCATGCCACCGGCAGCGCCTGCCATGCCGCGGAAAATATTGCCGCCGCCGACAACGACGCCGACCTCATGGCCAACGGCGAGCAGTTCCTTGACCTGCTTGGCAAGATGATCGGTAACCTTGGGGTCGATGCCATATTGGCCGTCGCCCATCAGCGCTTCGCCGGAAAGCTTAAGAAGCACTCGTTTATATCGGATGTCGGACAAAGCGATCCTCCTTTAATTAGACTCTCAATATGATATCAAAGGCTCTGATAAGAGCCATGAAAAAGCAGGCTGTGAGTAAAACCCACAGCCTGCTCATTACCAGCTACAAGAGCTTATTTACTCGCCACGGACCAGACGGTCAAAGGCAACGACGGTAATGGTGTCGCCGAGCTCCTTGGAGACCTGCTCAGCGTACTTCTTGATGGTGAGGGAGCTGTCCTTGATGAACTCCTGCTCGGTGAGCACGGACTGCTTGTAGAACTTCTCCAGACGGCCAACAGCCATCTTCTCCTGGATAGCCTCGGGCTTGCCGGACTCGGCAGCCTGGGCCATGTAGATCTGCTTCTCGTGCTCGACGGTCTCGGCCGGAACCTGATCGCGGGTAGCGCAGATCGGGGCGACGGCGGCAACCTGAAGGGCAACGTCGTGAGCGAAGGTCTTGAAGGACTCAGCCTGAGCGGTCTCGGCCTTCTCGAAGGCGAACTCGACGAGGACGCCGATCTTACCACCCATGTGGATGTAAGAAGCGAGCGCGCCGTTCTCGGCCTTGCGGGCAGCGAAGCGGGAGATCTTCATGTTCTCGCCCATGATGTGAATCATCTCGGTGAGCTCGGAGGAAACGGTCTCCTCGCCCATCGGCTTCTCGAGCAGAGCATCGACATCGGCCGGCTCGGTGGTGGCGACAACCTCGGCGACCTTGGAAGCAAAGCCGGTGAACTTGGCGTTGGAGCCAACGAAGTCGGTCTCGCAGGAGAGCTCGAGCAGAGCGCCGGTCTTGCCATCCTCGGAGACGAACGCGGCTACAGCGCCCTCGTTGGTCTCGCGGCCAGCCTTCTTGGCAGCCTTGGCGAGACCGTTCTTACGAAGAACGTCGACAGCGGCGTCCATGTCGCCGTCAGCCTCGACGAGAGCCTTCTTGCACTCCATCATCGGGGAGTCGGTCATCTCGCGGAGCTGCTTGACCATAGCGGCGGTAATCTGGGCCATTGTGGTTCCTTTCAAAGAGATGAAAAAGAATTAACTAAGACTGATTTACTCGGCCTTGGGCTCAGCGGCCATCTCGGCCTCGGAGACCTGCTCCTTGCCGGAGCCAGCGAGGCAGGCGTCAGCCATGAGCTCGCACATAAGGGTGACAGCAGAGATAGCGTCATCGTTGCAGGGGATGCCGTACTCGACCTCGTCGGGATCGGAGTTGGTATCGATCAGAGCGACGACGGGGATGTTCAGGCGCTGAGCCTCCTTGATGGCGTTCTCCTCGCGCTTGGTGTCGATGACGAAGAGAGCCTGGGGCAGACCCTTCATGTCGCGGGCACCACCGAGGTTGGTCTGGAGCTTGGTGAGCTCCTTGCCGAGAACAGCCTGCTCCTTCTTGGGGAGCACTGCCATGCGACCGTCCTCGACCATGGCCTCGAGCTCCTCCATGCGGTTGATGCGGGAGCGGATGGTGACGAAGTTGGTCAGCATACCGCCGAGCCAACGCTGGTTGATATAAGGCATGTTGGCGCGCTCAGCGGCGTTCTTGACGGCCTCCTGAGCCTGCTTCTTGGTGCCGACGAACAGCACATTGCCACCCTTGGCGACGTTCTTGACGAAAGTGTAGGCCTGGTCGGCGTCGAGGATGGTCTGCTTGAGGTCG
Organism: Coriobacteriaceae bacterium; assembly: GCA_905194545.1. Taxonomy (GTDB): domain Bacteria; phylum Actinomycetota; class Coriobacteriia; order Coriobacteriales; family Coriobacteriaceae; genus Collinsella. The sequence goes on along the minus strand of CAJJSS010000018.1, from coordinate 38,605 downwards.
AGGATGTAGATGCCGTTGCGCTCACCGAAGATGAACGGCTTCATCTTGGGATTCCAGCGACGGGTCTGGTGACCGAAGTGGCAGCCGGCCTCGAGCAGGGTGCGGATATTAATCTTGGTAGCCATGTTAAACCTCCTGTGGTTTGCCTCCGCGCGGGGTCATCCTCCAAAACCAACCCGGACATGTGCTACCAAAGCCCGGGCACCACGGTATGAAGTAGCCGCGCGTGCGTGATAAAAACATGTTGCCGTGAAGCAACCCGATGAATGATAGCAGGAATGCTTCTTCCTGCCAACCCGCAATCAAAACCACACACCTGAGTGCGGCGCGGGACGTCCCAGCCACTATTCGCCGCGGGGATGGGCTTGAGCCACAGCCCGCTTAAGCCGATCGGGTGTGAGATGCGTGTAGATCTGCGTCGTGGACAGGCTCGCATGACCTAGCAGCTCTTGAACCGAGCGCAGGTCCGCGCCGCCCTCGAGCAAGTCGGTCGCAAAGGTATGGCGCATCGCATGCGGGGCGATGTCGGCCGGAATGCCGGCGAGCGTCGCCAGAGTATGAAACCGCCGCCTGAGCATGGCGGCACTCATGCGATTACCGCGCGCCGATATAAGCAGTGGATGCGGCCCGGTAGCGGGGTCACGACGCTTTGCCTGAGCGAGCAACTCCGGCCTCCCATCCTCGATATAGAGACGCGTCGCCTCGAGCGCACGACGATACAGAGGGACGATACGTTCTTTGCTCCCCTTGCCCCACAGGCGCAGCGTGCGTTCGGACCACGCAATGGACTCCACATTGAGTGCTGCGAGCTCAGAGATACGGGCGCCCGAGGCATAGAGCAGCTCGAGCATCGCCGCATCGCGCAGTCCCGCGGGTGTTGAGGTATCAGGCGTCTTGAGCAGCGCCTCCACCTGTTGGGTCGTCAGCACACCGGGTAGATCGCGCGGGAGCTTGGGCGAGGAAATTGCCGAGACCACATCGCCCTCCACGACCCCCTCGGCAGCCATCCATCGATAGAGCGATCGGATAGCCGACAGATGCGCCGCAAGCGTTCGGGGAGCCACCTGCTCACGCGAAAGCTCGGCAAGATAGCGACGAATGGTGCGCACGTCGGCAGCGAAAGCATCGATATCCTCGCGCTCGCACCAGGCAGCAAAGCGCTCCAGCCTCGAGCCATAGGCCGTCACCGTGTTGGGAGAAAGTCCCTCGACACGTGAGATATAGGCGATAAACGAGTCGACGGTGTCGTACAGGTCAAAGGCTATGAACGGTCGCCTCCAAACAGATCAGGACGAGTGGCCAGATAGGCATCAAGGGCCTCGAGCGCACGGTCCGCATAGGCCTGGTAGCGGTCGCGCTTGCTGCGGCGCTTACCATCCTCGAGTGGCGGCACCAGGCCAAAGTTGACATGCATAGGCTGATAGCCCACGGTGGCAGGATCGGTCGCATAGCCCACGAGCGCACCCAGGGCGCCCACGCGCGGCAACTCGACGCCCGCGACACCGATAGCCTCGGCATAGGTGTTGAGCGCCGCGAGCAGACCGGTCGCCACGGCTTCCATGTACCCCTCGGTGCCGGTGATCTGACCGGCCAGGCGCACGCCGGTACCGGGCACGGCAAAGGTGCCATCGAGCACGTGCGGGGCGTCGACAAAGGTATTGCGATGCATGACACCGTAGCGGAAGAACTCAGCGTTCCCCAGGCCCGGCACCATATGGAAGACGCGCTTCTGCTCGCCAAAGGTCAGGTTTGTCTGGAAGCCCACCAGGTTATAGGCGGTCTTCTCCTTGTTCTCGGCACGCAGCTGAATCGCCGCCCAGGGGCGACGTCCGGTACGCGGGTCGGTGAGGCCGACGGGCTTCATGGCGCCAAAGCGAATGGCGTCCTTGCCGGTGCGCGCAACTTCCTCGGCAGGTTGGCAGGCCTGGAACAGATCGCCGCCCTCAAAGTCTTTGAGCACCACGCGGTCGGCCGTGGTAAGTGCCTCGATAAAGGCCTCGTACTCCTCCTTGTTGAGCGGAGCGTTGAGATAGTCGCCGCTCCCCTGCTCCTCGTAGCGCGACTGCGAGAACAGCACGTCCATATCGAGCGTGGAGGCATCGACGATCGGCGCCGCGGCATCGAAGAACGCAAGGGCGTCGCCGCCGACGAGCTTCATGACCTCTTCGCTCAGCGCCGGTGAACACAGCGGGCCCGCGGCAATGACCACGTGGCCCTCGGGAATCTGCGTGACCTCGCCGTGCACGACCTCGATATTGGGACGGGCGGCAACCTCGGCCTCGACAAGCTCGGAAAACTTGACGCGGTCGACCGCCAGGGCACCGCCGGCGGGAACAGCCGCGCGATGGGCGCAATCGAGCAGGACTGAACCCATGCGCTTAAGCTCGGCCTTCAGCAAACCAGCCGCGGAATCCGGACGGGTCGACTTAAACGAATTGGAGCAGACGAGCTCTGCCAAGTGATCGGTATGGTGAGCCGGGGAGCTAACCTGGGGGCGCATCTCGCACAGCCTAACGGCAAAACCGCGGTCTGCCAGCTGGATCGCGCATTCCGAACCCGCCAGACCGCCACCGATAACCGTCACCTGATCGAACTGCATCTGCAAACACCTTTCTAATTGACACGTTTTCCATTGTGACCGAAGGGCGTCTGGGCGTGAAGGGCAAACTTGGAGGGCGCATACCTTCCATCCATCATGCGCTCGATAAGGCCCTCGAGTTCAAGCGAACCCAAGAGTTTGAGTACGCCGACAGCATCGAGCGAGACGAGCGCCGCGATGTCGTCGACCTTGAGCGGAGAGGCGATGAGCGCATGCATCACGGTCTGCTGTGTTGGATCCAGGTCGGCAATGCCGGGAGCATCGGGGCGCGAGTAGCGCAGGGTGCCGTAGATGCGTGAGATAGCCATCTCGATAGATTCCTCGTCGATGATGCAGCAGGCACCGTTCGCAATGAGGTAATTCGTGCCACGCGACTCGGGCGATAGGATCGACCCCGGCACGACAAGAAGTTCGCGCCCCAAATCCATAGCAGCCTCGGCTGTAGAAAACGTCCCGGAAGGCATACCCGCCTCGGAAACAAAGAGGGCTTGCGACAGGGCCGCGATCACGCGATTGCGGCGCGGAAAGGCAAACTTGCGCGGACCCATGCCCCACGGAGAGATCGACACGACCGCGCCACCCGTATCGAGCGTGCGCATAATAAGCCCCGCGCTCGAACGCGGGTAGACCACGTCGGCGCCCGTCCCCAGCACCACGACGTGTTTGCCGCCGGCGTTGACCGCAGCCCAACCCGAGGCCTGGTCACAACCGACCGCGCCGCCCGAAACTACCGTCACTCCCGCCTCGACCGCCACCTTTGCCGCAAGCTCTGCCACGGCAAGACCATACGGCGAGGCCTTGCGCGCGCCGATGATGGAGAGCGCGGGTGTCGAAAGCACCTCGGGATTGCCACGCACATAAAGCGTCTGGGGTACATCAGAAAGCTCCAAAACGGTCTCGGGATACAACGCATCACCTGGATGCAGCTCAAAGGTCCCCTCGGCTATCATTGGTCCCTCCTTCCCTGGTACATCGCCGCCTCGAGCACATGGTCCTGCGTCACCTGCTCGCTCTCGGCGACGTCAGCGATTGTACGCGCGATACGCACCAGGCGCACGATGCCGCGGCCCGTGAGATGCGTGCGTTTGGACAGGCCGAGCACACACTTCTCCGCCGCATCATCGAGCTCAAAGGTCGAAACGACGCCGTCAATGGACCGTGTCTCGTCATCCTCGGCCTCGGCATCCGCATCGTCCATACGGGATTCGCGCCAGGCGCGAAAAGCGCGACCGCGCACAACGTAGTCACGTAACTCGGCAGACGACATACCCTCCGCACCCTCGATAATCACTTGGGGGTCGGGACGGGTCACATCGATCATCATGTCGATACGGTCGGCCAAAGGACCGCGCAGCTTTGACCGATAGCGCTCGACCATCGTCGCCGAGCAGCGGCATGGCACCTCACGGTCGCCCAAAAAGCCGCAGGGACAGGGATTGCTCGCAGCCAGCAGCTGAAAGCGCGACGGGAAGGTAAAGGCCCCGTCGACGCGCACGATCCTCACATAGCCGCGCTCGATGGGCTGACGCAGCGTCTGCAGCACACTCGTGGGAAACTCGGCAAGCTCGTCCAAAAAGAGCACGCCGCCATGAGCTAGGCTGATCTCACCCGGATGCACCGGGCGCCCTCCGCCAATGAGGCCAGCCGTTGATATGCTGTGATGGGGACTTCGAAATGGCCGATGACCTGCCAATAAGCCATCGATGTTCTCGCCCAAGACCGAATGGATGCACAGCGCCTCCTGCTGGTCCTCAACGGAAAGCTCGGGCAGGATGCCGGTCATACGACGGGCGAGCATCGTCTTGCCCGATCCCGGGGACCCGACCATAAGCAAACCGAGCTCACCCGCTGCCGCCAGCGCCATGCCGCGTTTGGCGACTTCCTGCCCCAGTACGTCGGCATAGTCGAGTTCGGGCTCAAAGGTCGCCTCGAGCACTTCAGAATCCAAGTAGTGCCGCGCGGCATCGCCCATGCCATGGGCAAGCTGAGACAAATGATCGATGAATCCACAATCCACGCCCGCGAGTGGCACATGCTGGTCTGACCTGCCGGCGATAAAAGACAGCCCCATGTCGCGAGCCAGCAGCTGAAACGCCACCTCGCCCTTGACGGGAAGCACCGTACCGTCCAAGCCGAGCTCGCCGGCGATAAGGCAGCGATCGAGGTTGTCACGGGGAATCTGCCCATCGGCCGCCAGAACCGCGATGGCGATGGGCAGATCAAAGCCGCTACCGGTCTTGCGAATATCGCCGGGCGCTAGGTTGACCGTAATGCCCGAGCGTGGGATCTCGAACCCGGCGGAGCGCATCGCGCAGCGAATACGACCGCGTGACTCCATCACCTCCATACTCGGAATGCCGAGCATTTGGATGCCCGGAACACCACCGGCAAGCGAGACCTCGACCGTGACGTGAATCGCCTCGACGCCGCGGATGCAGGCCGCGTGAACGGCAAACGTCTCGAACGCCATCACGACACCTGCCAATCGAATGCGTTGTACTGATGCTCGATCTCGGCGATATGCCCGCCGCGAATGGTGACACCCACGGCATCGAAGCGAATCGCCTTGAGCGGATAATGCTCCATGAGATAGCAACTTGCGATGCGGCGGTAGCGGCGTTGCTTTTGGGCGTCCACGGCCTCCTCAGGAAAGACCCGCGTGTTGCAATCCAGTGCGACGCGTCTGGTCTTGACCTCGGCCATCACCACGACATCGTCGAGCTCATCGAGCAGCACCAGATCGGCCTCGCCCTCGGTGCAACGATAACCCTGCTCCAGCAAGGTGTAGCCGCGCTCGTTAAAGTAGTCGATGGTGATCAGCTCGCCCAGCATGCCCAGCTCGCGGGGACTGAGTCCCTTGATAAACTCGGGCGTCATCGCCCCGCAGTCGAGCTCGCCGTTTTCCCAACGCTCCTTGAGCTGCTGCGTCTTGCTCTTTTTGCTTGCGGCACTCATGGGGTCTCCTTTCCCGCACGCTGCATTGCCCCGATGATGAGGGCACCTTTCATGCGGGTAAGTACCGGAAGCAAACCAAAAGCTGACCAAATGCCGTCAAAAAACGGGCCGTACGCAGCAATGGTGTTGCATACGGCCCGCTACCAGCAGGTTTATAAAACCCCTGAGGTCCCTGTCTCCACAATTGACCTAGAAAAGGCGCTCAGTCTGCAGAAAGTTTCCGCAAAAGCTCACGCGGTGCAGTGGACAAAGTCCATGTTTGCGAATGGCCTCGATATGCTCGGGGCTTGCATAGCCCTTCGACTCGGCCAGATGGTACTCGGGATACTCGGCGTCGTACTCGACCATCATCTCGTCACGCGTGACCTTGGCCATGATGGACGCCGCGGCGATGCAGGCGATTTTGGCATCACCCTTCACCACATCGCGCTCGTTAGGAACGGCGCCCAAGGGGTTGCCATCCATGAGGACGCAGTCGGGTTCAAGTCCCGTATCGGCCACGGCGCCCGCAACGGCAGTACGGATAGCACGGGCCATGCCCATCTCATCGATATCCGCAGGAGCGATATGGCAAAAGCCGATGGCAGTCGCCACCTCGGCTATCTTCACCGAGAGCAGCTCGCGGCGCGCGGGCGTGAGCTTTTTGGAATCGTTGATGCCCCAGATGCGCGGCTCCATCGGAAGACACACGGCACACACGGTCAAGGGACCCGCTACCGAGCCACGGCCCACCTCGTCGACGCCCACGACCACACCATCACCGCCGAGCTCATGCATAAGCTGATACATGCCGTTGACGCGCTCGCGCTCGGCAAGCTCTTTGGCATGGCGTTTGAGGGCACGCTCGCAAGCCTTGATCACCTGCTGGCGCGGATCCTCGCGATAATGCTCCACGAGGGCAGGAATCTCCTCAAACGTAGCGCTCGCCAACTCACCGGCAACCTGCGATGCCGAAACCGAGCTCGTCATGTTGGCCATACCAGGCCCTCCTTGCATGCAAATCAGATAAAAAGAAGGGCCACCCGAAGGTGACCCTTGTGTCCAAACGAGTGGACAGACGCTGCGATCTTCTTAGCGCTTCTCGGGGATGCGAGCAGCCTTGCCCACCTTGTCGCGGAGGTAGTACAGCTTGGCGCGACGGACGCGACCATGACGGACGACCTCGAGCTTGGCGATCTTGGGGCTGTGAAGCGGGAAGGTACGCTCAACACCGACACCGAAGGACATCTTGCGGACGGTGAAGGTCTCGCGGGCACCGGCGCCGGCCATGCGGATGACGTCGCCCTGGAAGACCTGGATGCGCTCGCGGTCGCCTTCCTTAATGCGGTAGTGAACCTTGACGTTGTCGGCGACGCGAACCTGAGGAATGTCCTCGCGGATCTGCTGACGCTCGATTGCGCGGATGTAATCCATGTGCAATTCCTTACTCTTCTAGAGGTGCCGTACCACCTTGGCCGGCACGTAGTTGAACAAACGCATTCGAGTATACACGCGCGGGTTTCTGCTGCAAGAACATTTTTTCACGCAGACAAAAAGACAAAACCCGCACATGATAACCGCCCGTCTCACGAATGAGACGGGCGGCATGAAGGGGGCTGCGCTAGGCGTCTAAACCCAAAACGTTAGGCGGAACGCTTGGCCTCGAGCTTGGCCTGAGCGGCAGCCAGGCGCGCGAGGGGCACGCGATAGGGCGAGCAGGACACGTAGTCCACGTCGGCCACGTTAAACAGGCCCTTGATGGACTTGGGGTCGCCGCCGTGCTCGCCGCACACGCCAAAGTGCATGTCGGGATTGGTGGCGCGGCCCTTCTCGACGGCCAAGCGCACGAGCTCCAGCACTGCCGCGTCGATGGTCTCGAAGGGGTTGTCTTTCAGGATCTTTTTATGCATGTACAGCGGGATGAACTTGGCCTCGGCGTCATCGCGCGAGAAGCCAAAGGTCGTCTGGGTGAGGTCGTTGGTGCCAAAGCAGAAGAAGTCGGCATGATGGGCGATCTCGTCAGCGACCATGCAGGCACGCGGCAGCTCGAGCATCGTGCCCACGGGAATATTGAGCTCGACGCCTTCCTCGGCGGAAACCTCGGCGATCACGCGCTCGATAACCTCGCGGGTCTGGACATGCTCGGCCGTGATGGAAACGAGCGGAACCATGATCTCGGGGCGCGGGTCGACACCCTCCTTGATAAGGCGGGCAGCGGCCGTGGCGACGGCGCGAACCTGCATGAGCGGCAGATCGCCAAAGACGACGGACAGGCGCACGCCGCGCAAGCCCAGCATGGGGTTGGACTCGACCATGCCGTCAATGCGACGCAGGCGGGCGCGCAGGGCAGTGAGCTCCTCCTCGGGAGCGCCGGCGGCCTCCTTCTTGGTGATGGCGACCTCGAGCTCGCGAGGATTATCCAGGAACTCATGAAGCGGCGGATCGAGCAGGCGGACGACCACATCGCGACCGGACATGGTCTTGAACATCGCCAGGAAGTCCTCGGTCTGAACCTTGAGCAAGTCGGTCAGGGCCTGCTGCTTCACGGCCTCATCGTCAGACAGGATAAAGCTCTGGATGATGTTCTTGCGATCGCCCAGGAACATGTGCTCGGTGCGGCACAGACCGATGGCCTCGGCGCCAAACTCGAGCGCGAGCTCGGCATCCTCGGGGTTGTCGGCGTTGACGCGCACGTGGTTGGCGTGACCGTCGGTCTCGTCCAAACGGATCTCATCGGCCCAAGACAGGATGGTGTCCAGGTCGCCGGTGAGCTCTGCAGAGACCAGGTCGACCGCGCCGTCGACGACGATACCCTGGGTGCCGTCGATGGAGATGACATCGCCCTCGCGCAGCACGCGGTCGCTGCCCTCGATGCGCACGACCTTCTCTGCCGCGTCAATGTGGAAGCGCTCAACGCCGCAAACGCAGGGCGTACCCATGCCGCGGGCGATAACGGCGGCATGGCTCGTCTTGCCACCGTGGCTGGTCAGGATGCCCTCGGCGGCGACCATGCCCTTCAGGTCGTCGGGGTTGGTCTCCCAGCGGACCAGAATGACCTTGTGGCCCTCGTTGGCGCGCGCGACGGCGTCATCACTCGAGAACACGACCTCGCCCACGGCGGCACCAGGGCTGGCGTTAAGGCCGCTGGCCAGGGCCTCGTACTTCTTGGAGGCGTCGAACTGCGGGTGCAGGAGCTGGTCGAGCTGCGCGGGATCGATGCGGCTCACAGCCTCCTCGCGGGTGATGAGGCCCTCCTCGACCATTTCGATGGCGATGCGCAGGGCGGCGGTGGCGGTACGCTTGCCCACGCGGGTCTGGAGCATCCAGAGCTTACCCTGCTCGATGGTGAACTCGATGTCGCACATGTCGCGGTAGTGGTCCTCAAGCGTCAGGAAGACACGCTCAAGCTCCTCACCTGCTGACTCGAGGCCCGGGGTGGTCTTGAGATCGGCGATGGGCTCGGTGTTGCGGATGCCGGCGACGACGTCCTCGCCTTGGGCGTTGACCAGAAAGTCACCGTAGAACTCCTTGGTTCCGTCGGCCGGGTTGCGCGTAAAGGCGACGCCAGTCGCCGAGGTCTCGCCCTTATTGCCAAACGCCATAGCCTGGACGTTGACGGCGGTTCCAAGGTCATCGGAAATGCCATGCTGCTTGCGGTAGATGCAGGCGCGCTCGTTCATCCAGCTGCCAAAGACGGCCTGGATAGCAAGGCGCAGCTGAAGCTCCGGATCGTGCGGGAAGATGGGCTTGCCGTCCGCGACCTCGAGCTCGGGGTACAGGGCGGCCTCGACGTTATCGGAGAAAATGCCCTTAAAAGTCTCGACGAGCTCCTGCAGGTCCTCGGCCGAAAGATCGGAATCGACGCGAACGCCGGCGACCAGGCGTGCCTGGGTCAGGGCGTTCTCGAACAGGTCGGCATCGACACCCATGACGACATTGGAGAACATCTGGATAAAGCGGCGGTAGCTATCCCAGGCAAAGCGCGGGTTCTGCGTCTGGGCGATAAGGCCCTGGACGGAGTCGTCGTTGAGGCCCAGGTTGAGGACCGTGTCCATCATGCCGGGCATGGAAAACGGAGCACCCGAGCGCACCGAGACGAGCAGCGGATCGGAGGCATCGCCGAGCTTCTTGCCGCAACGAGCCTCGAGATCGGCCTCGGCGGCAACGATTTCGTCGAGCGCGCCCTCCGGCCACACGTTGCCGGCACCAGAGTACTCGACGCAGGTCTGGCAGGTAATGGTAAAGCCACCGGGAACCGGCAGGCCGATACGACTCATCTCGGCAAGGTTAGCGCCTTTGCCGCCAAGCACGAAGTTCATGGACTTGTCGCCCTCGGTGACACAAGTGCCCTGGGCATCGGTTCCAAAATGGTAAACCCTCTTGCAATCGCTCACGATACTTCCCCTTCCATGCGATCTCGCGCACGACCGTGGTAACGAATCGACCCGCCGGATGCGGGCCGTGAGGGAACTATACGGCGGGATTTGAACGGGCTTGAGCAGAGGATACGCGGTTTGGTAAACGTGCTAAAACTTGCGGTAAACGGTAGGTAAAGGTGGTTACCTTATGAAGATACCAATAGAATAAATTGGCAGGTTAAATGCAGGTTTCTTGCTAAATCGCTTTATCAATATCAAGCATATTTAGCTGGCCCAATGAGCTAACTTTGTTGGGCGCGACGGGCGGCACGACGGACCCTGGCTTCCTTGATCTCTTCGAGGTGGGCAATGATCTCGGAGGCACTCTCCTCGATCGCCTTGCCGTCGGTACGCACCACAAAGCAACCCAGGCGTTTCATGAGGGCACGAGCCTCCTCGAGCTCACTGCGTACACTCTCGGGCTCGGCATAGGAGCCGGCAACGGCACGGGCGTAGTCGTCGCCCAGGCGGCTATCGCGAATCTCGGAAATCACATCGACGGTCGAAATCAGACCGAAGAGACGCATCGGATCGACCTCGTAAATCGACTTGGGCGGCTCCATACCGTGCGCCAGCGGAACGTTGGCAACCTTGTAGCCCTGATAGGCCAAATACATCGAAAGCGGCGTCTTGGATGTGCGCGACACGCCCAACAGCACGATATCGGCACCCGACAGATCATCGCAGCCGCGCCCGTCATCGTGCTCGACGAAGTACTCCATGGCCTCGATGCGGTGGAAATACCGGTCATCGGTCTTATGGATCACACCCGCCACTCCTTTTGGTGGCACGCCAATAAGCGACGACAGGACTGCAAGCGTCGGGCCGATCAGGTCGACCGATCGAATGTGCAGCATACCCAAGTAGTCGAGCACGCGAGCACGAAGCGCCGGATCGACGATGGTATGGAACACGGCGATATCACGATGGTCGGCATCGACGCGCGGGCCCACAAACGATTTGACCTGCTCCACCGAGGTCACCTTAGGCAGACGTAAAACACGAAAAGCCCCTTCATCAAATTGCCCGGACGCCGCAAGCACCACCTCACAAGCGGTATCACCGAGCGAGTCGGAGATAACGATAACGGTGGAACGAGCGGTGACCGGGCAATCCATGCGGGGCTCCTTTTGCGCTTATGCGCAGGCTAGCTTACTTTTTGCGGGCAAGCTCACCAATGTTAGCGATGCCGGAGAAAACGGCCTCGAAGCGATTGAGCAGCTTAAGGCGATTATCGCGGAGCTGCTCGTCCTTGTCCATGACCATAACCTCGTCGAAGAAGCGGTCGATGGGCGCGCGCAGGGCGGCGAGCGCGGCAAACGCGGCAGGATAATCCTCGGCGGCAAGAGCGCCATCGACGGCGGTCTGAGCGGCCTCGGAGGCGTCGGCAAGCGCAAGCTCGACCTCGCCCATCAGGGCACGATCGTACTCCGCACCCAGCTCGGGCTTGGAGATATGCGCGGCGCGGGCGTAGGCAGTCGCCAGGTTGTCGAAGGTCTCGGCGTCGTTCTTGCGAGCCTCGTCGAGGGCAGCGCAGCGGGCGAAGAAGACCGACGGGGCAATGATGTGCACCGCGGAAACGGCGGCAACGGTGTCGGCCGGGATCTTCTCGTCGCGGGCCATACTCACCAAACGACCGTGGAAGAAGTCGCGTACCTGCTGGGTGACCTCGGCGGCGTCGAACTCAATACCCTGCTCGCTATAGAGCTGGAGGGCAAAGTCGATGAGCGACGTGGGGTCGATCGGCAGGCGGTCGCGCAGGATGTTGATGATGCCGATGGCGGCACGACGCAGCGCGTACGGGTCGGAAGAGCCGGTCGGGGGCTCGCCGATGGCAAAGATGCCGGCAATGGTATCGAGCTTATCGGCGCAGGCCACGATGCAGCCAGCGGTGCCCTCGGGCAGCTCGTCGCCGGCAAAGCGGGGACGATAGTGATCGCGGATAGCATGAGCGACCTCGTCGTTCTCCCCCATCGCGATGGCGTAGTAACCGCCCATCACGCCCTGCTGGCTCGTGAACTCGACGACGGCGTTGGACACCAGGTCGGCCTTGCACAGATGCGCGGCACGGCCGGCATCGGCGGCAAGGTGGGCACCCAGGTGAGCCTCGCGGGCAATAGCGAGCGCGAGCTGCTCAATACGCTCGGACTTGGCGAGCACGCTGCCGAGCTTCTCCTGGAAAGCGACCTTGGCCAGGCGCTCACGAAACTCGTCGAGAGAGATCTTCAGATCCTCCTCGTAGAAGAACTTGGCGTCATCCAGGCGTGCGCGCACGACGCGCTCGTTGCCGTCGATCACGCGCTCGGCATTCTCGGGCTTGCTGTTGGAGACGACCACGAACTCACGCGTAAGCTTGCCCTCGCCGTCATAGATCGGGAAGTAGCGCTGGTTGGTGAGCATGGACTCGCAGATGATCTCGTGCGGGACCTTGAGGAACTCCTCGTCGAAGGTACCGACGAGCACCGTCGGCCACTCGCAGAGGTTAATGACCTCCTCAAAGACCTTCTTGGGCGTGTCGACATGGCAGCCGGGGCGAGCGGCCTCGACCTCGGCGATACCGGCAAGGATGGCCTCACGACGACGCTCGGCAGAAAGCACGCCGGCGTCCTCGAGCACCTGCTCGTAGACGGCGGGGCTGGCAACAACGTGGTCACCGGGGCCAAGCACGCGATGGCCACGCGTGGTGTTGCCGCTCGTCACGTCGGCAAACGACACAGGCACAATATCCTCGCCCAGAAGGCAGCAAATCCAGCGGACCGGACGCACGAACGTCGCGTGCTCGTGCCCCCAGCGCTGGCTGCGGTAGTTGGGCCACTGCAGGCCGGCGATAGTCTTCTCGCACAGGGCCGTCAGGATCGGGGTAGCCGGTGCGGAGGGAATGTTCTTCTCGGCGAACACATACTCGCGGCCGTCGGTGTCCTCACGACGGACCAAGTCCTCGGCAGCCACACCGAACTTACGGGCGAAGCCCTGTGCGGCCTTGGTGGCGTTGCCGTCGGCATCAAAGGCAATGTTTGCCGCGGGGCCGCGCTTGACCTCGTGAACCTCATCGGTCGCAGTGGCGACGTTGGCCACGAGCGCAGCCAGACGACGCGGACTCGAGATCACGCGGACCTCGCCATGGGCCAGACCGGCCTCGTCGAGGCCCTTGGCGATCATGGTGCCAAGCTGCTTGACAGCATTGTTCAGCGGTGCGGAGGGCATTTCCTCCGTACCGATCTCAAACAGGAAATCCTTAGCGTCTGCCATGGCTTACGCCACCTCGCCTTCCTGGTCGGCATTCTCGTTGACTCCGGCGACCTCGGCCATGTAGGCCTCGCAGCACGCCTTGGCGACGGCACGGACGCGCAGGATGTAGTTGGCACGCTCGACCGCGGACAGGGCGCCACGGGCATCGAGCAGGTTGAAGGCATGGCTGCACTTCATGACGCAGTCGTACGCCGGCAGCGGCAGTTTGCGCTCCAGGCAGGAATGGCACTCGGCCTCGTAGTCGTCAAACTTCTGACGCATCATCTCGACGTTGGCGACCTCAAAGTTATAGGCACTGAACTCGCGCTCGTTCTCGAGGAACACGTCGCCGTAGGTCATGGGCGTGCCATCGGGCAGGTAGCTCCACACCAGATCGTAGACCGAGTTGACGCCCTGGGCGTACATGGCGATACGCTCCAGGCCATAGGTAATCTCGACGGGCACGGGGTCGACCTCGATACCGCCCACCTGCTGGAAGTACGTAAACTGCGTGACCTCCATGCCGTTGAGCCAGACCTCCCAGCCAAGGCCCCAGGCGCCCAGGGTCGGGCTCTCCCAGTCGTCCTCGACAAAGCGGACGTCATGGTCGTTGGGGTCCAGGCCAATGGCAGCAAGAGACCCCAGGTAAAGCTCCTGAGCATTAACCGGAGAGGGCTTAATGAGCACCTGGAACTGATAGTAGTGCTGCATGCGGTTAGGGTTCTCGCCGTAGCGGCCGTCGGCGGGACGGCGGCAGGGCTGCGCATAGCAGGTGCGCCATTCGGCGGGACCGAGCGAGCGCAGCGTGGTCGCGGTATGGAAGGTACCGGCACCGACCTCGGAGTCATAGGGCTGCATAATGACGCAGCCCTGCTCGCCCCAGTACTGCTGGAGGCGCAGGATGATGTCTTGGAAGGAAAGCGATGAAGCGTTCATGCCTCTAATATCCCCTCGTCGAAACGATTACACGGTTAGGTACTGTACTATAGCGGTTTTTAGTCGATAGCGCCGATGCGGTTGAGCGGCCAGTAGCGCACAAGCGCCACAGCGATCAAATCAGAGCGATCGACGGGACCAAAGTAGCGCGAGTCGGCAGAGTTTTCGCGGTTGTCGCCCATCACCCACACGCACCCGTCGGGAACGGTGTAGGGATAACTCACCTGGGCGCCAGGCGCTTGGACCGAAAGCGGCCAACTCATGCCGGTCGTATAGTCCTCATCGAGCGCCTGGCCGTCGACGACGACCTTGCCGTCCTGCAGGTCGACCGTCTGGCCGGCCGTGGCAATAACACGCTTGACAAGAACATCATGCTCGGAAGTGGCATCGGGGTTGTGGAACACCACGATATCACCCTGTTTGACGGGCTGACCGAGCTCGAGGCTCACCTTTTGTGCCAGGATCTGGTCGCCAATCTCGATCGTGTCCTCCATGGAGCCGGTGGGTACCACAAAGGGCTCGACCACAAAGGTGCGGATCAGGAAGGTGGCCACAAGCGCGATCGCGATGACCGCGACCCACTCAAAAGCGCCCCTCAACGCGGAATGCTGCGATGGAACCATTCTCACTCCTCGCTCTGCGAATACGAAGCGTCCAGAATCTCCTGCGCGTATGCGCGCTCCTGGGGCGTAAGCCGTGCCGTCTCGATCAGGTCGGGACGCCAGCGGCAGGTGCGCTCGATGGCATTCTTACGGCGCCAGGCATCGACCTTGGCATGGTCACCGCTCACGAGCACCGGCGGCACGCCCTCGCCGTTGAATTCAGCAGGGCGAGTGTACTGCGCATACTCGAGCAGGCCTCCGTCCTCGGCGGTCGAGAACGACTCGTCGACGTTGCTCATCTCGTCACCAAGGGCGCCGGGAATCAGGCGTACGACAGCATCGGCAACGACCATAGCGGGAAGCTCGCCGCCCGTGAGCACGTAATCGCCGATCGACAGGCGCTCGTCGGCATACGCATAGGCACGCTCGTCGACACCCTCGTAACGGCTGCACACAAACAGCAAGCGCTCGCTTTTGAGCAGGCGCTCGGCCACATGCTGCGTAAAAGGCTCGCCGCACGGGGTGAAGAACACCACCGTCGGCTTGGGGCCCTCCGCGCTAATGGCCTCGATGGCCTCGGCGATAGGCTCGACCTTCATGAGCATGCCCTGCCCGCCGCCGTACGGCTCGTCATCGACGGTACGATGGCGGTCGTGCGTCCAGTCGCGCAGGTTATACGCCTTAAAATCAAAAAGGCCGGCCTTGCGGGCGCGGCCCAAAATCGATGTGGACATGACGGGCTCAAACATCTCGGGAAAGACCGAAAGGGTCTCAATCAGCATGTTGTCCTCCCTACTTGTCCATATCGATCAGGCCGTCCATAACGTGGACGGAAATTGTTCCTGTGTCGGGAAGATCGAGCACAACCTGCTCGATCACGGGAATCAGTACCTCGCCGTACCGATCGCCCTCGACATCCCAAACATCGTTAGCGGGCGTCGACATGATCTCGACAATCGTGCCGAGCGAACCGAAGCGCTCGTCAACCACCTCGCGACCCATCAGGTCGGTATAGGCGGCGTCGAGTGAATCGAGCTCAAAATCGTCACGATTTGCCAACACATAGCATCCCGTGATGCCCTCGGCGGCCGTCAAGTCGTCAATGCCCTCAAACGAGACCAGATCGCCATCGCCCGTATCGGTGACGGACACGACCGTGCAAAAGCGGTCGCGCTTGAGCGCCGGCGGCGTCAGGGCGACGCGCATACCCGGCTCTAATACAGAAGGAAGCCCCCGCAGCGGCTGCGCGAGGACCTCCCCCTTCCTTCCGTGCGGCTTGACCACACGGGCGATGTTTTTGTACTGGGACCTCAAGGTCCTAGCCCAGAACCTCTACCTCGACAGCAGTGTCGAGGCGAGCGGCCAGTGCACGGGCGAGCGTGCGAATGGCCTTGATGGTACGGCCACGACGGCCGATGACCTTAGCGACGTCATCCTCGGCGACAGAAACCTCGATCGTAGAGGCGTCGTCACCATCGATGACCTCAAGGCTCACGGAATCCGGGTCGTCGACGATCTGAACAACGAGATATTCGACGAGATCGGCGATGCGATCTGAGAGCATTGCCTCACCCTCGAGCTGTGCAGCGTCAACCTCAGGCACGATTTACTCCTCGGCGCCCTCAGCGGCCTCAGCGGCAGCCTTAGCGGCCTCGGCCTCTTTGGCGAGCTGCTTCTTGGACTTCTTGACGACGGTCTCGGTCTTCTCGCCCTCGTTGGCGGCCTTGACCAGAGCGGCGACGGCGTCGGTGAGCTGAGCGCCCTTGGACTGCCAGTCGGCGATCTTCTCGAGGTCGAGGTTGATGGTCTTGGGGGCGGTCATCGGGTTGTAGCGGCCAACCTCCTCGATGATACGACCGTCACGCGGGGCGCGGGAATCGGCGACGACGACACGGTAGTACGGACGCTTCTTAGCGCCGTGACGAGCAAGGCGAATCTTGACTGCCAAAGGAAACTCCTCCAACCAAGCAGCTTTAGGCTGCAACTACAAACAAACAGTTGAACATAATACGCCATCGACGCGGGCAGGTGAAGTCCGTGAGACCAACTTCTTCGGTGTAGTCGAGGGCAAATCCATATCTTAGACAAGAATTCGGGATTTGCAAGCACACACACGCACCCCACATGAGCTGCGCGGTATACTCATGACATGGAAAGACGCGAACATACATACGGTTATGAGGATGCCATGGGCGTCACGCCGCCTCCCTGGACGGGTCCGGCGGTGGGCCTGATGGACCTCGATGCGTTTTTTGCGAGCGTGGAGATGCTCGATCATCCCGAATGGCGCGGAAAGCCGCTCATCGTGGGCGGAGACGCCGATTCCCGCGGCGTTGTGTCCACCTGTTCTTACGAGGCACGTCGCTTTGGCGTGCACTCCGCCATGCCCTCAGCCGAGGCACGGCGCTTGTGCCCGCAAGCCATTTGGACGCACGGGCACTTTGATCGCTATCGCGAGGTGAGCGCGCAGGTCATGGCGATTCTTGCCGAGGAGACGCCGCGCGTTGAGCGCGTATCGATCGACGAAGCCTTTATCGATATCACACCGGGTCGCTTTGCGCCCGAGGACCCGCTGCTGGTTGCACGGCGTATAAGCGACCGCGTGGCAGCGCTGGGAGTGACGTGCTCCATTGGCGTAGGCTGCAACAAGACGGTCGCAAAGATCGCAAGCGAGCGGGATAAGCCGTTTGGGCTGACCATCGTGCGCCCCGGAACCGAGCAGCGCTTTTTGGCCGCGCTGCCGGTATCTGCCATGAGCGGCATCGGGCGCTCGGCCGAGGAGCGACTGCGCCGCATGCGCATCTACACGCTCGGCGAGCTATCACGTGCACCGGAATCCACCTTGGCCTCTATTTTTGGCGTCAACGGCGAACGCATGCGCCAGCGTGCGCTGGGACTCGAAATCTCCGAAGTCACGAGTCTCGATGAAGGGCGCGAGGTCAAGTCGGTCAGCAATGAGCGCACCTTTGCGAAAGATTTGACTGAGCGTGGGGACATCGAAGCGGCGATTGCGCTGTTGGGAGAGTCGGTTGGACGCCGCCTGCGCCGTCAGGGACTGACGGGCGGCACGGTAACGCTCAAGCTTAAGTATTCGTATGGCAGCGGACGCACGGCGCAGCGGCGGCTTCCCCACCCCACCGACGATGAGAACATCTTTGTGGCGGTTGCGCTCGAACTGCTCGACAACATCTGGCAGGAAGGCATGCATGTGCGTCTGGCGGGTATCGGGATGAGCGACTTTGACCATCAGGGCGGCATCCAGACCGACCTGTTCTGCGAAGTCGACGACCGCGGAGCCCAATCAAGCGACCGTCGCGACCTCTCAGTCGCGATCGATGCCGTCCGAGACAAGTTCGGCGACACCGCCCTATCTTTCGGCCGCCAATCCCGCTTCAATGATTAACCGCCTTTGGGCAAAAAGAAAGCCGGGCAGGTGCGGAAAACCGCAACTGCCCGGCGAAATGCGCGAGGCTAGCTAAAAGCCCCATATCAAATGAGCCACTAGGGAGGTCGAGGGGGAGCTGGGGGGCGTCACCCCAGAGCTTTTCTAGGCGGTAAAAGTCGCGGGCTTCGGGAGTGAAGACATGGACGACAACCGAGCCGTAGTCCATGAGCATCCAGGTCTTCTGCTCGCGGCCCTCGATGGAGAACGGATGCTCGCCGCAAGCCTCGGCAACCTTCTCCTCGATCTCGTCGACAATCGAATCGACCTGGCGGTTGTTGGTACCGGTGGCAAGCACAAAGTAGTCGCACACGTCGGAAAGCTCGGTCAGGTCGAGCACCTGCACGTCCTCGCCCTTCTTGTCGTAGGCGGCCTGCGCGGCGGCGCGGGCGACATCCTCGGCGGCGACACCGCTCGCGGACAGCGAGGCGGCGGTGCGGTCGGACGTGGCAACGAAACTCTTGTGCTCCACACCTTCAAGAATCTGCTCGTCAGTCATGGTCTCGTCGGCCATGGAATACCTCTTTCTAGACACACCCGAGCTAGCGCAGCTGGGCGTAATGGTTGTAAATCGTAATAGCCGTGGGATAAAGATAGCGCCCGGACTGGATCACAAAGACCAGACCCTGCGCAAAACAGGAGAAGAACAACTCATCGAGCGAGGACTTCCCCACCATCTTGCGCAGCGCATGGGCATAGTCGCCGTGACGGTTGGGCTCGATGGCATCTGCCACAAAGACCACCATATCGAGCGGCGTCATGTCGCAGGCACCCACGGTGTGACGGTCGACAGCCTGGAAAACGGCCGGCGACAGCTCGGGGAAAAGCTGCGGAAGCTCATAGGCGGCAACGGGGCCATGCAAAAGCGGCGTCGCGGCGGAAGGAGAGCCGGCAACCTTGATGCCATAGTGAAGCGCGCGGGCCACGAGCTCATCATCGGAAAGAACCTTGTCCCAGTCGTGAATTAAGCCGGCGGCAGCCGCATCAAAGCGGTCAACGTCGTAGACCTCGGCCAGATGAAGTGCGGTCTCGGCAACACCCAGCGAATGCACATAGCGCTTGCGCTTATCTTTCATGCGAACATCGAGCAGCTCTTGAATGCGCTTGAGCAGCGCGCGCTCATCGCCCTCAAACTGATCCTCTACCGACAACGTAGCCCCCATCACTCAAAATCTTCTTGGCCCAAATCGGCATATAGCCTGCGCTTGCGAATGTAGCCGAGCACGGACTCGCTCGTAAGATAGCGCACGCTCATGCCACGGGCAACTCGCTTACGAATGTTCGTCGAGCTGATCGCCAGCGCCGGAATCTGAATATAGCGCACGTCGAACGGCAGCCCCGACTCTTTGATTCGGGCACGCGCCGTATCGATATCAAAGCCCGGTCGCGTCGCCGCAATAAAGGTAGCAAGCTCAGCGATTCGTTCGGCATCATGCCAGGTCACAATATCGATAATCGCATCGGCGCCCGTAATAAAGTAGAGCTTTACCTGCGGCGGGTAAAAATCGCGAAGGGCATGAAGCGTATCGGCCGTATAGGTTACACCCGGACGGTCAATCTCGAACCGGCTCGCCAAAAAGGCCGGGTTCGCGGCGGTGGCGAGGACCGTCATGGCATAACGGTCCTCGGCAGGCGTAACCGGCTTGTCCAGCTTAAAGGCGGGAGAGCCCGCCGGCATAAAGAGCACAGCGTCCAAGTCGAGCGACTCGCGCGCCTGCTCGGCAGTCACCAGGTGCCCGTAATGAATCGGGTCGAATGTGCCGCCCATAATGCCAAGCCGAAACTCCTTACCCTCTTTTATGGGAAGCTCGGGCAATCCGATTCCACCGCGCAGCGACATGGCTTACTCGCCCTCCGGGGTCTCAACAACGTCGACTTCGGTAGTGCCTTCGGAGCCTTCAATGGCATCAACCACGTCCGCGTCCTCGGCCGCTACGTCAATAACCTCAACGCCAGCGTCCTCGAGCTCCTCGTACTCCGAGAAGTCCTCAGCGCCCTCAAAGTCAAAGGCACGCTGGCAAATGCGGACCTCGTCGCCCGCACGGCAACCGGCCTTCTCGAGCGCGTCGTCAACACCCATACGCGCAAACTTATGCTGCAGGTAAATGACAGCTTCCTCGTTTTCCCAGTCGGTCTGGATGACCATGCGCTCGATGGCACGACCAACCACACGGAAGGCACCGGGCTCCTCCTGGACAATGCGGAACCGCTTCTCGCGCTGCAGACGGCGGCGCTCCCACTCCTCGTCGCGAAGATCGACCGGCTCATCGGAAACCGCCAGCTCGGCGCGAAGCTTAGCCACCTGCTCGCCCACGGCAAGCATCAGCGTATTGAGCCCGGCGCCCGTCACGGCGGACACGGCAAAGAACATATGTCCATCGTCGAGCGCGGCGCGCTTGAGGTCGGCAATCTTGTCGGCCGTGCCCGGCGCATCGCACTTGTTGGCGACAACGATTTGCGGGCGCTCCGAGAGCTCTGCGCCATACTGCTCGAGCTCACGGTTGATGATGCGGTAATCCTCAACCGGGTCGCGATCCTCAAAACCGCCCGTCATGTCGACGACATGCATGATCAGGGCCGTACGCTCAATGTGGCGCAGGAACTGGTGGCCCAGGCCCTTGCCCTCGCTCGCGCCCTCGATCAAACCAGGAACGTCGGCAACGACGTAAGAATACTCACCGGCACGCACCATGCCGAGGTTCGGCACGAGCGTGGTAAACGGATAGTCGGCGATCTTGGGACGGGCGGCACTCATGCGCGCGATGAGCGAAGACTTACCCACCGAGGGAAAGCCCACGAGCGCGGCATCGGCCATAAGCTTCATCTCGAGCTCAATCCAGTGCTCCTCGGCCGGTTCGCCCAGCTGAGCGAACGCGGGCGCGCGACGCACCGACGTCACAAAGTGGGTATTGCCCAGACCGCCGGCGCCACCGGGCGCCACGACAACGCGCTCGCCGTCGTGCACCAGGTCGGCAATCTCGAACATCGGGGTCTGCGTCTCGGGATCGAGCTCGCGCACCACGGTGCCCATGGGAACCTTCAGGATCAGGTCCTCGCCGCTCTTGCCATTGCGACGAGCGCCCTGGCCGTGCGTGCCGCGCTCGGCGCGGAAGTGATGCTTAAAGCGGTAATCGATCAGCGAAGACAGCTGAGCATCGGCTTGGATGACGACATTGCCGCCACGACCGCCGTCGCCGCCATCGGGGCCGCCCTTGGGGACAAATGTCTCGCGCCTAAACGACATGCATCCGGCTCCGCCGTCGCCGCCGCACACGTTAATGCGGCTGATATCGGTGAACTGTGACAACAGAATCGCCTCCTACAAAAAGAGGGAGACCCTTGAATCCTAAAACTCAAGTGCCTCCCACATATGTGCTCTATGAAGGGTGAATTACGCGTTCGCGAGCGGGCGTACGCTGACCCTGTGCTTGATACCCTTGTGGAACTCAACGGTACCGTCGACCAGCGCGAACAGCGTGTCGTCCTTGCCACGGCCAACGTTCTCACCCGGGTGGATGTGAGTGCCGTGCTGACGGACGAGAATCGTGCCCGTGGTTACCGTCTGGCCGGCATAGCGCTTCGTGCCAAGGCGCTGACCGCGGGAGTCACGGCCATTACGGGAGGAACCGAGTCCTTTTTTGTGTGCCATTGTGTATACCTACTCTTTCGTTACGAGTGTAATCTACTCGGCGACGGGAGCCTCGGCAACAGCCTCGGCCTCTGCCTTGACAGCCTTCTTGGCGCGGGACGTAGCCTGGACCTTCACGATCTTCAGCTTGGTGAGCTGCTGACGGTGACCCTTCAGACGACGATAGCGCTTACGCTTGTGGAACTTGAAGACCAGCTGCTTCTCGCCCTTGAACTGCTCAACGATCTGAGCGGTAACCTTGGCCTTGGCCAGCTTGTCGGGATCGGTGACGATCTTCTTACCATCGTTGAGGAAGATGACCGGCAGGGTGACCTTGTCGCCCTCATTGCCCTCGATCTTCTCGACGGTGATGACATCGTCGGTGGCGACCTTGTACTGCTTGCCGCCCGTGTTAACGATTGCGTACATGTTTACTTGCCCTTCATGCATCAGTTAGTGCAACAGCCGAATATAGTAGCAGGCGATAATACCCCCGTCAACGAGTATGTGGAGCAAATCCACAAGTTCGCACAGGTATGGGGCTGACGAGTCGGCCCTCGTCGTCCTCGCATGCTTGATTCTGACGCTCGACATCGTAGGAGCAGATGGTCACGAGGTCTTGCATACCGGTGGAAACAATAGGTGCATCGACGCCCGGGGTCAAGCCCTGCAACAAAACATCAGCAGCAGAAAGCAAAATCTCCGGACGCATGGAGCCCTCGTTGTCGGCATGGGTGTCGAGCATGAGCACCAGATGGTCCTCACACTCCCCCGCCGTGAGCTCATAGCCAACGAGCGTATGGTCCAGATCAAGTCGCTTGCTCTTTTTGCCGCGTGCGTAGTCGATGCCATGGCCTGCACGCAACGTGTCGATCGCGGCGCGTACCTCATCGGCGCTCACGGGCGCCTCGGGATCCAGGTGCAGGTCGATGCGATACGACAGACGCGTGAGCTGCGCCGTCAACGCCGGCGTGCGCACGTCGATGTACGCCGCCTCGATGGGCGCCAGATCGGCCGGAGACGCCGCAGCCAGGCGCCCAAACGCCTCGTCGAGCGCCACGAACTCGGTCATAAACAGGTCATACCACTCGCAGGTCGACGACGTACCCACCGGTAGCGCCGAAGAGAAGCCCACGCGCATGTGCGGAGAGAAGCCCTGCGTGACGGCATAGGGAAGTCCCGCGCGGCGCACGATGCGCTCAATGGTATGGATTACTTCGAGATGGCCCAGGTACTTAAGGCGATCGCGCTTGCCATAGCGAACACGAAGTCTAAAGAGCGTGGGGTTGTCGGTCAGGCGCTCACTCATGCGCGATCACCCATCAATACATTCTTGGCGTGAAGCGTGGGGCAGATTCCGCAGCCGGTGCACGACGTGCGGGTGCAGTCGGGAGTCGTGACGCCCTCGAGTGAGCGACGGTACTCGCGCTCGAGGAAGCCGCGCGTGCAGCCGGGGCTCACATGCTCCCACGGTAGGCGCCAGTCCAACTCGTAGGGCAGGTGCACGAGCTCATTGAGGTCGATGCCGTTTTTGGCAGCAGCCTCCTTCCAGTTATCGAGCGAGAAATGCTCTACCCAAGCGTCAAAGCGAGAGCCCGCGCGCCAAGCATCGATGATGACGGGCGTCATGTCACGACCGGCGCGGGACAGCGCGGCCTCGATGAGCGAAGTCTCGGCATCGTGGTAATGCACGCGGACGGCACGGTTGCGAACGCTCGTGACAAGCAGCTTCTGGCGGCGCTTGACGTCGTCGTAGTCGAGCTGCGGGCACCACTGGAACGGCGTGGCAGCCTTGGGAATAAAGACCGAAACCGAGATGGACACCGAGATCGAGCCGCGACGAGCCTTGGGCACCACGGAACGACCGAGCTCCAGCACGTGATCGGCCAGATTGGCGATGGCCACGATGTCCTCGTCGCGCTCGCCGGGAAG
The DNA here is from genome assembly GCA_905194545.1 of Coriobacteriaceae bacterium. Lineage (GTDB taxonomy): Bacteria > Actinomycetota > Coriobacteriia > Coriobacteriales > Coriobacteriaceae > Collinsella. The sequence continues at coordinate 14,886 of CAJJSS010000018.1, read as the reverse complement.
GCCCATCATAAAGTAGAGCTTCATGCGGTTCCAGCCGGCCTCGAAGGCTGCCTTGGCCGCACGGTCCAGGTCCTCCTCGGTCACGTTCTTGTTAATGATGTCGCGCATGCGCTGGCTGCCGGCCTCGGGCGCGAACGTCAGGCCGCCCTTCTTTTCGCCGGCGACCGACTCGGCCATATCCACGCCAAACGAATCCAGGCGCTGCGACGGAATAGACACGCGAATACCCGTATCCTCCAGGCGGCGGTTGAGCCTGCCGAGCACGTCGCGAATGCAGGAGTGGTCGGTCGTGGAGAGCGAGGTCAGCGACACCTCGTCATAGCCGGTCTTTTCCAGACCCTGAATCACCGACGAGACGATCTGGTCGGCCGAGCGCTCGCGCACCGGGCGATACGTCATGCCGGCCTGACAAAAACGACAGCCGCGGGCGCAGCCGCGCAGGATCTCGATAGACAGGCGGTCGTGAACCAGCTGCGCATAGGGCACGCACGACTGCGACAGCGGATTCGTGGCGCCGAAATCCTCGACGACGCGTTTGTAGACCACGGTCGGCGCATCCTTGCCCTCGCGCGGCACGGTGTAGCCATGCGGCGAGCAGGGCTCGTCGTGACGAACCTCATAGAGCGACGGCACGTAGTTGCCGGCAATGGATGCAAGCTGCTCAACAATCTGCGCGCGCGGGACTCCTTCGTCGCGCAGGCGGCGATGCAGCTGGCAGGTCTCGAGCAGCGATTCCTCGCCCTCGCCGATGAGGATGGCATCGAAGAAGGCCGCGTACGGCTCGGGGTTGTACACCGAGGGACCGCCGGCGATGATGATGGGGTCGTCTTCGCCTCGGTCGGCCGCTAACAGCGGAATGCCAGCGAGATCGAGTGCCTCGAGGAAGTTCGTCACCGCCATCTCGTGCGGCACATGCAGACCGACGATATCAAACGAAGCGACCGGCGCTGCACCTTCGAGCGAGAGCAGCGGAATGCCCGCCTCGCGCATGGCGTCACCCATATCGGGCCACGGCACATAGCCACGCTCGCAGGAGATGCCCTCGGCCTGGTTAAGGATGTTGTAGAGGATGGCGATGCCCTGGTTGGGCAAACCAACCTCGTACACATCCGGGTAGATCAGGCAGCAACGGTAGTCGGCATCGGGCTTGGAAAGCGTGCCCCACTCGTGATCGATATAGCGGCTCGGCTTTTCGACCTTGGCGAGCAGCGGCTCAATTAAATAAAAGCAGTCTTGATACGGAACGCGCAACGGAAAACCCCTAAGCAGCGAGATCGGATGCGTCCTCGTAGGACGCCATAGGACGGGTAGCGCCCGCGACCGTGGTCACCAGATCGCGAACGCGGGAGAACGTGGCAGTGACCACCTCGTTGGCACGGCTGTAGTCGACATCGCGCTCGTAGAGCGAAACAAGCACACGGCCCATGCCATAGGTGCCCGCGGCAGCAGTGAGCGCCTTAACGGCAAACCCAATATGCGGCGTCTGCTTGACGAGCGCGCGGGTGACCGCGCGGATCACAAGACCGCCGACAAGCACGCCCGCGACCTCGTAGCCGCGCTCAGGCTTAATGCCGCGTCCAAAGACGGCAGCGAGCTCAAAGAGCATGCCCACCTGCGCCAGCGCCATAACGGGATAATCGGCGCCCGGCAAAAACACCAGCGCACCGGTCGCCATATTGGTGAGCGCGCACGAGGTGATGATACGATTGGCCGCCGCGATGCGCATGAAGGCAAAGTTCGCCGCAAAAGCCGTTTCCTTTTCGGTGCGATCGAGAATCCAGCGGGCAAGCGTCTCGAGCAGATACGTCTTATCGGTTGCCGCTACCACGCCGAGCACAGGCGTGGACTCCTCGATAAACGGCACCTCCACAGCAGACTCGGCAAGCACGCACACGGGGGCGCCGGCGATCACGAGCTCCTGCACGGCACTCTCCAAGCGGTCGGAGCCGCACGAGAGCACCAGCACCACATCGGTATCGGTCTTTGGAGCAATTCGCTCCTCCCCCAGACGCTCGACGCGCACAATGCCCGAGGTCGTCTGCGGTACAAAGGCGTCACGCACCGTCTCGGCCAGAAAGCGCGAGGCGGACGAATCCAAATAGACCGAGACGCGCACCGGCGTATCGGAATCCTTCTTAACGGACGCGCCCATCTTAAAAGCGCGGGTCAGCTTATCTACGGGAATTTTCATAGCAAACCCCTCCAGCGGTTACGCGGCGCCCGAACGATGCCGCCATATGGATTGTACGATACCCACCGTCAGCAGCTGAATCATCATCGAAGACGAACCAAAGCTAATAAACGGTAGCGGAATACCGGTAATCGGCATCATGCCGATGCACATGCCGATGTTTTCGAAGGTCTGGAACGCCCACATGCCAACGATGCCCACACACGAAAGGCGCAAGAACAGCGACTCACACTTAAAGGCGACGCGAATCGTCGAAAAGATCAGCAGCACGTAGAGGCACAGGAGCAAAAAGGAACCGCAAAAGCCAAAGGTCTCGGACAGGAAGGCGAAGACGAAGTCGGTGTGGAACTCAGGCAGAAAGCCGCCGGCCGACTGCGTCGCATGGCCCAAACCCTTACCAAAGAAGCCGCCCGAGCCAACGGCGATAAGCGACTGCTGCAGGTTGTAGGCATCGTCCGAATCGGCATTATCGGGGTCGATAAAGACCGTCAGACGGTTCATCTGATACTGCTTGATGAGCACATCGTGGCCGAGCAACGAATCAAAGACCGAATCGAGCGCCAGGACGAGGGCCACCAGGCCCACGAGCAGGGCCAGGGTCGACAGCACCCATTCGCGGCGTGCACCGCTCATGCAGATGACGATGGCGCCCGAGACCAGCACGACCAGGCCCGAGCCCAGGTCGCCCATGGCGACGACGGCCAAAAACGGGATGGACAGCATGCCGCAGAGCTTGACGTAGTCGCGAACGGTATCGATGCGGCCGTTATACTGCGAGCCAAGCGTGGCGATAAAGAAGATGGTGATGAGCTTGGCAAGCTCAACCGGCTGGAATGTCAAGCCGATACCGGGAATCTTGATCCAGCCCGTCATGCCCAGACCGCCCGTATAGGACAGACCCGGAATCTTGGGCGAGAAGATCACGATCAGGTCGATGAAGAGCAACGCCGTCGAGAAATTGGAAATACCGCGCAGGTCGGAACGCCAGACCAGCACCGCCAGCACCGTCCCGATGCCAATTCCCAGAAGATGACGTGAGAACGAGGCATCGGCCTTAAACTGCGAAGCCGACCAGATAATGATGGCACCGTAGGCGACGAGCGCCACTGTGGCCACGAGCACACCGATATGCACCTTTTGGCGAAACGTACCGCGCGAGGCCGAAAGTTGCTTGTTGACGCGGTCCAGGCTGCTGCGAGAGCCGGTCTTGGTTGAACGGAACAGATCCGCCGGAGAAAAATCCATCGCAACCTCCTATCGAACCGAAGAATCGCCCGAGGCCGAAGAGGTATCGGGCTCGTCATAAATCGCGCCGAGCACGTCGCGCACGACATGCATCGCGGTATCTGAGCCACCGCCGCCCTGCTCCAGGACAGTAGCGATGACATACTTGGGATCATCGGCCGGCGCATAGGCGCAGAACCACGCGTATTCGTCCTCGCCGCTTTTCTCGCCCGTGCCCGACTTGCCGTATACCTGCGGCGTCAGGGTGCCAAAGTGAGCCGCCAGGGACGTCGATGCCGTGTAAATCACGTCGTGCATGCCGTTGCGAACAAGAGTCAAATCCGAATCGCTGTTGATCTTGGCCTCCAGGCGCTTCTTCTTGCCCTTGCCGTTGTACTTATAGGCATCGCCGTCGCCATCGCGCGACACGGCAGACAAAAACACGTGAGGCACGTACTGTTTGCCGCCGTTGGCAAGACCCATATAGGCGCACGCCATCTGCAGGGGCGTCACCAGGATGTCGCCTTGGCCGATGGCAATGTTGGTCATATCGCCGGCATTCCACTTGCGGTCCTCGGCAGAGGCGTCGGTAAAGTACGACTCTTTCCACTCGGCATCGGGAATACGGCCCGCGCCCTCACTCGGCAGATCGATACCGCAGGTCTTGCCTAGGCCCCAGCGACGAAAGACCTCCTGCAGGCCCTCGGAATGTTGCTCGTCATAAAAGAAGGCCTTGCCCATGTCGTAGAAGACGGGGTCGCACGAGTTGGCGATACCCGACTGCAGCGTCATGGTGCCGTGGCCAGACGTCAGCCAGCAGCGCTTGCCCCAAGCCTTGCCCAGGCCCGTCCAATAGCCCGTGCAGTTGGTTGTCTGCGTTGAAGTGTAGGTTCCAAACTCAAGACCGGCCAGTGCCGAGAGCGGCTTGATGGTCGAGGCCGACATGTACTGTCCGCTAATGGCGCGGTTGAGCAGCGGGTGCGAACCCTTGTCATCATTGAGCTCGGTCCACACGTCATTTGAGACGCCGCCGATAAAGACGGACGGATCGAACTTGGGCTCACTCGCCATGCCCAGGATCTCGCCATTGTTGGGATCGAGACACACCACAGCGCCGTTGCCGGCATTGCTGTAGCCAGTGGTCTTGGCAAGCTCGATGGCGCTCGCCAGCGCCGTCTCACAGGCCTGTTGGATCTTAAGATCGAGCGTGAGCTTAATGTCGGAGCCGGCCTTGGCGGGCACGGCGCCGGCCTGACCGGTCACATTGCCCGAGGCATCGACCTTGACGGTCTGCTCGCCACGAATACCCTGCAGCAGGTTTTCGTAGTAGCTCTCAACACCCGCCTGGCCCACGATATCGCCCGACTGGTACGTAATCCGGCCAGCAGAAGCATCATCATCACCAGAGGTTTTCTTATTCTGGGCCTCGAGCTGCTCGGAGGTAATGGTGCCGGTATAGCCCAAGATATGGCATGCCGTCTCGCCATATGGATACTGGCGCTCGGTACGCTCGGCAATCTTGACGCCCGGGAACTCGCCGGCGTGCTCCTGAATATAGGCAACCGTGGAGCGACGGACGTCCGTCGCGATGGTATGCAGGCTCTGAGCGCCCTCGGAATTGTCCTGAATATTGCGCAGCACCGCCACGTAGGGCATACCGAGCACGTTGGCAAGATGGCGAACCAGAACCTCATCCTCGGCAAGGTCGCGGTAGGCCACGACAGCAAGTGAGGGACGGTTCTGGACAAGCGCCACGCCATTGCGGTCGAGGATGCGGCCGCGCACAGCGGGTGTGGTAACGGTGCGCGTCTGATTGCTATTAGCCTGCTTTTCGTAATAGTCCGACGAGACCATCTGCATGCCCCACAGCTTGACGGCAAGCGCCGCGAACATCGCGCCCACACCCGTGGTGAGGATGGAGAAGCGGCCCTTAAAGGCGGTCGCCGCGGTATTGCCCTCGCCCTCGGTGGCGCGCGGGGCCGTCCCATGCTGCGTATCGTAGGTAAAACGAGAATCGCCGCGACGCATAATGACCAGTGCGACCACGATGGCCACAACCAGCACGATACCGGCGATAATAACCGTCATCTGGGAAGACATCTACGAGCCTCCCCTATTTGAGCTTACGGGTCTTGGGCTTAAAGCGCATGCCCGTCTGGCGTCCGCCACGTGCGGAGAATCCATAACCGGACTGCGGCACGACGCCGGACATCAAAAACGGAATGGCAACCAGACCCGTCAGGATCGAAGACGGCAGCGCATGGCCGAAGATCGCCACGACAAAGCTCGTCTCCAAACCCATAAACAGCAAGATGATGCTGTAGATCACATTAATGACGAACGCGAAGGCGCCCACCGTGATGCCGCGCGCACTCGGGGCACCGCCCGTCTGACCGGCAGCGCTATGCACCAGGGCAAAAGAACCCACGGTCAGCAGGAGCGACATAACGCCCACCGGCACGGCAGCGGAAAGGTCATAGAACAAGCCGCTGCAAAAACCGCACACGACGGCACGGGTCGGGTCGCCCGAGAACACGCTTAGGCACACCAGGATAATCATAAAGTTGACGCGACCGCCCGCAATGGAGATCTGCGGTGCCAGGCCTGCCTGCAGCAGCACGCACACAATGGCGGCGATTACAAACGTGCGGGAGTTCATCCCCTGCTCGTGTAGATCCATGGACATGCCCCCTATTCGCTCGAGCCGGAATCGGTCGTCTCGGACGTGTCGGAACTGTCATCCGGGCTCTCGTCCTTCGTCTTGGTCGCAGCATCGCGCGACGTTCCCTGCGGCGTGCTGTTGGCCGTGTTCACGTCCTCATCCGAGGCCGACTGTTCGTCGGTCAGCGAGGTAATGACCAGCACTTCCTCGTTGTTCTCGGCCGTCGTCTGGGCGCGCACCACAATGGTGTAGTACACGTCGTTAGCCGATTTCTCAACAGACGAGACGGTGCCGAGCGGTAGACCCTTGGGGAACACACCGCCAATGCCCGAGGTCACGATGATGTCGCCAACCTTAACGTCGGAATCGACGCTCACGTACTCAAGACGCAGCGTGCCGTCAGCCTGACCCTGCAGCATGCCCTGGGCGCGCGTGTCCTGCACCATAGCGGACACGCCCGAGTTCTCATCGCCAATCAGGCGCACGGTGGACGTCTTGGCCGAGACCTCGATAATCTGGCCTATGACACCGGCAGAACTCGTCACAGGCATGTTGATGGTAAGACCGTCGGCAGAACCCTTATCGATGGTGACGGTCGAGGTCCAGGCATCGCCCGAAGCGCCGACGATACGAGCTGCGGTTGATTTGAGGTTGTAGGTCGACTGCAGGCCGACCAGCCCCTCCAGTCGCTCGGCGGTCTTTTGAGCCTCGGAGAGCTCGGCAACCTTAGAGGTCAGTTCCTCGTTTTGCTTCTTAAGCTCGTCAAGCGTGTCCTGCGACGCCGTAAGGTTAGAGAACACGTTACCGATCGCATTGAAGGGAGCCGCCACAGCCGAGCCCACAAAGCGCACCGGCGAGGTAATCGTCGTCACGCCCGAGCGCACGGCATGAATCGGTCCTGCCTCGCCCTCGCGGATGTAAAACGTGAGCAGCAACACCGAAATCAGGCTGAAAACAATCAACGGGCGCATACCCGTTGATTGTCGCTTGGTATTCAGATTTGTGGAGAAACCCGAAGATCGTGCCAAATGGAATCCACCTTTTGGAAATTAAGCATTGGTCTGGACGAAGCCGCCATCAAACGCATTGGCCTCGAGCACGCGGGCACAGCCGTTAACAACGTTATCGAGCGCCGTGGGGCTGACGTTGACCGAAACGCCGGTCTCATCGCGCAGGCGCACATCGAGACCGCGCAGCAGCGCGCCGCCACCGGTCAGCAAAATGCCATAGTACATAAGGTCCGAGGCAAGATCGGGAGGCGTAGCGTCGAGTGCGTCCTTGACGGCCTTGGCCATCTCGTCGAGCGGCTTGTTGAGTGCGCGACGAATCTCCTCGCTCTCGATGCGCACGGTCTTGGGCAGACCGGTGATCACGTCGCGGCCGTTGACCTCGACGTCGAGCTCATCCTTGAGCGGCACGGCGGAGCCGACCTTGATCTTGATGTCCTCTGCCGTACGCTCGCCGATGGCCAGGTTGTAGGCGTCACGAACGTGCGTGAGGATGGCCTGATCGAACTCGTCGCCGGCAATACGGATGGACTGCGAGACGACGATGCCGCCCATAGCGATAACGGCAACCTCGGTGGTACCGCCGCCGATGTCGATGACCATGGAGCCGGTGGGTTCCTCGACGGGCAGGTCGGCGCCGATAGCGGCTGCCATAGGCTCTTCGATCAGATAGGCCTGGCGGGCACCGGCCTGGATCGTGGCCTCAAAGACAGCGCGCTTCTCGACCGACGTGACACCGGAGGGAACGCAGACGACGACACGCGGACGCGGAGTCCACGGATAGCGCTTCTCGGACGCCTTGTCGATAAAGTAGCGAAGCATGGCCTCGGTAACATCGAAGTCGGCGATGACGCCGTCCTTCAGGGGACGAACGGCCACGATGTTGCCGGGCGTACGGCCGAGCATGCGCTTTGCCTCGATACCGACCGCCAAGATGCGCTCGTCGTTCTTGTCGATGGCGACAACAGAGGGCTCGCGAATGACGATGCCCTTGCCGCGCACGGAGACAAGCGTATTTGCGGTGCCGAGGTCGATGGCAAGATCGCCCGCATAGCTACCGAAGAACATATCCATCAAAGAAAACAACGCAACTCCTGATGTGTTGGATGATTGCTGGAAAACTACTAGCTCATCATACTAGCGCAAGCCCGGCACCTCACTTGCGGTGAAGCGCCGGGCAAAGCTAAATCCCATAAGGTCACTACCGGTTGTCAGCAGCCGAGAAATCCATATCGAGCGAGGAAACGGCCCAGCCGATATGGTTGTCGGAGCGCACGAATTTGACGGTGTACTCCTGCTCGCCGCCCTTTGACAGCGATGCCTTCACCTTAGCGGTCGTCTCGGTCATGGACTGATCCATGCCCTCGACGGACACGGTGGCACCCTGCGGAATCGAGGAGATGATCATCGACTTAGCGTCCTCGGACAGGCTCGAGGCCAGGCAAGACTCGGCCTTTGCGGCGTCACCGTCGCCGGCAGCCTGGAACAGATCGGTAACGACAGACTCCTGAGACGGGAAGCCAAAGCCGCGCGTGTAGGCAAAGCCCAGACCGCCCGCGGCGATCAAAATGAGCAGAAGCAGCACGATGAAGACTTTGAGACCCGTATGGCGATGGCGACGACGGACCTTGGCCTGCTTACGATCCTGACGGTCCTGCTGGACCATCTCAGACTCGGACAGCGTAAAGAAGCCGGTGTCCGAGGGATCAGGCATAAACTGACCGGTCGCGCCCGTAGGATCGAGCGGATCGACGGCAGGAGCGTCCATCGCGGGCGCCGGAGCCGTGGCCATAGCCGTCTGGGCAGACAGCGCGGCAAGCGAATCCTGCACGCGGGCAAGCTCATCGGCCTGCTCGGAGGTGAGCTGGTAGATGCCATCGGCAGTAGCGGCATTAAAGGCGTCGAGTGCGTCGGAGGGACGGCCGGCGGCAGAAAGCGCCTGACCCATGCCGGCGTTGAGCGCACGCGTGTCGTCGCGGGGGCCGGCAAAGTCGATAGCCGTGCGGTAAGTCTCCACGGCATCCGCCGGACGGCCGAGCTTAATGAAGCAACGACCGAGCTCGCCGAGTGCGGCGGCAGGAGCCGGATTGGCGCCGTCGATGGCAGCCTGACGGAAGGCGGTTCCCGCGTTGGCATAGTCGCCCGACTGGAACAGCGCATTGCCCAGGCCCAGATAGGCCTTGAACGGCGTGGCATAGGAAGCATCCTGCGTAGCGGCAGAGAACGCCTGGGCGGCCGTCGTGTAGTCGCCCACGGCGGCGAGCGCCTTGCCGCGGTTGGTGAGCAGCGCGCCGCGCTTGCCGTAGGTACCGTCGTTGAGGGCGGCGGCATAGGCCTCGGCGGCCTCGGCATACATGCCCAGGTGCATCAAGGCGTTGCCACGAAGGTGATCGGCCTCGCCCATAATCTCATCGGGAGTCTTTGCCGCCCCAAGCATCTGGGCTGCAGCAGAAAAATCACCCGCGCGGTAAGCGGCGCGGCCCTGTTGGATCAGCTGGCTATTCAAGGAAGTCCCCTTTACTCGTGAACGATCTCGACATGGACGATCTCGTCGCCGGCACGCAGCTGCGAAATCACATCGAGACCCTCGACCGTGGTACCAAAGACGGTGTAACCAGAATCGAGGTTATGCTGGGCACCCAGGCAGAAGTAGAACTGCGAACCCGCGGAATCGGGATCCATGGAGCGTGCCATGGCAAGGGCGCCATCGACATGGCTGTTGCGCGGATTGGTGGCAAACTCGCCCTTGATGCAGTAGCCGGGACCACCGGTGCCGGGCATGCCGTCGGGGCCCTCAAGACCGGCAGCGACGTCGGCGCCGGACATGTCGCGGGTATTGGGGTCGCCGCCCTGGATAACAAAACCGGGCACATAGCGATGGAACTTAAGGCCATCATAGAAGCCCATCGTGGAAAGCTCGCAGAAGTTAGCGACATGAATGGGAGCGCCCTCGCCGTCAAACTTGACCTTGATGGTACCCTTCGACGTCTCGATTACGGCGCACTCGTCGCCGATAAGCTGATACTCGGGCGTGTAGAGCTCTTTCTTAAAACCAAACATGTGGTTCCCTCCTCGTGCGTTTAAAGCATATTTGTACGAATTGTAGCAATAAGCACGGGCTTACATCAATTGCGCACGTAGGTTATGCCGACTATGGCGAACTAATTTTAGGAACGCTGCTGCGGCTTCCAGGAACCCACATTGGCGTCGTACTGGTTCAGCGCGCTGTTGCCACCCTGCGCGATGGGCGCCAGGATCTCGCTTTGGTGGGAACTCATCGACTCGCCATCGGGAATGGCCAGCGAGATATCCCAGCTCTGGCAGATCACGTCAACGCGCTCATACATCCACTCGGCAAGCTGCTTTAAGTGGGCGATGTCGTCCGCATAGACCGTATCGTCCTGATACTTAAGATTGTTGAGCTCATCTTGCGTCTTTTTGATCTGGTCGCGCAGGGCGTAGGCACTCTGCGACAGCTCCTGACGGGTGGACAGCGGCGTTCGGAGATAACCATTGTTAAAGGAATCGATGACCTCGCCAATCTGGTCCTCGTCAGCGTAGGACACGATGGTCTGATACAGACCGTCGAGCCTGGTATAGAGCTGATCATCGGTGAGCACGGTTTCTTCCTGGACCACCTCGGCAGAATCGTCCTGCTTGGTATCGTCCTCAATCGCCTCGCCCTTTTGACGCGTGGGGAAGGTGGTTTGTGCAGCTTGGCCAAACTGGTCGTAGAAGCCAGGCATGACACCCATAGGATCGGTCGTCACGAACCAATAGGCACCACCGCACACGACGGCAAGGACCGCGATGATAATGAGCGGCTTGGGAATATGACGCTTGTGCTTGTGATAGGCGTCCTCGTCGGGATGCACCTTACGCTTGGGTTTTTGAGGATCGTCGTGCAGTGAAACCGGCGTGGGAATAACGACCTTGGGGATACCGAAATCCTTATCGAAAGCCGGCAGCACGCAGGTCTCATTGGGGTCGGCGGCGTCTGAAAGCACCGCGGCGGCAGAGGCTGGCGCATGCGGCACCTCGGTATCGATCTGCTCTTGCGTTAGGCGCGGAAAGCCCGCCGTGCGGCCCGCTGCCAGGTCGGATGCGGCCGTGTCCTCGGAGAGGATACCCGGAGCGGGGCGTCCGCATTTGGGGCACGTACGATCATGCGGAGAAAGACGGGCACCGCAGCCCTCACAGAACACAAACTCGGTGTGCTCGGGACCATCGCCCGGACCCACATAGGCGTTGCAGTAGGGGCAGAACGAGGCGCCGTCCTCGATAGTCTTAAGGCAATGCGGGCAGATCACGGCATCCTCTTTTCGAAGCAATTCAAACAATCGAGGTTAGAGCATAACATCGCCACGGCCCCACAGGAGCAAGGCACCAATTCAACATCGCCAGGGCGCGTAGCTACTTCTTCTTTTTGCTTGGCATCGAAACTTTGATGCCTTGGGCGGACTTGGTTACGCGGGAGCGCTTGGCGCCCGTGGGCTTCTTTTTCTTGGGCTGGGCCTGGGCCACGCCCTCGAGTGCGCGGGCCTCGGCCTCACGAACGGTGCGAGCTTCGCGGCGCTGCGCCATGTCGGCGGCGACGCGCTTGGCAAAACGCTCCGCCGTCGAACCCGTCGAGCTCACCTTGCCGCCACCGCGACCCAGGCGAACGCGAACACCGCGGCCAAAACCAGTTGCGGCATGACGACGACGCGGCTTGAGCGAATCCATCATCGTGGCGAGCTTAAAAAACACCGAGCAGGTAAAGACCACGATGACAGCCAAGATAACCATCTGGCCCATCGACAGGTTAGCAATAGACAGCAGCTCCGGGAATCCGATAACGCCCACCAAGATGCCAGCGACTACAAACACAAAGAGCACCACGCGCAAGGGCGTGAGAGGCTGCGAGATGCGCCAGATCAGGCTGACGCTCGCCGCGCACGACGTAAGCAGGCACATCGTAGACAGCGTGAGCTGGTTAAAGCCAAACACGCGCGCCACAAAGATATCGAGCGCCGCGGCCAAAATGACCGCAATCGACGCCGGCAGTGCCCGCTTGAGCACGTTCGTCAGGAACGACCCCTTCACGCGAGCATTGTTGGGCTCCAGGCCCAAGACAAAGCCCGGCGCGCCAATGCAGAAGAAGTTGATGAGCGTCATCTGAATCGGCTCGAAAGGGTACGGCGGCAGCGCGATGCACAGCGCCGCCAGGCCCATCGAGAACAGCGTCTTGGTCAAGAACAGCGAAGCCGAACGCTGCAGGTTGTTGATGGAGCGACGGCCCTCGGCCACCACGGCGGGCATCGAGGCAAAGTCGTTGTCGACAAGTACGATCTCGGCCACGTTACGCGCGGCATCGGAGCCGGCCGCCATGGCGACGGAGCAGTCGGCCTCCTTGAGCGCCAGCACGTCGTTGACGCCGTCGCCCGTCATGGCCACGGTGTGCTCGCGGCGCTTGAGTGCCTGCACGAGCTCGCGCTTCTGCTGCGGGGTCACACGACCAAAGACATGGTAGCGGTCCACTGCGGCATCGAGCTTGGCCGGCGTATCGAGCGTCGTGGCGTCCACATAAGCATCCGCCCCCGGCACGCCCACCACGCGTGCGATCGACGACACCGTACGCGGGTCGTCGCCACTGATCACGTTGAGGGTCACGCCCTGCTCGTTAAAGTAGCCGATGGTCTCGGCCGCCGAGGTACGAATCTCGTCGCGGATGGTCACAAAGCCCACGGGCTCGGCCTCGCCCACCATATCGCCATCGGGCGTAAAGCCGTCCACGAGCGCCACCACGAGCACGCGGCAGGTATCGGCAAGCTCGGCGACACGGTTCTCGACCTGGGCAAACGCACGATCAGAGAGCACAAACTGCGCCGCACCCATCACATATGAGCCCTGTGCAAACGACGCGCCGCTCCACTTTTTGGAAGACGAGAACGGAATGACCGACAGCGGCTCGGACACCTCGACCGGACGGTCGGCGTAATAGTTGAGCAGCGCCTGACAGGTCTCGTTGGCATCGGCCGAGGTCGCACGTGCGACGTTAGCCAGCGCAAAATCGAGCACCGTGGTATCGACGGGAACGGCGGCGTCGCCCTCCCCCGCACCCATACCCTCGACCGGCAGCGGATAGGTACCCTCGACCTCCATGCGGCCCGACGTGATGGTGCCCGTCTTGTCCAGGCACAGCACGTCGACGCGCGCGAGCGTCTCAATGCAGTAGAGCTGCTGCGCGAGTACCTTGCGGCGGGCCAGGCGCACCGTGGCGATGGCGAGCACCGACGAGGTCAGCAGCACCAGGCCTTGCGGGATCATGCCCAGCAGGGCGCCCACCGTGGACAGCAGCGCCGACGAAGGCACATGACCAGCCAACAGCTCGGAGAAGCACCACGAAAGCGCGCTATTGCCTGGGGTTCCCGCGGCATCCCACAGCTCGCTCACGCTCGAGGCAAACAACGCCAAACCGAGCGGGATCATGATGATGCTCGCAAAGCGCACGATGGCGTTAAGCGCGTTCATGATCTCGGAATTGACCTTTTTGACGTACTTGGCCTCGTTATTAATTTTGGCCACGTAGTTGTCGGCGCCGACATGGATCACGCGGGCGCGCAGCAGACCCGAGTCGATAAAGCTGCCGCTCATGAGCTCGGAACCGGGCTGTTTCTTAATAAGATCGCTCTCGCCCGTCAGCAGGCTCTCGTTCACGAGCGCCTCGCCCGAAACCACCACGGCGTCAGCGGGGATCTGGTCGCCGCGCCCCAGGCGGATGATGTCGTCGAGCACGATCTGGTCCAGGTCGAGCTCCACCTCGGAGCCGTCGCGCACCGCGATGGCCTTCTTGGAGGTCAGCAGCGTGAGCTTATCGACCATCTTCTTGGAACGCATGGACTGAATGACGCCAATAGCGGTATTGAGGAACACCACGAACAGGAACGTCAGATTCTTAAACGAACCGGTCAAAATGACCAGGAACGCCAAGATCACGTTGATCAAATTGAACAGCGTGCAGAGGTTCTCGATGATGAGCTCTTTGACCGACTTGGTCTTGAGCTCCATGTTGCGGTTGATCTTACCGGCGGCGATGCGCTCCTCGACCTCGGCGGTCGAGAGTCCGCGCTCGATATCCGTTGCTGCCATACCACGTCCCATCACGTCGCGTCGGTATAAGAAAAACCGCCCGGACCATGCGAGGTTCGGACGGTCTCACGTTCGATGGTGCCCCATGTTGGATTCGAACCAACGGCCTTCTGCTCCGGAGGCAGACGCTCTAATCCCCTGAGCTAATAGGGCCAACGTTTGGCATTATACCCAAGTGCACCACGGGCTATCAAAATAAAAGAAAAAGCTTTGCAATTCCGAGGAAGACGCGGCTCAACGGCCCACTTTAGAAGGCAAAAGCGAGTCAGATAGTATAAACTCTCATGCACCATATGTACACGGCTCGCGATGCGGGCCGTTTTTGCAAGGGTTATCCATCGAGGTGAGAGGCACACCATGATTGCAATTTTAAAAGAGAGCGCCAGCGACGAGGCCGTCAGCCATATCGTCAGCTGGATTGAGAAAAAGGGCCTGAAGACCGATGTCTCGCGCGGCGAGAATGAGACGATCATCGGCCTGGTGGGCGATACGACCAAGATCGACCCGTTCCTGCTCGAGTCCATGGATGTCGTCGAGCGCGTGCAGCGCGTCTCCGAGCCGTTCAAGCGCGCCAACCGCAAGTTCCACCCCGAGGACTCCGTCATCGACTGCGGCCACGGCGTCAAGATCGGCGGCGGAAACTTTGCCGTCATCGCAGGCCCCTGCAGCAT
>CAJJSS010000017.1:0-52445 GCA_905194545.1 Coriobacteriaceae bacterium | reverse complement strand
TGACCAACGGCACCGAAGTCCGGATGAACGGCAGCTGCGCCGGCGGCACGGGCGCGTTCATCGATCAGATGGCCACTCTGCTGCACACCGACGCGAGCGGCCTCAACGAGCTCGCGGCCAACGCCACCACCATCTATCCCATCGCCAGCCGTTGCGGCGTCTTTGCCAAGACCGACGTGCAGCCGCTCCTCAACGAGGGCGCCCGCCCCGAGGACGTCGCCGCTTCCATCTTCCAGGCCGTCGTGACCCAGACCATCTCGGGCCTGGCGTGCGGCCGTCCCATTCGCGGTAACGTCGCCTTCCTGGGCGGCCCGCTGCAGTATCTCTCCGAGTTGCGCCACCGCTTCTACCTCACGCTCAACCTGGACGAGGAGCACCGCATTGTGCCCCAAAACGCCCACCTGTTTGTGGCGAGCGGCGCTGCCATGGCGCACGAGTCCAACAAGCTCAGCACGTTCCCGCAGCTTATCGAGGCCATCGACAGCCTGGGTGACACGCAGGGTGCCGAGGTCGAGCGCCTGGATCCGCTCTTTGCCACCGACGAGGACTTTGCCGAGTTCAAGAACCGCCACGACCAGGAAGTCGTCCCCAAGGGTAAGCTCGACGGCTACACCGGCCGCGTGTTCATCGGTATCGACGCCGGCTCCACCACCATGAAGGCCGCGCTCGTGGGCGAGGACGGCCAGCTGTTGCACACCTGGTACGGCAACAACAACGGCGACATCCTGGGCACGGCCAAGGTCATCATGGCCGATTTCTACAATCACATCCCTGCCGGCTGCACCATCGGCCACGTGACCACCACGGGCTACGGCGAGGCGCTGCTCATCGAGGCCCTCAAGGCCGATTCCGGCGAGATCGAGACCGTCGCGCACCTGCGCGGCGCCAAGGCATTCCTGCCCGGTGTCGAGTTTATCCTGGACATCGGCGGCCAGGACATGAAGTGCCTGCGCGTGAAGGACGGCGTCATCGAGCACATTATGCTCAACGAGGCCTGCTCGTCGGGCTGCGGCAGCTTTATCGAGAGCTTTGCCGTGTCCATGAACATGGACGTGCGCGCGTTTGCCGACGCCGCCATCCATGCCAAGGCTCCCGTCGACCTGGGTAGCCGCTGCACGGTCTTTATGAACTCGCGCGTCAAGCAGGCGCAAAAGGAAGGCGCCACAGTGGGCGACATCGCGGCCGGCCTGTCCTATTCCGTCATTAAGAATGCCCTGTTCAAGGTCATTAAGCTGCGCGACCCCAAGGAGATCGGCAGCCAGGTGATCGTCCAGGGCGGCACCTTTATGTCCGATGCCACGCTGCGCGCGTTTGAGCAGCTCACCGGCGTTCATGCCGTGCGTCCCGACATCGCCGGCTGCATGGGCGCCTACGGCGCGGCCCTGCTCGCCCGCGATCGCGCCGGCGCCGACGGCACCTCGACCATTCTTTCTGCCGAGGACATCGCGCACCTCACCGTGACGCAAAAGCACGTCCGCTGCGGTCGCTGCTCCAACAACTGCCAGCTCACCGTCAACGACTTTGGCGGCGGCAGGCGCTTCATTACCGGCAACCGCTGCGAGAAGGGCGCCGGCCACAAAAAGCAGAAGACCGAGGCCCCCAACCTCTTCAAAAAGAAAAACGAGCTGCTCTTTAACCGCGAGGTGCTGAGCCCCGACGAGGCCCCGCGCGGCACCGTGGGTATCCCGCGTGCACTCAACATGTACGAGAACTACCCCTTCTGGCATGCGTTCTTTACGCGCTTGGGCTTTAGCGTGCAGCTGTCCGACCAGTCGAGCAAGAAGACCTACCAGGCGGGCATCGAGTCCATGCCGTCCGAGAGCGTGTGCTATCCGGCCAAGATGAGCCACGGCCACGTGATGAACCTTATCGACCGTGACGTCGACTTTATCTGGATGCCGTGCGTGCGCTGGGAGCGCAAGGAGGATCCGACGGCTGGCAACTGTTACAACTGCCCCATCGTCATGAGCTACCCCACGGCGTTGGCGCTCAATATCGATGAGATTCGCGAGCAGAATATCGAGTTCCTGTACCCGTTTGTGCCCTATCATGACAAGACCGAGCTCAAGCGCCGTCTGTACCAGGTGCTCGCCGTCGACCGCGTGGCCGATGCGCAAGCCGGTCGCGGTCGCGTGCGTGGGCCCAAGATCACGCGCTCCGAGGTCGATGCCGCTGTCAACGCTGCCTTTGAGGCCGATGCGCGTTTCCACGAGGACATCCAGACCATGGGCGAGGAGGCTCTTAAGTGGGTCGAGGACCACGGCGGTCACGGCATCGTGCTCGCCGGTCGTCCCTACCACAACGACCCCGAGATCAACCACGCCCTGCCCGAGCTTATCTCGAGCTTTGGCTTTGCGGTCTTTACCGAGGATTCGCTCGCGCATCTGGTAAAGCCCGAGCGTCCGATTCGCGTCGTCGACCAGTGGATGTACCACAGTCGCCTGTACGCCGTGGCCCGTTTTGTGACGATGCGCAACGACCTGGACCTGATCCAGCTCAATTCCTTCGGCTGCGGCCTCGATGCCCTGACCACCGATCAGGTGCAGGAGATCCTGGAGGCCAGTGGCAAGATCTACACCGTGCTCAAGATCGACGAGGTGTCCAACCTGGGCGCCGCGCGCATTCGCATCCGCTCGCTCATGGCGGCACTCAAGGACCAGGAGGCCGAGCGCTTGGCCGAGGCCACGGCTGTGGGCGAGGCCTACGAGCAGGGCGATGCCGCGCCGGTGGCGCCCTCCACGGATGCCCCCGCGTTCGCGGGCCGCAAGTACACGTTCGAGGCACAGCGCGAGAGTGCTTCGACCGCGTGGCCCAAGGTGCCCTTTACCGAGCAGATGCGCGACGAGGGCTATACCATCCTGTGCCCGCAGATGGCGCCGATCCACTTTGACCTGGTCAAAGAGGTGTTCCGCGGTGCCGGCTACAACTTGGAGCTGCTGCCCTCGACCGACCACGATGCCGTCGAGGCCGGTCTGCGCTATGTGAACAATGACATTTGCTACCCGTCGATTCTGGTAACGGGTCAGATCATGGAGGCCATCGAGAGCGGTCGGTACGACCTGTCCAAGACGGCCGTGGTCATCAGTCAGACCGGCGGCGGCTGCCGTGCTACCAACTACATCGCGCTCATTCGCAAGGCCCTGCGCGAGAGCGGCCACCCCGAGATTCCGGTGATCTCGCTTTCGGCAGTGGCGCTCGGCGAGGACAACCCTGGCTTTAATTTGACGCCGGCGCTGCTTAAGCAGGCAGTTTACGCGGTGCTCTTTGGCGACGTGATGATGCAGATGCTCTATCGTTGCCGCCCGTACGAGGCCACGCCCGGTGCGGCGAACGCACTCTACGAGGAGTACATGGCGCGCGCTCGCAAGCTGGCGCCTAAGTTCAACCGCCACAACTACACCAAGCTGTGCCGCGAGGCCATCCGCGCGTTCGACACCATGCCGCTCGTGGGCGAGGGCACCAAGCCGCGCGTGGGCGTGGTCGGCGAGATTCTGGTCAAGTTCCATCCCACAGCCAACAACCACGTGGTCGATGTCATTGAGCGCGAGGGCTGCGAGGCTGTGGTGCCGGGCCTGCTCGATTTCTTCCTGTACTCCATGAGCAACGCCGAGCTGCAGAAGGACGAGCTGGGAAGCTCTGCTACCACGCGCGCTGGTATGCAGGCGCTCATCAAGCTCGTGGACTGGATGCGCACGCCGGTGGAAGAGCTGCTCGAGAAGTCCCGCCGCTTTGAGGCGCCCGAGCGCATCGGCACCATGGCCGACAAGGCCCGCACGGTGCTTTCGGTGTGCAACAACATGGGCGAGGGCTGGTTGCTCACGGCCGAGATGCTCGACCTGATTGACCATGGCGCGCCCAACATCATCTGCACGCAGCCCTTCGCGTGCCTGCCTAACCATGTGGTGGGTAAGGCCGTGATCAAGGAGCTGCGCCGTCAGCACCCCGAGAGCAACATCGTCGCGGTGGACTACGACCCCGGTGCATCCGAGGTCAACCAGCTCAACCGTATTAAGCTCATGATCAGTGTGGCCAAGGAGAACATGCGCGCCGGTAAGGGCTTTAAGCTCGAGAAGGTGGCGCCGCTCGCGATGGACGAGGTCACCGGCCAGATGCGTGCTCATGACGGCTGTGTGAGCTGCGGGCCGGCCAGCGAGGAGGCCGTGGTATCGGTCGCCGAGCGCCTGGGACGCGGCATTAAGAAGTAACTGGCCTGCTTTGTGCTGGATATGAGACAAACGGGTGGTAGCCGTACCGGCTGCCACCCGTTTTTATTGCACATATGTTGCGTAAATAGCGTTGCAGGCGCCTTCAGCGGACTCGGATTTCGGAAGTATGCGGCAAAATTTGAATAGGCCGAGCACACTGGATATGCCCAAGCTTTGTACCTGCGGTTTTATTGGTGAAAAACCGGGGTGTGCTCGAGGGCTCCGGAATTTGCCGCATACTTCCGAAAACAACGTCTCGGTGGCACCAAAAATTGCCTCCAGAACCCTGAGATAATGAATATATGTAGCCGTTCGCCGCAAATTATCGTCCGTTCATGGAACCTATCTCCAACGAGTTGTAACCATATGGTTTGATGTTGGAAACATATGATTGCCGGCAGGCCATAGGTGACGTTCCCCCTGATATCGGAGGTTCCAGGTATGTTTCGCGCTCCGTTAAATAACTATCGGTTGGGCTAACATGGGTCGCCGTGCTATTTCGATAACCCTTGCAGTGGTCTGCCTGGCTGTGCTCCTGGGCGCTACGGGGATGTTTGCTATAAGTCGAGAAACATCCTATATGCAGGAATGTGCTTCCGAAGGCTTTGCCATTGATGGTTACTATCGGGATGACAAAACGAGTCGGGAAACCCTGGCTTTTCTTGAGGAGGACAACTGTCGATGGCAGCTGGTCGACCAAGACGGAATCTGCACAGACGGGCAGTTTAAGCGTACGGATGACCCCAACATCCTGATATTAAAGAAGGAAAACGGTGAAGAATTCGGTACGGTCCACGTGGCGTACTTGTCACGCCGACGCAATCAGGGGCAGATTTACCTAATTAGAAATACTAAGGTGACCCGATTTTATCTTGTGAGCACCGATCCGGCGTTTACGGTGGAGTCTGGCGATGTCGATGCGGACGTCTGATTCACAGCAATAAAACAGCGAGCGGGGGCGCGGTCATGAACTACGCCCCCGCTTTTTGCTCGTATTCGTGTCGCGTCTGCGCCTCGTCGTAACTTGCGTCCGTGCGAGCATTCATCCCGCGCCGGCATCACTTCACATCGAACTCCACGCGATCGAGCTCGGGCACGTTGAGGTCGATGAGTTTGCGGGCGACGTGGCGGTCGTGTGCCCCGAGCGCCTCGCTTGTCGTCACGTGGGCGACAATCTCGCGCTCGACGATGCCCTCATCCTCGCCCTCGGTAGCCGAGGTCTCGACGGCGACGGTGTAATCCTTAAAGCCCGGCAGCACCGCGGCAAGCTCGCGTGTGGTCTCGGTGACGCCGTAGCCGTCCTGTACGCCGGCCTGCGCCGAGCCAATGGACCCCGCGGTCATAACGATGCAGGGGATGGCAAAGATGATCGTGTCCACGATGATGCGGCGGCGCACTTTGCGCGACAGCTCGTCGACCTCGGCATTTTCCTCGGCGGTCACAATGCCGTCGCCGTTGAGGTCACGCTTGAGCGGCACGCGCAAAAGAAGTAGTACGGCTTCGGCCGCCAGCGCGATAAAGACGACGTTGATGCCAAACTCGTAAAGCGCCGAGAGAAACAGCGACCCGCTTGCGATGGCGATGCCATAGCCCGCCGCGCACAGGGGCGGCATGAGCGCGGTCGCCACGGCCACGCCGGCGATGAGCGTTGCGGGCTCCTGGTCGCGTGAGTTGCCTAGGCCGCCCGCAAAGCCGCCGGCGAGCGCGACGGCGAGGTCCCACACGGTGGGCGTCGAGTTGTCGATAATGGCGGCTGTGGTGGCGCCAAGGGGCGAGAGCTTAAAGTACAACGTGGATGTGACCAGGCAAAAGGCCATTTGCAGCGCAAGGCCGGCGACGGCTTCGACGGTAATCTCGCGGTCGAGCGTGGCGATGCCATATGCCATGGCAAGGACCGATCCCATAAGCGGGCAGATGAGCATGGCGCCCACGATGGCGATGTCCGAATCGATATCGAGGCCAATACTTGCGATTAACATCGCGATGATGAGGATGCACAGGTGAGTGCCAGTCAGGCGCGCCCCGTTTACAAAACGCTTGCGAATCACGTGATAGGGCGCGCGTCCCTCGCGAATGTTGAACGCCTGCTTAAGGAAACGGGTGGCATTCTCCATGGCCTCGCTGTGTGCAGGGCGTATACCGTGACGACGATGATGACGCTCGCGCAGTCGTTCGATCTGTTGCTTGTCGAGTTCCATGTCCACCTCGTTCCAGCGCGGGCCGCGCAACGCGCCCGTTGTCCTAACTCTACACCGTGGCGGACGAGGTGTCTGTTGGATGCGGAATCCGATAGGGCGGATGACGCGGGAGCAAATGCAAATCACAGGTTCAATTTGATCCCGCAATAATATGATGCACCAGCTCCTACATATGTGACGAAATTGTGAAGCACGAGAGTGCGAGTTTCAAAAAATCCGCTGGTGACCAATGTTGCGCAACAGAATTCAAAAATCGGCACCTACAGTTTGAAGCGTATGGATACATCCGTGTCAAAGGGAGAAAGCCATGGCAAACTACAGTCCACAACACTTTGGGCCTCGGGCCAAGACTGTCAACGTCAAGGGCGTTGCTAACCGCGCCGTCGCAACCGTTTTGACGGCGGGCCTCATTGCTCAGCCGCTTATGTCGCCGCTGGCGGCAATCGCCGCACCGTCAACCGATAACGGCGATTCTGTTCAGGGGGGGGGTAGTTCTGTAGAGAACACCGTTGCCGCCGGTAACCAAGCGGTCGTAAAGACGGCTGCCCAGCTGGCCGAGGAGTCGGCAAAGCAGCTCAAGGACGCTCAGGCCGCCTACGATGCCGCCCAGAAGAACGCCGATGCGGCGGGCCAGTCTCAAAAGCAGGCGCAGCAGCAAAAGAATCAGGCCTCGCAGGCTGTGAGCGACAACGAAATCGAGCAGAACGCAGCAGAAGTCGCCGCGCTCCAGGAGAAGATTGACGAGCTCAAAGCCGCCGTCGAAAAGACCGAGCAGCAGCAGAAGAAGCTGGGCGACCTGAACGATCAGCTCGATCAAGCCAACAAGAGTGTCGAGGATAAGACCCAGGCGCTCAAGGACGCCAAGGCAAAGCAGGATGAGGCCAAGAAGGCCCTCGACGATGCCCAGGCCAAGCTCGAGGCCATGGGTATGGACGAGTACGAGGCCGCCAAGAAGGCCGTCGAGGACGCGCAGGCAAAGCTCGATGACGCCAATAAGGCCGTTACTACTGCACAGGCCAATCTGGACCAGGCCAAGGCTGCCGAGGCCAGCGCCCAGCAGGAAAAGCAGAATACCGAGGCGGCTTTGACGACTGCCCAGGCCAAGAAGCAGGAGACTGCCGCTGCTCTCGCAGCCGCAACCACCGCGCGCGATAACGCCCAGCAGAAGTTCAACCAGGCGCAGGCCGCGCTCGATGCTGCCGTCTCGGGTACGGGTGTTGACCTGAGTGCGCTTGAGGCCGCCAAGAAAGCTGCTGCTGGTGAGCTCAAGACCGCGCAGGCGGAGCTCAATGCCGCGACGGATGCCGACGCCACCGCACAGACAAATCTGCAGGCCGCCCAGGCTGCCGTCGCTGCCGCGCAGGAGAAGGCCAACGCCGCCAACGCTGCTGTGGCATCTGTCCAGTCTGCATACGATGCGGCAAACAAGGAGTACAAGGACGCGGCCAGTAAGCGTGACGCCGCGAAGACGGCATACGAGCAGGCCCAGCAGACCGAGGCCGACAAGAAGGCGGAGTACGATAAGCTTGTCGAAGTTCGCAAGCAGAAGCGCAGCGAGTGGGAGGCAGCCTGCGCTGCTTCGAACGCCGCGGAAAAGGCTTATGACGCTGCTAATGTCCAGGTTGAGGCTCTTGAGCAGCAGATTGCTGAGCTCAAGTCCAACATGACCGTTGACCAGGAAGTCATCAGCCAAGGTATACTCGGCTTCATGAACTATATTAGCGACGGCAGCCAGTTCACAGCCACGCAGAAAAAGAACGCCCAGGAAGCCGTATCGATGCTGACCGGTGCCGCTGACAAGGCCGAATGGTATGACCAGTACGTCGATCAGGACATGTCTCGCGACACCAACCCGCTTTCCTTGGAGCAGATGCGCAACGCCCTGACATATCTCGACACCCAGAACAACCTCCGCAAGGCGAACGGTCAGTCGGCGCTCAGCGTCAGCCTCCGCATGACTGCGGCAGCCGCTCTTAATACATCATATTCATCGAACATCTGGGGACACTCGAACTGTTACTTCGACAACGGCGAAAATCTTGCTGGCGGAGGCGGCGCATATACCGGCGGCGAGACCGAGGATACGCTTGGCTGGCCATATACCGGTCTCTACACCCAGGAGAAAAAGGCATTCGATAAGTACGTCGAACAGTATGGTGACGCACTTGGGAGCCATCGATATGATTCATACTATATCTACCAGCACTACTACAGCATCTACAAAGAGTGCGGGCACTATCTCAACATCATCGATGCCGGCACGAAGGCTATCGGTATCGCGACCGGTAGCGGTAAGAACACCGATTCCGAGGTAACCGTATTCGATTACAGCGCTGATGATACTCAGGCTGATTTCACTGTCTCCGAGTTCAAGAAGCTCGTGAACGACTACATCGACTCTGCCTATAACGCTGGCGGCACGCAGGCGCAGAAGGCGCAGCTCAAGGAGCTTCAGGGCAAGCTCGCCGAGGCGCAGAAGAACTTTGGAACTACTAGGGAAGCTTACTTCGCAGCTGTAAACGGGCAGGATGCCGCCCAGGACGCTTTCACCGCAGCAGATGTGAACATGAACACCGCCAAGGGCGAGTACGAGAAGGCCAAGTCCGGCACCGCCGCCGCGAAGACGGCATACGACGCCGCGAAGGACGCACTCGGCGGAATCGACATCGAGTCCCTCAAGCAGAACCTCGATGCCGCCAAGAGCAAGGCCGCTACTGCCCAGGCAGCTCTCGATAAGGCAAACGCCGCGCTTGCTGACAGCAAGACGAAGGCAGCCGATGCCGCTGCTCACAAGGCGAAGGCTCGCAGCGCCCGCGATGCCGCCAAGGCAAAGTCCGATCAGGCCAATGAGGCGTATGACAACGCCACTGCTTCGGTCAAGGACCTTACCGCCAAGCGCGATGCCGCCAATACGGACCTTGCGAACAAGCAGGGCACGCTAGGCGAGGCCAAGAAGGCCGACGACACTGCCCAGGCTGACGTTGACAAGGCTCAGGCCGCAGATGCGCACGCCGCGACCGCTCTTTCGGACGCCAAGCAGGCAGTTGCCGCCAAGACGCAGGCCCTGTCCGACGCACAGGAGAAGGCTAAGGCCGCCGAGGGCGAGCTTGCCACCGCACACAAGGCCTTCGAGCGCTTCGCCGGCGCTCAGAAGGTGGTCGACGACGCCAAGGCCGCCTATGACGCTGCCGTCGCCGGTGTCGCCGATGCCCAGAAGCAGCTCGAGGCCGCCAACGAAGCCGTCGTCGATGCGAACCTCGAGATCGTCAAGACCAAGGCCGAGCTTGCCAACGACGAGGCACTCAAGGCCGATCTTGAGGCTGTCGACCACAAGGCATCCCTTGCCGCGGGCACGACGGGCAACGAGAAGCTGGTCAAGTTGAACGCTGCCTACGCTCGCTATAAGGCCGCCGTCGATGCCGCCGCTGGCCTCAAGGCTGCTCTGAGCGATGCCGATGCCAAGCTGTCCGATGCCAACGACGCCTATGCCGCCGCGCTTGCCGAGCTTGGCGATGCCAAGGATGCCCTGGCTGCCGCGCAGGCCGAGTACGACAAGTATCATCCCAAGGCTGAGCCGCAGGCCAAGCCTCAGGTTGCGCAGACTGCTGCAAAGGCCCCCGTTGCCAAGAAACAGGCCGCGCCTGCCGCGCTCGCCCAGACCGGTGATGACTCTGCGCTTGCGGGCGAGGTCTTCGTTATCGGCGGTATTACACTCGTGGCTGCGGGTGTGACGCTGGGCGATCGTCGCCGCAAGCAGATGTAGCGTTTCGAGCGTAGATTCTGCAACGAACTTCGGTTCATAGCAGGAACGCTTCGATAGCTAAACCGATAAGGCCGGCGCGCTGTCATACGCAGCGCGCCGGCCTTTCTTTGCGTTGGTATCAAAAAGCCCGGTCGGTAGCCGCGAAAGCTACCGACCGGGCAAATCGTAGACAATATGGTTGCTGTCGAGCAGCTGCTCAGCTTAGCCCAGCAGGCTTAAGCCCACGGAGACAAACGCCAGGATAACGCCGACGATGGACTCGCCGCCGAGCAGGCCGCTGGCAACGACCAAGCCCTGTTCCTGGAAGGCGGCGTCCTTGGCAGCCATCTCCTCGTCAGAAAGACCAGCTGTGGCGTCGCGGTGGGCGGACCACTTGTCGTAGGCGAGCTTGATACAGGAGCCCAGGAATGCCGTGAGTGACATGTAGAACGGCAGGTACACGCCCAGGCCGATCATCATGGCCGGAATGCCGAGCCAGTACATGACGATGCCGGCGATAAAGCCGCCTGCGAACCACGGCACGCTCGGGATGCCCGAGACCATGGTGGCGACGACGCTTGCCTGCGCGGCCACAAAGCTCTTGTCGGGGCCGAAAGCATCCGGACCATAGGCGGTGACAAGCGCGACCATGACGGCAGCGGCGACCAGGGCGCCCACGATGCCGCCGATGGCCTGGCCGATCCACTGCGCACGCGGATTGGTGCCCAGCACGGCGCCGGCCTTAAAGTCGTTCATGACGTCGCCCGCAAGGCCGCATGCCACGGCCACGATGCCGGCGATAAAGAACAGCTTGACCTGGGCGATCTGTGCGAAGGCAGCCACGATGAGCATGACGATGAGGCCGAAGATCTCCATGGGGTCGATGCCCGTCTGGCCGCAGCTCTGCGCGCTCATGATGGTGGTGACAAAGGTGAACAGCGTGACGATGACGGCCGGGACGGGGCCAAGGTCGAGCGCGATGGCGACGATCACGGCGATGGCGGCAGTACCCAGGCCGATGATGCCGGCGTCGAGCTTAAGCGAGCCCGAGATGAGCGACTGCTCGTCGGTGTCGCTGGAGCTGTCGGCGGCGAGGCCGCGGGCGATGCCGGCGACCTGCGGCAGGATGTCCTTGAGGACGACGGCGACGCCAAAGCCCATCATGAGGCCCATGCCGAGCGATTTGACGATGCCCTGCGCAGTCACAACGTCGAATAGACCGGCAGCGGTGCCGCCCACGATGATGCCAAAGTTACCTAGCAGCGCGCCGGCAAACCAGAAGGCAACCGGGGCGAAGCCAACCAAAAAGCCGATGGAGAGCAGCATGGGCGAGTTATAGATGGCAAAGGTCACGCCGGGGATATTGAGCGTGCACAGCATGCTGGGCACCACGCCCAGAGCGTCGCGAAGCACGCTGTAGATGCCTGCGATGGCCATGGAGCCAAAGAGCTGCTTGCCGGTCTTGCCGCCGGCCTCGGTGGCGCGCAGTGTCTGAGCTGCGGCATTGCCGGTGGGAAACTCCAGCGCGGCGTCCACGATAAAGTGGCGGTGGATGAGCGCCGTTGCCAGCAGGCCCAAGATGGTGCCGGCGAGTGCCACGATAAACATGTCGAGCCAGCTGATCTGGTCGGCATAGCCCAGCATCCAGGCGCCCGGGATGGTAAACGCCAGGCCGCCGGCGACCATGGCGCCCGCGGACATGATGGTGTGGGTGACGTTGGCCTCGTTGAGGCTGGCGTCACCCATGAGCTTCAGGAAGAACAGCGAGATGACGGCAGCGAAAATAATCGGCCAGGGGAGTGCACCCATCTTGAGGGCCGTGTAGGCCGAGCTTGCCGTGATGATCACGCAGCCAAGGACGCCGATGACGACGCCGCGCAGCGTGAGTTGCCCGCGCATCGAAGCGCGGTTCGAGGGATTGCTCATATAAAACTCCTTTGCGTATATCCGCTTCCCCCGGGAGCGCCGTTACGGATACGGCGCGGGAAGTCGGGTTACCAAGGGTCGCCGCGTGAACTCGCAAACGACCGCGCACCAGTATAGCGGCACGGCAGTTAATTTGGGACTGGGCTTTTTTAGCTATCCCAAACGAAGCCGAAGGATGATTATTCTGGGACGGGGATTTAAAAATCATCAGGTACGCAATGATTTTTAAATCCCCGTCCCAGAATAATCATCGGGATATACTGCTGGGCAGACGAAAGGAGCGCCGACGATGCTTAATGGGTGCGCATATATATTGACGGTCGACGTGGGCAACACGTTCATTCGCTTTGGCCTGTTTGCAGAGGATTCGGCCGCGGCGCAGGAATGTCCGCTTGCGACATGCGAGATCACGACGCCGTCGAGCATTACGGCCGACGAAGCGCGCATGCGACTTATGCAGGTCATGGGCGCGCTCGCCGCCGATGCAGGTGTGCCCGGGGTGCTTGCACCCGCCGCGGCCGTGCTGAGCTGTGTAGTCCCGGCGCTCGAGCGCCCGTGGAAGGCGGCACTTTCCCGCACCTGCACGGGGCGCGTGCTCACCGTGGGGCCGGGACTTAAGACCGGCATACCCGTGCACTACGACGATCCGGCCGAGATCGGCCCCGACCGCATCGCCGATGCCGTGGCGGCCCGCGCCGTCTACGGCTCGCCGTGCATCGTGATTGACCTGGGCACGACGACCAATATCGAGGTCATCGACGTGCACGGTACCTTTGTGGGCGGCGTTATCGCGCCAGGCCTGGCCCTCGGCGCCCGTTCGCTTTCGGCGGCAGCAGCGCGCCTACCCCAGGTTGAGCCCTCGGCGCCAACGCACGTCATCGGACGCAACACGCGCGAGGCCATGCGCTCGGGTGTGGTTTTGGGCGAGGTAGCCCGCATCGACGGAATGCTCGACATGGTGCTTGCCGAGATGCGCGCGACCAAGGCCGCGGGGGAGGGCGATGTGCCCATCGTCATTACCGGCGACGATGCCGAGGCACTTGCGGCGCTGGTCGGCCATAGCCTGACGGTAGACGACGCGCTGACGTTGCGGGGTCTCGCCGAGCTCTACCGCATCAACCAAAAGCCCCGCTGCGCGTAGGGCGAGGGGCTGGTGGGATAAGCGCCCCTACCTTTCACCTGCTACAATGGGCCAAACTATTGCGATTGCGGAGGTGTCTGCCATGTCGGACGATCTTCATCAAACCGCGTCGGGCAAGCGCCGCGACGTTATTAGCTGGGACGAGTTCTTTATGAGCGTGGCCATCGCCGCGCAG
Source organism: Coriobacteriaceae bacterium (assembly GCA_905194545.1). Classification (GTDB taxonomy): domain Bacteria; phylum Actinomycetota; class Coriobacteriia; order Coriobacteriales; family Coriobacteriaceae; genus Collinsella. The sequence continues at coordinate 39,058 of CAJJSS010000017.1, read as the reverse complement.
CGCCGCAGCAAGGACCCCAACACGCAGGTGGGAGCGTGCATCGCCAGCACCAACCACCGCATCCTTTCGGTGGGTTACAACGGCACGCCCTCGGCGCTCAACGACGACTTTTTCCCGTGGGGTACGAGCGATGACCCGCTGCAGGACAAGCACAACTACGTGGTCCATGCCGAGGCCAACGCCGTGCTCAACTACCGTGGCTCGCTCAAGGACCTCGAGGGTTCCACGGTTTACGTCACGCTGTTCCCGTGCCACGACTGCGCCAAGATCCTGGCGCAGGTGGGCGTGGGCGAGGTCGTCTACCTGGACAATAAATATGCCGACACCGATGACGGCCGTATCAGCCGCCGCATTCTCGACTCCTGCGGCATCAGCTACCGCCAGGTCATCGTCGATGTCCAGATTGGTACCGGGGGACAGGCTCGGCAGTAGCGCGTGCCAACGCCAGCTGGCGGCAAAACAGCCAAAAGAGCCCCGTCCCAAATTGACTGCTCGTGAAAGTCGTGTCCGCACGCATGGCTGGCGCCTAAGCGGGTACATGGCTGTAGTAACATAGCCCCTGTCCGCGGGCGTGCCCGCGTTATTGTGAGAAAGGAGCCCCTGTGGCTGTTAACGAAGAGCTGCTTAAGAAGGTTCTTGAAGAGATTCGCCCCAACCTGCAGGCCGATGGCGGCGATATGGAGTATGTGGGCGTCGACGACGAGGGTGTTGTCAAGTTGGAGCTGCAGGGCGCCTGCGCCGGCTGCCCCATGAGCTCGCTAACTCTTTCCATGGGTATCGAGCGCATCCTGAAGGAGCATGTGCCCGGCGTTACCCGCGTTGAGCAGGTCAATGCTTCCGGCGAGGCCGAGGACCTGTACGACGAGTACGCGCCGTTCTAAGATGCGAAAGCTGCGGACGGTACGCTTCGCATAGACGTTACGCCCAAATATGCGGCTGCGAGCGTAAGGCCCGCGGCCGCATTTGTATGCAGGGAGCAGGGGGATCGATATGCTCAACGACCTCTACCATATGCTTGATCCCGTCGCGATCTCGGCGGGCCCCATCACCATCTACTGGTACGGCCTGGCCTACGTGGTCGGTGCTCTGCTCACGGCGGTCGTTATGTACCGCACGCAGCGTCGTTGGGGCTTCGACATTACGATCGATGACCTGACGAGCGTCGTGGTCGGCGCGGTCTTTGGCCTCATCATCGGCGCGCGCCTGTTTTACGTCGTCTTTTACGGCGATGGCTACTATTGGACCCACCCGCTCGAGATCTTTGCCACCAACGAGGGCGGCATGAGCTTCCACGGCGGCCTGGTGGGCGGCATCTTGGGCGGCATCATCGTGTGCCGCATGTATAAGCTCGACGCCTGGACCGTCGCCGACCTTGCCGTGATCGGCGCCCCGCTGGCCCTATGCCTGGGCCGTTGTGCCAATTTCGTCAACGGCGAGCTGTGGGGTAAGCCGACCGATCTGCCTTGGGGTGTGGTCTTTGGCGGCACCGCGGGCGATATGCCGCGCCATCCTTCCCAGCTCTATGAGGCATTCCTAGAGGGCGTCGTGCTCTTCTGTATTTTGCAGGTGCTCAGCCGCAAAAAGCCGCTGCTGCCCCAGGGCACGTTTATGGGCGTGTTCGTGATGGGGTACGGCATCGTCCGCTTTCTCGTTGAGTTTGTGCGCGTGCCCGATGCCCAGCTGGGCTATCTGCTGGGCGGCGTCATCACCATGGGTCAGCTGCTGAGCCTGCCACTCGTAATTGCGGGCCTGGCGCTCATCATCTTTGCCCGTCACCGCAACCGTCCCCAGCGCATCTATCTCGACGCCTAACCGCCACATACCACCACAAAGGGGACAGGCACCTTTGTGGTGGTTTTGCTAGGCAACGATGACAGAACCGTAACGTTTCCCCAGATAAAACCTGCCAAAATAAACCTGTCCCTTTTTGGCAGGTTTCTAGAAAGGCTTTCGGACTGTGAAGGATTCCGACCTCTCCACAACGGCTGCGCGCGACGCTGCCCGCATCGTCTGGTTTAAGCGCTACCCCGCCAAGCAGACGCTCATCGCATTTCTGCTCGCGCTGTTGGCGACCACGGCGTTTTCCATCGATCCCGCGCCGGTCTCGAGCAACGCAGTCTTGGCGATTGACCCCAAAGCCTCGGGCATGCTGTACGTGTGCTACGAGGTGCTCCTCTCGTTTGCCGGCCATACCGACGCGGTCATGCTGCTTGCGCTTGCCTGCCTGCTCACGCTGCCGTTTCGCTACGTATTCTTTGGCCGTGGCGACACCTGGCGCCCGTCGATCATTCTGCCGTCGCTGTTTTTCGCCATCTGCATGGTGTTCGGCCGCAGCTACGACCTCACCGACTCGGCCGAGATTGTTCTTGGCGACAAGGCCCGCATCATCTGTGCCTGGATTGGCGGCGCGGGCTGGATGCTCTTGGCGATCGTTGCCTTCTACCTGGCTTTTGAGTGTCTAGATTGGCTGAGCTCTCGGCGCATTCCGTTTTCCGAAGCGCACTTTGGCCGCGTATGGCGTGTGGCTCACGCCGTGCTCTCGGCCCATCCCTTTGCCGGGCCCTTCCTGGTGCTTATGATCGCCTGGGCGCCCACGCTCATCGCTTCGCTGCCCGGCCTTTTTATGGGAGATACGGGTGCGCAGATTCGCCAGTGGTTCAACTATCCCAACGGCACGAGCGACTACCTGCGCCTGCTCAACCCCAATGTCCTGCTCAACGGGCATCACCCGGTCGTGCACACGGCTATCATCGGCTCGTGCGTGCAGCTGGGGCTTTCGCTGTTCAACAGCGCTAACGCGGGCCTCATCATCTATACCTGCGCTCAATTTGTCATCACGGCTGCCTGCATGGCCTATTCCATTTCGTCGCTGCGCAAACTGGGCGTGAGCCTGCCGGTTCGCGGTGCGATCCTGCTGTTCTTTGCGTTTATGCCGATGTTCTCTAACTACGCGGCCCTGCTCACCAAAGACGTGCTCTTTGCCGACGCGTTTTTGGTGCTGCTGGTACAGACCGTCAAGCTCGTGGCATGTGGCTTGCCCCGTCGTGATGCCAATGTCGAGCGGGCGGGCGAGAAAGCCCCCGTGCTCTTTGCGCGCCACGACTGGCTGTTGCTTGCGCTGGCTGCCATGGGTTCCACGTTTTTGCGCAATGGCGGCCTGGTCTTTCCGTTGGCGGCCTGCGTGATTGCGGCGGCGTTTTGCGCATGGGATGTACATGTCGCTCGTCGTGCGGCTAAGCAGACGGGCACCGCGGTCTCATGCGCCACGCCGCGCTTCCGCTGGGTTGGCGTCCTCGCGGTGCTCGTACTCTGCCTTGCCTCTAATATGTACTTCACCAAGGTCTTTATGCCGGCGCACGACATCACGCCCGGCTCCAAGCGCGAAATTCTCTCGATTCCGTTCCAGCAGACGGCTCGTTTCGTTCAAAAGCACGATGGCCTCAACTCGGGTGTCAACCCCACGGTAAAGGAGGACGGCACTATCGCGGAGGCTCCTTGCGACGGCTTGGTGACCGACGAGGAGCGCGTCGTGATCGATCGCGTGCTCAAGTACGAGAACCTGGGCCGCCGCTACAACCCTGACAAGTCCGATGCCGTCAAGAACTGCTTTAACGAGTACGCCTCGCAGGAGGACATCAAGGCCTATTTTGAGGTCTGGGCGCAGATGTTCAAAAAGGATCCCGAGTGCTATATCTCGGCGCTCATCAATAACTATTACGGCTACTTTTATCCGAGTGCCCGCGATGCCTGGGTCTACAGCACGGCGCGTAGTGCCGAGATCATGGCGCGTCCCGACAACCTCAAGTACTTCGACTTCCATCCGGTTGACAGCAACGTGGTGCGCTGGTGCGACCACCTGATCAATCTGTACCGTGTGGCGGTGCAGCGCATCCCGTTTATTTCGCTCACCATGAGCTCGGCCACCTATGTGTGGATCATGATTGCCGTGGTGGTCTACCTGCTGCGTCGTCATTCATGGCGTGCGCTGGCGATCTGGGTGCCGCTGTTGGGCGTGCTCGCCGTGTGCCTGATTGGTCCGTGCAACGGCTCGACCTACATGCGCTACCTGTATCCGGTCATCGCCTGCATGCCCTTCGCCATCGGCGCCACCGTCACCCGCAGCGACTTCCTCTGGTCCTAACTTGGTGCATTGGGGTCAGGTTTCTTTGCACCAAAGGGGACATCATCACGACGCCTTCATTTTGGGGTTTATCTCGCAGGCTAGTAGGTATATCATAACGACGTTTGTTTATATTGCCCGAGCATCTGCGCTGGGCTTTAGGTCGAAACCGATAGGAGACACGTATGTCCGGACACTCTAAGTGGGCCACAACCAAGCATCGTAAGGGCGCGCAGGACGCCAAGCGTTCCGCCCTCTTCTCCAAGCTCAGCCGCAACATCACTGTTGCTGCCCGTCTCGGCGGTGACCCGCTGCCCGAGAACAACGCCAGCCTCGCCGCTGCCGTTGCCAAGGCCAAGGCTCAGTCCATGCCTAAGGACAAGATCAAGTCCGCTATCGACAAGGCTTTTGGTTCGGGTGCTGACGCCGCCGTCTACGAGAACATCGTGTACGAGGGCTACGGTCCCGCCGGTGTCGCCGTCTACGTCGACTGCCTGACCGACAACCGCAACCGTACCGCCGCTGATGTCCGTTCCGCCTTCTCCCACGCTGGTGGCAACCTGGGCACCTCCGGCTCCGTCGCCTTCCAGTTTGAGCGCAAGGGCCAGATCGTCGTCGCCAAGGAGATCCTGGATGAGAACGCCAAGAAGGAGACCATGATCGCCAACGGTGCTGCCGGTGACGAGGATGAGTTCATGATGGCTATCGCCGAGGCCGGTGGCGAGGACTACGAGGATGCCGGCGAGGAGTGGATCGTCTGGACTGCTGCCAACGAGGTCATGGCTGTCTCCAAGGCGCTCGAGGAGCAGGGTGTCCAGGTCAAGGGCTCCGAGACCACCATGGTCCCGACCACCCCGACCGAGGTTTCCGGCGCCGACGCCAAGAAGGTCCAGCGCCTCATCGACCGTCTTGAGGAGCTCGACGACGTCCAGGACGTCTACAGCACCATGGACATGACCGACGAGGTCATCGCTGCCCTCGAGGAGGAGTAGCGCCAGCACGGATTGAGCCGTGCATATCTGGGCATAATGAAGCGAGCATGCAAGCCTCGTGGAATAGATGAGCCGGATCCGCGTGCGTAGAGCACCGGACCCGGCTCTTTTATAATGATGCGAACCGTTCTGCATTTCGAGAGCCGAGATTTGAAGGGAGCGCCGCGTGCGCGTACTCAAACGAGCCCTAGCGATCGTGTATCTTGCCGCCACCATCGTGGCACTGGGTACGCTTGTCTGCCAGTTTTGGGGGCCGTATACGTATCGCTTTATGCTGCTGATGCGCGACCCCATGCCGCGCATCGTCGTGACGGCGTGCGCCGGCGTCGTGGCGATCGGCGTACTGCTGAGCTTTTTCCGCCTGATGTTCGCCCGTCGCGAACCGTCCTGCGTGCATCCGGCGGGGGAGCGCAATATCGAGGTTACCCTTGCGGCGCTTTCTTCGTGCGCCAGGGTTGCTGCCGAGCGCGACGACCGCGTGATGGTCGAGCATGTCGAGGCTCGCGTCCAAGGCCCCGACGATTCGCACGTCCGTTTTAAGGTCGAGGCTATCGCGCTTGACGATAAGGACGTGGCATCTCTGGCTACCGCGATGCAGCAGCGCATCGAAGAAGCCTGCGATACCATGCTCGGCGCGCCGGGTACGACCGCGCGCGTCCGTTTTTTGCCGTCCAAGACTACCGTCCAGACCGTGGAGGTTTCCGGTGAGTGATACCAATCAAGATAAGACCGCTCGTACGCCGCGCCTGACGATTGACCAGAGCGCCACGTCGGCGAGCGAACCTGTTGATTCCAAAGCAGAGGCAACCGAGTTACAAGACGCGGCAGCCGCGGATTTTGACGAGGCTATGGGTCTCATCAAGGGTACGGGCGCTGCCGTCTGGAGCTATGCTGTGCGTCATCCCAACACCACGCTCGGCGCCGTCGCCGGCTTTATCCTCGCCGTGTTGGTGCTCACGTTGGGCCTGTGGGACACGCTCGTCATTGCATTCTTCGTGCTGATCGGCGCTGTGATCGGCCAAATTCGCGACGGCGAGAACGGGATCGTCAACTTCTTCGGCCGTCTGTTTAGCGGCCGCTAATATGTATTCGACTGTCGCATCCGCGGCGGGCATAAGGAGGAACCATGGCTTTTAATACGAAGGTCGATGTAGCCGATACCGAGCTCGAGGAGAACGAGGCGGTCGTCGCCGAAGCTGAGGATGTGACGCTCGAGGATGAGGCTCTCGTCGAGGCCGAGTCCGATACGGATGAGGACGACGAGGAAGCGGATGAGTCCGAGGACTCGCTGACCTATTCCAACGGCGTGATCGAGAAGATCGTTGCCATGGCCACCCGCGAGGTTCCGCACGTTCTGGGCATGAAGGGTAACCTCATGCACTTTGTGCAGGAGCAGTTTGGTGCCGAGAATCTGACCAAGGGCGTGACGGTCGAGGTCACCGACGATAATCGCGTGGTCGTCAACATCTCCGTCATCATCGAGTACGGCGCCTATGCGCCCGCGATCTTCGACGATGTTAAGGCACGTGTCACCGAGCGCCTTGCCGCGATGACTGGCCTTGAGGTGGCGGGCGTCAACCTGCGCATCGAGGATGTCATCACCCCCGAGGAGTACGAGCACCGCACCAGCCAGCACGAATAACCTTCCAAAAAGGGACAGGTTTGTTTTGGCAGGTTTTATCTGCGAAAACATTAAACGGCCGACCGCGCAAGCAAAAGCGTGGCCGGCCGTTTTTGTACGCTCCCGATATAGTCATACCGCTCGTCTAACTAAGGGTTGCAATCCCCACGTTCCGCGTTACTCTAATGGGCGCATTGTTTCCAAATTGTTAACGAGGGGTTGCCGTAATGGCCGACGAGCACGAAACAGAAAGCAAGGCATGGGCAATTGAGGCCGCTGCGGCAGAGGCGGCGTCGCGTGCTGCCGAGGAGGTGCATCGTCCTCCCGTAGTGCCGATGGAACGCGTGGTCGATCGCGATGTTATCGAGCGGGGCGAGCGCGCTGGTCGCAAGCGCAGCCAGGAGCCGGGCTTTCCGCGCTTTTTTGCCGAGCTCAATTTGGGCCTGATCCTCACGGCCTTTGCCATCGTCGCGTTTAAAACCCCTAATCACTTTGCTTTTGGCGGCACCTCGGGCGTGTCGGTCATTCTGTCCACGCTGTTCCCGACCCTGCCCGTCGGCGTCTTTATGTGGATTATCAATGCGGTCCTGGTCGTTCTGGGCTTTATCTTTTTGGAGCGCAAGGCAATCCTGTGGAGTGTCTTTGCCTCGTTTGCGCTGTCCGCCTATGTTTCGCTGTTTGAGCTCTTTATTCCGACCGATGTCTCGATGACGGGCGATATGTGGCTCGACCTGTGCTTTGCCGTGATTCTGCCGGCGCTCGGCAGCGCCATCGTCTTTGATATTGGTGCCTCGACGGGCGGCACGGACATCCTCGCCATGATTCTCAAACGCCGCACCACGCTTGAGATCGGCCGTGCGCTGCTGTTGGTCGATATCGGCATCGTGACCATCGCGGCCTTCTTGTACGGTCCGCGCGTCGGTCTGTACTGCGTGCTCGGCCTGTTTGCCAAGACGCTTGTGGTCGACAAGGCCATCGAGAGCATTCACCTGCGCAAAGTCTGCACGGTCATTTGTTCCGAGCCCCTTAAGGTCGAGGAGTTTATCGTCAAGCATCTCAACCGTACGGCGACTATCAGCCGCGGCTACGGTGCTTTCTCGGGCAAGTGCGTGACGGTGATCATGAGCGTGCTAAGCCGTCGCGAGGCCGTGCAGCTGCGCCGCTATGCGCGCGAAGTCGATCCGGGTGCCTTTATCACGATTGTCGACAGCTCCGAGATCGTCGGCAAGGGTTTCCGCGGAACGAACTAACGCGGTCGAGCTCATCAAACAATCGAATAGCGCCCTGCGCATTGCAAATGCGTCATGTTGGAGTATTTGTCCCCACATTGGGTGATAATGATGCTAAAGACATCGTTTGCGATCCAGATGATTCGCTCAAGATACGAAGGGATGATCTCGATGTTCTGTTCGCAGTGTGGTGCCCCCATGGGCGACAACGATAAGTTCTGTGGTGCGTGTGGTGCCCCCAATGCCGGTGCCGCAGCCTCTGCCCCTCAGGGTCAGCCCCAGCAGTTTGTTCCGCAACCGCCCGTGGCGAATGCGTCCAAGGGCTGTGTGGCTCAGGCGTTTGAGGATATGACCAAGACTCCGGGCGTGCTGCAGCGCGTGTGCCAGATTGCCTTTTTACCGGCGCTGATTTGTGTTGTGTCGGTACTCGTGCTGTTTATTCCCGTTATTGGCGGCATTGCAGCTGCCATCGGCTTTTTGGCAGCTTGCATTGCGAGCGTGTGTGGTTCCGGCTTTGGTATTGAGTGGGGTCGCGATCTGTCGCTCAAGGTTGATGGCGGTATGGATCGTCCACTCATGCGTTCCACGTCGTTTGGCCTCGGAGTCTTTTCGAGCGTTATCTCGGTCGTGCTCGAGGTTATCGCTGCCATTCCCGTTATCGGTGTAGTGCTTTCGCTGGTGGAGAGCGTGGTAATTGGCGCCGCGGGCTCGTATTCGTATTACGGCTCCTATGCACTCGAGGCAGCGCTGTTTGGCTCGCTTGGCCTGCTTGTCCTGGCTATGATTGCCACGGCGGTCTTGGGGGTCTTCTTTAAGATGTTCGCCGACATTGCCGTGATGCACTTTGCGGTGACCGGTCGTGTCGAGAGCGCGTTTTCGCTCGACAAGGTCTGGGCGGCGTTTAAGCACAACAAGACCAAGCTGTTCTGCGCTTCGTTCCTTCCCGAGTTTTTGACGGGTCTGGTCGCCAACGTTGTCACATGGATCCTGACGCTCGTCTTCGGCGCCATTGCCTCTGTCGGTATGTATAACTACTACTACCGTCCTTCGGCTATTGAGGCGCTTGTTACCGGCGGTGGCATCACGCTCGTATTGTTCTTGGTGCTGACGGCGTTTGTCACGGTATTCCTTACGGTCTTTGGCAAGATGCTCAAGCATCGTGCCGTTGGCTATTGGGTAGCGCGTTATGCAGCTGAATGGGCTGATGAGGATAAGGATGACGTCCTGACCTTTGTGCTGCCGTTTGAGAAGAAGTCTGCTCCGGCTGGTTTTAGCACCGACGCAGCGCCCGTATCCGATTCCGCTGCGGCGCCTGCGCCCGAGCCCGAGCCCGAGCCCGCGCCCGAGCCCGTGCCTGAGCCTGAACCTGAGCCCGTGCCTGAGCCCGAGCCCGCGCCCATGCCGGAACCGGAGCCCGAGCCTGCGCCTGAGCCCGTGCCTGAGCCCGAGCCTGCGCCAAGCTCCGACGAGGACCCGCAGGACGAGTAACCCTGCCACCTGCCATTTGGGGACGGGGTAGAAACGGTAGAAATAGCGCTTGACAAATAAGCGGGGACGGACGTGCCGAAGCGTCCGCCCCCGCTTTGATATCGCGATGCGGCTATGACTGCGAGATGGTCGTGGATCGACTACTCGTCGTGCTTCTCCTCGCGGCGAGCGGCGGCACGTGCATCATGGATGCCCTTGATGGCGGCATGGCGCGCCGTGCGGGCATCGTACATGGCGTCGCGGGCCTCGGCGGCCGTGGCCTTGGCAGAGCGCAGTTTGGCTGCCAGGTCGGGATTGGTCTCGGCGACCGCGGCAATCGTGGGGCCGTCGAGCTCTTCTTGTGTGGGCTCGGCCAAAAAGTCGATGGCATATTGGGCGGCCACCATGGAGCCCTTGGCCAGTACCGACTCGTCAATCTTGTAGAAGCAAGAATGTTGGGCGTACGTGGCGCCAATCTGGGGGTTGCGCGTGCCAACAAAGGCGAGCACGCCCGGTACGCGGCGCAGGTACTCTGAAAAATCCTCACCCGAGAGTGTGCCGCGATAATGGCCTTGGCCGGTGGGGCCCAGGCATTTGATTACTGCCTGGCGGCAGCGCTCGCTCGAGGCGGCATCGTTTTCGACCTTGTAATTGGCGATGGTGTAGTCGGTGAGCTCTGCCTCGGCGCCCAAGGCGGCCGCGGTATGCTCCACGATGCGGCGCATGAGCTCCGGCATTTCCTCGTGGGTCGAATCTCCGTAGGTGCGCACCGTGCCGGCGAGGTAGGCCGTGCCGGCGATAACGTTGCGCGCGGTGCCGCCGTGCAGCTCGCCGACGGTAATGACGGCCGGCTCGTAGGGACTGATCTCGCGCGAAACGATGGTCTGCAGAGCGTTGACGATCTCGGCGGCAACCATAACGGCGTCGTGACCGCGCTGGGGCATGGCGCCGTGGCACGAGGTGCCGCGGACGTCGATGCGGAACCAGTCGGTATTGGCCATGCGCGGTCCGGGCTCGCAGCTCACGGTGCCGGCGTCGACCTCACTCCAGATGTGCGCGGCGTAGGCGCCATCGACGCCGTCGAGCACGCCCGTGCCGATCATGAGCTTGGCGCCCTGGCCGTTTTCCTCGCTGGGCTGGAAGACGATGCGGATCTCGCCGTGGATGTCGTCGGTCATATGGCGCAGGATTTGCAGCGTGCCGAGCATCATGGCGATGTGGCAGTCGTGGCCGCAGGCGTGCATGCAGCCCTCGTTGACGCTGGCAAACTCCTCGCCGGTCTGCTCGGTGACGGGCAGGGCGTCGATGTCGGCGCGCAGCAGGATGCGGCGGCGTGGCGTGCCGTCCTCGCGATAGGCATCCGACGCGGTACCGCGAAGCGTTGCCACCAAGCCGGTCTTGAGCGGACGCTCGTAGGGGATATTCATGGCGTCGAGCTGGTTGGCGATGTCGGAGGTCGTGCGCTCCTCGGCAAGGCTCAGCTCCGGGTGCTTATGGAAGTGCCGGCGCTGCTTGATGATATAGGGTTCAAACTCGGTAGCGATATCTTTGATGGCTGCGGTGACGTCGTCAGCCGCGCGAGCCTCGGTCGCCGCCATAATCTGCTGTGCCTTGGTCTTCGTCATGGTCGATTTGCTCCTTGCTGGGTTGATCGCAAAATCGTACAGGCTCTCTCCAGTATGCCACCTGCCGCTAGGGCTGGTAAAGTTGCCGTTTGCCGCTTGGGGTTTTGTTACAAGGGCGGGGGAGTACACTCGGGGGTGTTGAATTTCCTGCCAGAGATGGGGATGCCCATGCAACATATCGATCGGATTATCCGCTCCAAGAACGTCTTTACCGCGCAAGACGGCATCGATACCGCCCGCGAGCTGGCGATTGCCATCGCAGGCGACCGTATCGTCGCAGTCGGTGCGCCCGATGACGTGATTGCCGCCGCGCCTGCCGCCACGCCGGTTATCGACTACGGCGAGCAGTTTGTCTGCCCAGGTTTCCATGACGCTCATCTGCACTTCTTCCATACCTCGGTCGGCTCCTCGCCGTACATGCTCATGGATATGGGCACGTCCGAGGCGGCGCTGGTGCAACACGCGCTCGAGTTTTCCCAGGACCTGCCCGATGACGCTTGGGTTGTGACGCAGGGCTGGCGCGACTACCGTTGGGACCCGCCCGAGCATCCTACCAAGGCGTCGCTCGATGCGGCATTCCCCGATCGCCCCTGCGTTATGTATTCGGGCGACGGCCATACGCTGTGGCTCAACAGCCGCGCACTCGAGGCGCTCGGCGTCACGCGCGACAGCGAGCCGCCAGCGGGCGGTGGCTACGACAAGGACGCAAGCGGCGAGCTCACGGGCATTGCTCACGAGGCGGCTGCCATGCAGCTGCTACCGCGCTGCCTTGAGTGGCTGGGCGAGGATCGCATCGCAAGCGCTTACGCCGATCAAATGAGGCGGATGGCCGAGCAGGGCATCACCTCGATATGCGATATGTCGCTCATGCCCATGCCGGGCTGCGACTTTATCCGCGACGATGTCTACGACAAACTGCAGGCAGCCGGCAAGCTGGGCATCCGCGCCCATTTGTTTCCCACGCTGCTGGATGACCAATCGCGCTTGGAAGAGCTACAGACCCGCTACGCGAACAACGCGCTGCTCTCGGCGCCAGGCTTTAAGCAGTTCTTCGACGGCGTGTCGAGCGAACACACGGCATATCTCACCGAGCCCTATACCAATCCGCGCTTCCCGGGCGACCAGGGCCGTCTGACAGTTCCTGCCGAGCGCATGCGTAAGCTGGTTCTGGCGGCCGCGGAGCGCGGCCACACTGTGCGTATCCACGTCATCGGCGACGGTGCCATCCATGCTGCGCTCGATATCTTTGAGGAGGCGGCAGAGCTCTACGGCCTGCCCCAGCACGGCCATAACACACTCGAGCATCTGGAGAACCTCCTGCCCCAGGACATCGATCGCCTGCGCAAGCTCAACGTGGTCGCCTCGAGCCAGCCCTGCCACATCACGCTCGATCCGGGTGGCCCAGAGCGCGACTTTGGCCTGGAGCGAAGCCGAATCATGTGGCCGTTCGCAACCTATAAGCAGCGCGGCATCCGCCAAGCCTTCGGAACTGACAGCCCTATCACGCCCGTTACCAGCATGAACGTGCTCTACACGGCCATCACGCGCCAGGACCCCAAAAGCCACTGGCCCGAGGGCGGCTGGTTGCCGAGCGAGCGCATCGATGCGGCAACGGCTCTGCGCAACTACACTCTGGGCAGCGCCTATGCAGCGGGCGACGAGCAAAACCTCGGCAGCCTGGAACCCGGTAAATACGCCGACCTGGTAGTCTTGGACCAAAACCCACTCACCATCGACCCCCAAGAACTCCAAGCCACCAAAGTCCAAGCCACCTACCTAGCCGGCAACCTGATCTACGAGCGCTAAGTATTCATGTCTTACCGTTAAACGCGGCTCGGGCAGCTTATTTTGGGATGGCGCTCGAGCCGCGTTTGCGTTTCGGTGAGGATCCGCCATGTGCGTCCCTGCTCTGTTGGATTTGGGCGCGGGGTTGAGGTGCTGCTCCGTGCGTTCAATTTGGACATCAGCAGTGAAACCTCATGGTGTTTTGCATACTTCCAGTTGCAGATTGCATAAAAAAGCTGAGATGTTCTTTCCGGTCCTGATGTACCCCCGCCTGGGCCGTGCAAAAAACGGAGTATTCAGCACCGCGAGCTCTGCCGGTGCCGCTGCGGCTGAGTAACGTTACGGAGATTGACGTCATTTTGGGCTCCGGTACGGCGCGAAGTACGCCCATTTGTCCCAACGGGGTCTGCCCACCGACCAAAACCGCCCGCTGAAGGCGTTCTTGGGACCAATAAGGTATGTCCGGCGCGTATGCAGCCGTCCTGGCTTGCTGAATACTCCCAAAAATGCACGGTGCTCCCCAGGGGACCCGTGCGCGCAGCGAAGACCATGCCCACATTCCTATCCGCATCGCCATTTTGCTGCACTGACTTTTCTGAATGCCGGGCCCGAATTAGTTAACCTGCCTCCCGTGTGGCTCCGGAGGGGCGGGGCATAAGGTTTATCGCGAGTTCCGCACGAGCCGAAGGCCACTTAATGTGGCCTTCGTGCGAGCAGGACTGCCCGAGCAGGAAACCTTATGCCCCGCCCCTCCGGAGCCACACGGGAGGCATCGCTAAGTTATCCCCCGGCATTCAGAAAATCTAAGTGCCAAAAAATAAGATTTTTTGACTCCGTGTTGTATAACCCGCCATTCGTGGGTACCATTCAACGCGTACGCAAACAAAAAGGGTTAACCCGCGCGGCATGACCGCGCGGCCCACAAAGGAGGAAACAAGCATGTCGTCTTTGAAGCCGCTTGCAGATCGCGTCCTGGTCAAGCCCGACGAGGCCGAGCAGAAGACCGCTTCTGGTCTGTACATCGCCAGCAACGCTCAGGAGAAGCCGCAGCGCGGCACCATCGTTGCCGTGGGCGCCGGCAAGGTCAACGACAAGGGTGAGCGCATCCCCATGGACGTCAAGGTTGGCGACGTTGTCATCTACGGCAAGTTCGGTGGCAACGAGGTCAAGGTCGACGGCGAGAAGTATCTGCTCATGCGCGCCGACGACATCTACGCCGTCGTCGAGGCCTAGTCTCGTCAGAATCTCTGATTCGTCTTTGAACGCGATCGTCGCATAGGACTCGGAAGCGGCGACGCGAGTCACATTTCTTTTGGAGGATTACTCACCATGGCAAAGAACATTACGTTCAACACCGATGCCCGCGCTAAGCTCGCCAAGGGCGTCAACACTCTGGCCGACGCCGTTACCGTCACCATGGGCCCCAAGGGCCGCTACGTTGCGCTGCAGCGCACGTTCGGTGCCCCGACCATCACCAACGACGGCGTTTCTGTCGCTAAGGAGATCGAGCTCGAGGACAACATCGAGAACATGGGCGCTCAGCTGGTGAAGGAGGTCGCCACCAAGACCAACGACACCGTGGGTGACGGCACCACCACCGCAACCCTGCTCGCCCAGGCCATCGTCAACGACGGCCTGCGCAACGTCGCCGCCGGCGCCAACCCGCTGGCCATCCGTCGCGGCATCGACAAGGCTGTAAACGCCGCCGTCGCCGAGATGAAGAAGCAGGCCAAGCCGGTCGAGACCAAGGAGCAGATCGCTTCCGTCGGCACCATCTCCGCTGGTGACCCCGAGGTTGGCGAGAAGATCGCCGAGGCCATGGAGGTCGTGGGCAAGGACGGCGTCATCACCGTCGAGGATTCCCAGACGTTCGACATCACCATCGACACCGTCGAGGGCATGCAGTTCGACAAGGGCTATGTCTCCGCTTACTTCGTCACGGACAACGACCGCATGGAGGCCGTGATGAAGGATCCGTACATCCTCATCACCGACCAGAAGATTTCCAGCGTTCAGGACATCATGCCTGTTCTCGAGGCTGTCCAGCGCGCCGGCCGTGGCCTGCTCATCATCGCTGAGGACATCGACGGCGAGGCTCTGCCGACCCTGGTCCTCAACAAGATCCGTGGCGCTCTCAACGTCTGCGCCGTCAAGGCCCCGGGCTACGGCGATCGCCGCAAGCGCATCCTGGAGGACATCGCCGTCCTCACCGGTGGCCAGGCTGCTCTGGACGAGCTGGGCGTGAAGGTCGCTGACATCACCGCCGATATGCTCGGCACCGCTAAGTCCGTCACTATCTCCAAGGACAACACCGTCGTCGTCGGCGGCGCCGGCTCCAAGGAGGCCATCGACGCCCGCATCGCTCAGATCAAGGGCGAGATGGAGAACACCACCTCTGACTTCGACCGTGAGAAGCTCCAGGAGCGCCTGGCCAAGCTCTCCGGTGGCGTTGCCGTCATCAAGGTCGGCGCTGCTACCGAGTCCGAGCTCAAGGAGATCAAGCACCGCGTTGAGGATGCCCTGCAGGCTACCCGCGCTGCTGTCGAGGAGGGCATTGTCGCCGGTGGCGGCGTCGCCTTCATGGACGCTGCTCCTGCGCTCGATGCTGTCGAGATCGACGACCCCGAGGAGAAGATCGGCGTCGATATCGTCAAGAAGGCTCTGACCGCTCCGGTCGCTACTATCGCCAAGAACGCTGGCTTTGAGGGCGCTGTCGTGGTCGACAAGGTTGCCGAGCTGCCCGCCGGCCAGGGTCTCAACTCTGCCAACGGCGAGTGGGGCGACATGATCGAGATGGGCGTCCTCGACCCCGTCAAGGTCAGCCGCGTCACCCTGCAGAATGCTGCTTCTGTCGCCAGCCTGATCCTCATCACCGAGGCCACCGTCTCCGATGTGCCCAAAAACACTCAGCTTGAGGACGCTATCGCTGCTGCTACCGCTGGTCAGCAGGGCGGCGGTATGTACTAAGGCCGACAAGGTCTAGAACTCCCACCGGGAATCCGGGGGCGTGACGGGGGCTTCCCTCCGGAACGTCCTCGGACATGCAAAGAGGCTCCGCATCGCGCTTCGCGCTGCGGAGCCTCTTTGCGTCCTGCGGAATGTTCCGGAGGGAAGCCCCCGTCACGCCCCCGGATTCCCTGCGTTTACGGCCTTGAGGTCGGCGTGGGCGGAGGACTTGGTTGTTGGGAATACGTGTCCCGGTCGCTGTTTCGCGGCTTTGCCGCGAAAGGCGCGCCGCTTTGGGGCGAGTGGAGGATGTGGTTGTTGCAGTGGCTTGTCCCCTTCGCTGTTTCGCGCTTTGCGCGAAAGGCGCGCTACTTTGGGATGGGTGGGGAACGTGGTTGTTGTGGCAACTGATCCCCACCACAAATTACCCTCGGCATACTTGCGCGAACGATTGCTCGTGCTACACTTGCAAGTGCTGTTTCAGGGCGGGGTGGAATTCCCCACTGGCGGTAAATCGGGCGGTGCCAAAGGGGTGCCGCGGAGCAGGCGAGGCGTCTGCGACCGAGCCGATGAGTCCGCGACCCGAGCGTGTGTTGGTTCGCATGCCGGCTGAACTGGTGAGATTCCAGTACCAACGGTTAGAGTCCGGATGAAAGAGGCAGGTGATCTTATGTCTGAACAGTCGCAGCATATCCATTTTGAGAACACGAATAGGTGGAGCACCAAACAGCTCGTTACCATGGCGCTGATGTGCGCCTTGGGCGCCCTGTTTATGTACGTGCAGCTGCCCATTCTTCCCTCGGCGCCGTTTTTGACGTATGACCCGTCGCTGGTGCCGGCGATGGTGTGCGGTTTTGCGTATAGCCCTGGCGCCGGCACTGCTGTTGCCGCCATGGCGATCGTTATCCATGCGCTCACCACGGGTGACTGGGTCGGCGCGCTTATGAACCTGGTTGCCACGCTGGGCTACATTCTGCCCGCGGCTATCGTCTACCAGAAGATGCATACCTATAAGGGTGCCGTGATTGGCCTAGCGCTCGGCGTCATTGCCGCTACGGCGTTGTCTATGGTCGCAAACCTTACCATTGGTGTTTGGTTCTGGTATGGCTCGGTCGATGTGATCGCCCCGCTCATGATTCCCGCCGTGCTGCCGTTCAACCTTATCAAGACTGTCCTTAACTCGGTATTGACGCTTGCAGTGTACAAGGCGGTCTCCAACCTCATCACGCCTAAAAAGGACCAGGTCAAAGGCCGCGCATGATTGAGTGTCGGGGCGTTTCCTTTAGCTATGACGGTGCCGTACCGGCACTCGACGGCGTCGATCTGAACATCGAGGACGGGGAGTTTTTCTGCATCCTCGGTGGCAATGGATCGGGCAAGTCGACGTTTGCCAAGCATCTGAATGCACTGTTGCAGCCCGATGCGGGCACGGTACGCATCAACGGCATGGATGCGTCCGACCCCGAGCTGGTCTACGACATTCGTTCGACCGCGGGCATGGTATTCCAAAATCCAGATGACCAGCTGGTGGCAACGCTTGTCGAAGATGACGTTGCGTTTGGTCCCGAAAACCTTGGCGTGCCATCGGCACAAATTGCGCAGCGTGTACGCGAGGCGCTGAAGGGCGTGGGCCTGGTGGGCTTTGAGCGCCACGAGACCCATGCGCTTTCGGGCGGTCAAAAGCAGCGTGTGGCGCTTGCCGGTGTGCTCGCCATGGAACCGCGCGTGCTCATATTGGACGAGGCTTCTTCAATGCTCGATCCGCGTGGACGCAAGGGCCTCATGAAGGCTTGCCACGCGTTGCACGATCGCGGCATGACCATCGTGATGATTACGCACTTTATGGAAGAGGCCGCCGAGGCCGATCGTGTCGCGGTATTTCGGGCGGGGCGCGTTGCCATGCTCGGTACGCCCGAGGAAATCTTGACACGGGCGGACGAACTTGCGCAGCTCAACTTGGATATGCCGGCGTCGTGCTGCTTGGGCACGGCGCTTCGTGCGAAGGGCGTGCCCGTTCATGCGCAGGTGCGCGAGGTGGATATGGTCGCCGAGATTGCGCAGGCATATGCCGACCGGAGTGGGGAAGACACCGCAGGGCGGCCTTCTGCATCCGATTCTCGTGTGCTCGACAACGCCTCCTCTGCAACCGACGGGACAGCCGCGTCGGAGCCCGTCATCGAGATTTCGCACCTCTCGCATAGTTACTCGCTGAGCGCCCGCGAGCGCCGCCGCTGGCATAAGCGCTCGGCCACTGCGGGCAAATCGAACAAACAGGCCCTCTGGGGAAACGACCCCAGCAGCCCGTGGGCGCTGCGCGATGTATCGCTGGCGGTGCGTCGCGGCGAGTTCCTGGGCTTGGCAGGTCATACCGGTTCGGGTAAGTCGACGCTGGTCCAGCATCTCAACGGTTTGATTCGCCCCCAGGAGGGATCCGTTCGCGCGCTGGGGCTCGATCTGTCAAACAAGAAAGACGCCGCTACGGTTAAGGCCAAGGTTGGCGTGGTGTTTCAGTATCCCGAGCGCCAGCTATTTGCCGAAACCGTGGCGCAGGACGTGGCGTTTGGTCCGCACAACCTTGGCCTGCCACAAGACGAGGTCGCACGCCGTGTCGCATCATCGCTTACGCGCGTGGGCCTCGATCTTTCCACGGTCGGCGACAAGAGTCCCTTTGAGCTTTCGGGCGGTCAGCAACGGCGTGTGGCATTCGCCGGCGTGCTCGCCATGGAGCCCGAAGTCCTGGTGCTCGATGAACCCATGGCGGGGCTCGATCCGGCTGCGCGCAGGGATTTCCTTGAGCTTATCGATCGACTTCACCGCGATGGCCTGACCGTTGTCATGGTTTCGCACAGCATGGATGACCTGGCCAATTGCTGCGACCGTATCGTCGTAATGAACGAAGGCGCGGTGTTTGCCGAGGGAACCCCCGCGCAGGTGTTTGCGCGTGCCGATGAGCTCAAGTCGATCGGCTTGGGCGTTCCCGCCGCCCAGCGTATGGCGCTGGCGCTTACGGAGGCGGGCGTGCCGCTGCGTCGCGGTGGGCTCTATACGGTTGAGTCGTTGGCCGACGAGTTGGCAGATTTGCTGATCGGTCGCTCAGACGGTCCTTCTAACGTCGCGGACATTGCTAAATCCAAGACGGTCGCGCGAGAGGAGGGCTGCTAATGGAGGCGTTTTCGTTTGGCAGCTACTATCCCGGCGATAGTGCGATCCACCGCCTGGACCCGCGAACTAAGTTGCTCTTGGGCTTTGTGTTTCTGATCACGACGCTCACGGTCAGCAGCTTCCGCGGACTGGCCCCGGTCGCAATCTTCGTTGTCCTGATCTATACCGTGTCCCGGGTGCCGTTGCGCCGGGTCCTATCATCGATGGCACCATTGCTGGCGATTGTCGTGGTGGTCGCAGTGCTCAACCTGTTTTCCGACCAGAGCGGGCGCATTCTGTGGCAGCTTGGCTTTTTGCAGATAAGCGAGGGCTCGCTGCATTCCGCCGCCTTTATGGCGTGCCGCCTGAGCTTGATGATGGCCGGCATGAGCGCCATTACGCTCACCACGCCTACGCTCGACCTCACCGCGGGCTTTGAGCGTCTGCTCGCACCGTTTGCGCGCGTGGGGCTCCCTGCGCATGAGCTCGGCATGATCATGGGCATCGCGTTGCGCTTTATGCCGCAGTTTGCCACCGAGATGAAGCAGACGGCGGACGCGCAGGCAAGCCGCGGTGCACGCGTAACGGGTGGCCCGCTCGGCGGCGTGCGTATGCTCGGCAGTGTGGCGATTCCACTGTTCACGGGCGTGTTCCGTCATGCCGAGACGTTGTCTGCCGCCATGGATGCACGCTGCTATCACGGCGAGCAGGGCCGCACGCGTCTGCATGCACTTGCATTTCGCCGCGGGGATGCGCTGGCTGCGGTTGTGACGATGCTGCTGTTTGCGTGTGTCATCGTCGTCAACCTTCAACTTGTTTAGGCGCGATTCGAGCGCAAGAAAGGGGTCCCTATGACCGACAACGACCGCACGGCTCAGCTTGAGCGCGCCTGTTCGTATCTCAGGCGCATTCCGGCGTGGTATCTGGCCACGACCGATGTGACCGACGGGCATCAGCCTCGCGTGAGGCCGTTTTCGTTTGCCATGGTCGATGACGGTAAGCTGTGGTTTTGCACGTCGCGCGACAAGGATGTGTGGGCGGAGCTGAGTGCGAATCCCAAGTTTGAGCTCTCGGGCTGGAAGCCGGGGGAATGTTGGATCGTGTTGACCGGCGAGGCCGCACTTGAGGACGACGCGGTTGCGAGCGACAAGGTGCGTCAAGCGGGTTTTAAGCACATGGTGGGCATCGGCGAGGAACACGAGAGTGCCAACGACGGCCGCCTTGCTTTCTTTTCGGTCCGCAACATTGCCGCGCGCTTCTGTGATATCGACGGCAGCGAGGAGCGCCTGGAGCTCTAGAGCGTCTCAAATTAACTACCCGTTCCGAATTAGCTAGCGCCAGGAGGACACATGGACGGATTGAATACGGTGTTGGAGTATCTGACGTCGGTGCCGGCATGGTATTTGGCGACGAGCGTTGACGGACAGCCTCATGTGCGTCCGTTTTCGTTTGCGCAGATCCAGGACGGCAAGCTGTGGTTTGTAACAGCGCGCACCAAAGATGTGTGGCAAGAGCTGCTGCAAAACCAGCGCTTTGAGGCCACGAGTTGGTGGCCGGGCCATGGCTGGCTCATCTTGCGCGGGCGTGCCGGCTTGGATGACCGGGCTTTAGGCGAAATGCGCGAAGCTGGGTGGAAGCATCTAGAGCGCCTGGGCGAGCACTATGAGGGGCCTAACGATCCCACGCTCGTCTTCTTTAGCGTGGAGGAACCCGAGGCCTTTATCTGCAACCATGACGAATGGGTGCCGGTCGAGCTCTAAACGAGTCTCTCAGCAAGCTTCGACAATTCAAATTCTCGCATGTAGCGGGCCCCACATTGCAACGTCACCGCAAGGCGCACTGGGCAATATGGGGTCCGTGTTTATTTGTCAACTCCTTTGAGTGAATGTGTCGTGACTGTTTCAATGCATGAATATGCAAAAGATTTGCGTATAAATGCATCTTCTGGTGCTAAAGTTTCAACCTACTTCATAACGACGGCTGCAGGATGCGTATTGGTGCATAACTGCAGACAAGGAGTCTGATATGTCTGTAAAGGTTGGAATCGTCGGTGCGGCTGGATATGCCGGCGCCGAGCTCATTCACCTCGTCCTCGGTCATCCCGAGTTTGAACTTGTTGCCATTACGTCCAACGCCGATGCCGGCCAGCCGCTGTCTGCGGTGTACCCGAGCTTCACCGGCGTAAGCGATCTTGCCTTTACGACGCATGATGCCCCCGAGCTCAAGAACTGCGACGCGGTCTTTTTGGCCGTGCCGCACACGGCCGCCATGGCACAGGTGCCCGCCTTGCTTGCCGCGGGAGTCTCCTGCATTGACCTCTCGGCCGACTATCGCCTGAGCGATCCGGCCACCTTTGAGGCCTGGTATGCCGCCGAGCACACGAGCCCCGAGCTACTCAAGAGCCGCGCCTTTGGTCTGCCCGAGCTATTCTGCCAGGATTTGGAGACCGCTGCATCCGACCACGCCGACGGCAAGCCCGTACTGGTCGCCTGCGCCGGTTGCTATCCCACCGCAACGAGCCTTGCCGCCGCGCCTGCCGTGCGCGCCGGCTGGGTTGCCCAGAGCGGACCCGTGATCGTTGACGCTATCAGCGGTGTAACGGGTGCCGGTAAGTCCTGCAACGCCCGTACGCGTTTTTGCAGTGCAGACGAGAACCTGGAGGCCTATGGCGCAGGAAAACATCGCCATACGCCCGAGATCGAGCAGATTCTTGGCCTAGCCGACCACATCGTTTTCACCCCGCACCTGGCACCGCTCAAGCGCGGTCTGCTCTCTACGGTGACGATGCCGCTTACGCCGCAGGCTATCGATACCTTGACCCTTGAGGATGTCGTCGACCATTACAGACAGTTCTACGCCGGTCGCACCTTTGTGCGCGTGCTCGATGCCGGCGAGCAGCCCAAGACGGCCTCGGTCGTCGGCACCAATGCTGCCCAGATCGGCCTTGCACTCAACAAGCGCGCGGGCGTGCTGGTGGCGACGGGAGCGATCGACAATCTGTGCAAGGGTGCTGCCGGTCAGGCGGTCCAGTGCGCCAACATCGTCTTTGGTTTTGACGAGCGACGAGGCTTGCCCACAGTGGCGTGCCCGGTGTAGCACATTCGATTGTTAACGATTTGGTAGTCGGGCATCGAGTGGGGCGCCACTCTTAAGCTGGTCTCATGATTGTGGCTGGCATGGCGCACCAACCGATGCCCTTTTTTGTTTGACATAAGGAGTCATAAAGACGATGAATACCGAGCTGTTTGATATCAAGATTCGCGCCGTCGAGGGTGGCGTTACGGCTGCGGCTGGTTTTAAAGCTGCAGGCATCCACGCTGGGTTCCGCAAGAATCCCGAGCGCCTGGATTACGCGCTCGTCGTGCCCGATAAACCCTGTCCCGGTGCCGGCGTGTTTACCACCAATCGCTTTTGCGCGGCGCCCGTGCAGGTGAGCCGTGCCCACCTGGGCGGTGCCGACAAGGGCTACGGTATCATCGCCGGCGTTTCGGTCAACTCTGGCAATGCCAACGCCGCCACGGGTGAGACCGGTCTTGCCTGCGCGCGCGAGACCTGCAACATCGCCTCGCAGGTCATCGGCTGCGAGCCCCAGCAGATTCTGATTGCCTCCACGGGTGTGATTGGCCAGATTCTGCCGATCGACACGTTTGAGACCGCCATTCCTGCTGCCTACGAGGCGCTCTCCGCCCACGGTGGCGCCGATGCCGCTCGCGCCATCATGACGACCGACACGCACTCCAAGGAGTACGCCGTGTCCTACGTCAGTGAGGCTGCGGGTCATGCGAGCAATGTCTATACGGTAGGCGGAATGTGCAAGGGCTCGGGTATGATCATGCCCAACATGGCCACCATGATCGCAGCTATCACCACCGATGCCCCCGTCGAGCCGGCGGCACTTCATGCCCTGCTGCTCTCGACCGTCAAGCAGACCTTTAACAAGGTAACGGTCGATTCCGACACCTCGACCAACGACACCTGCATCATGCTTGCCTCCGGTGCCGCTGCCGCAGATGCCGAGCCTATCGTCGAGGGCTCCGATGCTTTTGACGAGTTGGCATTTGCCGTGCACGAGGTGTGCGAGAGCCTGGCGCGCAATATTGCCGCCGATGGTGAGGGCGCATCCAAGCTTGTTACAGTCAACGTTACCGGCGCCGTGAACGACGAGGAGGCCGATATCGCCGCCCGTGCCGTTGCCAACTCGCCGCTCGTTAAGACCTGCATCGCCGGCCACGACTGCAACTGGGGCCGCGTTGCTATGGCGCTTGGCAAGTGCGGCGTGAAGTTTAATCAGGAAGACGTTTCCATCGACATGATGGGCATGCCTGTCTGTCGCGACGGTCTGACTGTTCCCTTTGACGAGGACGAGGCTCTACGACGTTTCGAGGCGCCCGAGATCGTGATCTCGGCCGACCTGGGCGCAGGCGACGCGGCAACGACCGTGTGGACCTGCGACCTCACGCATGAGTACATCTCCATCAACGGCGACTACCGTTCCTAGATTCCGGGCACGCTGCGCATCTTGCCGCGATTGCGGACAGCGGAGCACGGCGCGATAACGATATGAAAGACGAGGCAGATTATGAAATTCGCACGCGATTGTCGTTCGAGCGAATCCAACGAAGCAACCGCGCAGCTGCTGTTCGAAGCGCTGCCGTGGATTAAGAACCTGACCGGCAAGACGGTTGTTATCAAATATGGCGGAGCCGCCATGGTTGATGAGCAGCTGCGCCGCGACGTGATGAGCGACATCGTTTTGCTCAAGATCATCGGTATGCGCCCCGTCATCGTGCACGGCGGCGGCAAGGCTATTAACGAGGCGCTGAGCCATTACGATATTCCCGTCGAGTTTAAGAACGGCCAGCGCGTGACCACGCCGGCGACGATGGATATCGTGCGCGAGGTGCTGGGCGGCAAGGTTAACCAGGAGCTGGTTGCTGCCATCAACCACCACGGCAACCTGGCCGTGGGCGTGTCGGGCAGCGATGCCGGCACGCTCATCGCCGAGCCGCTCGACCCCGAACTCGGCCGCGTAGGCAAGGTCACGCACGTTAACACCGACTATATCGAGCGCCTGCTCGATAGCGAGTACATCCCCGTCATCGCTACCGTCGCGGCGGGGGAGGACGGCGGTTTCTTCAACATCAACGCCGATACCGCCGCCGGTGCCGTTGCGGCGGCGCTGCATGCGCATAAGGCGATCTTTTTGACCGACGTCGACGGCCTGTACAAGGACTTTAGCGATAAAGACTCACTCATCTCCAACCTAACGCTCGACGAGGTTAACGAAATGCTCTACGGCGGCGAGGTCGATAAGGGCATGATTCCCAAGCTGCGTGCGGCCGTCGATGCGCTTGCCGGCGGCGTATTTCGCGCTCACATCATCAACGGCACCACGCCGCATTCGCTGCTGCTGGAGCTGCTGACCGATGCCGGCGTCGGTACCGTGATCCATTCCACCGAGACGGCTTACGAGTTCGATACGCATCCGCATCCGCTTTCGACGTTTGCTGCGCGTCTGACCGAGAACCTCGACGAGGTCGAGAAGCTTCAGACGGTCTAACTGACTCGCAGCCGCCCCATTCCTGCACCCATAGGCCTGCGCCGTCTGGCGCCCAACGAAAGGCATCCCATGTCACTTGCAGCTCAGCAATCGCTTGAATCCCATTACGTTATGCATACCTTTGGCCGCTCTCCGGTCGAGTTTGTCGAGGGTCACGGCATGAAGCTCACCGGCGACGATGGTCGTGAGTACCTCGACTTTCTTGCCGGCATCGGCGTGTGCAGCCTAGGTCATGGCGACCCGGCTGTGCTCTCGGCGCTCGAGGCACAGACCAAAAAGCTCATGCATGTCTCCAATTACTTCTACATCGAGCAGCGTGGACAGGTCGCGGCGCTGCTGTCCAAGCTTGCCAACGACGACTTAGATGGTGCACGCGTGCTTGCCGATGCCATTGCCGCCGGCGATGAGACCACGGCAGCTGCTCTTGGTGCCCCGGCTGCGGATGAGCAGGTTTGGGAGACCTTCTTTGCCAACTCCGGCGCCGAGGCCAACGAGGGCTCGATGAAGCTCGCGCGCCTGTACGCCAAGCGTGCCGGTAACGGCGGCAACACTATCGTGTGCATGCGCGGCGGCTTCCACGGCCGTACGCTCGAGACCATTGCCGCCACCATGCAGGATTGGCTGCAGGATAGTTTCCGCCCGCTGCCGGGTGGCTTTGTGGCCTGCACGCCCAACGATATCGATGAACTGCGTGCGATCTTTAAGCAGCTGGGGAGCGAAATTTGTGCCGTGATGCTCGAGCCGATCCAGGGCGAGAGCGGTGTGCACCCCATGACCGAGGAGTTTATGGCGGCAGCGCGCGACCTGGCACACGAAGTGGGCGCCGTGCTTATCGCCGACGAGGTCCAGTGCGGCATCTTCCGCTCCGGCAAGCCGTTTGCATTCCAAGCCTATGGCGTGGAACCCGACATCATGAGCCTTGCCAAGGGCATTGCTGATGGCGTGCCCATGGGTGCCGTCGTGGCAAAGAAGGAGATTGCCGACGTGTTTAAGCCGGGCGACCACGGCTCGACGTTTGGCGGTAGCTGCTTGGCCATCGCGGCGTGTGCCGCGACGCTCTCCGCACTCGTGCGCGGCGATTATGCCGACCACGCTGCCAAGGTAGGCGCCTATATGGAGGCAAAGCTCGCCAAGCTGCCGAACGTGACCGAGGTGCGTGGCCGCGGCTTGATGCTCGGCTGCGATCTGGACGATACTGCGGGTGATGCACACGACGTTGTGGCCCGTGCATTGGGGGCTGGTGCCGTGATTAACGCTACGGGTGCCCATACGCTGCGTTTCCTGCCGCCGCTCGTCTGCGAGGAATCCGACGTGGACAGTCTGATCGAGATCCTGTCGGACGTTTTGGCCTAACACAGCGAAATAACTTAACTTTGACCGGGTTCCGGACTGCGGACGTGCCCTATGTGGCATGATTCAGCGGTCTGGAGCCCGTTTTGCCTTAGATTTGCTAAGGCGGGGAGACCTGCTGGTCAAAAAACATCAAATATGAGTACTGTTATCGATTTGGTAGCAGCAATTTTGGACTAATAAGGCCAGATAGCTAGTCGAAATGGCGATGAATGTACGATTTTGATCCAATTATTAGTCCTTATAATGGACATATGTTGCGTAACTTAAGCAAATACTATCTTTTGATATGTTGTAAGCAAGGTAGCAGTACTCATTTTTGCCATTTTCTGGCCACGGCCTTTGTGACAGACGTGCTGGCGGGTTCGAATCCCATGCACTGGGCACAAAAAAGAAAGGCCTCCATCGCTGGAGGCCTAACAATTCAGTGGTGGGCGATGAGGGATGTCCGCGTGCGGCCGGCGCCGCCCGCGCCCCGCTTCGCCGCTCCGCTCCTCGCGTGCTGCGCTGGAAAACGCTTGCGCGTTTCCTCAGCTCCGCACCCTGGCGGGTTCGAACCCCATGCGCTGGGCCCAAAAAAGAAAGGCCCCCATAGCTGGGAGCCTATCAAATCAGTGGTGGGCGATGAGGGATGTCGCGTGCGGCTGACGCCGCCCGCTTTCGCTTCGGGCCTGCGGCCCTCGCGTGCTGCGCTGGAAAACGTTTCGCGTTTCCTCAGCTTCGCACCCTGTCGGGTTCGAATCCCATGCGCTGGGCCCAAACAAAAACGGTCCCCTTGCGAGGACCGTTTCCAATTCAATGGTGGGCGATGAGGGATTCGAACCCCCAGCCTTGTGCGTGTAAAGCACCTGCGCTAACCGTTGCGCCAATCGCCCGTGCGGAGAGAGTATAGCAAAACAATCGCCCCATTCACCTCATATCCATTAAAGGTAACCGGCGCGTGTCACAGCGGAGCTGATTCAGTTGAGATTGCCTGAACATTCCGCCCCTCTTTACGCCCTCGGGTATACTCAAAAGCTACTGATTCGATTTGATGCCCAGCAACAGCAGAGGGGATAGTATATGTGCGGTTTTGTCGGTTTTGTCGGTGGGACGGATAACCAATCCGAGGTGCTCACCAAGATGATGGACCGCATCGTCCATCGCGGTCCCGACATGGGCGGTCAGTTTATCGACGGCCGCGTTGCCCTGGGCTTCCGTCGCCTGTCGATCCTCGACCTGACCGAGGCCGGCGCTCAGCCCATGGCCAACGAGGACGGTAGCGTCGTCATTGTCTTCAACGGCGAGATCTACAACTTCCAAGAACTCCGTTCCGAGCTCGAGGCCAAGGGCTACAAGTTCCACTGTGGCGCCGACACCGAGAGCCTCCTACACGGCTACGAGGAGTGGGGCGAGGCCGTCCTCGATCGCCTGCGCGGTATGTACGCCTTCGTCATCTGGGACAAAAAGAAGAACAAGCTTTTTGGCGCCCGCGACATCTTTGGCATCAAGCCGCTTTACTACTATCCCATGGCCGATGCGGGCGACGGCGCTCCGGGCGTGCTCTTTGGTTCCGAGATCAAGAGCTTCCTGGACTACCCGCACTTCCACAAGGCGGTCAACAAAAAGGCCCTGCGTCCGTACATGACGCTGCAGTATTCGGCAACCGAGGAGACCTTCTTCGAGGGTGTCTACAAGCTGCCGCCGGCGCACTACTTTACCGTCGATATCCCGACCGGCAAGATGAACATCGAGCGCTACTGGGATTGCGATTACTCTGCCGTCGAGAAGCCGTTCGAAGAGTATGTTGACGAGCTGGACGAGGTCGTGCACGAGAGCGTCGAGGCCCATCGCATCGCCGACGTCAAGGTCGCGTCGTTCCTCTCCGGTGGCGTCGACTCCAGCTACATCGCCGCTTGCCTCATGCCCGACAAGACCTTCTCGGTGGGCTTTGACTACAAGAACTTCAACGAGACCAACTACGCCAAGGAGCTATCCGACAAGCTCGGCGTCGAGAATGTCCGCAAGATGATTACCGCCGACGAGTTCTTTGGCGCACTCGAGGACATTCAGTATCACATGGACGAGCCGCAGTCCAACCTGTCGTCTGTGCCGCTGTGGTTCTTGGCCGAGATGGCGCGCAAGGATGTTACCGTCGTGCTTTCGGGCGAAGGCGCCGACGAGCTCTTTGGCGGCTACGCCTACTACGAGGACACGGTTCCGGTGCGCAAGTACAAAAAGATGGTGCCGTTGCCCATTCGCCGCGCGCTCGGTAACCTGGCGCTGCATATGCCGTACTTCAAGGGCCACAACTTCTTGGTCAAGGGTGCCGAGATTCCCGAGAAGTCGTTCCTGGGCCAGGCCTTGGTATGGCCTGAGCGCGAGGTCGACGGCGTACTCAAGCCCGAGTACAACACCGGCGACGGCGCCTTTGAGCTCGCTGCACCCATCTACGCACGCGTGAAGGGCCAGCCCGAGCTGGTCAAGAAGCAGTACCTGGACATGAACATGTGGCTCCCGGGCGACATTCTGCTCAAGGCCGACAAGATGTGCATGGCGCACTCGCTGGAGCTGCGCGTGCCCTTCCTGGATCGCAAGGTCATGGAGTTCGCTGAGCACATTCCCGATCGCTACCGCATCAACGAGAACGGTAACAAACAGGTGCTCCGCCACGCCGCCAACAAGTCGCTGCCCGATGAGTGGGCTACCCGTCCCAAGGTGGGCTTCCCGGTGCCGATCGTCTACTGGCTGCGCGAGCAAAAGTGGTACGACTACGTCAAGGAGTACTTCACCGCGCCGTGGGCAAGCGAGTTTTTCGACACCGACGAGCTCATGCATCTGCTCGACTTACACTTTGCGGGCAAGGGTGATTTCCAGCGCAAGATCTATACGCCGCTCGTGTTCTTGGTGTGGTACAAGCGCTTCTTTATCGACGAGGGCCAGCCTTCTGTTCAGGCTGCCTAGCCTCGGCTTACGAACGCCTGCGCGTAACGGCTCCTCCGGGAGCCGTTTTTGCGCGAGCATGTTTCAGTTACTATGAAAACCGTCCCTGCCAAATGGCTGAGAAAGGCGAAAGATGCACCATTCGGATTCCGCGACCGTGAACACGGTCGATACGCTTGCCAAGCTTCTCGATGTGTGCGGCGAGCTGCGCGCATCGGAGCAGGTTGACGGGCGTGCCGTGACCGGCTGCTCGTTTGATTCGCGCGCGGTTTCGGCAGGTGACGTGTTCTTTTGCAAGGGCGCTGCCTTTAAGCCCGCGTTTTTGAGCATGGCGCTCGATTCGGGCGCCGTCGCATTTGTGTGCGAGGAGTCGCTGGTCGAGTCTCTGGAGCCGCTGGCGAAAGAGAACGGTGCTGCGATGCTGGTTGTTGATAGCGTACGCACGGCGATGGCGCTGTTGCCGCCTGAGGTCTACGACCGTCCCGACCACGACGTTAAGATCGTGGGCATCACCGGTACCAAGGGAAAGACCACGGCCGCTTTTATGCTCCAGTCCATCATCAAGGCGGCGGGCGAGTCCTGCGGCATGATCGGCTCGGTGAACACCGACGATGGTATCGAGTGCTACGAGAGCACCAACACCACGCCCGAGGCCCCCGAGGTCTGGCGCCATATCGCCAACTGTCGCGCGTCTGGTCGCCAGTCCATGGTCATGGAGGTCTCAAGCCAGGCGCTTAAGTACCAGCGCGTCGAGAACCTGCCGTTTGACGTGGCGTGTTTCCTCAACATCGGGCGTGACCACATCTCACCGATCGAGCACCCGACCTTCGAGGATTATTTTGAGAGCAAGCTCAGGATCTTTGATCAGGCTAAGACCGCCGTAGTGAATCTGGGCACCGATGAAGTCGAACGCGTGCTGGAGGCCGCGTCGACGGCCGAGCACTTGGTGACCGTTGGCGTCGAGCATCCCGAGGCGAGCCTGTGGGCAAGCGATGTCCGCATGGTCGGCTTTAACATCGAGCTTAACCTGCATGGCATGAGCGCCGACGAGCCCGAGGCGGGTGAGAAGGTCCTGCTGGGTATCGCGGGAGACTTTAACGTGGAGAACGCGCTGGTCGCTATCGCTGCCGCGCGCGAGATTGGCATCGGAATCGATGCCATCAAGAAGGGCCTCTCCAAGCTGCGTGTGCCGGGCCGCATGGAGGTCGTGGAGTCGAAGGATGGACGCGTGGTTTGCGTTGTTGACTACGCTCACAACCAACTTTCGTTCCGCTCGCTCTTTTCGTCGGTCAAGCGCGCGTTTCCCGCCAGTCCGGTCATTGCGCTGTTTGGTGCTGCTGGAGGCAAGGCGCAGGAGCGCCGTGAGCAGCTTCCGCGCGAGGCCGCACCATATTCTGATCTGCTGATCTTTACCAACGAGGATCCGGCTCACGAGGACCCGATGAAGGTCTGTCGCGAGCTTGCCGAGCATGTTCCCGACGATACCCCGAACAAGATCATCCTCGATCGCGAGGCTGCTGTGCACGCGGCATTCAAGGCGGCGCGCGAGGAATACGTCAGCCCCGATGCGCCCACCATCGTCTTGCTGTTGGCAAAGGGCGACGAGGAGCTCATGCACGTGGGTGATGAGTTCGTACCCATCGAGAGCGATCTTTCGCTTGCCAATCGTTTAATCGATGTTACCCAGTTTGACTAATGAACTGCGATGAGGGCGGCGTCCCGAGCGCGCTGCCGTTGCAAGCGCGTTTCCCCTCAAGCGAGGCGCGCCGCCTAAGACCAGAAGCCCCTTCTACGTAATGGAGTGACCATGTCCCACAATACCCTGCCGACCGTCGCTGAGCTTTCGGGCGAGATGCGCGAGCGTCTTGCCAAGGTTAAGTACGTCTTTACCGACCTGGACGCCACCATGCTCGCGCCCGGCTCGTGCGTGCTGCGCGACAACGACGGCAATCCCTCGACCAAGCTCGTCGAGGCTGTCGTGGCACTTGCCCGCGCCGGCATCCAGGTGGTCCCCACCTCGGGCCGCAACCGCACCATGATCCACGAGGATGCGCGCGTGCTCGGCCTCAACTCCTACATCGGCGAGATGGGCGGCCTGGTCATGTACGACCTCAAAGCCAACGATTGGGAGTATCTGACCGGCGACATGCCTTACGACCCCGCCTGCGGCCTCACGCCGCATCAGGTGATCGAGCAGACTGGCGTGTGCGAGAAGATTCTCGCCCGCTGGCCGCATAAGATCGAGTACCACAACGACATGTCGACTGGCTACAAGTACCGCGAGGTCACCGTCGGCATGCGCGGCGATGTGCCCGACGACGAGGTCCAGGCCATTCTTGACGAGGCCGGCTGCGGCCTGGTCTGGGCCTGCAACGGCCACCTGACGCATCTGTCCAAGCCGACGACGCTCGAGCTCGAACGCGTCGAGGATGGCCGCGCGTTTAACATCAATCCCGCCGGCCTCAACAAGGGCGTTGCCATCGCGCGTTTCTGCGAGCACCTAGGGATCGAGCGCGAGGAGACGCTCGCGCTCGGCGATTCCGAGTCCGACTTCTACATGGCTGACCACGTGGGCACGTTCTGCCTGGTCGAGAACGGTTTGACCAGCGCCGGCGCGCCCGAGTTCCTGGATACCTGCGATAACGCCTACGTCACGCGCGGCAAGATTGTCGACGGCTGGGTGGCAACAGCCGAGCTGCTGGTCGCGGCTCGTTCGTAGCGCGGTCCTATCGTTCTGAGCCATATCTTTTCGAGAGAGAATCTGGTGAGGTAATGTCCGATATCGAGAATCTGGCCGGGGACACGCGCCCCATTGGCGTGTTCGACTCGGGCCTGGGCGGTCTGACGGTTGCGCGCGCGATTGCGACGGCGTTGCCGCACGAGTCCGTCTACTACTTTGGCGACACCAAACGCTGCCCGTATGGCACCCGCACCGAGGACGAGGTGCGTTCGTTTGCACTGCAGGCGGGCCGTTGGCTGTCGAAGCACGACGTCAAGATCATGGTCATCGCCTGCAATACAGCGACCGCTGCGGCCTTGCGTTTGGCCCAGCAGGTGCTCGACGTCCCCGTCATCGGTGTGATCGCACCGGGCGCACGCGCGGCAATCAACAGCACCCGCACGCGCCGGGTGGGCGTGCTCGCCACCAACCTCACCATTCGCTCGGGTGCTTACACGCGCGCCATTCAGGACCTGGATGCCGGTGTTGACGTATACGGCTGCCCTGCCTCGAGCTTTGTCGAGGTCGTTGAGCACGAGCTCGCCTCGGGTGCGCATCTGCAGGAGCAGTGGCTTGAGAACGAGGACATCTTCGATACGCCTGCCGTGCGTGCGCTGGTGGGTGCCACGGTTGAGCCGCTGCGCGACCACGGTATCGATACCGTGGTGCTCGGCTGTACGCATTTTCCGCTGTTGGTGGGACCTATCCGTCATGCGCTGGGGCCTGGGGTGCGCGTCGTGAGTTCCGCCGAGGAGACCACGCGCGAGCTGACCGATATCCTCACGCGCCGCGAGCAGCTGGCGGGCGACGCCGCCGAGCCGCAGCATCGTTTTGCCACGACGGCCGATAACATTGCCGAGTTTGCGGTGGCGGGCAGCTTTATCTTTGGTCAGCCGCTCAAGAGCATTGAGCATATCGATATCGATGAGCTGAAATAGATGTAAGGCCGCCGCCAAAGCCTTCGCCACATTTTTTGCCGAAAGGATCTTTCTATGGAGTACATGCAGGTCAACCGCGCCAACGGCCGCGCCGCCAACGAGTTGCGTCCCGTTAAGCTCACCCGTGGCGTCATGAAGCACGCCCACGGTTCGTGCCTGGCCGAGTTCGGCGACACGCGCGTGCTGTGCGCCGCCACTATCGAGGAGGGCGTGCCGGGCTGGCGAAAGGGAGCTAAGGCCGGCTGGGTGACCGCGGAATACGCCATGCTGCCGACGTCGACCGGCAAGCGCTGCAAGCGCGAGCACGCCAACCGCAAGGGCCGCTCCATGGAGATCGAGCGCCTCATTGGCCGCAGCCTGCGTACCGTCGTCAACATGAAGGCGCTCGGCGAGTACACCGTCACCGTCGACTGCGATGTGATTCAGGCCGATGGCGGCACGCGTACAGCGAGCATCACCGGCGCCTGGGTGGCGCTGCACGACGCCCTCGCCATGTGGGTCGAGGCGGGCAAGATCGAGCGCATCCCGCTTACCGGCCAGGTGGCTGCAATCTCCATGGGCGTTGTCGACGGCAATACGCTGCTTGACCTCGATTATTCCGAGGACAGCCATGCCGAAGTCGACATGAACCTCGTTGCCACCGACACCGGTGAGATGATCGAGCTCCAGGGCACTGGCGAGCAGGCGCCCTTTGACCGTAAGCGCCTCAACGCCCTGCTCGACTTGGGCGACAAAGGCATCGCCGAGCTCATCGAGCTTCAGCGCCAAGCCATCGCCTAACCTGCCAAAAAGGGACAGGTTTATTTTGGCAGGTTATATCTGGGAAAACGTCGAAGCATAAGACTGCCGTTGATTGAGAGGGGAGAGGCGGAGGCCCTCGTCGCCCTCGGCGCGGCATTGCTATAGAGACAAGGAGACCACTCATGGCACTTGAGAAGATCGACATCGACACCCTCGACCCGGCGGCGACCATCGTCGTGGCAACCGGAAACGCTCATAAGCTCACCGAGATCGAGGCCATTTTGGGCAAGGTCATGCCCGAGGTGCGCTTTGTGGCGCTCGGCCAGCTGGGCGATTTTGAGGACCCCGAGGAAAACGGCACGACGTTTTTGGAGAACGCCATCATCAAGGCGCAGGCTGCGGTCGAGGAGACGGGCCTTATGGCCATTGCCGACGATTCTGGCTTGGTCGTTGATGCCCTGGACGGCGAGCCGGGCGTGTATAGCGCGCGCTATGCGGGCGTGCATGGCGACGATGCCGCCAACAACGCCAAGCTGCTCGTTAACCTGGAAGGCGTGGCCGACGAGGACCGCACCGCGCGTTTTATGAGCGTCGTCGCGCTTATCGACACGGACGGCCTGGTCACTTATGGCGAGGGCGCCTGCGAGGGCGCTATCGCACACGAGGGCCGCGGCGATCATGGCTTTGGCTACGACCCACTGTTCCTGCCGGTCGACACGCCGGGCAAGACCATGGCCGAGCTGACGGCGGACGAGAAGAACGCCATCAGCCATCGATTCCATGCGCTCGAGCATCTGTCCGCCAAACTGACGGGCGAGGAGTAAGCCGTGCGTGCGGTGGTGCAGCGCGTACTCAACGCCGGCGTGACGGTCGACGGCGAGTGCGTGGGTAAAATTGGGCGCGGCTATCTGGTGCTGCTGGGCGTGGGCCACGGCGACACGCGCGCCGAGGCCGATAAACTGTGGGGCAAGCTCCGGGGCTTGCGCATTAACGAGGACGAGAACGGCAAGACCAACCTGGCACTTGCCGATGTCGACGGCGAGGTTCTCGTAGTGTCGCAGTTCACGCTGTTCGCCGATTGCCGTCACGGCCGCCGCCCATCGTTTACGGATGCCGGCGCCCCCGATGTCGCCAACGAGCTCTACGAGTACTTCCTGACGCTCGTTCGCCAAGATGTCGAACACGTGGCGCACGGCATCTTTGGCGCCGATATGAAAGTCGACTTGGTCAACGACGGCCCATTCACCATCGTCTTGGACACGGACAACCTTTAGGTTACGCGGTTTTACCAAACCGCGTAACAACTGGTCATGCGAGGTTGTCGTCTGGTACGTATTTGGGACGGGGTTTATTTAGCTACTTGCGTATGGCGGCAGCAGGGTGCTATAGTATTAGAGTTTTGTCTATCTTAGTGGTATTATCCCCTTTTTGAATTGCACCTTCTGGAGGCCCTGTTCATGGAAGAGATGGAAGTCAATCACGTCGACGACATCCACGAGAAGCTGACCGATATGGTGGGCGATCGCGTTAAGGTGAAGGCCAACATGGGCCGCACCCGCGTCGTCGAGCGCATGGGCACCATCAAGAGCGTCCACCCCGCCGTCTTTATCGTCGAGGTTGACGAACGTCGCGGGCGCAAGTCGCGTCAGTCCTACCAGTATATCGATGTCCTCACCGGTCAGGTCGAGCTGTTCGACCCCGAGAGCGGCGAGCATATCTTTACCCCGCTCGGCAATCAGCTCGAGGAGCACTAGCGGTGACCGATCGGTCCCTGACTCTTTCCGCGCCGGCAAAGATTAACCTCTACTTGGGGGTTCATACCGAGCGCGATGACCGCGGCTACCACAGGGTCGATTCCCTGATGGCAGCTGTCGGTCTTTCCGATACCGTGACGGTTACGCCGGCACAGGCGCTGACCGTCCAGACGGTTCCGGCATCAGATTTTCCCATGCAAAAGAATACGGCGTATCGGGCTGCGGTTGCTATGGCCGAGCATTATGGTCGCGAGGCAAGCATCTGCGTGACGATTGAGAAGCGCATTCCATTGTGCGCCGGCTTGGGCGGTCCCTCGACGGATGCGGCCGCGGTCATTGTCGCCTTGGCGGAGCTCTGGGGAATTGATCGCTCCGACCCCGCGCTCGACGACATTGCGCGGGGCATTGGTGCTGACGTCCCGTTCTTTTTGCACGCGAGCCCTTCGTTCTACGTAGGTGGGGGAGACGTGCTGGCAACTGAGTATCCCGTGCTGCCCGCAACACCCGTCGTGTTGGTCAAGCCGCGCGAGGCAAGCGTTTCGACAATTGAAGCCTATCGACGTTTTGACGAGGCCCCGGTGCCTGCGGACAAGCCCGGCGCGATAGCTTCTGCCTTGCGTGCCGGTGATGCCGAGACGGCATATGCACTCATCCATAACAACCTGGGCGTCATTTCCGCACAGATGGAGCCGCAGATTCAAACGGTTCTCGATTGGCTGCGTAAACAGGACGGCACGGTTGCTGTAGATGTGTGTGGATCGGGCGCCTGCTCGTTTGCCATTTGCGACACCGCCGCCACGGTCGAAAGGCTTGCCGACGCTGCCCTGCAAAACGGCTGGTGGTCCTGCGCGACGGAGCTCATTCCCAACACGGTTCGCATCGAAGTGCCAAAGAAGTAAAAATTTCTCTAGCACGCGACGGAAATCTTTGTTACTATAGTCGAGCTAACGGGTTGTGGCTCAGTTTGGTAGAGCACTGCGTTCGGGACGCAGGGGTCGCTGGTTCAAATCCAGTCAACCCGACCAGAGCATGAGGAGGGACCGCTTCTTGCGGTCCCTTTTTTTAGCTATTGTTGTGATACCGCGATACCCGCGGTATACTCATTCGAGCTTGTCTCGCTGTATTGTGGAGGTCTACATGTTTGGACTGAGGGCTCCTGAGCTCATCATTATTCTCGTCGTTGTCCTGATTATCTTCGGGCCCAAGAACCTGCCGAAGCTCGGCAAGTCCCTCGGCTCTACCGTCAAGAATATCCGCGAGGGTATGGAGGGCGACGATAAGGCCGAGACCAAGCAGGCCGAGGAGGTCGTGGTCGAGCAGTCCGAGGAGGACAAGGAGATCGCTGAGCTCGAGGCCAAGCTCGCTGCTGCCAAGAAGAAGCAGGCAGAGGACAGCGACGCGGACGCAGAGTAGTCCCATCCCTTTGGGGTGAGCACCTGACCGGCTTGCCCGCAGGCTAGCCGGTCTTTTTCGTTTTGTTGACAGTTGATTGTTTGATCAGAGTTGGGGAGATATCCGTATGGACGCAAGCCAGATCGTACTGACCGCTGAGGGCCGCCAGAAGCTCGTCGAGGAGCTCGCTTGGCGTGAGGGCGATTACGCCAAGGAGATCGTCGAGGACATCAAGGAAGCCCGCGCGTTCGGCGACCTTTCGGAGAACTCCGAGTACGACGCCGCTAAGGACAAGCAGGCCCAGAACGCCGCTCGTATTGCCGAGATCCAGGCCATCCTTGCCAACGCTCAGGTTGCTGCCACCACAGGTGATCTGACCGTCTCCATCGGTTCCACCGTTTCTCTGATTGATCCCAACGGTGAGGTCATGGAAGTCACGCTCGTCGGTACCACCGAGACCAACTCGCTCGAGCACAAGATTTCCAACGAGTCTCCGGTCGGTCACGCCATCATCGGTCACGGCGAGGGCGACTCCGTCGAGGTCGTTACGCCTTCCGGCAAGACTCGCGTCTACACCATCGCCAAGATTGCACGCTAGACCACGGTCCCGCGTAAAGGTATGTTTTCGCTCCCTGGGACCGAATCCTGGGGAGCGTTTTAGTTTGAGGAGTTAACTTATGGCAGAGAACCAGAACGCCGCAGATCAGGCATCGACGCTCAACGACGAGCGCGCCACCCGCCTGGCCAAGCGCGCCGCCCTGTTCGAGGCGGGCCAGAACCCCTATCCCGAGCACTCTGAGCTTGAGGACTACGTTGCCGATATCGAGGCTAAGTACGCCGAGCTTGCCGATGGCGAGGACACCGAGGACGTCGTGAAGATCGCCGGCCGTGTGGTCGCCAAGCGCGGTCAGGGCAAGATCATGTTCATCGTCGTACGCGATGCGACTGCCGAGATTCAGCTGTTCTGCCGCATCAACGACATGGACGAGGCTGCCTGGAATACGCTCAAGTCCC
The DNA here is from genome assembly GCA_905194545.1 of Coriobacteriaceae bacterium. GTDB lineage: Bacteria > Actinomycetota > Coriobacteriia > Coriobacteriales > Coriobacteriaceae > Collinsella. The sequence goes on along the minus strand of CAJJSS010000017.1, from coordinate 1,742 downwards.
TCGACCTGGGCGACATCCTGGGCGTGACCGGCGTGGTTGTGCGCACCCAGCGCGGCCAGCTTTCCGTTGCCCCTAAGAGCGCGACCCTGCTTGCCAAGGCCGTTCGTCCGCTGCCCGAGAAGTTCCACGGTCTTTCCGACAAGGAGACCCGCTATCGCCAGCGCTATGTTGACCTGATCGCCAACGACGACGTTCGCGAGACGTTCCGTAAGCGTTCGCAGATTCTCTCCACCTTCCGTCGCTTTATGGAGTCCGACGGCTACATGGAGGTCGAGACCCCCATCCTGCAGACCATCCAGGGCGGCGCTACTGCCAAGCCGTTCATCACGCACTTCAACGCGCTCGATCAGGAGTGCTACCTGCGCATTGCTACCGAGCTGCACCTCAAGCGCTGCATCGTCGGCGGTTTTGAGCGCGTGTTCGAGATCGGCCGTATCTTCCGTAACGAGGGCATGGACCTTACCCACAACCCCGAGTTCACCACGATGGAGGCCTATCGTGCCTTCTCCGACCTCGAGGGCATGAAGGCGCTCGCCCAGGGTGTCATTAAGGCGGCTAACAAGGCCATCGGCAACCCCGAGGTCATCGAGTACCAGGGCCAGACCATCGACCTTTCTGGTGAGTGGGCCAGCCGTCCCATGACCGACATCGTTTCCGACGTGCTCGGCAAGCAGGTCACCATCGACACGCCGGTCGAGGAGCTTGCTGCCGCCGCGCGCGAGAAGGGCCTGGAGATTAAGCCCGAGTGGACCGCCGGCAAGATTATCGCCGAGATCTATGACGAGCTGGGCGAGGACACCATCGTCAACCCCACCTTCGTGTGCGATTACCCCATCGAGGTTAGCCCGCTTGCCAAGCGCTTTGAGCATGATCCGCGCCTGACCCATCGCTTTGAGCTGGTCATCGCCGGTCACGAGTACGCGAACGCGTTCTCCGAGCTCAACGACCCGGTCGACCAGGCCGAGCGCTTCGCTGCCCAGATGGCCGAGAAGGCCGGCGGCGACGATGAGGCCATGGAGTACGATGAGGATTACGTGCGTGCCCTCGAGTACGGTATGCCTCCCGCGGGCGGCATCGGCATCGGTATCGACCGCGTGGTCATGCTGCTCACCAACCAGGCTTCCATCCGCGACGTGCTGCTGTTCCCGCACATGAAGCCCGAGAAGGGTTTCCAGTCCGGTGCCGCTGCTGCCAAGGCCGCCGAGGCCGGCAACGCCGCGAGCCCCTTCGTCAAGCCGCTTAAGCCCACGGTTGATTATTCCAAGATTGCCGTTGAGCCGCTGTTTGAGGAGTTCGTCGACTTTGATACCTTCTCCAAGAGCGACTTCCGCGCCGTGAAGGTCAAGGCATGCGAGGCCGTCAAGAAGTCCAAGAAGCTGCTGAACTTTACGCTCGATGACGGCACCGGCACCGACCGCACCATCCTCTCCGGCATTCACGATTATTACGAGCCCGAGGACCTGGTCGGCAAGACCCTGCTCGCCATCACCAACCTGCCTCCGCGCAAGATGATGGGCATCCCCAGCTGTGGCATGCTCATCAGCGCCATCCACGAGGAGGAGGGCGAGGAGCGCCTCAACCTGATTCAGCTCGACGCTTCCATCCCTGCCGGCGCAAAGATGTACTAACTAGTTACGCGGTTCTACGAACCGCGTAACGGCTCGACGCTGCGCGGGCCGCATTTGGGCAATCTGACGTTCAACTTCAAGGGCGCGACCAGAAGGTCAGCGCCCTTTCGTTTC
>CAJJSS010000016.1:0-55240 GCA_905194545.1 Coriobacteriaceae bacterium | reverse complement strand
CGATGGAAAGCGCCATCTGCGCGTTTTGCTCGACCAGAAGCACCGTGGTGCCGGCCTTGTGCAGGTCCTCGACAATCTGGAAGATCTGTTCGATCAGAATCGGCGCCAGACCCATGGAAGGTTCGTCGAGCATAAGCAGTTTGGGGTTACTCATAAGGGCGCGCCCCATAACGAGCATCTGCTGCTCGCCGCCTGAAAGGGTGCCGGCGACCTGGCGACGGCGTTCCTTCAGGCGCGGGAACTGCTCGTAGACGCGCTCCAGGCCCGGAGCCACCGTGGACTTGGGCTGTGTATAGGCGCCCATCTCCAGGTTCTCCTCGACCGTCATCTGCAAAAAGGCGCGACGTCCCTCGGGAACCTGAGCCAAGCCCTTACCAACCAGCTTATCAGCGGGCGTATGGGTAATGTCCTCGCCCATAAACTTGATGGAGCCGGTCTTAGAGCGCAGCAGGCCCGAGACGGTCTTAAGCGTCGTGGACTTGCCAGCGCCGTTGGCACCAATCAGGGCCACGATCTCGCCCTCGTTGACGTTAAAGGAGATGTCCTTGATGGCGTGGATGGCGCCGTACCAGACGTTGATGTTGTAGACGGAAAGCATCGGCTCTGCCATTTAGTTCTCCCCCTTATCCTGCTTGCCCAGATACGCCTCAATAACAGCGTCGTTGTTCTGGATCTCCTCGGCCGTGCCCTTGGCGATGACCTTACCAAAGTTGAGCACGCAGATGCCCTCGCAGATGTTCATGACGAGCGACATGTCGTGCTCGATAAGCATGATGGCGATGCCAAAGGTGTCGCGGATCTTGACGATGTTCTCCATGAGCTCCGCGGTCTCGGACGGGTTCATGCCGGCAGCAGGCTCGTCGAGCAGCAGCAGCTTGGGGTTGGTGGCAAGCGCGCGGACGATCTCCAGACGACGCTGGGCGCCGTAAGGCAGCGAGCCGGCCTGCTCGTTTGCCAGGTGCTCCATATCAAAGATGGACAGCAGCTCCATGGCGCGCTCGTGGGCGGCCTTCTCGTGCTTCCAGTACGTCGGCAGACGCAGCACGCCCTCAAAACCAGAGTAGCGCTCCTGGTTGTGCAGGCCGACCTTAACGTTGTCCTCCACCGTCATGGTGTTGAACAGGCGAATGTTCTGGAACGTACGGGCGATACCCATACGGTTGACCTGGTAGACGGACTTGCCCGAGGTGTCCTCGCCGTCGAGCAGGATAGTACCGTGCGTGGGCTGGTACACCTTGGTGAGCAGGTTGAAGACCGTGGTCTTACCGGCACCGTTGGGACCGATCAGACCGGCGATCTCGGTCTTACCGATGGTCAGGCTAAAGTCGTCGACTGCCTTAAGGCCGCCAAATTCAATGCCCAAGTGGATGCACTCGAGCGCCGGGCGCTGGCCCAGGTCGCGGTCGGGAACGATGGCGCCAGAAGGATACGGGACCATCTTGCCCTTGTTGAACTCAAACTTACTGGGCATCGGCTGCTACCTCCTTCTTGGAAGCAAAGCGGTCCTTAATGCGTGCGAAGAACGCCTTGAGCTGCGGGTTGTTGGTAAAGATCATGACCAGGATCAGCACGATGGCGTAGATGAGCATGCGGTAGTCCGAGAACTGACGGAGCAGCTCGGGAAGCACCGTGAGCAACGCCGCCGCGATGACGGAGCCGCGCATATTGCCCAGACCGCCCAGGACCACGAATACCAGGATGAGGATGGACGTGTTGAAGTCGAACTTGGTGGCGGAAAGCTGCGAGAAGTTACCGCCGAAGAGGGCTCCGGCAGCGCCGGCGAGAGCGGCGGAAACCACGAAGGCGATCATGCGGTACTCGGTGACGGAGATGCCCACGGACTCGGCAGCGATCTTGTTGTCGCGCACGGCCATAATGGCACGGCCGGTACGGCTGCGAACCAGGTTGAGCACGATCACGAGTGCGACCATGACCAGGATGGCACCGGCGAGGAAGGTCGAGTACGTCGACACGCCCGATGCGCCCTGGGCGCCCTTGATGATGGCGGTGCCGTCCTCGAGCAGGTGCAGGTCGTCGATCGTGGAGTTACCTGTAATGTTAAAGATCACATGCAGGCCGCGGGAGTCGACGCCCACGATAAGGCAGGTGACGATCTCTTTGATAATCTCGCCAAAGGCCAGCGTCACGATAGCCAGGTAATCGCCGCTCAGGCGAAGGACCGGGATGCCGATCAAGAAGCCCAGGATGGCGGCAGCGATGGCGCCGACCACGATGCTGATGACAAGACGTATCGGATCGGAGGGAACGGCGCTCTCGAGGGCGACCGCGGTAACGATGCCTGTATAGGCGCCGACGCTCATAAAGCCCGCGTGGCCCAGCGACAAGTCGCCCGCGATGCCGACGACGAGGTTAAGGGAGATAGCCATGACGATATAGGCCGTGATGGGAACCAGCTGACCGGCGATCATGCGCGGAATCATGTGGTTAGACTGCATAAAGAACACGATGGCGAACGCCACAAGGCACATGGCGTACGTAACAAAGTCGTGACGCGTCTGCTTGTCTTTAAGAAACTTCATAACGCTCACCTACACCTTCTCGGGGACGTACTTGCCCAAGAGGCCGGCAGGCTTGACGAGCAGGACGATGATCAAAACACCAAAGACGATGGAGTTGGCAAGGCTCGTGGAAATATAAGCCTGTGCCATCGCCTCGATGATACCGATGAGAATGCCACCGACAAAGGCACCGGGGATGGAGCCGATGCCACCGAAGACAGCGGCATCGAAGGCCTTGATGCCAGGCATGGCACCCGTCGTGGGCTGCAGCACCGGCGAGTAGGAGCACAGCAGCACGCCGGCGATGGCGGCAAGGGCGGAGCCGATGGCGAACGTCATCGAGATGGTGCGGTTGACGTTGATGCCCATGAGCTGAGCGGCGGCCTTGTCCTCGGACACGGCGCGCATGGCTTTGCCCATCTTGGTCTTGCCTGTAAAGAACATCAGGCCGGCCATGATAACCAGGCAGGCGACGATGGTGACGAGCGAGACGGCGCTTACGTTGAACTTGGCCAAGAACTCCGGCACCTGGAAGGTGACGAGCGAAGTGAAGTTCTTGGGCGTGGCGCCCCACAGAAGCTGCGCGGCGTTCTGCAGGAAGTAAGACACGCCGATGGCCGTGATCAGAACGGCCAGAGGGCCTGCTTGGCGCAGCGGCTTGTATGCCAGACCCTCGATGAGAACACCGAGAACCGTGCAGACCACACAAGAGAGAATTACAGATGCCCAGCCCGGGAGGCCGAGATACGACGTGGCGCAGAACGAGACATAGGCACCGACCATGATGACGTCGCCGTGAGCGAAGTTGAGCATCTTGGCGATACCGTAGACCATGGTGTAGCCCAACGCGATGATGGCGTAGACGCTGCCCATGGACAGGCCGTTGACCAAGTATTGGATAAAGACCGTCATGTTCCACATCCCCCTTTCGAATAGGTTTCCAGTTGATGTATGAAACAGGGACGTTACATCGTCCCTAGATACCAAGCAAGCAGGGAAGGCCAAAACCTCCCCTGCTTGGGATCAAAACCGCTCTATATAAGGCGGCCTATTAGGCCTGTACGTACTTGCCGTCGGTAATGACGTACGCCGTCGGGTCCTTCTGGACCTGACCCTTGTCGTTCCAGGAGAGCTTGCCAGTCAGACCGTCAACGGTAATCTTGAGCATAGCCTCGGGAAGCTTCTCGGCAACCTCGGTGGGGTCGGCGTCGACGCCCAGGCCGGCCTCCTTGAGAGCCTCGACCACAGCATGCACGCCGTCGTAGGCGTCGGCGGCAAACTGGTCGGGGGTATCGCCGTACTTATCCTTGTAAGCGTTGACGAAGTCGGCGTTCTTCTCGTCGTCGGCGGAGAACGGGGTCATGAGCAGCAGACCCTCGGCAAGAGAGGTGTCGAAGCCCTCAACGCCCAGGATGCCGTCCATGCCGTCGCAGCCCATCATCTTGACGTCGTAGCCCATGTCCTTGGCGTTCTTGAGCAGGACGGACGCCGGCGTGTAGTAGATCGGCGCAAAGATCATGGTGGCGCCTGCCTGCTTGGCCTTGGTCAGCTGGTTGGTAAAGCTCGTGGCGGAGTCGTCCTTAAAGGTCTCCTCGTCGACAATCTCAAGCTTAGACTTAGCGGCCTGGGCCTTAAAGGAATCTGCGATGCCCGAAGAATAGGCGTCGCCGGAGTTATAGAACAGCACGAACTTCTCGTTCGCATACTTCTCTGCCAGGAACTTGGCAGCGTTGACACCTTGGTTGGGGTCGGTAAAGCAAACCTGGAAGACGCAATCCTTGCCCTTGGTAACGTCCTCGGAGGACGCAGACGGGGTGATCATGAACGTCTCGGGGTCGTTGCCGCACTCGGCGGCAACGGCGACCGACGCACCCGTGGTGGTCGGACCGACGAGGGCCTGCATGCCCCAGTCGAGCAGGGTGTTGAAGGCGTTGACGGCCTTCTCACCGTCAGCCTGGTCGTCCTCGGCCTTGCTGACAAGCGGCAGCTCCTTAGTCGAGAAATCCTTGCAGCCAAGCTCGACAGCCTGTGTAACGGACTTGCCGTAGGACGCGTTGGCGCCGGTCAGCGGGCCGATGGTGCCGATCTTAAACGAAGCGTCGCCCGACGCGGAACCGCTGTCGCCGCCGTTGGAGGAGCAGCCAGCTAGAATGGACATCGCCCCCAGACCTGCTGCGCTCGCGATAACGCTCCTGCGATTCATAACAGGGTTCAATGACTTACCGGTGAGGCTCGACATGCGGCTCTCCTCTCAAATCTCGTCGGGTTTCGGTTACCCGACAGGCCATCCTTCGCCGTGTTCGGCGTTCGCAAAATAGTAGACGCTTTAGTTAGGAAAAGTGGCGAATATTTCAACTTTTCTTTGGATTTGTTCATTTATCCATATTTCTGCGTATTTCTATTTTTTTATGCAGTAATGCCACTTTATTGTGTAAAAGTAATGTTTCCATTCTGTTACAAGCGTTCCCGCCCTGAATAAAACGGCCTCACCGGTCGCGCTTTATGCGCACTTAGGCGGCGATGTACTTGCCGTCCTGAATCACATAGGCTGTGGCGGGCTTTTCGACCTGGCCCTTGTCGTTCCACGTCAGCTCGCCCGTCAGGCCCTCGATCTTGATCTTGCGCATGGCGTGGGCAAGGTCGTCGGCAATATCGGCACCGTCAGCCGTAATGTCGATGCCCGCTTTATCGATAGCCTCGGCAATCGCATGGACGCAGTCATAGGCATCGGCGGCAAACTGATTGGGCGTCTCGTCGTAGGCGTCCTTATAGGCCTTGACGAAGTCGGCGTTCTTCTCATCGTCAGCAGAGAACGGGGTCATGAGCAGCACGCCCTCGGCAAGAGAGGTATCGAAGCCCTCAACGGAGAGCAGGCCGTCCATGCCGTCGGTGCCCATAAGCGTCATGTCGTATCCCATGTCCTTGGCGTTCTTGAGCAAAACGGACGCCGGCGTGTAATAGATCGGAGCAAAGATAAGCGTGGCGCCGGCCTCCTTGGCCTTGGTGAGCTGGTTGGTAAAGCTCGTGGAAGAGTCGTCCTTAAAGGTCTCGGTATCGACGACATCGAGCTTGGATGCCTTGGCCTGCTCGGCAAAGGCGTCGGCAACGCCCGAGCTGTACGTATCGCCGGAGTTGTAGAACAGGGCGATCTTGGCGTCCGCGTACTTCTCGGCCAAGAACTTCGCGGCGCTGGTGCCCATGGTGGGGTCGGTGAAGCAAACCTGGAAGACCGTGGTCTTTCCCTTGGTGACATCGAGCGACGAGGCCGAAGGCGTGACCATGAGTATGTCGTCGGCGATCTCGCCAGAGACAGCGACGGCGGCACCAGTCGTGACGGGGCCGACGAGCGCCTGCATGCCCCAGTCACACAGGGTATTGAAGGCGTTGATGGCCTTCTCGCCGTCGGCGACGTCATCCTCGGACTTAAGCGAGAGTTTGAGGTCCTTGGTCGAAAAATCCTTGGCGGCGAGCTTGGCACCCTTCTCGGCCGAAACGCCATAGGTTGCCGCGGCGCCGGTCAGAGGGCCGATGACACCGATCTTGAAGGTCTTGCCGTCATCGGCGGAGCCGCCGTCCGAGCCACCCGACGAGCAACCAGCGAGTGCCGCGGTGCTACCGAACGCCGCGGCGCCAGCCAAGAAACTCCTGCGGTTAAGTACGTTATTGATGCTAAACATGGTGTCCCCCTTTTCGCTGGCCGCGGTGCGGCCGTCTTGCGGTACAGGGCAAACCTTATGGCGCAAACGTTGACAGTTTGTTACGGAAGTTCGTTTGTAGCGAGTGTGTTTCCAATATTTCCGCAGCGTTTCGGGGGTAGCGTTTTGCACAGCTCCAGCTGCCTGGCAAGCACGCGCCCGCACTTCACGCTAGAATGCACTCAACCTATAAGCAGTTAATCCATCCACAAGATGCACGAAGGAGCTATCTATGAGCGAACCCCTGCGCACCGTGAACGTCGGTCTGATCGGTCTGGGAACCGTCGGCGGCGGCGTGGCCCGTTTGATCAAGAGCCACCACGATGAGTACCTGGCCGCCTACGGCATCGACCTTAAGCTGACCCGCGCCTGCGCGCTTGCCTGGGAGCAGGCCGAAGCCGCCGGTATTGAGCGCGAGGCCTTTACGAGCGACTGGCACGACGTCGTCACCGACCCCGCCGTCGACATCGTCGTCGAGCTCATCGGCGGCGAGCATCCCGCGACCGAGATCTTCACCACCGCCTTCGAGAACGGCAAGCACGTCGTCTCTGCCAACAAGGCCCTGCTGGGCCGTCATGTCGAGACGCTCGCCGAGAAGGCGCGCGCGTGCGGCGTGCAGATTAAGTGCGAGGCCAGCTGCGGCGGCGGCATCCCCATCGTGAGCACGCTCGAGCACGACCTGGTGGGCAACAAGATCCTGACCATCGCCGGCATCCTCAACGGCACCACCAACTATATCCTGTCGCGCATGGACGCCGAGGGCGCCGATTACGCTGACGTGCTCGCCGACGCCCAGGCAAAGGGCTATGCCGAGGCCGACCCGTCCGCCGACGTCGACGGCTTCGACGCCGCCAGCAAGACGGCAATCCTCGCTTCCATCGGCTTTGGCACCCGCGTGACCACCGACGATGTCTACCAGCAGGGTATCCGTACCATCGGCGCCGAGGACATTGCCCAGGCCCGCGAGCTCGGCTACACCATCAAGCTGCTGGGCATCGCACGCAACACCGACGCCGGCGTCGACGTCCGTGTGCATCCCACGCTGATCCCCGCCGACCACATGCTTGCCAAGGTCAACGGCGCCATGAACGCTGTCTACGTGGTGGGCGACGCCGTGGGCGAGACCATGTTCTACGGTGCCGGCGCAGGCTCCTTCCCCACCGCGAGCGCCGTCGTGGGCGATATCCTGTCGCTCTCCGAGCAGATCAGCCGCGGCGTGGCTCCGCTGCCCGAGATTGAGCCCTATGGTCACAACCTCGCCTTTAAGCCTATGGACGAGCTCCAGACCAAGTACTATGTGCGCCTGAAGGTCGCCGACCGCGTGGGCGCCCTGTCCGAGACGGTCGACATCTTTGCCAAGCACAACATCTCGATCTCGCTCATCAACCAGGTCGAGGACGGCAAGTCGGGCGTCAGCGATGCCTGCTCGGTCATCTTCCTGACGCACCGCGCACTCGAGAAGGACGTCCAGGCTGCCGCCGCCGAGCTTGCCAGCGTCGACTGCGTGGCCGAGGTCGCCAACGTCCTGCGCATCGAGGACGTCGAGGCCTGGTCCGAAGGCGTCATGGCCAACTAATTCGATTTTCGCTCTACGACCTATATGTGTGAGGGGCTCCCGTTCAGCAGTGGACGGGAGCCCCTTTGCTTGCGCGCATGGGGCGTATTGGCGCAATCCGCATTTGAACGACTTGGCCGCTCCTGACAGCCGGGGGTACCGTTCGCCGACATGCAGCCGGAGCCGATTTTGGCTGCCGTTATGCTGTGCTGCGTATGTCCACCCCCGAAGAATGGAGGCACCATGTTGCTCGAGGGTAAGAAAGCAATCATCACCGGAGGCACACGCGGTATCGGCTATGCCATCGCCTGCCGTTTTATCGAGGAAGGCGCTGCCGTCACCGTCTTTGGCTCGCGCCAGGAGACTGCCGACACGGCCGTTGAGAAGCTGACAGCCGCCTATCCCGACGCCAAGGTCTGGGGTCGCTCCTGCGATCTCACCTCGCTCGAGGCCGTGACTGAGGCCTTTACGCAGACTGCAGCCGACATGGGCGGCTTGGACACGGTCGTCAACAATGCCGGTATCTCCCAGCGTTCACCCCTCTTGGACTACACGGCCGAGGAGTTCGCAAAGGTCATGGACCTTAACGTCGTCGCCGTCTTTAATGGCCACCAGGCTGCCGCCAAGATCATGACCGAGGCCGGCCACGGCGGCACCATCACTACCACAAGCTCGATGGTCGCCAAGTACGGCCAACCCTCCGGCGTCGGTTACCCCACGTCCAAGTTTGCCGTCAACGGTATGGTCCAGTCGCTCTCGCGCGAGCTCGCCCCCATGGGCATTCGCGTCAATGCCGTCGCACCCGGCGTGACTAAGACCGACATGGTCGCCAATCTGCCCGAAGAGGTCATCAAGCCCATCATCGCCACCATTCCGCTGGGTCGCATGGGCGAGCCCGAGGATGTCGCCAACGCCTTTGTTTTCCTGGCGAGCGACATGTCCTCCTATGTCACGGGCGCCGTGCTCCCCGTCGACGGAGCCGCCCGCTCCTAAGGAGCCACAAGCTTTGGCTTCAAGCTTCAACATAGCTCAACCAAAAAGGCGCGCCGTCTGAATCAACTGCAGACAGCGCGCCTTCTCCTGTTATGAAAGGGAAACTATGTCCCAGTATTTCGGATCAGAACGGGGCACGGTTTCCCCCAGGACCTCCTTGCGGAAACTGCATCCCACTCTGAGCGCCCATTCCGGGACACAGCTTCCCAACGGCCCCCGTTTCGGAAACCACATCCCGTTCCGAGCCTTCAAAGCGGGACGCGGCTTCCCCGAGAAAGTATCGACTACTTACCGTCGTCGTCTTCGGCTTCTTCGCGCGCATAGAGCTCCAGCATGCGACGGCGGTATTCGCGCACAGCGAGCTTGGCGCGCTCCAGGCGGCGGCGCTCACGCGGAGTCAGCTCGGACGGGTCGACCTCGTCTCCATAGGTCTTATCGGCAAGCAGGTGCGCCGCGTCCACGATGCGGGCATCGATGTGGCCGCTCGCTGCCTCGGCGGAAAGACGCTCGGCAATCGTATCGAGCGTAGGCAGGCCCTCGAATACGCGACCATGGCCATGCGAGGTCAGCAGCTCGTGCTCGCGCGCGAGCAAGCTCGCTAGGTCGTGGTGGGCGCGCAAGATGTCGAGCGCATCGGATGGATGCTCGGCAACCTCTGCCACGGCGGCGACCGGTGCGGCATCCACCACGCGGTAGAAGAGCTGCGCGAGCAATGGCATCAAGAACACCGTGATGGCACCGGCGGCAACCATGACCGACGCAATATCTTGCGACAGCGCGCCCGCGTTGACGGCAACGCTCGTAACGGCAACGATGATCGGCAGCGCCGTGGTGCAGTACAGGGCCACGGTAATGCGACCATACGCCGACATATCGCGCGTCGCAGGACAAATGCTCATGGAAATAAGAATGGGCACGGCACGAATAATCAACAACGCCACGATAAAGCCCACGAGCAGACCCGGGCGCGACGCCACGGCCGTCAGATCGATCTTTGCGCCCGATACGGTAAAGAACACCGGAATCAAAAAACCGTAGGCCAGACCGTCGAGCTTGGTCTCGAGCGTATGGTTGCCCTCGGGGATGATATAGCGCAGGACAAAGCCGGCGGCAAAAGAACCCAACACGATGTCGAGATCAAAGACAGCCGAGAATGCCACGAGCGTGACCAGGATGAGCACCGTCAGGCGCACGAAGGTCTGCGACGTGGTATCGGCGCGCTCCTCAACAAATGCAAAGAAGCGGCTGCCGACGCGCTTGGAGCGGCTCGGGACCACGGCCAGCAACACGCAAACCACCGCAAACAAGCCAAGGATAACGAGCGTTTGGATACCAGTGCGGGCAGACAACAGCACCGACATGGCGAGCACGGGACCGAGCTCGCCCCAAGTGCCATACGCGAGAATCGAGTCGCCCACGCGCGTGCCGGTGAGCGAGCGCTCACGCATGATGGGCACAAGCGTACCGAGCGCCGTCGAAGTGAGGGCAAGCGTCACGGCGATACCGTCGAAATGACTGACTGAGAACCACGGGGTAAAGCGCACGGCAAGCCAGGCGATACCAAACGTGACGACCCACGTCGCCAAGCCGTAGCGCCCCTCGACGCCTGTGATGCTCTTGGGGTCGATCTCAAAGCCGGCAAGCAGGAACAAAAAGGCCAGGCCCAGCTCGGACACAAGCGAGACCTCAGCATCTACATGGATGACGCCGAGCATATGGGGTCCCAGTACCGCGCCGAGCACGAGCAAAAAGACCGTCTCGGGAACGGGTTTTCCGGGAATCGCCGAGGCGATAAAAGGACTCGCAAAGGCCACGAGTGCGATGATGGCGAGCGAAACGAATGCCATGTGATGCCTTTCTCTTGTTTGCGCTTCACTGTAGCACCCTCGCCGTCCTCAACGCGCCGCGAGCTGTCGTATCATAGTGAGGTTTACAAACATGTGGCTCAAGGCGACCGCAGGGCAGACCCCGCAAACCGACCGCTGCCGCATACCGTACCGTACGCCCAACCGATCAGGAAGGCAGGAACCAATGGTCTCTCGTATCTACGTGGAGAAGAAACCCGGGTTCGACGTCGAGGCTCAGCAGCTCAAGGGCGAGCTGACCGAAATTCTCGGCATCAAGGGCATCGAGGCCCTGAGGATTATCAACCGCTACGACGTCGAGGGCATCGACAAGGAGCTTTTCCGGTCCTGCGTGCCGACCGTCTTTAGCGAGCCCCAGGTCGATGTGACCTACGACGAGCTCCCCGCAAGCGATGGCGCCGTCTTTGCCGTCGAATTCCTGCCTGGCCAGTTTGACCAGCGCGCCGACTCCGCCAGCGAGTGCGTGCAGCTCATCAGCCAGGGCGAGCGCCCCGCCGTGCGCTCCGCCAAGGTCTATATGATCTCGGGCGCTCTGGACGAGGCCGCCATTGATGCCATCAAGCACTACGTGGTGAACCCCGTCGAGGCGCGCATCGCCTCGCTCGACCTGCCCGAGACGCTGTACATGGAGACCCCCGAGCCCCAGCCCGTCGAGGTGCTCGACGGTTTCCGCGAGCTCGACGAAGCCGGCCTTGCCGCCTTTATTTCCGAGCGCGGCCTTGCCATGGACGAGGCGGACATCGCCTTCTGCCAGCAGTACTTCCGCGATGAGGATCGCGACCCCACCATCACCGAGATCCGCGTGATCGACACCTACTGGTCCGATCACTGCCGCCACACCACCTTCGGCACCGTCCTGGACGACGTGACGATCGACGACGCCGTGGTGCAGCAGGCCTTCGACCGCTACATGGAGATGCGCCACGAACTCGGTCGCGACACCAAGCCCGTCTGCCTCATGGACATGGGCACCATCGGCGCCAAGTACCTCAAGAAGACCGGCGTCATGACCGATGTCGACGAGTCCGAGGAGATCAACGCCTGCACCGTCAAGGTGAAGGTCGATGTCGACGGCGAGGACCAGGACTGGCTGTTCCTCTTTAAGAACGAGACCCACAACCACCCGACCGAGATCGAGCCCTTCGGCGGTGCCGCCACCTGCGTGGGCGGTGCCATCCGCGACCCGCTGTCGGGCCGCAGCTACGTGTACCAGGCCATGCGTGTCACCGGCGCCGGCGACCCCACCGTCCCCGTGTCCGAGACGCTCGAGGGCAAGCTGCCGCAGCGTAAGCTCGTGACCACTGCTGCCGCCGGCTACTCCAGCTACGGCAACCAGATCGGCCTTGCCACCGGTCAGGTCAACGAACTCTATCACCCCGGCTACGTCGCCAAGCGCATGGAGGTCGGCGCCGTCGTGGGCGCTACCCCGGCAAACCACGTGCGTCGCGAGTGCCCCGCCCCCACCGACAAGATCATCCTGTTGGGCGGCCGCACCGGCCGTGACGGCATCGGCGGTGCCACCGGCTCCTCCAAGACCCAGAACACCGAGTCCATCGAGACATCGGGCGCCGAGGTCCAGAAGGGCAACGCCCCGGTCGAGCGCAAGCTGCAGCGCCTGTTCCGCCGCGGCGATGCCTGCCGTCTGATCAAGCGCTGCAACGACTTTGGCGCCGGCGGTGTCTCGGTCGCCGTAGGCGAGCTTGCCGACGGCCTGTATGTCGACCTTGATACCGTGACCAAGAAGTACGACGGTCTTGACGGCACCGAGCTCGCCATCTCTGAATCCCAGGAACGCATGGCCTGCGCCGTCGCCGACGGTGACGTCGAGGAGTTCATGGGCTACGCCGCCGAGGAGAACCTCGAGGCGACCGTTATCGCCGAGGTTACCGCCGAGCCGCGCATGCGCATGGCCTGGAACGGCGTCGCCATCGTCGACCTGTCCCGCGAGTTCCTCAACTCTAACGGCGCACCCAAGCACCAGGTCGCCCACGTGTGCGCCCGTAGCGTGTGGCAGCCCAGCTGGGCCGGCACCACGCTTGCCGAGCGCATGACCTCGCTCGTCACCGACCTCAACGTCGCTTCTAACAAGGGCCTTTCCGAGCGCTTCGACTCCACCATCGGCGCCGCGACCGTGCTCATGCCCTTTGGCGGCAAGACGCAGCTCACCCCCAGCTCGGCCATGGTCGCCAAGTTCCCCGTGGACGGCGAGACCACCACGGCGAGTGCCATGGCATGGGGCTTCAACCCTTATCTGATGGAGGCCGACCAGTTTGCGGGCGCCTACCTGTCCGTGGTCGAGTCCATCGCCAAGCTCGTGGCTGCCGGCTTTGAGCACAAGCGCGCCTATCTCTCCTTCCAGGAGTACTTCGAGCGTCTGCGCACCGAGGCCGAGCGCTGGGGCAAGCCCACGGCAGCCGTCCTGGGCGCCCTCATGGCCCAAGTCGACCTGGGTGCCGGCGCCATCGGCGGCAAGGACTCCATGAGCGGCTCGTTTGAGGACGAGGCCGGCGAGCTCAACGTTCCGCCGACCCTGATCAGCTTCGCTGTCGCCGTGGGCAAGGCGGCCCGCGCTGTCTCCCCCGAGTTCAAGGGCCTCACACACCGCGTCGTCCGTATCGCCCCCGCCACCTATGGCGAGGACTACCGCCCCGATGCCCAGCAGCTGCTCGCCGCGTTTGACGCCGTCGAGGCGCTCACCGCTACCGGCGACGCCCTGGCCGTCTCCACGCCCGGCTACGGCTGCGGCGCCGAGAGCCTCTTTAAGATGTGCGTCGGTAACCAGATCGGTATCGAGCTTGCCGAGGACGTGGACGTGGAGAGCCTCTTCACCCCGCTCTACGGCAGCTTTATCGTCGAGCTCGCCGAGGACGCCGAGCTGCCCGAAGTCGCCGACGGCGTTGTCGTCGAGCCCCTGGGCACCACCGTCGAGGGCTATGTCATCGACACCGGCTCCGAGGTCATCGAGCTCGCCGAGCTCCAGGAGGCCTGGGAGAGCGACATCGAGGGCGTCTTCACCTACCGCAGCGCCGGCGAGACCCCCGAGGTCGAGACCATCGACTTCCGCGCCAAGGATATCCACGTGTTCGGCGGCGCCAAGATCGCCCGCCCGCGCGTGATCATCCCCGTGTTCCCCGGCAACAACTGCGAGTACGACAGCGCCCGCGCCTTCCGTGCCGCCGGTGCCGAGGCCGACACCTTCGTGATCAACAACCTCACGCCCGAGGCCGTCGCCGAGAGCACCCACGAGCTTGCGCGCCGCATCCGTGCAAGCCAGATCGTTATGATCCCCGGCGGCTTCTCGGGCGGCGACGAGCCCGACGGCTCTGCCAAGTTCATCACGGCGTTCTTCCGCGCTCCCGAGGTCACCGAGGCAGTCCGCGACTTGCTCAAGGCCCGCGATGGCCTGATGCTGGGCATCTGCAACGGCTTCCAGGCCCTGATCAAGCTCGGCCTGGTGCCCTACGGCGACATCGTCGACGCCACGCCCGATGCGCCCACGCTGACGTTCAACACCATCGGTCGCCACCAGAGCCGTCTGGTGCGCACCCGTATCTCGTCCAACCTGTCCCCGTGGCTTTCGCAGTGCAGCCTGGACGACCCCTACACCGTCGCCATCAGCCACGGCGAGGGCCGCTTTGTCGCCAATGACGAGGTGCTCGCCCAGCTGATCGCCAACGGCCAGGTCGCCACGCAGTACGTGGGTGAAGACGGAAAGCCCAGCATGGATCTTTCCGTCAACCCCAACGGCTCCGCACTCGCCATCGAGGGCATCACGAGCCCCGACGGCCGCGTCCTGGGCAAGATGGGCCATGCCGAGCGTCGCGGCGACAACCTGTACCGCAACGTGCCCGAGCATGTCCCCGGCGATAAGTTCATGCCGATCTTTGAGAGCGGCGTGGCCTACTTCGCTTAAACCTTTCCCATCGGGTACAATCCCCTCGGGTAACAACACCCGCCACCGACACATCCGGTGGCGGGTTCTTTTTTGCTTCGCGCATGCAGGAAGGACATCATGGAAAGCCGCAAGCCGTATCTCGCCACCCTGCCCGGACTCATCCTGGGCTGTCTTGTTTGTTGCGCGCTCTGGGGATCGGCCTTTCCCTGCATCAAGATCGGCTACGCACTCTTTGGTATCCCGGCGCACGATAGCGCCTCGCAGCTACTCTTTGCAGGTTTGCGCTTCACGCTTGCCGGCATCCTGGTTATCGTCGGTATGAGCACAGCTCAGCGCCGCCCGCTCGTCCCACAGGTACGCGATATCAAGCCCATCTGCATCCTGTCACTCTTCCAGACTATCGGGCAGTACTTCTTTTTCTACCTGGGACTCTCGCGCGCCAGTGCCATGTCGAGCTCCATCATCGAGGCCAGCGCCAACTTCCTCGCAATCCTCTTTGCCGCCCTGGCATTTCACACCGAGAAGCTCAATACGGCCAAGGTGCTTGGCTGTGCGCTGGGCTTTGCCGGCGTCGCGCTCGTCAACCTCTCGGGCGCAGATGGCACCTTTGGCTTCAGGCTCGATGGCGAGGGCTTTATCCTAGCCTCCACTGTCGCGGGTGCTCTTTCGACCTGCCTGATCGGCATCTTCTCGCGCAAGCATGACGGCGTCTTGCTCGCCGGCTGGCAGTTTTTAGTCGGAGGTTTGGTCCTTACCACCATCGGGTTTTTGATGGGCGGCGCGCTCTCCCCCACCGCGATCATCCCCGCCATCGCACTCATTATCTATATGGCACTCATTTCCGCCGTCGCGTACTCGCTATGGTCGCGTCTGCTTGCCGTCAACCCCGTCAGCCGTGTGTCGGTCTTTGGCTTTATGAATCCAGTCTTTGGCGTACTGTTGAGCGCTCTGCTGCTCGGCGAGGGCGCTGGCACGAGCCCTGTTACCGTACTTGTTGCCCTGCTGTTGGTCTGCGGCGGCATCATCATCGTCAACAGGCCCAAAAAGGTCTAACGAACTACCCCTATTTAGCAGAGGGGGTTCACATGCTTTAGCTTAATGGAGTACATCGGAGAGCCGAGGGCCGCCACGCCCGCCAGCGTGCGCCCTTTTTCTAGCGTATCTGGGCGCCGGCTTTCTTCTTCTCGCGCTTTACGCGGTAGAGCTCCGCGTCGGCAGCACGAAACAAGTCTTGCCAGGTATCGACGCCATCACCGACCCGTGCGTAGCCGATGGACATCCGCAACAGATACGGAACCTCGGCGCGCGCGAGCTCATCGTTGATTGTCGCGCACAGATGCATGATATCCTGTTCCGCCACTGCCTTTTGGAGCACCACGAACTCATCGCCACCATAACGTGCGATAAAGCCGCCAGACGCCGAGCAGACTTCTTTGAGCGCAGCGGATATGACCTGAAGAGCATGGTCGCCCTCCACATGCCCATAGCGATCGTTAATCTGCTTAAAGCCGTCGGCGTCCATCATAAGCAGATATACATCTTCGGCCTGATCCACATTTGAGAAGAGCGACAGCATATAGGTCTCAAAACGGTTGCGATTGTTAAGTCCAGTCAACGGGTCGGTCGAGATGAGCTGCTCCTGGTAGATGATGTAGAGCAGCAACATGCTAATCATTATGCCGACACAAAGGCCGGGCACCGAGTATACGACCTGAAAGGTACCGCCCACCAGGGCCGGAATGGCGAAAAATGCCAAGGTTCGATAGATGGCCTTCGTCTGCAGGCTCTCGACCCTGCGAGATTGCACAAACGCATGTAGGGACGTATGTATAACGTAACAGTAGCTGACGATGGGCTGGATCATATAGGCAAAGCCGCGACGATACACGCCCTGCGAATCGATATAGAACAGGGCGTGCGTCCAGTAACTGGTAAACGCCAGCACGACCACCAGAGCCGTAGGCAACGCTACAAGCACCACCTTATAGCGCGAGGTCAAAAGGCGAGAACCCTGCACCGTCTCGGAATAGATAAACCAAATGAGACACGCGATAGCAAAGAGCGAAAACGAAACCGCGTTGGAAATCCAGTTGGCAGCAATGCCCAACGTGCCGTCCATACCGTCCGAAAGCGTCCAGATCATATCGAATAATATGTACGCAGCAGACGTGTAGCCCAGCATGCTAAACAAAAGCTGCTGGGTGCTCGAGAACAGGGAGCGACGGCTTCGTACGGCAAGCCCGATAAGAACAATCATGCATAGCACGAATATCTCAATCTTGAGTGCCTTAACCACTAGCGCCATCCCTTCAATATCCAAGTGGTCAGAATCGCCCAATTCGAATCAGGGCAATAAACACCCCTTTACTCCGCAGGGGTAAAGGGGATAATAGCAGAGCGCCCGAACATCACTGCAAAACAGTTTCTGTTCGGGCGCCCATACGGCGCGAATTGCACACGCCGGCATCATTGATGGGTATCGATTGCTACTCGCCATCGATGTCAGTCGCGACAGCCTCCTCGATGGCCTCGACACCGACAGGCGACAGATCCTCCTTGCCTTGGCAGAACTTCTTGTCGACCCAGCCAGTCAGAATCGGAGCCATGATCGCCGTGATGATAACGGCGGTGGCGATCTGAGCGTACGCGGTGGGCGCAAGCTCGGCGTAGCGCGGTGCGACCTCGGCGAGGGCAACCGGTGTGGTCATAGCCGTGCCGGCAATGGTGGAGCAAGCCACAGCGGCCTTGCCATTGCCGCCGCACAGACGCTCAAACGCAAAGGTGATGGGACCGACGACAAACAGCGTGACAAGGCCCAGCAAGATGCCGGAAATACCGCCGGTGATAAAGCTCGATAGGCTCATGGACGCACCGAGCTGAAAACCGATGACAGCGATCGCGGGATTGGCGCCGGGGACCAGCAGGTTCTTGATAAACGGGAACAGGTTGCCCAGAACCATGCCAATAACGAGTGGCAAGATGGAGCCGATAATGGTGCCAATGGGAATGTTGGCGAGGCCGGAAACACCGAGGATGATCATCGTGACGGCAGGGCCGGCCGTAAAGAACAGGATACCGACGGCGCCCTGCTCGGACTCATCGCCAAACTCGCCCATGATGCCCGTATAGAGCGCCATGTTGCAAAACGTGATGCCGCCGATGATAGACACGGAACTCAGACCCAGGAAGTTGTCGTTAAAGAAATATGCCACGCCCAGGCCGAGAGCCGCTGCGACGACCAGCTTGGGGATCAGCACGACGATGCCGGTCTTGATGGCACCCGGCGTGGACTTAAAGCTGATGCCGGCGCCCACAAACAGCAGGATCGCGGCGACGATGGTATTGGAGCCACCGCGGCAGGCAGCCGTAAAGAAGCCGCCGATCTCAAAAACCTGCGGGCAGAAGGTGTTGAGCAAAAGACCGACGATCATCGGATAGATCATGATGTCGCCCGGGATGCGCGGGACCTTGAATTTCTTTTGCTCGTTGGCGTTCGCTTCCTGTGCCATGAAACCCCCATTTCCGCTGACGGGGTACAAAAGCCCACGTCACGCTTTGCTACAGTAAAGTTTGACCATGGTACCAGAAGAAATAGACCAGCTCGGTGAAAAATTCGACAAGTTGGGATGGAACGAGATTCGGCGCCCGCGACGCCACCCCTATATAAGGCTCAAGACGATATAGAGTACGATGCCCGAGACGCAGCACCACAGCATCGATTTTGTCTTGACCGCCACGACCACGACGCCGGCGGCCGCAATCCAGGGAACCAAGGCAGGCCAGAGCCCCGCGTCGAACGCGCCGGGACTCACCAAGTCGTTGGCGACCAGCGCGGCAAAGGCGGCGGGCGGGATATAGCCCAGGGCCTCGGTAATGCGGGGCGACAGGGTCCGCCCGCGCAAGGCGAACGCCGGCGCGATGCGAAAGAACGCGATAGCAGCCCACGACGACAGCCACAGAACCAAGAACTCGTTAACGGGCATCGCGGGCACCTCTTCCGTCAAATACAGCATCGCACGCCAGCGCAATGGTAATGCCGACCACGACGCTTGCCGGCACGGCAATATTCACGAGGCCCAAGAACTTGCATACGGCGACGGACACCGCGCCCGAAACCGCCGCGACAACGTTGCCGCGCGACAGCCGCTGCGAAAAGAGCAGGCAGATAAAGAGCGAGGTGCAGACGAAACTCGCAATAGCGGTGGGAACATCGGCAACGGCACCGGCGATGGCACCCATCGTGCACGAAGCGCCCCATGTCGCGATGAGGATCACGTTGAGCACGAAGGATTCGCGCGGGCCCCAATCCTCCCCCTCAACCAGCTTGGCAAGCAAGATGCCGTATGCCTCCTCGGTGAGCGTCGCGGCAACAGCCAGCGTCTGACGCTTCGAGGCGCCCGCCAGATGGGGTGCGATCGATGCCGAATAAAGTGCAAAGCGCGATGAGATGGCGGCGACGCTCGCGATAATCGAAGGTGCCGGTACGCCCGCCAGCCAAAGATTGCAGATCATAAACTGGCCGCTGCCCGTCACAAACGTGCTGCTCAGAGCAAAGACCATCCAGGGCTCCATTCCCGTCTGCCCCATGATCATTCCGCACGGCGCGCCTATCGCAACATAGGTAAGCATCACCGGCCAGACGGTTCTAACGATTTTGAGCACCATACGCTTCTCATCCTGACAAGGTCTCCGAGCCGCATGTAGCGACACGGCAGAATCATCATCCGACAGCAACCGAGTTCACCTACAATTGCCACCGGATCGAAAGACACAACTTTTTAGGAAGTCATTATGACAGCTATCGATCGAGACCGGGCGCGCGCGGCCTTCAAAAGCTACACCGATGCCTACGACGCCACCAATCCACGCATCGCGCTCAAAATCGAGCATACGTACCACGTGGCCGAGGCATGCGATGCCGTAGCGCGCGAGCAGGGCTGGTCGTCAGAAGATATTGACCTGGCATGGCTTTGCGGCCTGCTACACGATATGGGCCGCTTTGAGCAGCTGCGGCGCTGGGACACCTTTAAGGACGCCGAGAGCATGAGCCATGCGGCGCTGGGCATCGAGGTCCTCTTTGGCGAGAATCCCGCCGATGCACCCGCCGTAACGAGCATCCGCGACTTTATCGATGACCCGGCAGAAGATGAGCTCATCCGAGCGAGCATTGCCTATCACAGCGATTTCCGTCTACCCTCGCAGCTCGACGAGCGCACGCGGAGCTTCTGCGATATCGTGCGCGATGGTGACAAGATCGACATTATGCGCACCATCGCCGACAGCACCGTCGATACCATCCTCAAGGTGGATGAGGACACGTTTCTCGCCAGCCACTTCTCGACACCGGCGCTTACCGCCTTTGACGAGCATCGCTGCGTCGCGCGTGACGAGCGCAACGAGCCGGCGGACTACCTGGTGGGGCTCATCTGCTTTATGTTTGAGCTCGTCCATCCGGCAAGCCGTGCACTGGCGCGCGAGCAAGGCGATATCTATCGCCTGCTCGACGCGCCCTTTGGCATTACGCGACCCTTTACCGACCCCGCCGCGCAGGCAACCTGGAGCCGCCTTAAGGACGAGCTGCGCCGCTGGCTGGCAAGCGCTTAGCACTCGAGCTGAGCCAGCAGTTCCTCAACGATCTCAACGGCATCGCCGACGACCTTGTACTGGGCGGCACCGAAGATGGGGGCATCCGGGTCCTCATTGATGGCGACAATGCACTCCGCCCCACCGATGCCGGCGAGATGCTGGATAGCGCCCGAGACACCGATGCTCACGAGGAGCTTGGGCGAGACCGATACACCCGTCTGGCCAATTTGGTGGCGATACTCCAGCCAGCCGGCCTCCACCACGGGGCGCGTGCAGCCAAGCTCGGCACCCAGAGCCTCGGCAAGCTTTCGCATCAGCGGTAGGTTTTTCTTGGAGCCGATGCCGCGGCCCACCACGACTAGACGCTCGGCATCGGCAATTGAGGCCTGCTGTCCCCACTCCTCGGCGGGAATCGAGATCTCGACACGGGCCTTAACGTCATCCGCTAGCACTACCTGGGCAATCGTGCCGGAGCGGCTATAGTCAAACTCGGGCGCCTTAATGATGCCGGGGCGCACCGTTGCCATCTGAGGACGGTGGTTGGGGCAGATAATGGTGGCCATCAGGTTGCCGCCAAACGCCGGGCGCGTCTGCTGCAGCAGACCCGTCTCCGTATCCATCGAAAGCACCGTGCAATCGGCCGTAAGGCCCGTCTGCAAGCGCACGGCCACACCGGGCGCCAGCTCGCGACCAAAGGCGGTCGCGCCGTACAGAATGGCCTCGGGCTTGCGCTCGGCTACCAAATCGCAGATCAAGCGAGCGTAGACCTCCGCGTCGTTCTGACGCAGGCGCTCGTCACGACAGACCAGAACTTCGTCCGCACCGGCGCAAATCAGATGCTCCAGGTCCCCGAGTGAGCCCTCGGGGCTCATGCCGACCAGTGCCACCAGACGGCAGCCGCGGGCATCGGCAAGCTCGCGCCCCTTGCCCATGAGCTCGAAGGCCACGGATGCAACGGCATCGTGCTCGTCAGTCTGCACGAAGATCCAGATGTCTCGATATGCGTCAAGGTCTGCCGCGCCGGCGGCCTCGTCGCGCTCAATCGAGATGGCGTTGACGGGGCAGGCGTCGACGCACCCACCGCACAGGATACAGCCGTCGGTTACGCGGGCACAGCGATTGGGGCGCTCACCCTCCACCACAATGCCGCCCGAGGCGCAGGCGCGAACGCAGCGACCGCAGCCGATACAGGCTTCGCTATCGATAATCAGCCCGCTCATCTATGCCATCCCCTCAATAATCTTGGCAAGTTTTACCGCCTGCTCGGACGCCGTTCCCTCAACGGCCTCGCACGTTTGGTCACGGTCGGGCACAAACGAGCGCACGACCTGCGTCGGTGATCCGGCAAGGCCGCAACGCGAGGGATCGGCGTTTACGTCGGCAGCGCTGGCCACACGCACGTCTGCATCCTCGGCCGCGCGAATACCGGCAATACTCGGCATGCGCAGCTGGCCAATCTCCTTGGCGGTCGTCATCGCACACGGCATCTCCAGGTACACCGTCTCCTCGCCGGCATCGCAGCCGTGAACGAGCGCCAGCGAGCCACACGTCGTAAATCCCGCGCTCTGCACACAGCTCACGTCGGTCACGCAGGGGACCCCAAAGGCGCCGGCCAGCTCGGGGCCGATCTGGGCCGTATCGCCGTCCACTGCCATCTTGCCGCAGATGAGCAGGTCAAAGTCCTCATCGAGTGCCTCGATGCCGCATTTGAGGGCATAGGTGGTGGCTAGGGTATCGGCGCCCGCAAAGGCGCGATCGGTCAGCAGCAGCGCGTCGTCGGCACCGCGGGCGATGCAGTCGCGCAGCAGCGATTCGGTCGCGGGGATGCCCATCGACACCACCGTCACACGCACGTCCATGCCAAAGCCGATAAAGTCGTCCTTCAGCGCTAGCGCACATTCGAGGGCACTTGCATCGAAGGGATTAACGACCGCCTGCTTGCCATCACGCACGATAGTATTGGTCTTGGGGTCCATCTTGACCTCGGTGCTTCCGGGCACCGCCTTGACGCACACCACCATATGGAAATCACTCATCTTCACGCGCCCCCTTTCTGGACGAGTTCATCCAAGAGCTTCTCCGTAAACAGGTTGCCGCGACCCAGCTGGCCGGCAGGATCAAGCTGGAGTTTGAGACGCGCCGACTCGACCATGGCCTCGTGGCCGTACATCGTCTCCAAGAAGCCCGCCTTGATCTTGCCGACGCCGTGTTCGGCAGAAACGGCACCGCCCATGGCCGTGACCTCGGAAGCCCACTGGGCAAAGAGCTCTCCACCACGACGGTAGTCTTGCGCATCGCGCGGCAGGATGTTCACATGCAGATGGTTGTTCCCGATGTGTCCCCAGGCAGCAGACTCAAGCCCGCTTTCGGCCAGCGTGCGGCGATAGAGGGCCACGACATCGGCAAGGCGTGCATTGGGCACCGACATATCCGAGCCCAGCTTGGTAATGGTGGGGTCCGTGCGCCGGCGCTCGTCGATAAGCATATTGACACTCTCGGGCACCGCGTGGCGGAAGAATCGCTGGTACTCGCGATCGACCTCGGTGCGCGCGACCCATGTCGCGTCGTCGTGGCCGCCCGCAAGTTCCAGCACCCATCCCAGGTGGTACAACTCCTCGGTCGCCTGGGCTTCATCATCGCAGTCGAGCTCCACGTAGACGCAGACCTTGGCCTCTTTGTCGAGCGCCGGCAGCGAGGCAAATGCCGTTGACCGCTCGCGCTGGCGACGCAGGATATCCAGGGCGCCCGCATCGAAATACTCGATAGCAGCCGCGTGAGACAGAACGGGGCGCACGGAATCGGTAAAGGACACGGCCTTGTCTTCGCTATCGAAAAAGCAACTCACACCCCATACGACCGAAGGTGCCGCCTGCAGGGCGATCTCGAGCTCGGTAATGACGCCGAGCGTGCCACATGCGCCGATAAACAGATCGATGGCGTCCATATCGTCCGCAACAAAATAGCCCGAAGCATTTTTGGTCTTGGGCATGGTGTAGTCAGGAAGATCGAGCTCAAGCGAACGACCTTCCACCGTCACAAGTGACAGACGACGGCCCTGGGCAAAAGCCTCGCCACGCTGAAGCTCAAGCAAATCGCCATCAGCCAGTGCGACGTGGAGTCCCGTGATATGCGGGCGCATGGGACCGTAGGCGTAGCTGCGGGCACCAGAGGCGTTACATGCCGCCATGCCGCCCAGACAGGCAGACGTCTCGGTGGGATCGGTGGGAAAGAACTGCTCGGGGGCCTCTTGGAACTCCTCGTAGGCCTCAAGCGATGCCTGGTCCCAACCAGCAGTCGGCAGCACCTTCTTGCTCAGCTGCTTGCGCAGCTCCGAGAGCACAACGCCCGGCTCCACGTGCAGCAGAAATTGGCCTTGTTCATCGCGGCGAAGGCCCAAGTAGCGATTCATACGGGAAGTATTGAGGATATGCCCGCCGTGGGGCACGGCACCGGCGGCAAGGCCGGTTCGGGCGCCCTGAACCGTTACCGGGACACGCTCGGCATGGAGCTTTTCCAAAATGGCACGGACCTCGTCTTCCGTTGTCGGAAACGAGATGTTCGAGGCCTCGCCCGATGCGCGAGACTCATCGCGACCATACTCTTCGAACTCGTCGGTGAAGGGTTTGATGGTTGCAGACACGCGAACTCCCCCTTTAGCTAACTACAGTGTTTGCAGGGAGATGTTACCGCATCGTTTCGTCGACGTGTTCGAGACCGTCTCCATAATTGGCGATTTTTACGTTCGTGCAATTCGGCGAGCGGCTTGATTTCCTCGGCAGACGATGCTTTTGACACATATGGCCCCGCCGTCGCCGACCGCGCGATTGTCACTCGAAAAAAGTTGGAGTATTTTTTGCCGCCTTTTACCTGCGGAGACACCAATCCGTCAAGCATTTGGTCAGCAATTGGTCAAGTAGCGGCTGATACCGTCGGCATCGACAGCCAAAACCGATAGAAGTTTTGGCCCCAGAAGCAGGGAGGTTCCCATGGCATATTACTGGCCCCAGTACGGCATCGCCATCGAAGTCGACGACGATCCCCATCTCCTGCCTTTCGACGAAGAGGCATTCCCCGATACGACGGTCTACCACGTTACTACCGATGTGATCTGCGACCCCGAGTCGTTCTCGGCGCTCGCCCACCATATCGCGCATATCCACGACATCGAGCTCCCTCCCGACTTCGAAGAGCTCGTCTACTCGCGCCGCCTGATGCTTCACATGCTCTTTGGAGCGGACCCGTCCACCTTTGCGCGCATCTATACCGCCAAGGATGCCGCATGAGCGCAAAGAAGCCGCCCCGCTTTGCAGACCTGGGTCGTCGCAAGAAGCTCATCGTTGCCTGCTTGGCCATCGTCTGCGCCCTTGTCGCCGTAGGACTATACGCTTGGCAGTCGCAGCCCGTACCCGAAGCGGGCGCCTCAATCACGACGGCCGAGGGCAAAACGCGTCAGGAAATCCAAGATGAGCTCGACGCCATCGTCCGCGACAACATGATGACGATTTCGGTCGCGCCGGTCGCTCAGCTGCAGGAGGACGGCAAGCTGCGCGTCAACGTGCAAAACGTCCAAGACAATAAATTTCCCCAGCGATTCCGCGTCATCCAAAACGACGAGACCATGTACGAATCCGGTGTGGTCGAGACCGGCAAGACAATCGAGACGTGCCCCGCCGGCGACATCAAAGAAGGCGAGGCGTACATCGAGATCCAGGCACTCGATGCAAAGACCCTCGACAGCCACGGCAATCCGACACGTGTCAAGGTACGGGTTGAGCAAGCCGAGAACTAGCCTTCCGGCCGACGCGGCACCGCATGCAATTCACCAGCATTCGTCCAATCATCGCGGGGACGGCCCGCGGCGAATAGAAAGGAACGACCATGGACATCACCAGGAACATGAACGGAGTCAGAGCGCTCGTCGTGGGCACAGGGCTCGCGCTCGCGCTCGCAATGGGCGCCGCCCCGACGCCAGCTATGGCAGCCGGGCGCGTTGGAACCACGAAAGTAATGGTCAGGACCGAGATCGACAACGTTGAGTTCAAAGTTCCGACGGTTATTCCCTTCGTCGCCAAGGCCGACGGCACGCTTCAGGGCCCCTCAGAAGACGCGACCACCATCGACAATCATTCGGCCTACGGCATCCATGTCACCAACATGAAGATCGACGCCATGAACACCTGGACCATTGCCGCCGACGCCAAGGCCGGAACCGCGCAGAACTCCATCGACTTTAAGGTCGGCCCCGACGGCGCACTCCAGAACGCCAGCGCCGCAATGCAGGGGACGGGCCTCGATCTTTCCAAGAATGCAGCCTTCGACATGGGTTACCAGGGCATTGCCGACGACGCGGACAAAATTAAGCTCAAGACAAGCGGAAACGTCGCCCGCGTCACGCGCGACATCTTCCGCGTAACCGGCGAAGGCGATCAGGTTGCAACGATCACCTGGACGGTCGAGCCCGGTGCGCACACGGCATAAGGCTATCGCCCTGGCCGCCGCCGTCAGCATCCTAGCGTTTGGGCCAGCCATGGCCTTTGCCCAGCAAGAACAGGCGCAGGCCGCCACGCAAGTGACGATCGACCTCTCGGAGCTCGACCGCGGCGACCGCGAGGAACCGTTGGCGCAGACAGGCGACAGACGATGGCTCTTGGCAGTAGGTGCCACAGCAGCAGGCGCGGGGACCGCCGGCCTCGGTCTGCACATCAAACACAGCCAGAAACAAAACACGGACAGGCCGCACTAAATTAGCTAAGGAGACCCCATGGCATCGAAGAACCTTTTGCCCGTCGTCGCACTCTGCGGCGCGCTCGCAACCGGAACGCTTGTCGCCGCTTGGGCGACTCCCGTCATGGCAGACTCCTTACCAGCAGCCCTAAGTTCCGCCCCAAATCCGTCGAGCGCCATTGCGTGCAAGCGTTTTTCGATCGCACAGGCCGCGATCTCAACCTCGGGATGCCTTCGTCGTAATACGGACGGCTCGATAGTCGTGGATATCAATCGTTCGAACAAGGCAAACGGCTCCCAGGCGGGGTGCGCCGTCTGCACGTGGCGCTCGGTTGTGCTCGATGCAGATGGCGATCCATGCAATTTAGAGCTGCGCATCGACATCGCTTCGGTCGATGACTCGGCGAACGGAGCGAAGGTCGCCTTCGACGGTGCGTTTTTCGAGAAAGGAGGCGGTATATGTCTGGGCTGCGCCGCCGCGAATGCAGACGACACGCAGCCCACTCTCTCATTCACGGCATCGTTGCGGCTGGCCAAAGCCGGCACCGATGCCATCGCGGCGGGAGAAACGTCCCTGCTGTTCTACGCCGCCAGCACCAAAGACACAGACGCTCATTTCGAGAAGCCAGCCGGATCACTCAGCCTTACACGAGGGATAGAGGCAGGCCCTATTGAAATCGATGCCCACGCGCAAAGCAGGCAACGCATTCTTGCCGACCCGGCGCTTCTCGAAATGGAGTGGAACGGATCCGGAGCCATCGGAATTCTTCCCTCCGCGCTTGACGCCAAGACGCTCCCCTCAAACGACGAATCCATCAACGCAACCATACAAGAAGAGAGCGCAGACAAAGAAGCAGGTGCGGGCGACACGCCGTCGCCGACAAACAGCATCCCAGCTTCTCTCGAAGCACCGAATGAGCCCGCTAACGATCCAAACGATTCCGAGCTCGCAGACAGTCTGGGGCTTGCTGATCCTCAAGAGATCGATGAAGGCAACTGCTGCGTGCTTGCCGCGCTCGACCACACAGAGGTCATCGACGCTGCGAGCATCGAAGTTGCCACCGCCAATCAGCCCGTCCGCAAGTCGGCCATCATCGCATTTCCCGAATCCATCGAAGTCGTCTTTTTGCCATCGGGCGAGGTCGTGGCCCCAACACTGCTCACCCTGTTGGGCGCCAAGAATACTCGAAACGAAATTAAAAAGGTCACGGTTGTCGACCCTGCAACCACCGCTAAACTGCGTCTATACGCCGTTGCCCCAGACGGAGGCAAGACCTTGGAATTCGATGGCGACACACTCCTAGCCTGGCGACGTCTGGACATTATGCAAGACGTCTCGTATCAGATCGAACTCGAAGGGTTTGATCGTGCCCGCGATGCCAATATCATCGCCGCGGCTATTGAATCCCCACAGCGGCTTATGACACTGCGCTTTGACTACTATCCCTATGTCCCGACAACCACCTGAGGCTTAAATGCTGCGCATCATTCCTAATACCACTTATATAACGTATTAGATGAGTCGCGATGTGCCTCGCATTTCGTTCTGCTACGATTGCCACGTTGGCATCAATACAGGAGGGCTCATGCCGGGCTTGGGAACACTCATCAACGTTGTGCTTTTAGTTGCGGGCGGTCTTTTGGGATTAGCGGGCGGCCGCTTCATTACACCGCGCATCCAAGACACGCTCATGAAAGCATCGGGGCTGTGCGTCCTGTTTATCGGCCTGGGCGGCACCATGCAAAAGATGCTCATCATCGATGGAAAGGCGCTGGCGACCACCGGTACCACCATGCTCATTGTCTCGTTCGCCCTCGGCTCGCTCATCGGCGAGGCCATCAACTTGGAGTCCGCCATTGAAAACCTTGGCGAATGGCTCAAGCGCAAAACCGGCAGCGAGGGCGATAACGAGTTCACCAACGCTTTTGTCTCGACTTCACTCACCGTGTGTATCGGCGCCATGGCCATTGTGGGATCGATCGAGGACGGTCTGCTCGGTGACTGGTCAACGCTTGCCCTCAAGGGCGCACTGGACTGCATCATCGTCTGCACCATGACGGCGTCCCTTGGCCGCGGCTGCATTTTCTCCGCCCTGCCCGTCGCCGTGTTCCAGGGGACGATCACGCTGTTTGCCGGCGCACTCTCCCCCATCATGACCACGGCCGCCCTCGACAGCCTTTCGCTCGTAGGCTCCATGCTCATCTTCTGCGTCGGCGTCAACCTCATCCGTCCTCAGACCTTCCGCACGGCCAATATGCTCCCCTCCGTCGTCATCGCCGTCATCTACGCCCTCCTGTTCTAAATCTATCTACGCAGCAGTATCTCGAACACCTGTTTGATGCTGTGCTATGATATGAGGTCACCGAAGCTGCGTTAGGAGAGGAGAAGCGGTGGCCGACCAGGACATCAAGATGCTCATCGAGCGCATTATGGCCGAGGCCCGGACCCATCAGTCCGCCCGCTTCTCAAACGAAATCTACGCAGACGAGCCGATTCTCAAAACCGGCCGACAGATGCAGAATTTCCTCCCCGACCAGTACCGTAAAATGCGCGAGATATCGCGCTGGCAGGATGACCCCAAAGGCGGCGCAGGTCGCTGGCTTTCGGAAGCCGAGCTTTTCTACCGCCAAGGCCTGCTGATGGCCGACTTTGAGGACGACTACCCCTACAACGGCACCTTTAAGTCGTACTTTCCCACCTACAACGCCATGAGCGATCGACAGCTGCGCGGCTACTTTACCTGGCGTGCCCAAGTGCGTCGCGGAACCGTCGAGGAAACGTCTACGTCCTTTGCCTTTCTGTATCTCTATGAGCTGATTTGCGGCATTGGCGTAGATAATCCGCTCGATGGTTTTAACAAGATCAAGGCCTTTTGGGATGTCTATCGCGCCTTCGAGCCCGGCATCGACCGATTTGCACGCGTGTGGCTGCAAGATTACGCCGTATTCCACGGGCTCGACCCCAAGCTGCTTTGCGACTCCAAGACCGTCATGTTCGATAATGCCCTTATCGAGCTACGGCGCGCGGCACGAGACCTTGCACCAGCACCGACGCCATCGGACCAGGCGCCCAAGCGTCACAAGGCCTCCGAGCCCACGCTCCCCCTTCCGCCCGACGAGGCGCGCGAGGAACGACTCATGGCCGCCATCAATGCCCTCTCCACGTACAACCTAAGTAACTCGCGGCTCGACCGCAGCCACCACCGCGATCTGCGCCACGTGGCATGCGCCGTGTATGTCCGCATGGCGCGCTACTATGACACGCACCGAAAGACCGGCATCGTGGCGAGTTTATTTGGGGAGGAGACGGCCATGCCCTACACCATGTTTGCGTCGGCCGTATTCTTTGCGCCCGAGCGCCACGAGGACTGCGAATACCGTCTGGACCCTATTCATATCTACCGCTGCCAAAACGGCTTTTGGGAATGCATGCGTATCCACGGTAGCAGGCAAAAGAGCAGCAAGCTCGGTGAAATGATGCGCGCCTGCGACCAACGCCTGCGCCTGGCGCTGGACCCCGCCCATCCCCTTAAGGAAGAAAAGGTCCCCAAATATCTGGCCAAGATTATCGATGACGAGATTGTGGCATGGCTTTCGTGGGACGCCGCACACCAGCCCGTCAAGATCGATATCGATCTGAGTCAGCTGGGGCACATTCGGAGCGCCGCCGCGCAAACGCGCGAGGCGCTTTTGATCGACGAGGAGCGCGAGGACGGCACGCTTGCGGATGCCGAGGTGACAGTTGCCGAACGACGGGAAGCCAAGCCCGTGGCCGGCACGATCGCCGAACCAGTCGCGACGACCATGCAGCAGGACGAGGCTAGCGAGCCGACCATCTCCACCGAGCAGTTTGGCGTCGTGGCCCCGCTCCTCGCACCAGCACCCACGTCCGCTGACACCGCGTCCGCACTCGATCCCGCCGCAGACGCCTATCTTCGAGCACTACTCGAGCAAAACGCAGCGCAGACGGCATCGGCGGTGGCGCAGTCGGGCAAGAGTGAGGACATGCTTGTCGATACCATCAACGAGGCGCTCTTTGACCTGGTGGGAGACACCGTAATTGAATTTGGCGCGGCAGGGCCGCAGATTATCGAGGACTACGAAGCAGACGTGAGAGGATACCTAGACCATGAGTGATACCGCATCCGCAGCACCCCGCGTGCCCAAGCGCGTCGCCGCCGTCATTCTCAACTCGCTCAAGGGCGGCGTGGTCCCGCGCATCGGCCTTCCTTACATCACCGTAGGGCGCGAGGTCGAGATCCGCGCCCTGCTCACCGATCTGAGTCTCATCGCCGACGGTGGCGCGAGCTTCCGCTTTTTAGTCGGTCGTTACGGTGCCGGCAAGAGCTTTTTGCTCCAGACCATCCGCACGCACGCCATGGGCGAGGGATTCGTCGTCGCTGATGCCGACCTGTCGCCCGAGCGCCGCCTGCAGGGCGGTCAGGGACAGGGTCTTGCCACCTACCGCGAGCTCATCCGCAATATATCGACCAAGACGCGCCCCGAGGGCGGTGCGCTCAACCTTATCCTGGATCGCTGGGTCGCCTCGTGTGCCGATACCGACGAGCCTGCCGTCAATGCCCAACTGGCGCCGCTCGAGGAAATGGTCCACGGCTTCGACTTCACCCGCATGCTCCGCCGCTACCGCGCGGCCGTATCCGAGGGCGACGAAGAAGCTATGAGCCGCGTGACCAAATGGATTCGTGGCGAGTACCGCACCAAGAGTGAGGCGCGCGCCGAGCTGGGCTCCTCGACCATCATCAGCGATGACGACTGGTACGACTACGTTAAGCTCATTGCGCGCTTTTTGGTCTGCAGCGGCTACAAGGGCATGCTGGTGCTCATCGACGAGCTCGTGAATCTGTATAAGATTCCCAACGCCATCACACGCCAATACAACTACGAGAAGATCCTGACCATGTACAACGACACGCTCCAGGGCAAAGCGCAGTACCTGGGCATGATCATGGGCGGCACGCCAACCTCCATCGAAGACCGCCGCCGTGGCGTGTTCTCCTACGAGGCCCTGCGTAGCCGACTCGCTCAAGGCCGCTTTGCACGCGAGGATCTTAAGGACATGCTCGCGCCCATCATCCGCCTGCAGCCACTCACCTACGAGGAGTTGCTGGTGCTGATCGAAAAACTCATGCAGATCCATGCTGGCTACTTTGGCTGGACGCCCACGCTTACCGAGAACGACTTGGTAGACTTCCTCAAGATTGAGTTTGGCCGCGTGGGAGCCGATACGCACTTGACGCCGCGTGAGGTCATCCGTGACTTTATCGAGCTGCTCGATATCCTGTGTCAGAATCCCGATGCAAACGTGGCTGAGTTGCTGCAAAGCGTCGGCGGCGTCACGCTGGCGCCGCCAGCCGCAACAGGCGACACCGGCACCGCAGACGGCAACCGCAACTTCGCCGAATTCACCATCTAACCCGCCAAAAAGGGACAGGTTTATTTTGGTAGGTTTTATCTGGGCGAACGTTGAAGCAGTAATGCAGCAAGCCACTGCTCGCCGCGTTGAGAGATTCGCTTTTGAAAGGAGGCCCCGTGAACGCCTTTGACCGCTACGCCCCGTTTATCCAAGACTTCATCTACTCCCACGATTGGGAGAGCTTGCGCTCCATTCAGGTTGCGGCAGCAGATGCCATCTTTAACACACAAGACAATGTGCTCCTGACGGCATCCACGGCATCCGGCAAAACCGAAGCGGCCTTCTTTCCCATCCTGACCGAGTTTTGGGAGAACCCGCCCGCAAGCGTGGGCGCCCTCTACATCGGCCCCCTCAAGGCACTCATCAATGATCAGTTCGTCCGCCTCAATGACCTGTGCGAAGAAGCCGACATCCCCGTCTGGCACTGGCATGGCGACGTCTCGCAGTCGCACAAGGCCAAACTCATCAAAAAGCCGAGCGGCATCTTGCAGATTACACCCGAGTCGCTCGAGGCGCTCTTGATCCATAAGCACATGGCGATCCCGCGCATGTTCTGCGACCTGCGCTACGTGGTTATCGACGAGGTCCATTCGCTCATGCGCGGCGACCGTGGCGGGCAAACACTCTGCCTTATCGAGCGACTCTCGCGCATGGCCGGCGTGCAGCCTCGCCGCATTGGCCTTTCGGCCACCATCGGCGACCCCGAGCGCACGGGCGCTTTTCTCTCACAGGGAACGGGGCGCGACTGCGTTATCCCCCGCTTTGAGGAACCGCGCCGCATGTGGCGCATCTCCATGGAGCACTTCTACAACTCTGGCCCCCAGGCTCAGCAACGAGGATTCGTAGGCACGGGTCCACAAGAAGCCGAGGTGCTTACTTGCGAGCGTATTGAGACGGCGGCGCCCGCGGCGCTGCCCGCATCCGGACAAGACATGTGCCACAGCGGACAGCTTGCACAGGAAGAACGCCGTCAACGTCGCGAGCAGGCGCGGGGCAAGGCCGCTCCCAAAGACCGTCGCACTTCCTCGGCCCCCGAGGGCGAAGTCGACATCCCACGAGCAACCGAGCAGGCGCTTCTCAACCCCACCGACACGGCACCCGACAACGCCGACCCCGGTATGGGCTATATCTTTGAGCATACGCGCGGGCGCAAGTGCCTGGTCTTTGCCAACTCGCGCGAGGAGGCAGAGGCCGTGTGCTCCATGCTGCGCAGCTACTGCGAAAGTCGACACGAGCCCGACCGCTTCCTTATCCACCACGGCAACCTTTCGGCATCGCTGCGCGAGACGGCCGAGGAGCTCATGCGCGACGAGGAGCAGGCGCAGACAACCGTCACCACCTCCACGCTGGAGCTCGGTATCGATATCGGCCGCCTGGAGCGCGCCTTCCAGATTGACGCGCCGTTTACCGTCAGCTCCTTTTTGCAGCGCATGGGGCGCACAGGCCGTCGCGATCTTCCGCCCGAGATGTGGTTTGTCATGCGCGAGGAAGAGCCCGAGCCGCGCACGATGATGCCCGAAACCATTCCCTGGAAGCTCCTGCAGGGTATCGCGCTCGTACAACTCTATCGCGAGGAAAAGTGGGTCGAGCCACCCGAGCTCGATCGTCTCCCCTACAGCCTGCTCTATCACCAGACTATGTCGACCCTCGCCAGCACCGGCGAGCTCACGCCGGCCGAACTTGCCCAGCGCGTGCTCACGCTCAGCTATTTCCACCGTGTCTCGGCAGACGATTACCGTGTGCTGCTACGTCACCTCATTAAGATCGACCATATCCAGGTCACCGAAGGTGGCGGGCTCATCGTGGGTCTCGCGGGCGAGCGCATCATCAACAACTTTAAGTTCTACGCCGTGTTCCAGGAAAACGAGGAGTTTACCGTCCGGAGCGAATCGGCCGAGCTGGGCACGATCGTTAATCCGCCCCCGCCCGGTGAGCGCATCGCCATCGCCGGACACTGCTGGATTGTCGAGGAAGTGGACTGGAAGCGCCACACTGTCTTTGCCACGCAGGTCAAGGGCCGGGTGCCGGCCTACTTTGGCGACTGCCCCGGCGACATTAACACGCATGTGCTCGAGCGTATGCGCCAAGCGCTCACTGAGCACGCAGCATATCCGTACCTTATGGGTAACGCACGGGCTCGCTTGGCGCAGGCTCGTCATACCGCCGAGATTTCGGGCGCGGGAACTAAGCCGCTCATCAATCTGGGTGGCGACACCTGGGTGCTCTTCCCCTGGTTGGGCAGCTACGCCTTCCTAGCACTCGAGCGCATGCTTAAAATCAAATGCGCCGCTGAGCTGGGCCTTCGCGGACTCGACCCGTCACGCCCGTACTTTATGCAGTTTAAGATGAAGGCCGACGAGGAGACGTTCTTTGAGGTGCTCGCCGCCGAGGCCGAAAAGGACTTCGATCCCATCGAGCTCGTCTATCCTGGCGAGGTGCCTTACTTTGACCGCTACGACGAGTTTGTTCCCGAAGAGCTCGTGCGCAAGGGCTTTGCCGAAGGCGTGCTCGACATAGAGGGCATGAAGCAGCGTGTCCGCAGCTGGCGCGACCACGCCTGAGACCAGTCTTTCTGGGACGGGGCTTGTTGAGCTACTTCTTGGCCAGGCGCCGGCAGCATGATTTTTCTGGGACGGGGATTAAAAAATCATTCTGTACCTAATGATTTTTTAATCCCCGTCCCAGAAAAATCATGCCCGTAGCTAAAAAAGCCCCGTCCCAGAAAGACTGGTCGCAGGGAAACGCGCTAGTCATGGAGGGTAGCGCCGAGAAAGTCGGCGTCGAAGGGCACGGCTTCGGCAAAGGCGTAGTCGCCGTCGCTGACAATGAGCAGGTGGTTTTCCTCGCCGCCGAACTCCGTATCGCCACATGGGACCACCCAAACGTGGTCGAACACCTCGAGCGCCGTGGCGGCGCAATCGCGCAGGAACGTCACGTCGCTCCCCTCGTTCGCGCTCACAATATTAGCCACGTAGATGCCGCCCGGGTTCAAGCTACCCCGCACTAAACGCAACGCCTCAACGGTTGCCAGCTCGCGCACGGGCTCGGCACCGCCAAAGCAATCGCTCACGACCACGTCGTAGCGACGATGACCCACGCTCGTCACGCCCAGATACGAGCGAGCCTCAGCGGTAATCACCCGCAAGCGGTCACCCACCGCGCGCTCCAGCTCGTCTAGGTAGAACCAGCGGCGCGCCAGGCGCGTAATCTCTCCGTCATACTCAATAACGTCCATGCGCAAGCCCTCGTGCGACATCAGCGCAAACTTGGGATAGGCAAACCCGCCGCCGCCCAGCATGAGCATACGGTCGATACCATGCCCGTAAGCATCACGCATTGCGCCCTCGGCCTCAAACACGTCATCAAACGCGCGATAGTACGTAAAGACGGGCTCTGCCCAACGCTCGCCAACGTAGCTCGCGCTTTGGTAGACGCCGCCCTGCACGAGCACACGGACCTCGTCACCGCTCTCATCGTGCATGCGCTTCACGCGCGCCAACCCATTGCGAGTTCGCGCAACCTGCAGACAGGCAGCACGAACAGCGACAGCGGCCGCACCAAGCGCCGCGGCTCCCAGAGCAACGCCGGCAACGACGCCGGCAGAAACACTCGGCTTGTTCATCTAGAGCTCCTTTTGCAGATAAAGGCCATGGTCATAAAATCCAAGATGGCGATAGTACTCGCGTGTGCCAATCGCGCTAATCACGTTGATGCGCGCATAACCCGCATCCCGGGCAATCTCGCATGCATGCTCTACGAGCAAACGCCCCAAACCGTGATGCTGCGCCGCCTGGCCTTGATCCCCCACGCGCGCCGCCATGCCATACACGTGCACCTCGCGAATCATCGCCTCGTCCGGCATCGTCGGCAGCTCGTCCGCATGTGCGGCAACAAAAGCGCGATCGGGCAGCGACAACCGCAAAAAGCCCGCGATCTTGCCCCGCGGCGTCACCCACTGCAAAAAGCGCTCGTAAGTCACCGGCGTCTCGTACGCTACTTCCTCATCAAGAGATAGCTCATCCAAGTCGGCACCCGCCGTGCTGATCTCGCGATAGCGAATCTCACGCACCGTCGCACCGTCACCCCGAGCAGCCAGGCGGTTCTCGACGAGCTGACGCAGGTTGGGCTTCTTGTTGCCCACCATGATGTCATCGGAACTAAAGTCGCGAATCATGCGGCTGATGCGGCAGAATGCCGGCGTCACCACGATGTCATCGGCCAGCACATCGAGCAGTTCTTCCTCGGTATAGGGGCGCCACTCGCCGCGCTCGTAGCAGCCCACCAGGCGCGAGCCCTCGATGAGCGCGCACGGGTAGACCTTGACCTCGTCGGGCATAAAGGCGCCCTCGGTCACAAAGCGCTCGTAGT
This sequence comes from Coriobacteriaceae bacterium, assembly GCA_905194545.1. Lineage (GTDB taxonomy): Bacteria > Actinomycetota > Coriobacteriia > Coriobacteriales > Coriobacteriaceae > Collinsella. Next base: position 19,606 of record CAJJSS010000016.1, on the reverse strand, counting down.
CGCGCTTGTCCCCCTCGGGCGTAGCGCCCAGCAAGTTGAGCATAAAATGCGCGTGGATCTTAAAGCCAAACAGGCGCGCGAGCGAAAACGCCCGCTCGATCTGTGCCACCGAAATGCGACGCTCGTTGATATCAAGCAGGTGTTGGTCGAGGCTCTGGATGCCCATCTGGATCTTGGTGCAGCCCAGACGGCGGATGAGCGTGAGCGCCTGCGGCGTTACGGCATCGGGGCGCGTCTCGATAACGAGCCCCACCACGCGATGCTTCGCCGTCTCGTTGATGCGCTGCTGAAGCTCGAGCTCCTCCATCGTTGCCGCCTGCCACTCGGCGACCTCGCCCCACGGCGTACCGGGGCCGTACAGACGACGCACCGCGCGGTTATAGCCGCCCACGGCAGCATCCACGCGCTCCTGTTCGCCGGCAACACCGCTCGCAAGCTCAGCCTCATCGGTCGCAATACCGGCAGCGCGATAGCGTTCGCGTCGCTCCGCCACCACCGGCGGCAGCGTATCGGCGGGAGCGCCATCGAGCAGGCGCCCTGCCTCGGCACGGCTGATGCCCGGACGCGCCAACATGGGGTTAGCAGCCACGCCGGCAACGGCATCGTCATTGAGCGCACGGAAAAGCTCCGACATAAACCACGTCTGATAGCCTTGCGGATAGTCGCTCCAGGTACCGCCGAGCACGATGAGCTCAATCTTATCGGTCGCATGTCCCATCTGCGAAAGCGCGGTCAGGCGAGCGCTCACCTGCAGATACGGGTCGAAGCAGTTTTGCTCCGCACGGGCGCATGCCGGCTCGGCGTGCAGATAGCTCTTGGGCATGCGCAGGTCATTGGGGCAAAACAGGCAATCTCCCGAGCACGGCCACGGCTTGGTGATGACGGTAATGGTCGCCACGCCCGAAGCCGTGCGGCGGGGCTTCATGCGCAGCACCTGCAGCAGTTGGCGCTCTAGCTCGGCGTCGACATTCCATGCCGTCCAACGAGCCGGCTCCTCGCGTTTCACCCGCTGGTAAAACGGCAGCAGGCGACGCTTGGCCAAATCGCGCTTGTCGGCACCCTCACGGCGCGCCTCGGCATGTATCAATTTGACGAGTACCTTGTCGTCCACGGTCTCACCGCGACGCAGGGCATCGAGTATGTTCAAAATAATCTGTTCCATGACCCCATTGTAAAGGCAAAGGCGCCGGAGCCGATCTCGGCTTCGGCGCCTTCATCAAACAGCGCGGCTACGTTTGCGGGTCTCCGAAAACCACCCGTCACTCCGAATCAAACGACACGTCACCCGAACCAACCTCAAAACGATACGTGGCAGACTTATCACCGTTGTCGAATTCAAGATTTAATATGGTCTCGCCATCGTAGCCAAGCGGAAGGAAATCGCTCTCGAAGTCACCGCTGCCCACGGCGAGGCTCGCCTTAAAGCCCGTAGAGTTCGGAACCGTCATCTCCACGTCGCCCGAGCCCACGCTCACGTCCATCGACTTCGCGGGCGCCTGGTAGAGCTCGAACGTTGCATCGCCCGAACCGACCTCGGCATTCAGGGTGTCGGTCACGGTGCCCGTAAACGCGACGTCTCCCGAGTCCAACGTCAGGTTGAGGTCATGACACGCAATGTCCGTGACCGTTAGATCGCCCGATCCTACATTCGCTGTAATGCCCACCATGTTATCGGCAACATCCCGCGGCAGCTCGATGGTGACCGAACGATCGATAGCGCGCTCGTCATCGCAGTCGAACTGGCTAATCGTGAGTGTAGAACCCTTGACCTCGGCCAGATTCTGAGTGGCAGCATCGTAGGTAGCTACCCCCTTTGCAACACGACCGCTCTCGATGACACGCACCTGCCCGCCGGAAACGCACTTGATCTCAACCTCACCCGATGTCACATCCAGGTCAAGGGACTGGAATGAGTCGGCATCAAACGTTTCGCTCGAAAGCTGCCGAGACTGAGCGGAATAGTTACCGCCATCCAAAGAATCGTCCCCGTCAACCACATCGTCCATACCGAACAAACCGGATGCAATATCGCCGAGATCCCACGGGCCATCAAAATGAAACAATATCCGCGAAGTGCCAAAGATAAGCCCGATGATGAGCACGAACGCTCCGATACCGACGCCCAGGCGGACCTTGGACTCATGCGAGAGCTTCATCATTCATCACCTTCTTTGGCGCTCGGCTCAGCGGCGGTCGAGGAAGCCACGTCAGTATCAACCGCAGCGGAAACATCCTGAGCCTTAGCCGCCTCCGGCGCCGGACCAACCTGAATATCCCCGCGTGCCCAATCGCCATCGAGCGCACGCGCCACCCAGTGATAGATGGGGATTGTAAAGAAGATCAGCGCGGCAAAGGAGCCACCAAACAGGAACATCAGCAAAAAGAACAGCAGCCAGCACACGGCCCAATACGGAAACGACTGGAACGGACCTTTCAACGGAGTCGAGCCAGCTGCGCCGCCACTCGTCACCTGCGCCGTAGCGGCATTGGCGGCCTGCGCACTCCAGCTTGCCGCTTGCGCCGCCTTGGCCGCAGCATCACTCGCCTGCGTAGCTGCCTCCGTGGCGCGCGCCGCCGCCTCATGGGTGCGGGCACGTTCTGCCGCCTCGGCCTCGCGCTGACGGGCGCGGTCCTCGTTCTCAAACTCGATATCGTCCTCGATCTCATCGCTCGGATTGAGGAGCTCGTCCAAACTCACGCCATAGAGTTTTGCGAGCGAGATCAGGTTCTCGGTATCGGGCGAGCTCTCCGCACGCTCCCATTTACTGACCGCCTGGCGCGACAGCCCCAGCTTTCGCGCCAGCCCTTCTTGGCTAAAACCCTTGCTGCGACGAAGGTCGGCGAGCCGCTGCGCAGTTTCTACATTCATGGTTCCTCCTATGCGATGCCAGCCGTGCCGCCGGACCGTTTTTGTTCTTAAGGCGCCTTGCACAGTTAAAAATCTATCCGCCACCGTCAAAAGCATGCCACCTATTCTAGTGAGATTTTTGACAACCGGCGGTTGCGGGCATATATGAGCTGCGGAAATGTGTCCAAACAAAGCAATGACCCGCAGCTCGGTTGTCCCCGTTGCGGCGTTAACGGTAGTATGGTCGTACTGTTTATTCCGCACCGCCAACGGAGGGAGTTCCGCGCCGTGAACCGCGATTTCGCCTCATCGCTCATTCAGCTCAACAATACGTTCTATCGCGAGCACTCCGCCTCCTTCTCCGATACGCGTCAGGCACCGTGGCCCGGCTGGGTACGCACCATGGACATAGCGCTCGAGCAGCTCGACGTCGCCACGATCGAGCATCCCGTCCGCGTCTTCGATCTCGCCTGCGGCAATATGCGATTCGAGAACTTTGCCGCCGGCGGCGCACTTGCCGCCAAGGGCGTCGACGGCACAAACCCCTCGGCAGACGCCAGTTGCCCGTTTGAGTTCTATGGTGTTGACTCGTGTCAGGATTTGGCTATCGATGCGCACGGTCACGCCCTGCGCATTCCCAACCTGCACTTCCAGGAACTCGATGTGCTCGACGCCCTCATGAAGCTCAACCCCGCCAAGACACCCGACGTGCTTTTCAACGCCCCGCTCGCCGACATCTCGGTCTGCTTTGGATTTATGCACCACGTGCCGTCGTGCGAGTACCGCGTACGCGTGCTCGACGCCCTGGTGCGCCAGACGCGCCCAGGCGGCATCATCGCCATCAGCTTTTGGGAGTTTATGAACGACGGGCGCATGGCGCGCAAGGCCGTTCGTGCCGAGGCCCGCGCCGAGCTCCCCCCGCCGTTTGAGGGTTACGATTCCGCGCAGTTTGAAGCCGGTGACCACCTCATTGGCTGGCAAAACGACCGCCACGCCTACCGCTATTGCCATCACTTTGACGATCAGCAGATCACCGACCTGGTGCGCGGCGTCCGTACGTTCTACAAGAGCGGCGAGGTCCCCGTGCGCGAGCTTGAGCGCTTCCATGCCGACGGTCGCAGCGGCGATCTCAACCGTTACGTGATTCTCAAGCGTCTATAGGCGTCAGCGACTCGTCGCTGAGCCGCACCGCATCTTTCGGGCAAACCATGCCCACCCTTTTTCAACCCATTGACGGAACGCGCCTGCAATGTGTTCCATACGTATGACCAAGGAGCCTCATGGGAGCCGTCCACGTTCGCACGCCTAAGAACTTTGTGCTCGAAGAGCGCCTGGGGCGCTACGCCGATGCAATCGAGACGAACCCCGAGGCCTATGCCGGAGATTGGCGCGAGGCTTGCGCGCCAGTTGGCAGCAAGCCCTTCGAACACCTTCACCTGGATCTTGGCTGTGGCAAGGGAACGTACCTTGTAGAGCGTGCGGCGCACGAGCCAAACACCCTCTTTATCGGTATGGACCAGGAGCCCATCTGCATCGCCTATGCCGCACAGAAAATCTGCGAGCAGGAGCTATCCAACGCACTCGTCCTGCCCCGAGGCGCCGCAACGTTGCCGCAGCTGTTTGCCGCAGGCGAGCTCGACGCCATAACCATCAACTTTCCCACGCCGCAGCCCAAGGCCAAGTACGCCAAAAAACGACTCGTCCATGTCGACCATCTGATGCTCTACCGCCCGCTCTTTTCAGCCGGCGCCACCGTCACACTGCGAACCGACAGTAAGCCATTGCGCGACTACGCCCTGGGGCAGTTTGCCGCGGCCGGCTACGACACGCTTTGGGTAAGCGACGACGTCCGCCGCGACCATCCCGAGCATCCCGAGACCGAGTACGAATGCCGCACGCGCGAGATGGGTGCCGTCGTCTATGGCATTTGCGCCACACCCGGCGCGCAGCCCAGCAATGAACAGCTCGCGGCGGGCCGCGCGCAGGAGCAAAGCCTTGCCTGCTACCTGCCCGAAAACCTCGATGAGCTCACCTATGTACCTCTGGGCATGGAAGAGGCCGTCGAGAACTTTAGAAACCGCACCCGCAAAGGCAAAAAGCGCCTTCCGCAGGAGTCATAGGGGCTTTTGACAGTCACGTCGCCAGCGAGCAAGCGCAAATAGGCACCGACGAACGACCCTCAAGCCTAAGTGAGTAGACTTTTTAGCAATAGCCAAGCACAACCCGCATAGGAACAAGTAAAACCGCAGGTAAATCCCTTACGCAAAAGCCATGTGCTGGCGAAATCGCAAAAAGTCTACTCACTTAGCTCGCGGCCGCACCAAACGGCTGAGCAGGACGCCCATTTCCTGCATTTTCTTTCGCGCTGGCACCCCGCGCCGCCGCTACGCCATAATAGTTGGCGGACAATCGCGAGAGAAAGCAAACACATGGCACAGACCACGACAGATATCGCCGCCAGCACCGTCTCCGGCGCCGGAGCCGCCAGTTCATTCTCGGGCGGCACGGGAACCGAAGCCGAATTCGGCTCACTCGGTGCGCTCTCCCCCACCTGGTGGGAGCCCGAGGACGGCAGCGAGCCCGAACCATGGCTCACGCCCGATCAAGCCTTCGAACGCTTCTTTGAATGGACGAGCGACCGCGGCATCGAGCTGTGGGATCACCAAGAAGAGGCCCTCATGGACCTGGCCGCCGGCGATCACGTCATCTTAGGCACGCCGACCGGCTCGGGTAAGTCACTTGTTGCGCTGGGCATGCTCTTTATGGGCATGGCACAGGGCAAGCGCTGCTACTATACGGCTCCTATCAAGGCTCTGGTCAGCGAAAAGTTCTTCGATCTGGTACAGGTGCTCGGCCGCGATAACGTCGGCATGATCACCGGCGACACGCATATCAACACCAAGGCACCCGTCATCTGCTGCACGGCCGAAATCCTTGCCAACGATGCGCTCCGCGAGGGCGAGGACGCCGACGTGGGCTGCGTGGCCATGGACGAGTTCCACTACTTTGCCGACCCCGACCGCGGCTGGGCCTGGCAGGTGCCGCTGCTCACCCTGCCCCATACGCAGTTTATGCTCATGAGTGCCACGCTCGGCGATGTCACTGCCATCGCCACCTCACTCGAGGAACACACCGGCGCTACCTGCGACTTGGTCGTCGATGCCCCACGCCCCGTGCCGCTGAGCTACGACTACGTGACGACCTCGCTTGAGGGCACCGTCGAGCTCGCCATGCGCCGTGGCGAGGCCCCGCTCTACATCGTGCACTTTAGCCAGGACGCCGCACTTGCGACGGCGCAATCCCTCGCCAATTTTGGCATCGCCAGCAAGGAGCAGCGCGAGGCTATTAAGGAAGCCGCCAAAGGCACGAGCTTCTCGACGGCCTTCGGCAAGATCCTCAAGCGTTTGCTCGGCTGCGGCGTCGGCGTGCACCATGCTGGCATGTTGCCGCGCTATCGCCTGCTGGTCGAGCGCTTGGCGCAGCAGGGCCTGCTGCCCGTCATCTGCGGTACCGATACGCTCGGCGTCGGCATCAACGTACCCATCCATACCGTGGTGCTCACCGCGCTCACCAAGTTCGACGGCTACAAGATGCGTCGCCTGCGCGCCCGTGAGTTTCATCAGATCGCTGGTCGCGCCGGTCGCTCGGGCTTCGATACCGAGGGCATGGTGATCGCCGAGGCACCCGAGCACGAGATCGAGAATGCCAAGCTTATGGCCAAGGCGGGCGACGATCCCAAAAAGCTCCGCAAGATTAAAAAGAAGAAGGCCCCCGAGGGCTTTGTCACCTGGAACAAGCAGACCTTTGAGCGCCTGATCGAGACGCAGCCCGAGACGCTCAAGCCGCGCCTTCGCATCACACACTCCATGGTGATTAGCGTGGTCGAGCAGGGCGGTGACGCTCGCGCCCGCGTGCACGACCTCATCGAGACAAGCCTGCAGACCCCCGAAGAAAAGGCCAAGCTCGAGGTTCGCGCCGACGAAATCTTCGCCACGCTCATCGACTCCGGCGTCGTCGTGCGCACCGAGGTACCGCCCGCACCCGACGCTCCGGCTGATGCCGCGCCGGACATCGACTACGCGCTGACGGTCGACCTGCCCGAGGACTTTGCGCTCGACCAGCCGCTCTCGCCGTTTTTGCTTGCCGCGCTGGAGCTGCTCGACCCCGAGAGTGAGACCTATACCATGGATCTGATCTCGATGGTCGAGTCAACGCTCGAGGATCCCAAGCAGATATTGCGCGCACAGGAGCGCGCCGCGCGCGACCGCGCGATGGCAGAAATGAAGGCTGACGGCGTCGAATATGAGGAACGCCTGGAGCGCATCCAGGACGTCACCTACGAAAAGCCGCTCGAGGACTTGCTCGACGCCGCTTTTGACAAGTACTGCCAGGAAGTACCCTGGGCAAACGACTACCAGCTCTCTCCCAAGAGCGTCCTGCGCGATATGCTGGAAAGCGCGAGCGATTTTAAGGGCTACATTCAAAAGCTCGGCATCGCCCGCTCCGAGGGCATTTTGCTGCGCTACCTGGCAGAGGCTTACCGTTCTCTCGACCGCACCGTACCCATCGAGAAGCGCGACGAGCGCCTGCGTGACATCATTTCGTGGCTCGGCTTTGTGGTGCGCTCGGTCGACTCGAGCCTGGTGGACGAGTGGGAGAACGCCGGCAACCCCGCTGCACTCGATGCTGCGCCGCCGCAGGGCATCGACGAGGTCGTGGCGGACCGTCGCGGCTGCACGCTGTTGGTGCGCAACGCGCTCTTCCGTCGCGTGACCCTTGCCGCCCGCGAGCACGTTCGCGACCTGGGCGAGCTCGACGACGACTGGGGCATGAGCGAGATCCGCTGGCAAAAAGCACTCGACGCTTACCACGAGCAGCACGAGGAAATCCTCACCGACGGAGATGCCCGCAGCGCCGCGATGTTTTCCATCGACGAGTCCGACGAGAAGACCGCGCACGTATGGCACGTGCACCAGATTTTTGCCGACGAGGATGGCGACCACGACTTTGGCATTATGGGCGATGTCGATCTAGACGCCACGCAAGACGGTGGCGAGGTCATTTTCAAAAACTACCGTGTCGGCTTTATCGAGGACCTGCTCGAGGACTAGCCGAACATACCGAAACGAAACGGGGCCGTTGGCAATTTCGCCAGCGGCCCCGCTTTTGCACTATCCGCTATACCTTACTCGGCATCCTCGATCTCATACGAATCCGCCTCGGCTGGCTCATCGTTTGTCTCTGACGCAGCCCCGCGCGCCTCGTCAAACGCCGCCTTCATGGTCTTGTTGCCCCACGTGAGCTTGCGAATGGTAAGATCGTCGGCTTTCTTGTTGGCTAGGCGCAGGTTGTTCTCGGAGGACAGCAACGCCTCCTTGGTTTTCTGCAGATGGCTAATCGTCTTGTCGATCTCATCGATTGCTGTTTGGAACTTGCGACTCGCAATCTCGTAGTTGCGGCCGAAATCATTCTTGAACTTTTCCATCTTGGCTTCGAAGTTCGTAACGTCGATATTCTGCTGTTTGTACTCCGCTAGCTCCTGCTTATAGCGCAGCGAACCCATGGCGGCGTTGCGAAGAAGCGTAATCATGGGAATGAAAAACTGTGGGCGAATCACGTACATCTTCTCGTAGCGATAGCTCACGTCGACTATCCCTGCGTTATAGAGCTCGCTCTCGGGCTCGAGTAGCGTGCAGAGCACCGCGTACTCACAGCCTTTTTGGCGGCGATCGTGGTCGAGTTTCTTAAAGAAGTCCTCGTTTTTATGCTTGGTCGTGGTCTCGTCGTTCTCGTTTTTCATCTCGAACATAATCGAAATGACCTCGTTACCGCTCGCGTCGCACTCGCGGAAGATAAAGTCGCCCTTGGTACCCTCGGACGCATCGTTATCTTTCTCGAAGTACGCGTTGGGAAACGCCGTCATGCGCAGACGGTTGAACTCGGTCTCGCAGTGCTGCTCGAGCGACTCGCCCACCATCTTGGTGGACAGGCGGACCTTCATGTCCTTAAGGCGCTCAATCTCTTCATCCTTGTAGCGAATCAGGTCATCGCTCGCGCGCTTGGCCTGCGCAAGCTCGAGCTCGTGTGCCGCCTTGGCTTGCTCCTCACGAGAATCGCGCACCGCCAACTCGCTCGTCAGCTTGGCACGTGCCTCATCGCGCTCTCGCTCCGCCGCGGCGACCGCCTCTGACAGGTTCATTTTTGCCATCAGTTCCTGCTCGCGCAACTGGGCACGCAGACCCTCGGCCTCTTGCTCGGACTGTGCCTTTGCGGCAGAAAACTTCTCTTGCACCTTCACGCGATAGTCAGCAAGCGCGCGCTCGGCCTCGCTGCGAGCGGCATCGAGCTCACGCTGCGACTCGGCCGCAGCGGCGGCAAGCGCCATCTCCTGGGCCTTGTCCGCCGCGGCAAGTCTGGCCTGCAGCTCAGCAATCTGAGCATCACGTGCAGCTAAATCGTTTTGAGCGGCATTGCGCGTCGCCGACTCGACGAGCTTGGCTTCGTCATCTTTGCGCTCCAGCTGCGCACGCAAATTGTCGATCTCGCGCTGAAGCTCGGCATTCTCCTTTTGAGCATCGGCGCGGGCCTCAACCGCCGCGCGCTGACTTGCACTCTCGCGCTCTGCGGCAGCGCCTTCGAGCTTGGCGCGCAGCTCGGCAAGCTCAGCGTCGCGCTTGGCAACCTCTTGTGCCAGCTTCTGCTCCGCAGTGTTCTTCTGCTCGGCAAGCTGAGCGTTGCGCTGAGACTCTGCCTCTTGCAAGGCAGCCGTCGAACGCGAGCGCTCAAGCTCCAGCGCCTGCTCGCCCTCGCGCTGGACTGCCCTCACACGCTCATCCAGATCGCGCGAAAACTCGGCATTGCGCACTTGTTTGACGATATCCGCATAGCCGGACGCATCGACCTTAAAAACTTCGCCGCAATGCGGGCACTTAATCTCGTTCATAGCAGCTCCTCGATGGACGCAAACTTCAACCGCCTTCACTCTACCGCGCCGCGCGGACAAATAAGTCGCCGCTACCAGAATGAGTACGGCGCCAGAACCACCACAAAGGTGCCTGTCCCCTTCGTGGCGGTTTGCGAGCTACAGTCCAAAGAAATTCAGGATCTGGTCTCGGCTTACGGGCTTGTAGTTGTTGGCGTCGAGGCCCACATCGTAGCGGTAAATGGGGCGCTCGCGATCGCGGTTGCGAGCGTTGGTGCGGTCTCCTCTGCTGTGGATATGCCCGTGTAGCATGATGGCGCCACGCGCCTTACCATTCCAGCTGAGCATGGGGTAGTGGCTCATAACCAGACGATGCCCCTTGGCATAGCCGGGAGCAATCTCCAGGTAATCGCGCACGTCTTCCCAAATCTGCGGTACGTCGGGATCTTCCCAGTCGCCGTCATGGTTACCACGGATGAGCGTCACATTCTTGCATTCGATACGCTCGCGCAGGCGCACCGCCTCTGCCAGGGGCAAACGGTAGGTAAAGTCTCCCAAGATATAGAGGCGGTCGTCCACAGCCACGCACTCATTGATGGCATCGATGACCTTGCGGTTCATCTCCTCGACCGAATCAAACGGCCGATCCATGTCGTGCAAGATATTCGTATCGCCCAGGTGCAGGTCGGCGGTAAACCACATCATCGTCTATGCCCTCATTTCGCAACGCGTTCAACTCGTGCTAAGTATACAGACGTAGCGATGCGGCGGTTATCCAAAGAGCCCGCCGAACAGTCCGCGGCGGCGCTTGTCCTTTTTATTCGAATCTTTTCCCGGGGTGTTCTTATCCTTTTGCTTTTTGCGGTCCTGCTCCAACTCATCGTCATCAAGTAGCATATCCCACTCAAACGGGTCATCCGTCAGATCGAACAGATCATCGTCAACAAACATGGCAGCCTCCATTGCCGACTAGCGAGCATCCACCACATAGAGGCCAACGCGCATCTGATGCCACGGGCTGCGCTCGGGGGCAACCTGTTGTACGCGGGCCTCAAACACATCCTCGTGGCCGTAATACATCATCAAGGACAGCGGGCCGACCTCGTTTCCCGGAACATAGCCAAGCTTGGTGTTGCCGTAATAGATCGCAACCGCCTCGGGATCATGGGGATTATCGTGCTCGGCACACAGCGTCAGTTTATCGCCCGCTTTAAGATCGCCTAGGACCAAAGCACCGTCGGCATATTGAAATCCTGCGATATGAAACGACAGAAGAACACGTGAAGGCTCGTACATGGCAACTCCTCTAACGGCCGGATAAACCAGCGTTTGACCTTATCGAGAAGTCTACGGGCCCGTGCGGACATAAATTCATCCTTATCTGATTCTAATGCACAAACATGCGCACGAACTTGTGCTTCCAGCTTGCGTAAGGAGCATAGCGGAATGGCACGTCCAACCACGTTGCCTTGTTCACGATGCTCTTCTTGTGGCTAAACGTATCGAAGCTCTCGCGTCCATGGTACTGCCCCATACCGCTCGCGCCCATGCCGCCAAAGCCCATATGGCTCGTAGCCAGATGCATGATCGTGTCGTTGACGCAGCCGCCGCCAAAGGGCACATGGCGCACAAAGCGCTCCTGAACTGCGCGGTCCTGGCTAAAGATATATAAGGCCAGCGGTGTCGGACGATCCGTAATAAACGTCTCGGCCTCGTCTAAGCTCTCAAACGTCAGCACCGGCAAGATGGGACCGAAGATTTCTTCCTGCATCACGGCGTCATCGGGGGACACGCCGTCTAGGATCGTCGGCTCAATCTTGAGCGACGACTCGCGCGCCGTGCCTCCCAGCACAACCTTGTCGGGATCGATCAGCCCGCGCACGCGCGCAAAATGCTTGGCGTTGACGATGTGGCCGTAATCCTCGTTGTCGAGCGGATGCTCGCCAAACATGCGGCGGACCTCCTCCTTGATGAGGCCCAACAACTCATCGTGCACGTGCACGTCGACCAGCAGATAATCGGGCGCTACACAGGTCTGGCCCACGTTGAGCCATTTACCAAAGGCGATGCGCCGTGCCGCGACCTTCAAGTTTGCCGTCGCATCCACAATGCCGGGACTCTTTCCGCCCAGCTCAAGCGTCACGGGCGTCAGGTTTTTACTTGCCCGCTCCATGACGAGTTTGCCGACCGGAACGCTGCCGGTAAAGAAGATCTTGTCCCAGCACTCATCGAGCAGCGCTTCGTTCTCGGCGCGCCCGCCCTCGATAACCGTCACCAGGCGCGGATCAAACGTCTCTTCGCAGATTTGCTTGAGCACCGCGCTCGAAGCCGGCGCATAGGCACTCGGCTTGATGACCACGGTGTTACCCGCAGCGAGCGCGCCGGCGAGCGGCTCGAGCGTCAACAAAAACGGATAGTTCCATGGAGCCATGACGAGCGTGACGCCATAGGGCACGGCTTGCGTCTTGCACACGCTAATAGCATTGGCGAGGTCGCAGGAGCGCAGGCGCGGACGGCTCCATCGAGCCACATGCGCAATCTGATGACGAATCTCGGAAAGCGAGGTGCCGATCTCACACATATAGGCCTCGTCATGCGACTTTCCCAAATCGGTCTTGAGCGCATGGGCAATATCGGTCTCGTGTGCTCGCACCGCCTCGCGCAGGCGCACGAGGGCGCGACGTCGAGCATCGACATCAAACGTGGCGCGCGTCTTAAAGTAGGCGCGCTGTTCGCCGACAATGCGCGCGATTTCCTCGGTGTTCATGGGCCCTCCTAGTTCTCATCCTCAAACATACCACCCGCGACGACCTCGTACATACGCTCGAGCTCCAAACGGTCCATCAAAAGTGGAACGGGGTATAGCGGATTGGCCTCGGCATCGGCATGGGCCGCCATTTGCGGAATATCGGAGCGGCGAATGCCCGTCACATATTTGGGAATGCCCAAGGCGGCATTCATGCGGTCGACCCAATCGATAAAGGCCTCGGCCGCAAGACTGTCCTGCGCGTTAGCCGGCGCGATACCGGCCATGCGAGCAAGATCGGCAAGCGTGGGGGCGGCGGCGTCACCATAAGCGCGAAGCATGTGCGGCAGGATGATGGCGTTGGCCAAGCCGTGCGGAATTCCGTATCGGCCGCCCAGACTATGCGCGATGGCATGCACATATCCGACATAGGAGCGGGTAAATGCAACACCCGCTTTATACGCCGCCGAAAGCATATTGCGACGAGCGCGCATGTCGTCGCCATGCTCATAGGCCTCGAGCAAATTGTCGCGGATGAGCTGCACCGCCTGACGCGCCATCTTGCGCGTGTAGGGCGTGGTGCTGCGCCCGATAAAGGCCTCGACGGCATGCGTCAGAGCATCCATGCCCGTCTGCCCCGTAATGGAGGCGGGCAGGCCACGTGTAAACTCGGGGTCGTGTACCGCAAAGCGCGGGATCAGCACAAAGTCGTTAATGGGGTACTTGTAGTGCGTCTCGTCATCGGTAATGACCGCTGCGAGCGTGACCTCGCTACCCGTACCTGCCGTGGTGGGAACGGCGATGAGCAGCGGCAGGAGACGGTGGACGCGCAACAGGCCGCGCATCTTGTTGATGGGCTTGTTTGGCTGTGCGATGCGTGCGCCCACGCCCTTGGCACAGTCCATGGCCGAGCCGCCGCCAAAGCCGATAATGGCCTGACAGGCGCTCTCGCGATACAGGGACGCCGCTTCCTCCACGTTTGAGACCGTGGGGTTCGCACGCGTTTCGGCATAGACCGTAACGCCAATTCCCTTGGACGCGAGCGCCGTCTCGAGCGGCGCCGTGAGCCCCAGACGGGCAATACCGGGATCCGTCACGATAAGAACCCGCTGTATCGAGCGCTTTTGAAGCACCGCGGGCACGTCCTCGGCATGCTCCAAAATGCGCGGCTCGGTATAGGGCAGGATCGGCAATGCGATGCGAAAAACCGTCTGATATGTTCGGCACCAGGCACGACGGGCTAGATGCATAAAGGAAACTCCTTCATTTGTTGATAGGTCAACATTTGCTCGACCGATTGTACTCAGCGGAGGTCTCGAGCGGCCTGGCAATCGTTAATCAATCAACATCTTCACATGCCCAAAATTATTTTATTAAAAATCATTCCTAATAGGCTTCACATTCGGTCGCATTTATGGATAATAGAACTCGTCAAGACGCACGTCCGGAGAGGGCCCTTACGGGACCGGACGAGCGCACAATCGCCATCGATCGAAAGGATCGAATCATGAAGTTTGTTTGCCCCGTTTGCGGTTATGTGGAAGAGTTCGACGGCGACCAGCTGCCCGAGGACTTCAAGTGCCCCCAGTGCGGCGTTCCCGGTTCTCGTTTCCTGAAGCAGGAGGAGGGCCAGCTCGAGTGGGCTGCCGAGCACGTCGTGGGCGTCGCCAAGATGGAGGGCGTCTCCGAGGACATCGTTGCCGACCTGCGCGCCAACTTTGAGGGCGAGTGCTCCGAGGTCGGTATGTACTTGGCCATGGCTCGCGTCGCTCATCGCGAGGGCTATCCCGAGATCGGCCTGTACTGGGAGAAGGCTGCCCACGAGGAGGCCGAGCACGCCGCCAAGTTCGCTGAGCTTCTGGGCGAGGTCGTGACCGACTCCACCAAGAAGAACCTCGAGATGCGCGTTGAGGCCGAGAACGGCGCCACCGCTGGCAAGACCGATCTCGCTAAGCGCGCCAAGGCCGCCGGCCTCGATGCCATCCATGACACCGTGCACGAGATGGCTCGCGACGAGGCCCGCCACGGCAAGGCTTTCGCCGGCCTGCTGAAGCGCTACTTTGGCTAAGCCAACCGCTTGAGACATAACCTCTAGCTCGATGAGGCCCGGACCGTATTGGTTCGGGCCTTTTTGTGTCTCGAGGACTCGTTAACGCCCTGAAATAGAGCTATCTTCGGCATCGGTCTCTCGTCAAAAACTAAGTGAGTAGACTTTTCGAAACTTGCCGAGCAGACCATCCGTATTGCTTTATGAAGTCGCAGGTAAATGACTTGTTTCAAAACGGCCTGGTCGCCAAAGTGTCAAAAGCCTACTCACTTAGAACCGCAGCCGTCCACGATCGAGCTGTTTTGCGTCTAACGGGCATCTTTCCGTCGATTACTCCCAATTTTGTCCAGTCAACGAATAGTTCAGACCGGAGTAATGTCTCAGCCCTTTGCTCATCTGAGCTTTTATCACGATATTCAGCATCGAGCATCCTGCATACGGCCTTAACGATCGCGCGGAATCTATCCCCATCGGATATCTGTCTGTGTGTCAGGAGAAGCACATCGTAGCCCATGGCCTGAAGGGCCGTCATGCGGTCAGCGTCACGCAAGCCATCTCCTGCGCGTCCGTGTGAGGCCTTTCCCTGACATTCAATGGCCACCTGTCGCCTGCCGTCCGGCGAAGACAAAAGTAGGTCGATATATACACGGGACTTTCCCACAATCGCTCGAGCACTTGTGCTTAGCATCACTTCAACATTAAGCTCTATGCCGCAAAAACCTTCGCCTCCCAGGGATCGCGGCAGTGCAAGTAGCAAATAC
Source organism: Coriobacteriaceae bacterium (assembly GCA_905194545.1). GTDB lineage: Bacteria > Actinomycetota > Coriobacteriia > Coriobacteriales > Coriobacteriaceae > Collinsella. The sequence goes on along the minus strand of CAJJSS010000016.1, from coordinate 4,282 downwards.
GCCTCGACCTCAAAAGGCGACGCGGCGCCCAATGGAACGAGTTGCGATACCGCTATAAATCTATTGCCGTAACGCATCCCGCAAACATCTGAAAAAAAACGGTCAAGGTCTCCGCCCAAAACCAAAGCGTCTCGACGCCATAAATTTGAAGCGGCGCCGTCCTCGGACGGGCAGCGCACCCAACCGAACGTTGTCGAAATCGCGCCCGAATCAATTGCACGCGAAAGCTCCGCCTCAAGTGCCGCCGGCAGGGCACACACCGCAAACAAGCCACACATCTCCGCCAATACCAAAAGAAGCTGAAGATCCGTCAGATGCCGCAACATGATGAATGCCGTCAGTAGAGGAGACGTAATCAAAACCCCATGCTCCGTTTCCAGCACGGATTCCCCGGGAAGCTCACCAAGAAACAGCCGCTGCCTAATGCTGGCAGGACAAGTCCGTTTGTTTCTCGACCGAACCAATGTATACAACGGAAAACCGAGCGCGACCGCAGCCGTCGGGTTGCGGGCGAGATCATATCGCTGCCGGTCTTCTTCCGGTCGTGGAAGCGGCGGACACAAAGCGCGGACTTGAGGAGGCAAACGCCAGTACCTAAAAGCTGATATGTCACAAAGTAGATCCTTCATAGGCACAGGAAAACACGAATTTCAACCCAGTCAGTCACGCATTGGCGCGAACGCACCAAAAATGGCGCCGAACGGACTGCCGAGTTTTCAACAGCCCTCCCCAACTGGCCAAAAGCTTGCCAAGAGCTGGACGAAGCCCTGTTGAAAACCCCATTTTTTCTCATGCAGGAGCTTTGCGCGGCAAGTGAGTAGACTTTTTTGAACATCCCGATCAGGCCGGTCATCCTGCTTTTCAAAACCGCAGGTAGATAGCTTGTTACAAAACTGCCTGGTCGCCAAAGTGCTAAAAGTCTACTCACTTAGGTTGCAGAGCGCCCCCCATTAGCTGCAATTCCAAGGTAGTTAGTACTTTTGGACTCAGATCGTCATACTGAACAAGAATTTGAGTTGAGTTTTTAGGGACAGATGCGCCATCGGCACACCAAAAGCAGTCACCGATATCGATATAAGGGATATTCGAGTGCATAAGTGCCCGCGTAAAAGAGCTTCCGCCCGCGCCACGCTCCGCAACCACGATGCAGTAAAGGCCCGCGTCTGCATGCTCGATCGAGACCTCTCCTGCCGGAAATGTCTTCCGCACAAGCGCCGCCAGGCCATCACGCGCCTCGCGAGCACGAACACGCACGCGGTTCACATGTCGCTCGTAATCACCCGATTCCAGCAAACGCGCCAAGGCAACCTGATCAACAGAACTTACCGACGAGGCGTAGAAACCAAGGTTGCGTTTAAACCTCTCCATTAGTTCATCGGGCAGCACCATGTACGCCAAACGTAACGCCGATGAAAGGCTCTTCGAAAACGTGTTGGTGTAGATAACCGACTGGGCGGCATCGATCGACGCGAGCGCGGGAATCGGCTTGCCGGCAAGGCGAAACTCACAATCAAAGTCGTCTTCGATGAGATACCGACCTGGCCGCTCGGCGGCCCAGCTCAGCAACGCATAGCGACGTGCAATGCTCGTCACAAGACCGGTCGGATACTGATGAGACGGCATCAGGTGAAGGACATCGGTCCCGGTTTTCTGCAGCGCGCTCAAGTCCACGCCCTCAGCATCCAACGGGACATGCCGCACTTCGCAACCCATGGCCTGATAGATGCGCGTCAAGCGCAAATAGCCTGGATCCTCGACGGCATACACCTTGTCCGCGCCAAGCAACTGAACCAACATGGTATCGAGCAGCTGGGCGCCCGCACCGATAACGATATTGTCGGGATTGACATTCATGCCCCTTGTCCCGCGCAGATGGTGCGCAATCGCACGTCGCAGTCGAGCGGTGCCCTGCGCCGGTGCGGGCGAAAAGATTTCACGTTCGTCTTCGGACGTCAGCGTCGCCCGTAGCGCACTTTGCCAAAGCCGCGCCGCCTCCAAAGCGGAAGGAGAAAGTGCGTCGAATCGCTCTGCCTGCCCCATGGCATCATGCGCGCTGGGACCAACAGGGACAGCATCTCGGTCGATATCCCCCGCAGCCAAAGCCAAAACCGGCGCATCCGGAAGCTCGCACGCGTAGTAGCCTCGACGCGGCATTGAGCAAATATAGCCCTCGGCAAGCAACTGGCTATATGCATTCTCGATAGTAATGACACTGATTCCCAGATGACTGGCAAAGGCGCGCTTAGACGGAAGATGCTCCCCCGCCGCAATACGGCCAGCAACAATATCATCGCGAATTTGCTGGTAAACATACTCATAAAGCGATGCTTCGCCGCGATTTTCCAAATTGTAGTCAAGCATGGGTCTATCACCTGACCTTATCGAATCATTCAATCTGGCATTAGTCTGACCTTGTTATTATCTCGAAAACTGAGTATTTCGCCATACCCAGCTCCCCGATAGGATGTTCCGTCAAGCAATGTACATGCCAACCAAGGGAGCAACCATGGCAGAACAGACCAGCAAGGCCGATCGCGTCAAACTCAATCGCGAGCTCGCGCAGATGCTCAAGGGCGGCGTCATCATGGACGTCACCACGCCCGAGCAGGCACGCATCGCCGAGGAGGCGGGCGCCTGCGCCGTCATGGCGCTCGAGCGCATCCCGGCCGACATCCGCGCCGCAGGCGGCGTCTCGCGCATGAGCGACCCCAAGATGATCAAGGGCATCCAGGAGGCCGTCTCCATCCCCGTTATGGCCAAGTGTCGCATCGGTCACATTGTCGAGGCGCAGGTCCTGCAGGCCATCGAGATCGACTACATCGATGAGTCCGAGGTCCTCTCCCCCGCCGATGATGTCTATCACATCGACAAGACCCAGTTTGACGTGCCGTTTGTCTGCGGCGCCCGCGATCTGGGCGAGGCGTTGCGCCGTGTTGCTGAGGGCGCCACGATGATTCGCACCAAGGGCGAGCCGGGCACGGGCGACGTCGTTCAGGCCGTGCGCCATATGCGCAAGATCCAAAAGCAGATCCGCGACGTTGTTGCTCTGCGCGACGACGAGCTCTTTGAGGCAGCCAAGCAGCTGCAGGTTCCGGTCGAGCTGGTGCGCGAGGTCCATGCCACGGGCAAGCTCCCCGTCGTAAACTTTGCCGCCGGCGGAGTCGCGACCCCCGCCGACGCCGCGCTGATGATGCAGCTGGGCGCCGAGGGCGTCTTTGTTGGCTCGGGCATCTTTAAGAGCGGCGACCCCGCCAAGCGCGCCGCCGCCATCGTCAAGGCCGTGGCAAACTTCACCGACGCCAAGCTCATCGCCGAGCTTTCGGAGGACCTGGGCGAGGCTATGGTGGGCATCAACGCCGACGAGATCGAGATTATCATGGAAGAGCGCGGGCGCTAGTCCAGCAGAAAGGATCGCACATGAGCGATTATGCACACCAAACGGTTGCCGTGCTGGCGGTCCAAGGCGCTTTTGCCGAGCATGAGGCAAGGCTATCTGAGCTGGGCGCACGCTGTATTGAGCTGAGGCAGGCGGCTGATTTGAAGCAGAACTTTGACCGTCTGATACTTCCCGGCGGCGAGTCTACCGTTCAAGGGAAACTGCTTGATGAGTTGGGCATGCTCGAGGAGCTTCGTACCCGTATCGCTGAAGGCATGCCCGTCCTGGGCACCTGCGCCGGCCTGATTCTGCTGGCTCACGACCTTGCCGCTCATGACGATAAGGGCACGCCGCGTTTGGCAACCATGGATGTGCTCGTTGAGCGCAATGCCTATGGCAGACAGCTCGGCAGTTTTCGCACCAAGGGACAGGTAGACGGCATCGACGGTGAAGTGCCGCTGACGTTTATCCGCGCGCCCCGCATCGTCGAGGTCCACGGCGACGCCAAGGCCTTGGCAGAGGTCGATGGCCGCATCGTCGCCGCGCGCCAAGGCAAACAACTCGGCGTGACCTTCCACCCCGAACTCGACGACGACACCCGCCTCCACGAACTGCTCCTACAAATGTAGGCATCGAAATCAACAAACGAAACGAGAGCGGATAATCTCCCACTTTGAGCTTGAATGCAGGCTCAAACCGGGAGATTATCCACTCTCATCCTATGTAGTCGTTGGGGACGTTCTTAAACGACTAGTCAAACAAGAACGTCCCCAATGACTACCTGACAAGGAGTGTCCCAAACTACCGGCAGAAAAGGAACGTCCCCAACTGCCACCCCCGGAGCAAGACAACGCCGCAGGTTGAGCATAAGTCAGCGAAAACGCCCCTAAGCGAGCAAGGTGACGT
>CAJJSS010000015.1:0-60126 GCA_905194545.1 Coriobacteriaceae bacterium | reverse complement strand
GACTTGCAGCGACGGACCTCGGGACGCTCTTACACCACGTCTGCGCGCGCCACCCATATCTAGGCCGCAATGAGGTCGTTTGGGGCAGTTTTGGCTGTTACTAAAAAGGTGACAGTACTCATATTTGCCATTTTTTGCCCACAGGGGCTGGAAAGGACCGTCAATTCGGCTCCAGGGGATGCGGTCCAAGGGCCGCAGAACGAAAAATGGGGGCGCTGGTTGTCCTGCGCCCCCATTCTTTGGGTATTGCGGTTGTTTGCCGCCGGTTTTACGCCGCCTCGTCGAACTGCGAGTTGTACAGGTCGGCGTAGAAGCCGCCCTGGGCGAGCAGTTCGTCGTGTGTGCCCTTCTCGACGATGTCGCCGTCGCGAATCACCAAGATCACGTCGGCGTTGCGGATCGTGGACAGGCGGTGCGCGATGACAAAGCTCGTGCGGCCCTGCATCAGCGCATCCATGGCGCGCTGGATGAGCTCCTCGGTGCGGGTATCGACGTTGGAGGTTGCCTCGTCCAAAATCAGCGCCGGGCGGTCGGCCAAAATGGCACGGGCGATGGTCACGAGCTGGCGCTGACCCTGCGACAGGTTAGTGCCCTCCTCGTTGATCATAAAGTCGTAGCCGCCGGCGAGCGTATGGATAAAGTGGTCGCAGCGTGCGGCGCGCGCGGCGGCCTCGACTTCGGCATCGCTCGCATCGGGGCGTCCGTAGCGAATGTTCTCGCGAATGGTGCCGTTAAACAGCCAGGTATCCTGCAGCACCATGGCAAACTCGCCGCGCAGTGCCGCGCGGTCCCAGTCGCGCACGTCGATGCCCTCGACGCGCAGCGAACCGCCGTCCACGTCGTAGAAGCGCTGCAGCAGCTTGATGAGCGTGGTCTTGCCAGCGCCGGTGGGACCGACGATGGCGATGGTCTGACCGGGCTGCGCCTCACAGCTAAAGTCGTGGATGATGGTCTTGTCGGGCGTGTAGCCAAACTTGACATGGTCAAACTCCACGTGGCCGGGGCGCTTCTCGGGAATCTGCGCGTCGGCCTTCTGCTCCTCCTCGGGCGCGGTCAGGAACTCAAAGACGCGCTCGGTGGCGGCGGCCATCGACTGCATCGTGTTGCTCACGTTGCCCAGCTGCTGCACGGGTTGCGTAAAGTTGCGCACGTACTGAATGAAGCTCTGAATATCGCCAGGCGTGGCATTGCCGGTCAGCGCGAGCTGCGCGCCCACCACGACGACGCCCACGTAGCCCATGTTGCCCACCAAGCTCATAAGCGGCATCATCAGGCCCGACAGGAACTGCGAGCGCCAACCGCTCATAAAGAGGCGGTCGTTCTCTTTGTCGAACTCCTCGATCGAGGCCTCGGCGCGGTCGAACACCTGAATGACGTTCTGGCCCGCAAAGTCCTCCTCGATAATACCGTTGACGGTGCCCAGGACCCGCTGTTGCTCGCGGAAGTACGGCTGCGAGAAGTGAATCATCACAGCCAGGATAATCGCGGCGGCCGGCAGCGTGAGCACGGTGACGCCGGTAAGTGGCAGGCTGATCGATAGCATCATGACGAGCACGCCGATAATCTGCGTCACTGACGTGATGAGCTGCGTCACGGACTGGTTGAGGCTCTGACCCAGCGTATCGACGTCGTTGGTGATGCGGCTGAGCACGTCGCCCTTGCTGTGGCCGTTGAAGTAGCTCATCGGCACGACGGCGATCTTGGCGGCGATTTCCTTGCGCATACGGTAACAAATCTTTTGCGTGACGCCGGTCATAAGCCAGCCTTGGATGAGGCTGCAGACAGAGCTTGCCAGATACAGGCAGAGCAAAAAGCCGAGCGTCTTGGCGATCCAGGCAAAGTCGACATCGCCGGTACCGTTGACCTTGGAGACCAGGCCTTCGAACAGTTTGGTCGTAACCTGGCCGAGCACCTTGGGTCCCACAATGTTAAAGATGACCGAGCACACGGCAAAGGCGACGGCGGCAAACACGGCAACCTTGTGTTGACCGATATAGCCGAGCAACTGCCTCATGGTACCCTTAAAGTCCTTGGCCTTTTCGCCGCGGCCCATGCCACCCATGCGGCCCATGGGACCGCGCCGGCGGGTGGGCTTGGGAATCTGAGTCTTGGTCTTGTCTGCCATTAGCGCTCGCCTCCTTCCATGACGGCTTCAATTTCTTCTTGGGTGAGCCCCAGCTCCTCGGCGGAAAGCTGCGACTGTGCGATCTCCAGGTACGCCGGGCAGCCGTGCAGCAGCTCCTCGTGCGTGCCGGTGCCCACTACGTGACCGTCGTCGAGCACGATGATCTGGTCGGCGTGCATGATGGTCGCGATGCGCTGGGCCACGACCACGAGTGCGGCGTCGGTGACGTTTTTGGCCAGCTCCTCGCGCAGGCGCGCGTCGGTCTTGTAGTCGAGGGCGCTAAACGAGTCGTCGAACACCACGACCTCAGGCTTTTTGGCCAACGCGCGGGCGATGGCCAGGCGCTGGCGCTGGCCGCCCGAGACATTGGAGCCGCCCTGGCTGATGGGGGAGTCGTAGCCGCCCTCGCGCTCGGCGATAAAGTCCTCGGCCTGTGCGATGCGTGCCGCCTGGCGCATGTCATCATCGCTCACCATGTCGCCGGCAAATTTGAGGTTGCTCTCGACGGTGCCCGAGAACAGGCGACCCTGCTGCGGGATGTAACCAATGCGGCGGCGCAGCTCGGAAAGGGTCATGTCGCGCACGTCGATGCCGTCGAGCGAAATGCTGCCGCCCGTGACGTCGTATAAGCGCGGAATCAGCTGCACGAGCGTGGACTTGCCCGAGCCCGTGGAGCCAATGATGCCGAGCATCTGACCGGCATGCGTGGTGAAGTTCACGCCGCTGATGACATCGGCGCGGGCATCGGGATACTGGAAGCTCACGTCGCGGAAGGTGAGCTCACCGCGCGGCGCGCTGGCTGCGGGCAGTTTGGGCGAGGCAGGGTCGTTGATGCTCGTGGGGCAGGTGATGACCTCTTCCACGCGCTCGGCTGCGACCTCGGCGCGGGGCAGGATGACCGAAACCATGGTGAGGATCATAAACGCCATGACGATCTGCATGGTATAGGAGATAAACGCCATCATGTTGCCGACCTGCATCACGCCGTCGGACACGCCCTGGGCGCCAAACCAGACGATAAGCACGGTGATGCAGTTCATGACGAGCATCATGAGCGGCATCATAAAGCTCATGGCGCGGTTGGTGTAGAGCTGCGTGGTCATCAGGTCGAGCGACGCCTTGTCAAAACGCTCGAGCTCATGCTCCTCGCGGTTGAACGAACGGATAGGCATAAGGCCGTCGAGCAGCTCGCGGGCGGTAAGGTTCACACGGTCCACAAAGCTCTGCATCTTTTTGAACTTGGGCATGGTGAGGCCCATAAGCACGCCGACGACGGCCGAGACCGCGATGATGGCCACGGCGATGGTCCACTCCAAGCCGGTGTGGTTGGCCAGGACACGCATGACAGCGACGATGCCCATGACGGGGGCCATCAGGCACATGCGGATGAACAGGGTTGCGGCCATCTGGATCTGCTGAATGTCGTTGGTGCAGCGGGTGATGAGCGAGGCCTGGCTAAACTTGCCCACCTCGGCCGGCGAGAAGTGCATAACCTTGTTGAAGGTCTCGCGGCGCAGGTCGCGGGCGATGGAACAGGCGGTGCGCGAGGCCACGGCACCGGTCAGGATGGTGGCGACGAGCGACACGAGGCACAGACCAAACATCGTGGTCGCCATGCGGCTCAGGTAGGCGTTCTGCACGTCAGCGGGGTCGATGCCCTGCGCCTTGTACTCGTCCTGTACATAGCTCACGGCGCGCTGGGTTACGATGGAGCCCGACATGGAGCCCATTTTGTCCGCCATTTGGTTGGCGCCCTCGACGAGCTTGCTTTGGTCTACCAGACCGCCCTCGACACCCAGGCGCAGGCTCTTCATGGTGATCTTACCGCCGTCGGCATCAATCTGCTTTTGCATGTTCTGCGCCGCTGCGGCCTTCTGCTGCATCTCGGCGAGCTGCTTGGGCGTCATCGCTGCCATTTGCTCGGGGGTGGGCATGGCCTGGGCAGCGTTACTGTCTTTCTCGCTGGACGAGCCCATCATGTCGCCCATGGAGTTGGCGTCAATGCCCTGGTTGAGCGAAAGAACGACAGTCTCGGGCAGGCTCATAATGTCGGCAATCTTGCCTCCATCGGCACGCTCTTCCTCGGTGCCCTTGTACGTTCGAATGCCGTTTTTGTCAGCCTTGCTAAACACGGCCTCCACTGCCTTGGCGTCCTTGGCGCTCATAAAGAGCTTGAGGTCATCGAGCGATTCGGCGCGAATGGTGTCGGGTACGGGCGAGGCGATGCCGCCTTGCTGCACGCCCACATCGACGATGTCACTCATATACGTAGGTAGCGCTAGGTCGGCATTGCAGCTGATTACGATAAGCACGATAGCCGTGAGTAGCGCCAGGATATGCTTTTTAAAGAGCTTGAGAATCCTCACTCGGCATCTCTCCTTTCTTGATTGCGATCGATAATTTCGTTGGCACGCCTTAGGAGGCGCACCATCTCTTGGGTATCTGTTTCGCCGAGCTGCTCGAGGAAGGCCGCGGTGCGTTTCTCGAATTCCCGACGTTTGATTTCGAGATCTTGTCGGCCTTTGTCGGTCACCGTGACGTGTACGCGACGACGGTCGGTCTTTGAGTGCTCGCGCTCGACCCAGCCCTTGGTTTCGAGGGCGCGCAGGATGTTGGCGATGCGGGCGCTCGAGACCCAGGCGCGATCGGCGAGTTCGCTCGGCGTGAGCGAACCGCCAGCGAGCATGAGGGCGCGCATGACGGCCATCTCGCCGCTCATCGCCTGGTCGACAAAACGCGAAACGTGCTGGTGCATGCTGCCAAACTCGGTAAAGAGCTGACGCCCAAGCTCATGGAAATCGGTATCTTCCACCGAAAACCCCTAACACTAGAAACTATTTTTGGTGAAAGATGATACCCCTGTATGCACACCTTATGCGGTAGATTTTGGGACATGCCTAGAAAACTCTCCGTACACCGTCGGTACCAGCAAAGTTGGGGGCAGATCGTTAGACATGTCCTAAAGCCTACTCAGAGGCACTTTACCCTGCTAAAGCTGGCATAACAGCTAGAGTGAAGGACGTATAAAGGCAAGGGGAAATATCAAATAATTCGGTGAACGGTAGCTGATGGCGGGCGCGTTTCCTGCGGATTTGTTGAAAACGCTCTAATGACACAAAAAAAGGAACATATAACAGCCCTGATGAAGGGGGTGGCTATGTTATCCTTCACTAACGGGTGAAATCTTGGGTTTAGGGTTGCAAGACCAAGGTGAATAAACGTTTTTCCCTGCGCTAACGCGCGACGGAAAGCGAATGAAGCCGGTCATGCAGGTCTAACATTCAAGAATTCAATAAGCAGCGGTGTGAGAGAGCGCCGCATTACACGTAACTAGGAGCGTGGTTACACAATGCAGGAGGCATGGGAAGGCTTCAAGGAAGGCATCTGGACGGGAGAGGTTGACGTCCGAGACTTCATCCAGAAGAACTACACCCCCTACGAGGGCGACGAGTCGTTCCTCGCCGGCCCGACCGAGCGTACCAAGGAGCTGTGGGGCGAGGTTCTCGACCTGCTGCTCAAGGAGCGCGAGCAGGGCGGCGTCCTCGATATGGACACCAAGACCGTCACGGGTATCGTGAGCCACCCCGCTGGCTACATCGATAACGCCCATCGCGACAAGGAGACCATCGTCGGCCTCCAGACCGACAAGCCGCTCAAGCGTGCGCTGCACGTCAACGGTGGTATCCGCATCGCTTGCCAGGCTGCCAGCCAGCACGGCTACAAGATCGACGAGAACGTTGTCGAGCGCTACACCTTCGAGCGCAAGACCCACAACGCCGGCGTCTTCGATGTCTACACCCCCGAGATGCGCGCCTGCCGTTCGGCCCACATCATCACCGGTCTGCCCGATGGCTATGGCCGCGGCCGCATCATTGGCGACTACCGTCGTGTCGCCCTGTACGGTGTCGACTACCTGATCAAGGACAAGGAGGCCCAGAAGGCTTCCACCCCGACGGTCATGACCGCCGACAACATTCGCGATCGTGAGGAGCTGCAGGAGCAGATCCGCGCCCTCGGCGAGCTCAAGATGATGGCCGAGACCTATGGTTTCGACATTTCCAACCCTGCTACCAACACGCAGGAGGCCATCCAGTGGATGTACTTCGCCTACCTCGCTGCCGTCAAGGAGCAGAACGGCGCCGCTATGTCCATCGGCCGCACCTCCACGTTCATCGACATCTACGCTGAGCGCGACCTTGCCAACGGCACCTTCACCGAGGAACAGATTCAGGAGTTCGTGGATCACTTCATCATGAAGCTTCGTATGGTCAAGTTCGCCCGTACTCCCGAGTATCAGGCCCTGTTTACCGGCGATCCGCAGTGGGTCACCGAGTCCATCGGCGGCATGGGTGTTGACGGCCGTACGCTCGTTACCAAGATGAGCTACCGCTACCTGCACACGCTCGAGAACATGGGCACCAGCCCCGAGCCCAACATGACCGTTCTGTGGTCGACCCGTCTGCCCGAGAACTTCAAGAAGTTCTGCGCCAAGACTTCTGTCGCCAGCTCCTCGATCCAGTACGAGAACGACGATCTCATGCGCGTTTACCACGGCGACGACTACGGCATTGCCTGCTGCGTGTCCTCCATGCGCATCGGCAAGGAGATGCAGTTCTTCGGCGCCCGTGCCAACCTGGCCAAGTGCCTGCTCTACGCACTCAACGGCGGTGTTGACGAGGTCTCCAAGAAGCAGGTCGGTCCCAAGTATCGCGCCGTCGAGGGCGATACGCTCGATTACGACGACGTCGTGGCCAAGTACAACGACATGATGAAGTGGCTTGCTGGCGTGTACGTCAACTCGCTGAACATCATTCACTACATGCACGACAAGTATTGCTACGAGCGCATCCAGATGGCTCTGCACGACAAGCACGTGCATCGTTGGTTCGCTACGGGCATCGCTGGCCTTTCCGTCGTGGCTGACTCCCTGTCCGCCATCAAGTACGCCAAGGTCCACCCCGTCCGTGACGAGAACGGCATCATCGTCGACTTCGAGACCGAGGGCGAGTTCCCCAAGTACGGTAACGACGACGACCGCGTCGACCAGATCGCTCACGACGTTGTGCACCAGTTCATGGAGTACATCCGCATGAACGACACCTACCGCAACTCCGTGCCTACGACCTCGGTTCTGACCATTACCTCCAACGTCGTGTACGGTAAGAAGACCGGCTCCACGCCCGACGGCCGCAAGGCTGGCCAGCCGTTCGCCCCGGGTGCTAACCCCATGCACAAGCGCGATAGCCACGGCGCCATCGCTTCGCTGTCTTCGGTTTCCAAGCTCCCGTTCCGTGATGCTCAGGACGGCATCTCCAACACCTTCTCCATCATCCCGGGTGCGCTCGGCAAGGAGGACCAGGTGTTCTTTGGCGATATCGACCTTGATCAGCTGGGCGAGTAACTATTGTTAGTGCTATACTAACAATAACGATTACTGATTAGCGCGCCGGTTTCGGCCGGCGCCTATCGATCGAAGGAGACACATTATGAAGGTTTCTGAAGTTTCCGAGACTCAGGCCGATAACCTGGTCCACATGCTCGACGCTTACGCCGAGAAGGGTGGCCACCACCTGAACATCAACGTCTTCAACCGTGAGACGCTGCTCGACGCTCAGGCTCACCCCGAGAAGTACCCGCAGCTGACCATCCGCGTTTCCGGCTATGCCGTGAACTTCCACACGCTCACCAAGGAGCAGCAGGATGAGGTCATTTCGCGTACCTTCCACAACAAGTTCTAAAGGGATTTAACTCCCGCAGGATCACCGGGGCCGTTTGGGCTACCTCCCAAAACGTCCTCGGACATGCAAGAAGCCCTCGCTGCGCACTTCGTGCGGCGAGGGCTTCTTGCGTCCTGCGGAATATTTTGGGAGGTAGCCCAAACAGCCCCAGCGGGGTCCTGTGTAGTTACCCTTTAGGCGGAACTCTCCTAATGGGTTGAGCGTTCTGGATTCTTGCTTGCTACCGTTTATCGCGTATAGCTACCGTTTGCGGAATAAGTAACACTCCTTAATAAACCGTGTAGAATCTCAGATAAGCACGGAGTTTTCCAGGGAGACGCTGTCCTTTGTTGTGTGCAAGGGGCGGCGTCTCTTTGGCGCTTGGAGGCCGTTCTGCAGCAGGACGGCGGACGTGCGTCACATATTCAAAAGCCAACGTCGAGATGGGTTGTGATGATAATGGGCAAGTACGTAATCGTGGTTGAGTCTGGTTCGGATGTGACGCCGGAGCTCTGCGAGCGCTATGGCATCGTGCGCGTGCCCATGCATGTCACGATTGGTGACGAGACCGTCGAAGACGGATCGATCGACCCGCTTGAGATTTACTCGCGCTGCAACGAGTTTGGTGTGATGCCCAAGACCAGCGGTTGCTCGCCGGCGGATTTTGCGCATGTGTACGACCGCATCCACGCCGAGCGGCCCGATGCGACCATTTTGCATCTTGCGTATTCCGAGGTTACGACCTGCTCGCATCAGTCGTCGAAGATTGCGGCAAAGGGCCGCGATTACGTCTTCTCCATGGATACGCGCTTTGTGTCGGTGGGCCAGTCGCTTGTCGCCGTTGAGACCGCCAAGTATATCGAAGCCCATCCGGATGCCACCGTCGACGAGATTTTCGCCTTTACCAATTCGGTGATGGACCGCGTGCTGCTGGGCTTTGTTCCTACGGACCTTGCCTTCCTTAAGGCGGGTGGTCGCTTGTCCAACGTCGCGTTTCTTGGCGCCCATCTGCTCAAGATTAAGCCCTGCATTGAGGTAACGGGTGGCAAATTCGTGGCGACCAAGAAGCTCCGCGGCTCTATGCTCAAATGTGCCCGTGCCTTTATTGACCACATGGTTGCGAAGGGCGATATTGATTACTCGCACATTGGTTTGGCGTATTCAGTGGGCCTTTCCGAGGAGCTGCGCGACGATATGGAAGTCTATGCGCACGACCTGGGCTTTAAGGACGTTACCTGGACTCAGGTCGGCGGCGTCATCTCGAGCCACTGCGGCCCGACCGCCTTCGGTGCGGTGCTCACGCTTAAGGCGTAAAGGCCGCAGGCGAGCGTTCTCCAGCCTGACATCTCGACGTAGCCCCCAGCCTTGGTGATGGGGGATAGATTAAAACGTGCCGTTCTAGTCCGAGGCGTTTAAACGCAAACGCATGGGCTAGAATGACTCTGGCATTTTAATTGGTTGCATCCAAGGAGAGGCAAGGTAGCGCGAATGGCAGAAATGACGCTTGAGGGTGTGGACGCTCGTCCCGAGGACTCTGCGTTTGCCCTTGGCCGCGTGCATTCGATCGAGACGATGGGAACGGTCGACGGACCCGGCATCCGCTTTGTGGTGTTTGTTCAGGGCTGTCCCATGCGCTGCGCGTATTGCCACAATCCCGATACCTGGTCGGTCAACGGCGGCACCATGGTGACCGTCGAGCACCTGATGGATGAGTTCCAGAGTAACCACGAGTTCTATCGCAGCGGTGGCATTACGGTGTCCGGTGGCGAGCCGCTCCTGCAGCCCGAGTTTTTGGCCGACCTGTTCCGTGCAATGCACAACAACCCCGATGGCCGTGTACATACCTGCCTAGATAGCTGTGGCTATGCATTTGACCCCAAGCATCCGGAGAAGTTCGATGCTGTTCTCAACGAGACCGATATGGTGCTGCTCGACATCAAGCATGCCGATCCGGTTGAGCATAAAAAGCTGACCGGTTGCGATCCTGCGCGCATCCTGGCGTTTGGCGATGAGCTTGCCCGTCGCAAGATTAAGGTTGTTATTCGCCACGTGGTGGTGCCGGGTATCACCGATACGGCGGAGGAATGCGAGAAGCTCGGTCGCCTGATCGCTCCATGGCACAACGTGGTGGGCCTGGAAATGCTGCCGTATCACACGATGGGTGTCGTCAAGTACGAGCAGCTGGGTATTCCCTATAAGCTCGAGGGCGTGCCCCAGATGGATACCGCGCGCATGCCCGAGCTGCGCAACGCCGTCATGGCCGGCATGAAAAAGCGCCGTGCGGAGCTCAGGTCGGCCATTGGCTAACAAGCCCGTCCCAAATTGACTACCCTTTAAGATGTGCAACAAGGTGGGTTGGGTCAGCGAGGACGGTTACTATTCGACATGCGATGCGGGCCTTATCGACATCGAAGGCCGTACCTATGTCATGAGCGTCATGACATCGATGCCGTGGAGCGACCGTTCGAGCAAGGTTACGGCCGCGATTGCAAAGGCGCTGTTTGATACGCGAGCTGCACTGGCTTAGCGTGTTCGTTTGGCGAGGTCAAACAAAATGCTGGTACCATACCGTGGTTGAGTATTTCGTATAGGTTTGGGGAATGGTATGGCTACCATCGCGATTATCGGTGCGCTCGAAAAAGAGATCATGCAGATTAAGGAAGAGCTGAGCGACGTTTGCGAGGCGCGGGAGGCAGGCTTGACCGTTGTGAGCGGTGAGCTCGACGGTCTGACAGTTGTCGCCACAACGGCGGGCATGGGCACGGTGAACGCCGCCGCTGCAACACAGCACCTCATTAGCAAGTATGCTCCGCAGGCTGTTGTGTTTTCGGGCATTGCGGGCGGTTTGAACCCCAAGCTCCATATCGACGACGTGGTCATTGGCAAACGCCTACGCTATCTGGATACCGATACCGCGCTTATCGCCGAGTCCGCACCGGGGCTCGAGGAATTTGGCTCGACACCCGCGCTGGTCGATATTGCCGTCGACGTGCTTGCTGAGCGTGGGTTCGTTGATGCTTCAACAAATGCAGTCGCTTCGAACGAGGGCACCAAACAGTTCCTGGTCGGCACGATTGCCACGGGTAACCGCTTTGTGACGGGCGCCGCCATGCGTAACGACGCTATCGAAGCGACGCATGCCGATTGTGTCGGCATGGAGGGCGCGGCGATTGCTCATGTCGCAACCAAAAATGGTGTCGATTGCCTGGTGTTGCGCGCTATCAGCGATAATTGTGACGAGGCGTACGATGCAATTTGCGACCGAGAGTTCGATCTGTTCGAGTACGCGCGTGTCGCAAGTAACATCACGCTCGATATCGTCCGCCGCATTGCCGCTGCGCAATAGCGCGCTCTTTTGTAAGAACCTACGACCAAGGAGTGTCCATGGCCGATTCCATTAACTACCAGCTTGCCAAGTTCGTCGCCAGCTACGGCAAGGTTTCGCAGATTCCCGAGTCCACCTGCCCCGAGGTGAGCTTTGTCGGCCGCTCCAACGTGGGCAAGTCGTCGATTATGAACAAGCTCTTTGGCCGCAAGAACCTGGTCAAGGTTTCCAGTACGCCGGGCAAGACGAGCAACATCAACTTCTTTGAGGCCGACGACGTGCATTTCGTGGACCTGCCGGGTTACGGTTTCGCCCGTCGCTCCAAGGCCGAGCGCGACCGCTGGGCCGAGCTTATCGGCGACTTTTTCGACTCCGAGCGCAGCTTTAACTTGGTCGTCTCGCTGGTGGACATTCGTCACGACCCCAGCAAGCTCGATCATGACATGATCGACTACCTGCAGGGCAACGAGTTCAACTTTATCGTCTGCCTCACCAAAGCCGACAAGCTCAGCCGCACCCAGCAGGCCCGCCAGGCAGCAGCCATCAAAAAGCAGCTCAATGTCCCGGCCGAGAACGTGATCATCACGAGCTCCCAGACCGGCACCGGTATCGACGAACTCAAGCGCCGCATCGCCGAGGCCTGCCTCTAATCGAGCTACAACCCCTCAAAAGCTCTTATCTATATCACCTCAGTGATAGTTATTGGTAAACTATCACTGTGGTGATATTTTTTAGGAGGCCGATATGGAGCTGTGGCACGGGTCGGAGGTTGTTGTCGAGCATCCGTCGCTGGATAGATGTAAGCAGTTCAACGACTATGGACGTGGGTTTTATTGCACGCCACATGAGGAAATGGCGATGGAATGGGCATGCCGGACCGAGTCCGATGGTATCGCGAATCGATATGAGCTCGATATGGATGGTCTCGCGGTCTTGGATTTGGAGTCCGGGGAGTTTTCAATTCTTAATTGGCTTGCGATTTTGGCCGACAACCGGGAGTTTAATGTCTCGACGCCGCTGGCACGCGAAGGACTTCGCTATCTGCTGGATAACTGCCTGATTGATATTTCTCCCTATGATGTTATTCGAGGCTTTCGCGCCGACGATTCCTACTTTTCGTTTGCAAGACAGTTCGTTAACGGCATGATCTCGCTCAGGCAACTGCAACTCATTATGCGCTTGGGCGATTTGGGCATCCAATACGCTCTTATGAGTGAGCGCGCGTTCTCGGCGATCAGGTTCCGCGATTGGAAGCAGGCCTCGGGAGCTGAGTTTTATCCCAAACGATTTGAGCGAGAACAGAATGCTCGACGTAAGTATCTGGATACGATAAACGGATTTGACACCGAGGGTGTCGACATTAGGGATTTGATGGCAGGGAGGGTTGATTTAAATGATCCAAGAGTTAACGGATTGTGGGCCGAGTAGGACATATCCCGTCTATTACCTCGAGGACGCAATGAACAACCTAGGCGACTGCTTTGACTATGCCGTTAATGATTATGGAGCAGAGGGATCGGAAGTTGCTGAACTCTTTTGCCTCAGCGGCGTAGCTCGCGAGTTCGAACGCGGCAACGCATGGGTCGTATCGGGAAAATCGGGCGTTGAGCTGTTCGCGCTTATCGCCGAAAGATCGGGCTATCAAAACAGGCCTATACCGGACTGCACCTATCGATTTGAGAAGACTCCGGAATATTGGGCGGGCTGGATGCTGGCATACCTGCAGTGGCGTTTAGGGGAGTCTTTCGAAGATCTGCTGCATGTCGTTCCATTTGATGCGCTGCGCGGTCTGTACTATCCCTGGCATGAAGCCTCAGAGGAACGTGTGGCGCGTCTTATTTGCGATATGGCGAAGAAAACACCTCGTCAAACTAAACTGGCGCAAGCAAGAAAGAGGCTCAAGAAAACCCAACAAGACCTGGCATACGAATCGGGCGTATCACTCCGCTCAATCCAAATGTACGAACAGCGCCAGAGAAACATCAACGAAGCATCGGTAACAACCGTAAGGGATATGGCGAAAGTCCTGCACTGCAGCATCGAAGACATCTTAGAGCCAGTCTTTGAATACAAAGAAACTAGCGCAGCCTAAACCAAGCACACAGCCGATGCCCGCCTCTAGGAAGTGCTCCAGCCTAGCAAGAGCCCCTACCAATAAAAAGCAACTATCAGCCCGGCGACTTTCCAGAGCGTAGGTCCCTGTAGCCGCCGCCAGCGAAGTTAACATAGGGGAGGCCAGGGGCTTTGCCCCCAAATCTTTCCGCAGGACGACAGGACCCCCGCCGCACGAAGTGCGCAGCGGGGGGTCCTGCCATGTCCGAGGACGATTTGGGGGCAAAGCCCCTGGCCTCCCCGGCGGGTATAAGGTACGGCGACTACAGGTATTCGATCTGGGCGCCTTCCGTGTCGCACGTCAGAATATGCGTATCGCACTTGGGGAACTGCTCGCGCAGCTTGACCTGCAGGAACTTCGCCACGATGGTATCGTCGGTTACGGCCATGAGGGTCGAGCCGGAGCCACTGATCCAGATGGTCTTGGCGCCGCCATTAAGGCAGGTGTCGCGCACAGCGTTGTAATCGGGAATCAGGCGGCGGCGATAGGGCTCCTGGATGCGGTCGTCGTTGACGGCGGCAATTAGGTCAAGGTCGCCGGTCTCCAGGCCGCGCGTCATGCCGGCGATGCGGCCCATTTGCCATACGGCGGTGGAGAGTGGAATCTCCTGCGGCACAACCTTGCGCGCCTCGCTCGTATGCACCTCGTAGGGCGGAATCACGGTAATAAAACGCAAGCGATCGCTCACCTCGTAGCGCAGGCACTGGGGGAGCGAATCAGTCGGCGTAAAGGAGCAAACGGCACCGCCCAGGATGGCAGGGGCGACGTTATCGGGATGGCCCTCGACCTCGGTGGCAATGCGGACGAGCTCGGCACGGTCGACGGTGTGGCCCGTCAGCGCGGCGGCCGCCATGATGCCAGCGACGACGCAGGTGGAGCTGGAACCCAGGCCGCGAGCGACGGGCACGTCGGTCTGGATGTCGATGGCAACGGGGAAGGCCTGCTCGCCCCAGGCGGCCAGAGCATCGACAAAGCTCACATAGACCAGGTTGTTCTCGTTTTGGAACTCCTCGGGGCAGCCCGTGATGGTGAGCTTGTCGGTACGCTCGAAGGTGAAGTGCGAGTAGAGGCTGACGGCCATGCCGAGGGTGTCGTAGCCGATGCCTAGGTTGGCGCTGGTTGCTGGGACGGTGATTTTGATCATGTGGGTCCTCCTGGGCGGGTCTGGCCGTTTAGTTCGCTGCTCGGGCAGTCCTGGCTCGCTCGGAAAGCACATTAAGTGCTTTCCGGCTCGTGCGGAACTCGCGACGAACTAAACGGCCAGACCCGCTCGCATGCTCGTCATCATCCCGAAAGCTTAATAAAAAGAAGGTGCGCCGGCTTTCGCCGGCGCTTAATAAGGGGTTTAGTTGGTGCTCATTCGTTTTGCTGCAGACTCGACGTAGCTTGCCATCTCATCGACGTCGCAGACGTCTTCGAAGCGGACGGGCTTGGACTCGAGTTCGGCGAGCTGGGTCGGGGCGACCGTGTTGGTGGCCTGCTCGAGCACACGCATAGCCTCAAAATCATCCTCGGGAACGTCGAGGCCCAAGGCGTCGCAGCAGGCTCGCGGGAACTTGTAGGGGCTGGCGGTCGAAAGCAACACGCGGGCCTTGGCGCCCTCGGCGGGAGCGACCTTTTCGAAGACGTGATAGCCGCAAGCGGTGTGCGGGTCGATCACGTAGCCGTTCGCGTCCCAGCAGCTCTTGATGGCAGTGAGGACCTCGTCCTCGCTGGCCCAACCGCAACCAAAGACGCTCTGAATCTTTGCCAGCAGGTCGGCGGGAACTTCGTAGCGACCAGTCTGTGCCAGCTGCTCCATAAGGCCGGCAACGAGCTCGCAGTCGCCGTCGGACAAGAAGTAGAGCATGCGCTCCAGGTTGGAGCTAATAAGGATGTCCATCGACGGCGAGATGGTCGTGAAGAACGGGCGGTTACGGTCGTAAACGCCGGTGGTCAGGAAGTCGGCAAGCACGTTGTTCTTGTCGCTCGCCACGACGAGCTTGGCGACGGGCAGACCCATGCACTTGGCGTAGTAGCCGGCCAAGATATCGCCAAAGTTGCCGGTGGGCACACAGAACTCTACGGCGTCGCCAGCCTCGATAGCGCCGGCGCGCAGCAGTTGCGCATAGGCGGCAAAGTAGTAGACAACCTGCGGCACCAGGCGGCCGACGTTGATGGAGTTGGCACTCGAAAGCACAGTGCCGGCGGCTTCCAGGCGCTCGGCAAGCTCCTTATCGGCAAAGATGCGCTTGACGGCACTCTGGGCATCGTCGAAGTTGCCGCGGATGCCGCAGACGGCGACGTTATCGCCCTCCTGCGTGGACATCTGCAGATTCTGCACGCGGCTGACTTTGCCTTCGGGATAAAAGACGGTGATGCCCGTGCCCGGGGCGTCGGCAAAGCCGGCGAGTGCTGCCTTGCCCGTGTCGCCCGACGTGGCGGTGACGATCATGATGCGCTCGGCGCCGCCGTCCTTGGCGGAAGTGCGGGCCATCAGACGGGGGAGCATCTGCAGGGCGACGTCCTTGAAGGCGCTTGTGGGGCCGCCAAAGAGCTCCATCACATAGGTCTGAGGGACGTCAGCGCCCGGTGCGGCGTCGAGTTTGACGAGCGGCGTGACCTCTTCGCTCGCGAACGTGCCGCGGTATGCCTCATTCACACAGGCCGAAATTTCTTCGGTCGTGTAATCATTCAGTAACATTCCCAACACATCTTGAGCGATTTCAAAGTACGATTTATCTGCAAGCGAGCTGATATCGACCTGCTGGGTGCCGAGCTCGTCCGAGACAAACAAACCCCCGTCGGGAGCGATGCCGGTACGGATTGCCACCTTACTTGAGCACGATAAAGTGCGTCCTCGTGTACTATGATAAGTTCCCATATAACACTGCTCCTCGGATGCCTTGGTCCCAATCGGTGAAACCATGGTATCAGAGCGCGCAAAATAGGTTCGCAGAGGCTTTTTAGAAAGGTAACCTCCAGCCCATGATTAAGATTGCCAAGTTTGGCGGCTCGTCGGTCGCCGACGCCGAACACTTTAAGAAGATCAAGGCCATCGTCGATGCCGATCCGGCCCGCCGTTTTGTGGTGGTTTCTGCCTGCGGTCGCCGTTTTAAGGGCGACACCAAGGTGACCGATCTGCTCTACTTGGTCAACGCGCACGTCAAGTACCACGTGTCGTGCGAGGAGCTGCTCGAGGACATCGGCCAGCGCTATTTTGATATCGCTGACGAGCTGGGGCTCACCTATCCCATCCGCGAAGAGTTTGCGGCCTTTGCCGAGCGTGCTCGCTCCGGTGGCTACTCTACTGAGGAGCTCGTAAGCCGCGGCGAGTACTTTACCGCTCGCCTGATGGCCGAGTACCTGGGCCTGCCGTTCCTGGATGCCGCGACGGTCGTGGCGTTCCATCATGACGGTACGCTCAGCATGAACCGCACCGCCGAGCTGGTGCAGGAGTACGGCCAGCAGGGCGGCTTTGTTATGCCCGGTTTCTACGGCGCGACGCGTGAGGGGCAGATCAAGCTGCTCGACCGTGGCGGCGGCGATATTTCCGGCTCGATTCTGGCCAAGTGCCTTGGTGCCGACCTGTACGAGAACTGGACCGACGTTTCGGGCTTCTATTCTGCCGATCCGCGTATTGTTCCCGAGGCTCAGCCCATTGCGCGCGTTACCTACGAGGAGCTGCGCGAGCTTTCGTACATGGGTGCAAGCGTCCTGCACGAGGAGGCCGTGTTCCCCGTGCGCGAGGCAGGCATTCCGCTGGTCATCAAGAACACCAATGCGCCGCAGGACCCCGGCACCATCATTAGCGAGACGGCTGACGAGGGTGAGGCGGAGCCTATCATTACCGGCGTGACCGGCAAGCGCGGCTTTGTCGCCATCAACGTTGCCCGCGACCGCACCAAGCCCCGTGTCGGCTTTATGCGCCGTGCACTTTCGGTGTTCGAACGCTATGACGTGTCCGTCGAGCATATGCCCACCGGCGTCGACCGCTTTGGCGCCGTGGTGCAGGAGCAGGATGTGCACGACTCGCTGTACTCGCTCGTGGGCGACATTCAGCAGGAGGTCGAGCCGCTCGAGATCGAGGTTGTCGAGGGTTTGGCGCTCATCGCGACCGTCGGCCGTAACCTTCGCGGCCGCGCAGGTATCTCGGGCCATCTGTTTGGCATGCTTGGTCAGGCCGGCGTGAGCGTACGTATGATTTCGCAGAGCTGCGACGAGATCAACATCATTATCGGCGTAGAGGAGAAGGACTTCGACCTGGCGATTCGGACCATTTACCGCGCCTTCTCCGACGAGAACGGCATTGTGAAGGTCTCCGACCTGGAGGCTCCCGTGCCGGTCGATCCCGCTCCGGCCGCGCTCCACAAGTAGCTGCTATCCCAGTAGATTTTTGGGACTTGCTTCAAAAACTACGGCGGGGCGTTTCGTTTCGGTTTCGTTTCGACGGGGCGGGTTTCGTGCCCGCCCTGTTCTTGTATACACTGGCAACAATAATCGGCCTGCTCGGCGTGCGGGCAAAAGCCACAGCCTTTAAAGGGGGAAGCATGAAACAGTACACGGTTGCTATTTTGGGCGCGACGGGAGCCGTGGGCACCCAGATGCTCGAGTGCCTCAACGAGCAGGAGTTTCCGGTCGGCAAGCTCAAGCTGCTAGCGAGCGCGCGCTCTGCGGGCAAGACCGTCGAGTTCCGCGGCGAGCAGGTTGTGATTGAGGAGGCTTGCCCCGAGGCCTTTGAGGGCTGCGACATCGTGCTCGGCGCCGCCGGCGACGATATTGCGAAGGAGCTACTGCCCGAGGCCGTCAAGCGCGGCGCCGTCGTGGTCGACAACAGCCACGCCTTCCGCATGGATCCCGAGGTGCCGCTGGTCGTGCCCGAGATCAATGCCGACGACATCAAGTGGCATCACGGCCTTATCGCCAATCCCAACTGCGCGACCATCATCGGCCTGGTTCCCACGTGGCCGCTGCACCAGCTTGCTGGCGTGAAGCGTATGATCGTGTCCACGTATCAGGCAGCTTCGGGCGCTGGCGCTCCCGGTATGGCCGAGCTCGAGGCTCAGCTTGCCGCCCTGGGCCGTGGCGAGGAGATTCCCGAGCCGCGCGCGTTTGCCGCCCAGCTGGCGAGCAACCTGATTCCGCAGATTGGCGGCGTCAAGGAAGAGGGCTTTACCTCCGAGGAGATGAAGTTGCAGAACGAGGGTCGCAAGATTATGCATCTGCCCGAGCTGCGCGTGAACTGCACCTGCGTGCGCGTGCCCGTGCTGCGCTCGCACTCCGAGAGCGTTACGCTCGAGTTTGAGCGCGACATCACGGTGGAAGAGGCCCGTGCTGCGCTGGCTGCCGCTCCGGGAGTGAAACTGGTTGACGACATGAGCGCCGAGGATGCACACGACCGCTTCCCCATGCCGATGGACACCTCCGACCAGGATCTGATTTGGGTCGGCCGCGTGCGTCGCGACATCTCGAACCCCGAGGCCGCACGTGGCATCACCTTCTGGTGCTGCGGCGACCAAATCCGTAAGGGCGCGGCAACCAACGCCGTCCAGATCGCTAAGCTGCTCTGCGAGTAGCGGTGGACCTGTCCGGCGGGGGCCGGGCTTAGTTTTCAGAACGTCCTCGACCATGTGTGGCGCCTTGTCCTGCTCCTTCGGAGCCGCGGACAAGGCGCCACACTGGTCTGCGGAGTGTTCTGAAAACTAAGCCCGGCCCCCGCCTGCGGTGACGCTGCTGCGAGTGGCCTGCGATGGGGTCGTTGTTGGTTGGGGCCGCTGGGCTGATGTGGGGGCACGTGGTTGTTGCGGGCCCTGGTCCCGGCGGCGGCCTCGGCGCTTTGCGCCTGGCGCCTTTGGGGACTGCGGAGCGCGGCCGGCAGCTGCGGCGCTGTCGCGCCTGCTGCCTGCGGGGACTTTGGGGTCGTGCGGCAGCTGCGGCGCTGTCGCGCCTGCTGCCTTGGGTGACTTTGGGGTCGATTGAGGTTGTCTGCACAATTCGCGGTATTATGTTGCGAAGTTTTGAAAGGAGCCGCTGGTGGTCACGACGACGTTTGCCTCGCCTTTGGGCGAAATCTTGCTTGCCGCTGATGGCCGCGGTCTGACGGGGCTTTGGTTTGAGGGACAGGAGCATTTTGGCTCCACGCTTCTCCGGGAAGACTCCGAACATGTTGAAGGCGCCGACGCGGTTTCCGGTATTGGTGGCATGTCGTCGGTGAGTCCGGCAAATGGTGCGGCCTCTTCGGTGCTTGAGCGTTCCTGGGCTTGGCTGAATGCTTATTTTGCAGGGCAGGAACCTCGGTTTACGCCGCCGTTGCATATGATCGGTACGGCGTTCCAGCGTGAGGTTTGGTTTGAGCTGCTTTCTATCCCACGTGGCGAAGTCGCTACGTATGGCGAGATTGCCCAGCGTATTGCGGCTCGACATCGTGTGCCGGGAAATGAAGCGCCCGCTGTGTCTCCTCGTGCGGTGGGGGCTGCGGTCGCGCGTAATCCCATTTCGATTATTGTGCCGTGCCATCGCGTGGTGGCGGCCGACGGATCGCTCAACGGATATGCCGGTGGGCTCAATCGCAAGGAGTGGCTGCTTCGGCTTGAGGGCGCGTACGAGGAGTAACGCCAAGGCACTTTGCATAGCCAAGACGCCCTGAAAGAACGAGTCGCCGTCCTTTCGCGGTCGGCATGCGTCCAAGTGCTCAGCATCTGCGCCTTAAGTTTGGCTAAGCCATATTCTGCGCATTTAAAAACGTGCAGGTTGAGCAGCTAGGGCTGCGCTAAGGCAGCTGGCGGTGCGCTATCATCGGCAGTATCGAAACCTGTATAGCCGTGCGCCAAAGGAGCAACTATGAAGCTGATGCTTGCCGAGGACGAACCTGGTCTCTCCCGCGCCCTCACCGCGATTCTTCAACATAGCGACTACGAGGTCGACACCGCCCTCGACGGCTTGACGGCGCTCGAGAATCTACTCACCAACGATTACGACGCCGCAATCCTGGACATCATGATGCCCGGCATGGACGGTATCGAGGTGCTCAAGCGTACACGCGCCGCCGGAAATCGACTGCCCATCATCATGCTCACGGCAAAAAGCGAGGTGTCCGATAAGGTCGAGGGCCTGGATGCCGGTGCCAACGATTACCTGACCAAGCCGTTTGCCGCCAAGGAACTGCTTGCGCGTATTCGTGCCATGACGCGCGCCGCGACGGCAATTGACGCCACGACGCTCAGCGTGGGTAACGTGCGCCTCGACACGGCGGCTTGCACGCTTGTGGGACCCTTGGGCGAGGAGCACCTGGCCAATCGCGAGTTTCAGCTTATGGAACTCTTTATGCGCAACGCCGGCACGCGCATGCCCACTGAACGTCTGATGCTCGAGGTTTGGGGTGAGGACGCGCCCGAAGGCGCCAACGTGGTGTGGGTCTATATCTCGTACCTGCGCAAAAAGCTGACGGCGCTTGGTGCCAACGTTGCCATTCGCGCGTCGCGTAACCAGGGCTATTCGCTCGAGGTTGTCGAGGAAGGCGAATAAGCGTGAGCGCGAGCGCGTGGTGCAAGCGCATGACGGAGTGGTTTCACGCCGCCTCGAGTAGTACGGGGCGGGCTAATTCTGTTGACGCATTGGGCCGCCGTCTGCGTCGCAAGTTTATCCTCGTTGCCATGGGCGCCGTGACCGTGGTGCTCACGCTTATCATCGCCGGCATCAACATCGTCAATTATTCGCATGTCTGCAAGATGGCCGACGCTCGCCTGGACTATATTCTGGCGGGCAAGGACGGTATCGATTGGGGGGACGAGCCTAAAGCCGAGCCCGCTAATGGCAAGGATGCCGGCGATAGCCAAGCGGGCGTTCGCATCAGACACTTCGAAGGCATGACGGCGGAGTCTCCCTTCGACACGCGCTACTTTACGGTGACGATTGACGCCGGACAGGTTGCCGATGTCAATACGGCCCGCATTGCCGCGGTTGGTGCCAAGCGCGCCGCCAGTATTGCCGCAAGGCTGCATGCCAAGGGCTGGACCTCGGGCTTCTCTGGCAATTATCGTTATACGACCGACGTCCAGGACGACGAGATCACCTATGTGTTCGTGGACTGCTCGCGCGAGCTTGCAAGCTTTCATTCGTTTTTGAGCGCGAGCGTGGCGATCAGTTGCATTGGCTGGCTGGCGGTGCTGGCAATTGTGGCGGGTGCCTCGGGCGCGGTGATTCGACCGATGGTCGAGAGCTACAGCAAGCAAAAGCGCTTTATTACCGATGCGAGCCACGAGATCAAGACGCCGCTGGCTGTAATTGACGCCGCCAATGAGGTACAAGAGATCGAGAGCGGCGAAAGTGAGTGGACGCAGAGCATTCACGAGCAGGTTGCGCGGCTGACGGCGCTCACGGAACGTCTAGTGTTTTTGGCACGTATGGACGAGGGCTCGGCGGGCTTTACCATGACATCGATCGATCTTTCGGAGGCCGTGGACAAGGCTGCGGCGCCGTTTGAATCGGTGGCGGTTTCGCGCGGCAAGCGTCTGTCGACGTCGATTGCGTGCGGCGTGCGGGCCCATGCCGATGCTGCGGCGGTGGCGCAGGTGGTTGAGCTGCTTCTGGACAACGCCACGCGCTATGCGAGCGAGGGCAGCGTGATTGAGCTGAGCCTGCGTGCCGTTTCGCGCGTTCAGGGTAAGGGCGCCACCGAGCTTGTCGTATCGAACGCCGTGGACGAGCTGCCCGAAGGCGACCTAGATCGATTGTTCGACCGCTTCTATCGTGCGGACGTGTCGCGCAGCTCCAAGACGGGCGGCTCGGGCGTGGGCCTATCCGTGGTGCGTGCCATCGCCGAAGCCCATGGCGGCTCCGCTACCGTATCTGGCCACGACCATCAGATCACCTTCACCGTCCGTCTCTAAAACCTGCAAAAAGGGACAGGTTTGTTTTGGCAGGTTTTATCTGTGCAGACGGCAGCGGAGGCTGGCGGTGATCGGCGCCATGAACACCACCGACCCAAATAAACGCACCTCTAACTGCTAAAATATGGACATCGTTGTTCGGCTCCCGAAGGAAAGGAGACGGTCATGCAGTACGAGATCGGCGGAGGGGCTTTCCCGGTTGTTACGTGCAACCTTAGCGACGGCGAATCCATGATCACCGAAAGCGGTGCCATGGTCTGGATGACCCCCAACATGGAGATGTCCACCTCGGGCGGTGGTATAGGCAAGATGTTCTCTAAGGCTTTTTCGGGTGAGGCGTTGTTCCAAAACATTTGGACCGCGCACGGCGATGGCATGATTGCGTTTGGCTCTTGCTTCCCCGGCCGCATTATACCGATCGAGATTGGCCCTGGTAAGAGCTGGATTTTGCAGAAGCGTTCGTTCCTTGCCGCGGAAAGTGGTGTTGAGCTGAGCATCCACTTTAACAAGAAGGCAAAGACCGGCGTCTTTGGCGGCGAGGGTTTTATCATGCAAAAGCTCACGGGCTCGGGTATTGCCTTTGCCGAGATCGACGGCGACCTAGTTGAGTACGAGCTTGCTGCTGGCCAGCAAATGATTGTAGATACCGGCAACGTGGCCGGCTTTGAGGAGACGGTGAGCATCGACGCGCATATGGTCAAGGGCGTCAAAAACATCATGTTTGGCGGTGAAGGCGTGTTCAACACTGTGCTCACCGGTCCGGGGCGCATCTGGCTGCAGACAATGCCCATTTCCAATCTTGCGGCAGCAGTGGCTTCGATGACCAACAACAATAACTAATCGTGTATAGGATGACGCGCGCGGCGGGCCCGGCCTGTCGTGCGCGTTTTTTGGTGGCAAACGCCCTGTTTATCGGGTGCGGCTGTGCTCCTGCAGCGCATAGATCGACTTATCCATGTTGAACAGGTAGGCCACGACGCAGACAATAAAGAACGTCGGCAGACTGCTAAAGCCAAAGACCTCGCAGCCAATAAAGATGGGCGCGAGCAGCGTATTGGTGGCGCTGCCAAAAACGGCGGCGTAGCCCAGCGCGGCGCAGAGCTCGACGGGCATGCCGAGAATCCCGGCGAGTACGACACCCAGGCTGGCTCCGATGGAGAACAGCGGCGTCACCTCGCCACCCTGATATCCTGCGGCAAGCGTGGCGATGGTGAGTACGAATTTGAGCGCCCAGTCCCAAGGCATGATCGACGCCTCGCCGTTGTCACCCAGTGCCGCGGATATCAGGTTGGTGCCAAGGCCGCAGTATCGCCCCTGCCACAGCACGAACAGAATCGCCGACAGCGCAAGGCCCATAACGGCAACGCGTATGTAAGGGCTGGGGAGCAGCCGCACTGCAAAGGTCTTGGCATGGGCAAGGCACCAGGCAAAAGCTCCACCTACCATACCAAACGCGATACCCAACAACGCCAGCCGTCCAAGACCGGGGAGGTCGAGCGCATACGAGGCGGTAACGGCGACCTCAAACTTCTCGAGCCCCAGAGCGCCGGAGGTTATGCTTGCGGCGAGCGAGGCTGTAAGCGCGGGAAACAGCGCGCGGTATTCCATGCGTCCTGCGACCAGTACTTCGATCGCAAAGATCGCGGCGGCGAGGGGCGTTCGGAAGAGTCCGGCAAAGCCGGCGGCCATGCCGATAAGCAAAAACGTGTTGCCGGGGTCTCGGAAAGGTAGACGTCGGCCGATCCAATGCGAGACGGTTGCGCCGATCTGCACGGCTACGCCTTCTCGTCCCGCGCTGCCGCCAAAGAGATGCGTGGCCCACGTGCTCAGCATAATGAGCGGCACCAAACGTGGGGAGATGGCGTCCTCGCGTCCGTGGCCTACGTCGAACACCAGACTCATGCCGCGGTCGGTGCCCTTGCCCCAGGTGCGGTAGGCAAACACGATGGCAAGGCCCGCAAGAGTGAGAAAGGGGAGCAGCAACGCGACGTGCTCGTCACGGAAGGCGCCAATTGCCAGGAGCACACGACCAAAAAGGGCACAGATGGCGCCAACGATAACGCCGATAGGGATTCCGACGGCGCCCATGAGCACGAGGCAACTATAGGTGTTGACCAGGCGTTTAATTCTGCTCGAAGCGCTGCTTTCTGACATTTTGCTTTCCGACACTTGCTCTCTTGATAGAAAAAGAGCTGGAGTTGCGCATCGTTGAGAGGCTTTCCAGCTTTAGCAAAACAAACTTATAAGATGCGACGGGCCGCGTCAAGATAATTACCGGACGGCCTAGGAGGCGGCTGGTTGGCCGGCTTAAAACCTAGCGCGTGAAATGACGCCCCACGCTATTCAGCGCGCTTGATAGGATGACGAACCACGGTCTTAAGTTTCTCCGGTGCGCATTTGCGTGGATCGGAGAGATAGATTTCGTGATGTAAACGGGTGTCTGAGAAGTCGGGAACATAGCCCAGCTCGGTCGTGTATTCATGCATAGCGTCTACGGTCGCCGGTTCGTTGTCGTAGGGCCCGGTGTGCATGCATTGAACGCAGAGACCCTCGTCAACTTTAAGCAGTTCGACGGCGGAAAAGTCCAGTTTCTTTTTGGTCGTGGCTTCCGCGACTGCCCAGTCAAAGTCATCTCGGGTGACGAAATCGGGCAGGCGGATGCACGAGATAAAGTTGAAATTGTCCTTGCGTACATAATCGATGCCGCCGCTCGGGGACTCTTGCCACCAGAAACCCTCGAGCGGCGGTACCACAAAGTCGAAATAGCCCTCGATACTCCTTGAGCCTTTCTTCGACATCTTGACGGTATAGGCGATGCCGTAAAGTAGCGGCAGGGCGTTTTGATACTCGCCACCTTCGGTATTTGGGTCGCCCTTTCCGCGAACGGCAACGTAGCTCATAGGCGGGACTGTTACGATGCTCGGCTTGCTTGCAGGTTTGTAGAGCTCCTTGCATTCCTTCTTAAAGTCGAACGCCATGTTGGCCGCCTTTCTGCGTATTGGCCTGCTTAGATAGTTGAATCATATCATAGAAACGAACAGCTGTTCGAATGATTTGGCTGACAGATTGAGATGCGTGCGTTGTGTTTGGCGGTCGGCCTGACCCCGTTGATGATTTCTCGGCCTCCCCGGCGCCCTATCTATAGCTGCCGTTTCCCCATATAAAACCTGCCAAAATAAACCTGTCCCTTTTTGGTAGGTGGGAAATGGGTAATACTAAAGAGTTATCCGACCAGATGGGAACCGATCGATGGCCTATATCGAATTTAAAGACGTCATCAAAGCATACGGCGAGGGCGATGCCCGCATTCACGCGCTCGACGGCGCGAGCTTTACCGTTGAGCGTGGCGAGCTTGCCATTATCTTGGGCGCTTCGGGCGCCGGTAAAACCACGGCGCTCAACATTCTGGGTGGCATGGATACGGCGACTTCCGGCACCGTGACGGTGGACGGGCGCGATGTGAGCTCCGCTAACGAGGCGCAGCTCGTGGAATACCGCCGCGCCGACGTCGGCTTTGTCTTCCAGTTCTACAATCTGGTCCCCAACCTGACGGCGCTCGAAAATGTTGAGCTTGCGGCGCAAATCTGCCCCGATTCGCTCGATGCCGAGCAAACGCTTTGCCAGGTTGGCCTGGGCGACCGCCTTGCTAACTTCCCCGCGCAGCTATCGGGCGGCGAGCAGCAGCGTGTGTCCATTGCCCGCGCGCTGGCCAAAAACCCCAAGCTGCTTCTATGCGACGAGCCCACGGGCGCCCTCGACTACAAAACCGGCAAGCAGATCTTGCAGCTGCTGCAGGACACCTGTCGCAAGCAGGGCATTACGGTCATTATCATCACCCACAACTCTGCGCTGGCGCCCATGGCCGATCGCCTGATCCGCTTTAAGAGCGGCCGCGTGGAGAGCGAGACGATCCAGCAAAATCCTGTGCCTATCGAGACGATCGAGTGGTAGCGCCCATGAATCAGGACCGCCAAAACAGTCAACGCCGCGACGCGCAGAACACGGAGCGCGAGCAGGATTTTACGACCTACCGTACCGCCCAAAGCTCAAACGATATGGTGCCGACGGTTTTTCGCCGTGGCATCTACCGCACGATTCGCGGCAGCCTCAAACGCTTCTTGTCTATCGTTGTGATCACCGCGCTTGGCGTGAGCGTGATGTGCGGCCTTAAGGCGGGCTGCGAGGACCTGTGTGATTCGGTCGACGCCTATTTTGACCAGCAGAATGTCTATGACATCAACGTGCAGTCGACCTATGGTCTGACCGATGACGATATTGCCGCGATCCAAGAGGTCGATGGCGTCGAGACGGCCGAGGGCATCTATACCGAGACCGCCTATACCGCCGTGGGTACGACGCGCGAGCGTGTCGTCGTACAGAGCCTCTCCAAAGAGAATATTGACCAACCGGTGCTAGTGCGCGGCGAGCTGCCCGAGACTTCGGGCGAAGTGGCAGTGACCTCACGTTTTTTGAAGGCTTCGGGCAAGAAAATCGGCGATACCGTGAGCTTTGCCGCCAACGATGCGAGCTCGTCGAACCAAAGCGCCAAGGACCAGTTTGCCGATGGGGACTACACCATCACGGCCGAGGTTCTCGACCCCACCGACGTGAGCTCCGACTCGACGGTCAACGCCTTCCGTGCCGCCTCGGCTGCGGACTACAAGTTCTATGTGAGCGAGGATGCCGCGACATCTTCTTCCTACTCCGCGGTTCACGTGACCGTTGAGGGGGCTAAGAGCCTCAATTCCTATTCGGATGCCTACACGACAAAGATTAACGAGGTCAAGGGTAATATCGATAAGATCCGTGACGGGCGCGAAAAGGCACGTGCTCAAGAGTTGACGGTCGATACGCCGGCAAGTTTGGATGCGGCAGAGCGCCAAGCGAATATGGTCTTTGGGATTGAGCAGGACAACATCAATCGCATGGCAGAGGACAGCGACGAGCGTGCGCAGGCGCAAGCCGACCTGGACCAGCGCCGTGCCGCCACCGACCAGCAGTTTGCCGATGCCCGCGCCGAGCTCTCTGACCTGGGCGAATGCACCTGGTACATCCAGGACCGCGGCAATATCGCAAGCTACTCGAGCGTGGAGAGCGATAGCTCGTCAATTGAGGCCATCGCCACGGTCTTCCCGTTCATCTTCTTTATCGTCGCCGTGCTCATCAGCCTCACCACCGCCACGCGCATGGTCGAGGAGGAGCGCACGCTCATTGGCCTGTACAAGGCGCTCGGCTACTCGCGCGGGCGCATCCTGTCCAAATACGTGGACTATGCGCTGTGGGCTTGCCTGATTGGCGGCGTGCTCGGCAACATCATCGGATTTGTGGGCCTGCCGCTGTTCCTGTTTACGGTGTTCGACGACATGTACTCGCTGCCCCAAATGCAGCTTTCGTATGACATTGTGTCATCGCTTGTGTCGGTAGCACTGTTTACCGTGGGCGTGGTGGGGGCCACGATTATCGCCTGCCGCCACGAGATGGCCGAGACCCCAGCCTCGCTCATGCGTCCCAAGGCCCCGCGCGCCGGCTCGCGTATCTTGCTCGAGCGCATCGGCTTTATCTGGCGCCATATGGGCTTTTTGAACAAGGTCGCTGCACGCAACCTATTCCGCTACAAAAAGCGTGCCTTTATGACCATCTTCGGTATCGCCGGCTGCACGGCGCTCGTGATCTGCGGTATGGGCATCCGTGATACGTCGGTCGCGCTGTCGCCCAAGCAGTACGGCCACATCACACGCTATGACCTGCTGGCGGTCGCCAATCCCGACGATTTTTCGCAGACGTGCGCGGCGTTGGATGAGCGCAGTGCAGCCAAGGATTCCAACGTGACCGTGACTTCGACGCTGCCGATTATGACCGACAACGTCACCTTTACATTTGGCGGCAAGAGCGAGACCGTGCAGCTGATCGTGGTGCCCGATGACCGCACGGACGACCTGGACGACTACGTGTGTCTCGAGGACGAGTCCAAAGAACCGCTCGCCCTGCGTGACGGGGATGTGTATTTGAGCAAGAGCTCTCAACTGGTGCTGGGGATCAAGCCGGGTGACACAGCACATGTCCAGGATTCGTCACTCAACGTCGCCAAGGTCAAGGTCAGCGACATTTCGCTTAACTATCTGGGCAACACGCTCTATATGACGCAGGGCACCTACGAGCGCGCGTTCGGTCGAAGCGCGCGCCTCAACGGCATCCTTGCGCTGCTTAAGGGTTCGTCGGCCGATCAGATTGCGTTTACCAACTGTCTTAAGAGCGATGGTTGGATTACGCTGTCGAGTACCGCCGAGCATTGGGAAAACTATGAGGCAAACTTTACGATTATCAATTCGGTCGTGGTGCTTGTGACCTTTATGGCGGCGTGCCTGTCGTTTGTGGTGGTATTCACGTTGTCTAACACCAACATCTCGGAGCGCGAACGCGAGCTGGCGACTATCAAGGTGCTGGGCTTCCGTCGTGGCGAGGTACACCACTACGTTAACAAGGAGACGCTGATTTTGACGGCGATTGGTGCCGCGCTGGGCGTGCCGCTGGGTGGTCTGCTTGCCGAGAGCTTTACGTACATCCTGCAGATGCCGTCGCTGTACTTTGACGTCGAAGTCGAGCCGCTGAGCTACGTGCTTGCCGTGGTGCTTTCCTTCGGCTTTACGATCATCGTCAACCTCGCTACCAATCGTACCCTCAACAAGATCGACATGGTCGGCGCCCTCAAGAGCGCCGAGTAACCTGCCAAAAAGGGACAGGTTTATTTTGGCAGGTTTTATCGGGGCAAACGCCGGACAACCATTAGGTGGCCCGGCGTTTGCCCCGTCAAACGGGCTTTCCATTTGCCTTTCATTCTATTTGGTTTTCGCTCGCAGGCGTGGATGAGAGGCTCTCTTTGGCCTTCGAGATTGGGCTTGTATGGGTCGTATGCCACAAAATGGGCCTATCTACTACGTTTGCTACCACACCCTCGACCGTGACAAAGATTATGAAATTAAAACCGCAGGTAGATGGCTTGCCAGTTTTCGGAAAAGGCGGGTATGGTCGGCCCTCTCGAGTTAAACGTAGTAAATAGGCCCTTTTCTTGGCGCGCGGTCAGCTCAATGCTAATCTCCGTGCCGGAACTGACCCAGTTGTTTGTAAGTTGCGGTGATATACGGACTGTTTGGCGCTTTGGAGCTTCAAAACAGTCCCTATCTCACCGCAACTTAGGAGAAGGGCGGGGGCGGTTGGGTGCTGGTGGGTCGGAGCGTGTTAGGCCTGTTTGCGGTGCTTCCATTGTTTGCGGCACCAGCGCATGAGCGCCTTTATGACGGGAATCGTGATGAGGATGATCCATGCAGGATGGGGCTGTCCCAAACAGAGCCACATGTAGAGGAACCAAGCGATGGCGGCTGCCGGGTAGATGGCCTCGATCAGCTTAGACAGGTGGCGCCGATCGATGAAGTCACCAATCGCGTAGTAGACGGGAACCAGAAAGACGAGGAAAAGCCCCATGCCCCATGTGCCGTAGACAATGCCGAGCACCAGATAGGCGAGAGTGACAAGTGCGGGGAAGGGGAATTTGTTCCATGCACGTCCGACCTTGGTGTGGAAATGCTTGCCATGATGGTCGAGCTTGTCGTGTGCTTCCTTCCAGCTGGAAAACGTCTCGCCGTCGATGGTGACGGTGCCGTCGTCATTGGTGCGTACGCTATGTCCATCGTCCTCAAGCGTATCGATATGCACGCCGTCCGGCCCCACATGCACCTCTTCGCCCTTGCGCTCGTTGGTCACATGGATGCCGCTCCAACCAACATGGACTTCCTCGCCTTTATTGGGATCAATGACGTGGATACCGCGCGCGAGGGAAATATCGACAAGTGGCTTATCGCTGCAATCAGCGTGCTCAGTAGAAGCCTCAGCCTCTTCAGCCTTATCTGAAGCTTTGGTGCCGGCGTTGCTGTTCTGTGCCTCATCATCAGCCTGTGAGTCATCAGCGCTAGCCACCGCCTCCCCATACAGCAGCTCATCCAGCGACACGCCATACAGCGCGGCGAGCGCAATAAGGTTATCGGTATCGGGCGAGGATTCGCTGCGCTCCCATTTACTGACAGCCTGACGACTCACACCCAGCTGGGCGGCAAGCGCCTCCTGAGAAAGCCCGGCAGCCTTGCGGCGATCGACGAGGCGCTGTGCCATCGCAAGATCCATGGTGGTTCCTTTCGTTTGATGGTCGAATCGAATGAGCCGAGTATGCCGAGAACAACCGGTAGCGACCACCATTTCTAGTTAGAATCTGCCCCAACCCTACCGCAACTACCGGTAGCAACCCCTAACGACCAGCCATTTTAGGACAAATGTCAGTGCAAGTAGCAGCCAAGAGCTCCCGCTCAGTAAGTTGCGGTGGAATAGTTCATAGATTCAGCCATTGCGGGCTAAGAAGGAACTATTTCATCGCAACTTAATTTCAGACCAGGCACCCGCAGCAAGAAGACGAATAGCCTTGGCGAGTATGTAAACGAAGGGCCCTCCGACCCCGCCCGACGATTTCGATTGGCGACCTTTGACGGAGTCAAGGGAGGAGCCAAATCGAAATACGTCGGACGGGGTCGGAGGGCCCGACGGGATGGATTTCGGCTGAGGCTATTCGTCGCCGAAGCTGATGCCCAACGCTTTGGCCTCGCGCACCAGGTCGCTCTGGGGGTCGACATACTTGAGCTTGCCGGCGACATCCTCGAGCGGCATGTGGCACATCTTGCCGTCGCGCAGGGCGATCATGTAGCCAAACTCGCCGCGCAGGCAGCCGAGTGCCGCCTCGACGCCGCACTGGGTCGCAAAGATGCGGTCCTGGGCGTCGGGCTGGCCGCCGCGCTGCGTGTGTCCGGGGATGGCGACGCGGGTCTCGCGACCGGTCTTGGCCTCGATCTCCTTGGCGATGTCGTAGACGATCGACGGGCTCGTGCGCTCGGCAAGCTTCTTCTTGTACTCCTTCTTGGACAGCGCCGCGTCCTCCTTGGAGATAGCGCCCTCGGCGACGGCCACGATGGTAAAACGGCTGCCGGTCTCCATGCGATGCTCGATGGTCTTGATGACGTTGTCCATGTCGTAGGGGATCTCGGGAATCAGGATGAC
This sequence comes from Coriobacteriaceae bacterium, assembly GCA_905194545.1. Lineage (GTDB taxonomy): Bacteria > Actinomycetota > Coriobacteriia > Coriobacteriales > Coriobacteriaceae > Collinsella. The sequence continues at coordinate 28,883 of CAJJSS010000015.1, read as the reverse complement.
GTCCGCGCCGCCCGCGACGCCGGCATACAGCGGAATCCAACCGACCTTGTGGCCCATGATCTCGATGACAAACACGCGGCCGTGACTCGAGGCAGTGGTGTGGATGTCGTCGATGCACTTGGTGGCGACGTCGATGGCGCTCGTAAAGCCAAACGTCAACTCGGTGCCCCAGGTGTCGTTATCGATGGTCTTGGGCAGGGCGATAACGTTGAGGCCCTCTTCGCGCAGGCGGTTGGCGGTCTTGGTGGAGCCGTTGCCGCCCAGCATAAACAGGCAGTCGAGCTGCAGCTTATGATAGGTGTGGACCATTGCGGGCACCTTCTCGACGCCGTCGGCCTCGGGAATGTCCAGGCGCTTGAACGGCGTGCGGCTCGTGCCCAGGATGGTGCCGCCGCGGGTGAGGATGCCGCTAAAATCGGCGGGCGTCATGACGCGGAACCTGCTGTAGATAAGGCCCTGGTAGCCGTCCTCAAAACCATAGATCTCAATAGGCTCTTTGCTATTGGTCATAAGCGTTTTGACAATGCCGCGCATGGTGGCGTTGAGCGCCTGGCAGTCGCCGCCACTGGTAAGAAGACCGATCCTGAGCATGATGAATCCTTCCGGGCAAGTTATAACATGCGCATAAGTTTACCCCCGCACACTGTTGATGCGGGGGTAAAACGTGTTAGCTCAAGCGTATAGAAATGTAAGCAACGTCAGGCGAGCGTAAGGACGACGGTGCCAGCTCCTTACAGCGCGAAGGCGTCGACGTCGCCCCAGTGGCGGCGCAGCGTGATGGCGGCAGCAGGCTCGGTATTGTCAAAGACGACCGACCATTGCGTATTGCTGGTGATGTCTTCCGGATTGGGCTCTTGCGCTGCGGCGCGTAGGGCCTTCCAAGCGACTGCCTCGTCTTGGGCACCGACATGGGCGTCAAGGACATCGGCGATTGCGACGGCGCGCTCTTTACCATGGCCCAGCTCGCCATTCTTTTGGTTGGGCAGCACTTCGTCGTCATAGCAGGCATAGAAGTTCGTAACCTGGCGCACAGGAGTCGCTTTGAAAGTGCGGTCCGGATCGCGCGGATCCCACTCCACCACCCGCGCGTCACCGGCGGCGTCGTTGACAAAGAAGTGGTAATCGCGTCCTGCCATGGCGTGCATGTCGTAGGCGGAAAGCAGGTCGACAGCTTCTTGCGTGGTGGCGGCACGGTCGAGCACCAGACGGATGGCGAGCGAGGTATTGATGACGGGGCGCTGCGTGTCCTGGTCACAGGGTTTGGAATCCAGGGTGAGCACGGCAATGGACACGCCACATTCGTTGACGCCGTCGAGCTGGGCAAACGGGCCCATCAACGCCGCAGCGCGTCCGCCGACGGAGTCAAGCGGAGTGTTATCGCCCGGGTTGTTAAGGGCGGCAAACCCGATGGAGGCATAGCCGCCGCGTGGGTGATTGCGCACCAGCAGCGCCGAGGTGTCGTCCTTAAAGTCGTAATTGCGACCGGTGCGCACGCGGCCTTCGGCATCTACGGCGACAAAAGCGCTGCAGGCAAACTGGGGCGCCTGGACATGTGCCGGCACACCGGGCAGCACCTGCGCCACCACGGCATCGATGTAGGCCTGGTCGTCGCGCACGCCAGCGGCGATGATGCGATCAAGATCGTAGTCGTAGGCGATGTCGATTGCGTACAGGTCATAGCCATCCGCGTTGCCGGTCAAGCGTTTGAGTGACGCGGCGGACTTGATTTGTTTGTGATAAACGATACCGGTGGCAGCGGCAAGGCCGACGGCGACTCCCGCGACACCGCAGGCGATGGCAATGTTACGTGGCTTCATGACGGCTCCTTTCGTCCTGTTAGCGTAATTGTCGCAAAAGGAGTGCGGACATGATGGCTCAACTTGGCGAGCGGCGCGGGATTAAACATAGAATGAAAGGCACGGCACTGGCGCGGCGGGGTATGCTGGAGGGAACCATCAACCCAGCGAAAGGGGAGAGCATGACGGATCAGGAAACGCCCGAGCGCGCGCATGTGACGGCCGACGATATCGAGGCCGCCAACGACCTTATCGACTTTATCGAGGCATGCCCCAGCATGTTCCATACGGCGGCGACTATTATGGCCGAGCTCGACGAGGCGGGCTTTACCTACCTGCCCGAGAATGCGGCGTGGGATATCGAGCCGGGCGGGCGTTATTACACGCAGCGCAATACCTCGAGCGTTGTTGCCTTTAAAGTGGGCGAGGACCTGGCCGCGACGTGGGGCGAGGACGGCGTTGCCGGCGACTACCATTTTCAGCTGACGGCGTCGCATAGCGACTCGCCGACGTTTAAGGTTAAGGCCGTGCCCGAGCTCGACGGCGCGGGCGAGACGCTGCGCCTGAACACCGAGGCCTACGGCGGCATGATCGACTACACCTGGTTCGACCGCCCGCTGGCGCTCGCGGGCCGCGTGTTGGTGCGCGAGGGCGACCGTATTGAGAGCCGCCTGCTCGCCACCGAGCGCGAGGTCGCTATCATTCCGAGCCTTGCTATCCATATGAACCGCGGCGTTAACGAGGGCTTTGCTCCCAATCGCGCCGTCGACCTGTGCCCGCTCATCAGCGCTGGCGAACTCAAGCAGGGAGATTTTGACGCCCTGATCGCCGACGAGTTGGACGTTGAGCCCGAGCAAATTTTGGGCCGCGACCTGTTCCTGGTCAATCGTCAGGATGCGCGCATTTGGGGCTGGGCCGACGAGTTTATCTCGACGCCCAAGCTCGATGACCTGGCCTGCGCCTATACCTCGCTGCAGGCATTTTTGGGTGCCGAGAATGCGCACGACATCTCGGTCTTCTGCTGCTTTGATAACGAGGAAGTTGGCTCCGAGACCAAGCAGGGCGCCATGTCGACGTTCTTGGCCGACGCGCTGCGCCGCATTAACGGATCGCTGGGCTTCGATGACGAGTCGTATCACCGTGCGCTTGCCGCCTCGATGCTCGTGAGCTGCGACAACGCGCATGCCGTGCACTCCAACCACGCCGAGAAGTGCGATGCGCGCAACCAGGTTGTGCTCAACGGCGGCATCGTCATCAAGGAGGCCGCCAACCAGCACTACTGCACCGATGCCTTTAGTCGCGCGGTGTTCCAGGCCATCTGCGATGACGCTGACGTACCCACGCAGGCCTTCGCCAACAAGAGCGATATGGCGGGTGGCTCTACCCTTGGCAATCTGTCCAATATGCAGGCGAGTATGCACGCCGTGGACGTGGGCCTGCCGCAGCTGGCCATGCACTCAAGCTACGAGACCGGCGGCGTGCGCGACGTGATGTACGCCATCCGCGCCCTCACCGCCTTCTACGAGCGCAACCTAACCATCAACGGCGCCGAAAGCGTGGAGCTCTAAATGCGAGCCGAAGAAATGAAGGCCGAGCGTGGGGCTCAGCTTATTGATCGGGGTTTACAACTGTTCGTCGCCGCTTGCCATGAGTCAGGGGTCGACGTGTCCAAGGCGCGACCAACGAGTGCTGAAGAACTCAAGCGTAACGCCTATTCGGACCGCTATGACGAGGAGACGGACTGGCTCTAATAAGCGAAGTGTAGAAAGCGCTAGATGTATGTTTGATATCACTTTGGCGAGAGTGTCGCAGACAGAACTACCGGTATGGCGCAAGCCAACCTGACCCCATTGCACCAAACCTACCAAAAAGGGACAGGTTTATTTTGGCAGGTTTTATCTGGGCAAATGCCACAACGCCAACGGCAAGACGGAACTGCTAAGGCTTGCAGATGAAGCCGACGCCAGCGAAACGCCGCAGGTAGAGCGCACGCCAGCGAGAGCCCGCCGTTTGAGCCAAGGTGCCGTGAAATGAAAAGGCGCTGACCTTCTGGTCGCGTCTTTGAAATTGAACGGCAGATTGGCCAAACGGCGGGCTCGCAGCGTCGAGGGGTTCCGGCGTTTGGTAAAACGCCGGAACAATCAGTGTTCGATCCAGCAGCGAAGCGTCTCGCCAGCCTGAAGATGACGAAGGTTCTCCGCGGCGATGTCGACCACGTTATTGAGCGTGGCGTCTAGGTGGAACCAGCCCGAGATATGCGGCGTGATGAGCATGTTGGGCGCATCCCACAGGGGGCTTGCCGCGGGCAGCGGCTCGGGGTCGGTGACATCGACCGCGGCGCCGGCAAGGTGTCCGGACTCGAGTGCTGCAACCAGGTCGTCGGCAACCACAAGGTCACCGCGGCCGCCGTTGGCAAAGAAGGCACCCGGCTTCATCGCGGCGAAGAACTCGGCGTTCGCCAGACCGCGGGTCTCGGGCGTGCTGGGCATAAAGGATGCGACGATGTCAGCCTCGGCCAGGCGCTCGGGCAGGGCGTCCATGCCGTCCATGTCCTCAAACACAATGGGGTAGACGAGTGGATGGCGCTTGATGCCGCGGACGTGTGCACCCATGCTGCGGCAGAGCGTGGCAAAGTGGCCGCCGATATCGCCCGCGCCCAGCACCAGCACGTTGGCATTTTTGAGCGAGGTGACCGGCCCCAAATCCTCCCAGCGATGCTCGCGCTGCAAGTCGTGATAGCCAGGCAGGCGCTTCATCATGGAAAGGACCATGGCAAACATGTGCTCGCTCACGGCCTGGCCGTAGGCGCCCACCGAGCAGGAAAGCTTGGTATCAGCCGGTACCGTGCCGGCGGCGACGTAATCGTCATAGCCTGCGGTCTGTAGTTGCAGCAGCTGGAGGTGCTCGCACGCGGAAAGCAGGGCAGGGTCTATGTTGCCCAAAATCACGTCGGCGTTGGCGACTTGTTCGCGCGTGGCGGCGTCGGCGCTCGTGTAGATAAAGTCCTCGCCCGGAGCGCTCGATTCAAGAATTGCGCGATGACGGTCGTTGACGGGCAACAAAACCAGGATGTTCACAAGCAGTCCTCTCCGCTCGACCTGCCAAAAAGAAACAGGTTTATTTTTGGCAGGTTTTATCAGGCAAAACGTTCAAACAAAAACGCCGGATGCAAGACGAGCGTGCCCGTCAGCATCCGGCGCATCCGCGGCTACCAGCTCAGCAGCTCGTAGCCGTCCTCGGTCACCACGAGCTGTACCTCGCACTGGGCCGAATCGCTGCCGTCCTTGGTGCGCACGCACCAGCCGTCACCCTTGCTGATCTTGATGTCGGGCGCTCCGGCGTTGACCATGGGCTCGATGGTAAAGACCATGCCCGGGGCCATGATGGTGTCCACATCGGGCGCCTCGGTGGTAAAGCCCACAAACGGGTCCTCGTGGAACTCCTTACCGATGCCGTGCCCGCCGTACTCGCGCACCACGCTAAAGCCGGCGTCCTCGACGGTCTTTTGCACTGCCTCGGCCATAACGGACAACGGCAGCCATGGCTTGACGGCCGCCAGACCCGCCTCCACGCTGGCACGGGTGACGTCGACCAGGCGCTGGCGCTCGGCCGAGACCTCGCCGATGCAGAACATGCGGCTCGAATCACTAAAGTAACCGTCCAAGATCGTGGAGCAGTCCACGTTGATGATGTCGCCCTCGTGCAGCACGTCCGTATCGCAGGGGATACCGTGGCAGACCACATCATTGATCGAGGTGCACACGCTCTTGGGGTAGCCCTCGTAGTTGAGGTCGGCCGGCGTGCCACCGTGCTCGACGGTGTAGTCGTAGATCATCTGGTCGATCTGGTTGGTGGTCATGCCTGCGGCGATATGCTCGCCCACATAATCGAGCACGCCCACGTTGATGGCTGCCGAGCGCTTGATGCCCTCGATATCGGCGGGAGTCTTGTAGAGCGTGCGAGGCAGAACCTCCCAGCCTTCTTCCCACAAGCGCTCGAGGCGCTCATCAAAGGCGCTATGGCATTTCTTGTATTTCTTGCCGCTGCCGCACCAGCAAGCGTCGTTGCGGCCGGGCACGGGTCCTTTGTCATACATGGCTAACTTCCTTTCATTCGCAGCTAGTATAGCCCACGCACGCGGCCATAAAAGTTGCGGTGATATAGTTCCGATTTAAGCGGTTTAACAGCACAAACAGGAACTATATCACCGCAACTGATGGAGCGGGGTGGCGGGCACTAGCTGCTGCGTGGTTTTGCTAGTAGCTCACCTGGCAGGGGATGCCGAGGGCGCGTACGCGCGCGGCAATGGCGTCGAGCACCTCGGGCGCAGCTTTGGCAAGGCCGGCGACCGGCGTCTCGCGCGCCACTGTGTAGATGGTCGCTTCTTGTGGGCGAATGCGCTCAAGCGCCGCGAGCCAGGGGGCAACGTACTCCTCGCCGGTGTTGTCGATGGGCTTGCCCTGATACTCGCCGGTCAAAAAGATCGTCTGGATAATAACGTGACCGTCAAAGCTTGCGAACGTCTCGATCTGGTGCTCGACGTCGTAGGCGCCAACGGGCTGGTCGAGCAGCTGGATAAACGCCGGGTCGACGATATCGAGCTTGAGGATGTTGTCGTCGACCATCATGAGCGCGTCGTGCACTTCGGGGCGGTCGGCGCGCGTGCCGTTGGAGAGCACGGCGATCTTGGAGTTTGGGGCAAGCTCGTCGCGCAGCGCCACGGCGCCGGCGATGGCCTGCGGAAACTCCGGTGCGGCGGTGGGCTCGCCGTTGCCTGCGAAGGTGATCACATCGGGGAGCTCGCCCTCGGCTGCCATCTCGCGCAGCTTTGCCTCGAGCGCGTCGAGTACCACGGCAGCCGTGTTGTACGGCTCATGACAGGGGCGCTCGGCGTTGAGGCCGTTTTCGCAGTAAATGCAGTCGAACGTGCAGATTTTGCCGCTGGCCGGCATCATGTTGACGCCGAGCGAGAGGCCAAGGCGACGGCTGCGAACGGGCCCAAAGATGGGGCTGGCATTCAAAAACGTAGACATAGGCATATACTCCTCAAGACAATTGTGCCTAAGCATAGCATCGGCTCCAAAGCGAGGTGCGGGCTCTTGCTTTACAAGTTTCGTTTTTTCACGTCGCTCATGATGCCGTGCCATGAAAAGCCTCGGGTCGGGTACAGTTAATCTGTTAACAAGTCGTAAGGCAATGCGGGACCATTCAGCCGTACTGACGTGCAATTGGATGGGCATTGATGATGGGGGCACAACATGGATTTTACGGTCGAGAATGCGGGCACCACGATTGCCTGTCGCGAATATGCCGGCCCGGATGTGTCGCCTGATACTCCTGCCTTGGTGTGCGTGCACGGCGCTTGTGTTGACGGCACATTTTTCGACGGCATCGCTTGTGAGCTCAGCCGCAACTACCGCGTAATTGCCTACGACCGCCGCGGCTGTGGTGGCAGCAGCGAAGCGGCAGACGGCAGCTATGATCTTGCCGCTCAGGCCGCCGACCTGCAAGCCGTGATCGAACACGTTGGCGCTTCGGCAAATGTGCTTGCGCACAGCGCCGGTACGTTGGTGGCGCTGGAGCTTCTTCGCACCGAGCCCCATCTCGTCGCCCGTGCGATTCTGCATGAGCCGGCTGTGTCGGCCGAAGGCGTCGGCATGGGCGCAGCTCCGGTTTTGCTCGATATGATTGCGGCTGGAAAGGTTTCAAGGGCGCTCCGGCTTTTCTTGGGAGCCCTCGGCGACTTGGACCCCGAGGCTCCTGGAACGACCGAGGCAGAAGCCAAGCATGCCCTGCGCAACGGCCGCAGTTTCATGGCAAACGAATACGGGATTACTATGACCTGCGTTCCCGATTGGGATAGCGTTCGCGCGTCGAAAACGGTGGCCGCCGTGCTCCTAGGCGAGCTCTCGATTGGCACGCCCCGCGAGGCTGGCACGCGAGCGGCTGCCGAATATCTCGATTGCCCTCTCGTGACGATCCCGGGCGCGCATAACGGTCTGCGCGATCGCCCGGCAGCGGCTGCCCGGGCTGTCCGTGGCATCCTGGGGCTCTAGCATCCGCAATAGCCAAAGCAGGCTTCATCCGCAAACGTTTCGGCCGTATTAACAAACGTGCTCAAAACCTCGCGTCTGCGGCTTCAATCGCGCCGTCTGCCAACTCATAAGAATGTGGCAGCATTCACGTACTTACCTGCATCGACAAGGTGTTACCCTTGTAACATTTGGAACCCACCGCTCCATGCGAAACTATCGAAAGGGCCCCATATGCTCAATAATCACGAGGTCAATCTAACCGACGAGGAGGCTGCCGTCGAGGTCGCCCGCGTCGCGAAGACCTACCCCGTGGTGCGTTTACTGTCGGCCGATCAGATTAAGAGTGAGCCTAACTGCTTGCTCGCCGGCGATCGCTGCCCTTGTCTGCGTCAGTCGAGTCTTGAGGCTTTGGCAGACTCCGATGAGGTGTCGGAGCAACTGCTCAATGATGGCACTGAGTACCGCGCCCGTCTACGCCCTCTGAAGGTCGAGGGCGAGCCTCACGTCTTGCTGATGGTGCGTCCGATTGATGAGCAAGAGGCCGCGGAAGAGGACCTTGTCTACACCGACGTGCTGACGAGCGTGCGCAATCGCCGATATTACGAGGAAAAGCTTCGCAGCGCCCGCATGAATGCCGGCGTTGCGATGATCGACGTTGATGATTTTAGGGCCTTCAACGATACGTGTGGCCGTCATGCCGGCGACCTTGCGCTCGGTGCTGTGGCGACAGCCATACGCAGCGGAATCCGTTCGACTGACGAGCTTGTGCGCTATGGCTGCGACAAGTTTGTGGTTGTCATGCCCAATATTCCCTCCGATGACTTCACCCGTCGCCTGCATCAGGTGTCCGATGCCGTTCATTCCACGATTATTCCGGGCCATGAGTACGTGAGCTTGACGGCATGTGTTGGTGGCGTTCGCATTCATGGCGAGACGGTCGATGAGGGCGTTGGCCGCGCTGCTCAGTTACTGAGCCGCGCTAAGGCAAAAGCCGGTACGGTCGTGACCGATGCCGATTCCATCGAGGCCTTCCAAAGCGAAAAGCCTTTGGTGCTTATCGCCGATGACTCCGAGATGAACCGAGCCATTCTCAGCGAGATGCTCAAGGACGAGCATTGCATCCTCGAGGCCGATAACGGTCGTGCGGCGCTCGACATGGTCGACCGCTATGGCGATGAGTTGTCGCTCGTGCTGCTGGACATTGTGATGCCGGGCATAAGCGGCTTTGAGGTGCTGGCCGATCTGTCGCGCCGATCGGGTATCGATAATCTGCCTGTCATCATGATTTCGAGCGAAGATTCCGATGATGCGGTTCTGCGCGCGTACGAGCTGGGCGCCTCAGACTATATCAACCGCCCGTTTGACTCCCGTGTCGTGCGCCGCCGCGTAAGCAACACCATCCGCCTGTACGCCAAACAGCGCCGCCTGACGAACCTGCTGTCCCAACAGTACAACGAGCGCGTCAAGAACAGTCGCATGCTCATCGACATCATGGCCGGCGTCATGGAGCTTCGCAACGGCGAGAGCGGTAGGCACGTTACGAACATCGAAAAGCTGACCGAGCTGCTGCTTGGCTATCTGGTCCAGCGTAGCGGCACGATCTCCCTCGACAATGAGGAACGCTCCACGATCGCCCTGGCTTCGGCGCTGCACGATATCGGCAAGATGTCGATTGACGATGCGATCCTCAACAAGCCCGGGCGCCTCACGCCCGAGGAATTCGAGATTATGAAGACGCATACCACGATTGGCGCCAACATGCTGCTCGAGCTGGGCAGCCATCACGCCGGCAATGCGCTTATGGAATATGCGTACCAGATTGCGCGTTGGCATCACGAGCGCTGGGACGGCAAGGGTTATCCCGATGGCCTTAAGGGCGACGATATCCCCATCGCCGCGCAGGTGGTTTCGGTGGCTGACGTGTACGATGCTCTGACGAGTGTGCGTGTGTACAAGGACGCTATCCCGCACAAGGAGGCGATCCAGATGATCCTGGACGGTAAGTGCGGCACCTTTAACCCGCTGCTGCTCGATTGCCTGCTCGAGGTGCAAGACCAAATTGCCGAGACGTTGGCACGCCCCGCCGACGTCGTTGCGTTTCCCACGATTTAGTTTGACCAAAGGAGTTTTAATCCATGATTTCCATGCGTGAGGCGTATGAGAAGATCGGTGCCAATTATGATGACGCTTGCGCTCGGCTGATGGGCGATGAGATGCTTGCCCGCTTTGCCCTCAAGTTTTTGGATGACGAGAGCATGGGCAAGCTGGAGGCCGCCATGGCGGCAGGAGACGCCGAAGGTGCGTTTATGGCAGCGCACACGCTCAAGGGCGTGAGCCAGAACCTGGGATTCGATAATCTGTACGAGCCGGCGGTTGTGGTGACCGAAGCGCTGCGCGGCGCCGATGCCGTTGACGGCGCTCGCGAGGGAATGCATGCGCTGCAGCAGCAATATGCGGCAACGATGTCGGCCTTGCGCGAGGCGGCCGAGTAAGAGCTCGCGAGCTTTGATGACTATGAGAGTTGATAATCTCCCGTTTTAGGCCCGGTGGCGGCCTCAAAGTGGGAGATTGTCCACTCTCGTTCGATACATGTCCAAAAATCCACGCTCACCCCTTCTGATTAGTGAATGGCCCATGCGCACTGGCGGGGCTTTCCGCATGCAATCCATATCGTTGTTCGATAAACTGTTCGAATAACGATAGAGTCGATGAGGGTGAGTGTATGTCCAACAGCGTTCAGCGTATGGCCAAGGCGGGCGAAAATATCAGGAAGCTTGGTTTTTGCATGGCAGCCGTTTTTGCAGGGATGCTCGTCGCTTTTGCCGCGTTGGTTGTTTACGTGATCTGGTATGCGGTTGCAAACGTTGTTTCTGTCGATTCTTTCGGTGTCGTGACGCTTTTCGATGGCGGGAGCATCGTTATCCCAAGCGGGCTGTGCCTGGCACTCGTCGTGGGTGTTTCGCTTGTCGTTTTGTGCGGAATCAGCCATAACATCTCTCGGGGCGTCTCGCCCTTTACCAAGGCGCATGTGCGGCTTATCCGTGTTCTCGCGCTTGCCTTTGCTGTTAACGCCGCGGTTTCGCTTGTTGGTGCCTATGGATCGGTCAATCTCACCATTGGCGGACTGGAGCTTTACATTGTGCCTCATTCCTTCGTTATTGAGATTTGCCAAGGCGCTACCTTTGATGCGGGGTCGTTTATCGGCGCAGTTGTCTGTTTGTTTATCTCGGCGATCTGGAGTTATGCCTCGCTGCTCCAAGAGCAGTCTGACGAGCTTGTGTAGGAGGAAACATGAGCTATCTCATCATCGAGCTTGAGACGCAGCTGCTTAAGACCGGAAAGACCAGTGCTGATCTGATTCGAGCGACGGGGCATACTCCGGCTAATATTTCAAAGCTTAGAAACGGAAAGATAAAAGCTATTCGCCTAAAGACGCTCCTCGATATCTGTGATGAGCTTGATTGTCAACCGGGAGATATTATTCAGCGCGTGAGCGAGAAAGAGCTTGAGGAGCTTATTGTCGAGCGTGCAAAAAACGTTGTGAGGCAGATGCGGGACGGCGGAGGCAACGAGGCGTCGCTTCCGACATCAGTCTTTGCTGTCGATTTGAGCGACGAGTAGCTTAAGGCGAACAACTAAAACGAAATATCAGCGTGAAGGGACCCGTGTCTAACACGGGTTCTTTCTTTTAGATTATCTTGACAAATATGAGTTATCGAAAAACAATAACAACTATGGAAAACGATAAAGTAAAGAAGGAACGATATGAGCGGTTTTGCTATCAAGCGGAACGGGAGGCCAATGAACGCATCAACGATAAGGCTACAAAGGTGTCAAAGCGCTACGGGAAACGGCGCGTTTTGCATGACGTTTCCTTCGAGGTGGATCAGTCTGAGCTTTGCGCCCTTGTTGGTGCAAACGGGGCGGGCAAAAGCACGCTTATTAAAATAGTGCTGGGCCTCTGTGAGCCATCGTCGGGGAGCGTGGAGCTCTTTGGAGGCAAGTCGAAAAAAGAGCTGAGCCTGATGCGGACGCGTGTCGGCTATGTGCCAGATTCTTGCGGAGCATACCAATCTCTCAGTGCGGCTGAGAATCTTCGGATCCGATGTGCGGAATGGGGGCTCGATGAGAAACGTGAGATTCCTCGCGTCTTGGGCCTGGTCGGGCTGGACGTCGATGAGAAAAAGAGCGTGAGCAGTTTTTCTCTGGGAATGAAACGGCGACTGGATATAGCTACGGCTTTATTGGGCGACACCGACGTACTAATTTTCGATGAGCCGGCAAATGGATTGGATCCGTTGGGCATCGAGAGTATATGGGCCCTTATCGGTCGATTGAATCGGGAGCAGGGCAAAACCATGCTTATCTCTAGCCACGACTTGGATGAGCTGGCATCGGTTGCAACAAGCTGCCTGTTTCTTCATGACGGTGAACTGCTAAAAAAGGAATCGATGGACGTCATAAGGGATGAGGCGCCATCCCTAAAAGAGTATTACAGGCGCTTGATGAAGGCGGTCTCGCTATGAAGCGGGCGATCCATCCCATAAAGGCAGATATGATGCGTTGGCACAGGATATTTCCGGCGAAGTTTGGTCTTGCGCTTATGTTGGCGTTCGGCCTTCTCTTCGGCATCTTTCTAAAAAACGGAACAACGTTGCTCGTCTTTGGCTATGGCGTTTGTGGGGAGGATATTGGTTTCCTCTGGAATGCAATCGATCCTTCTGCGCCTGATGAGTCCCTTGCGCGCAGCGCTTTTGCCGGTACATCCCTGTTCGTTCCACTCATCGTTTGTTTGGTGCTTTTACAGGAGCATGGCTATAAAGAGGGGCACCGAATTTCTTCGGCAAGAGGTCTCAACCGCTTTTATGGGGCTCTAGCCCATGCATTTTCGTCTGCTTTAATAATTGGCGCAGCGTATAGCGCGCTTTGCCTCCTTCTTTTTGCAATAGCCATAATACGTGGAGGGCATAACTACTCGCACAACATACTAACTGTATTTTTGCCTGCAATGATAGTCAACGCCGTATTGGTGATATCGGTTGCGCTGGAGACGGTGACCATCTATCGGATAACGGGCAGCGCTGTATTGAGCGGGGCCGTGGTGATAGTTGGATTTGTCATGAGCTTGACGCTCTACGGAGCCTTCCTTCAGGCACCTATACCATCCTTGCGATGGATCTTCTTCCTTCCGGGGCCGTACCTTGGAGTCGGATGTGCCCTTGGGTATAGCGATATGGGGCAGCTGACGCTTCTGGGATATGGCGTGGCAGCCAGCTGTCTATCGGTATTGATTTACGCTCTCTTGAGCTTTCGCGCTGGGGGTGTGCTCAATGGCTCGTCAGATTAAAAGACTTCTCCAGTCAGAATTGAAGCATGTGAGCAAATGGGCGTACGCCTTAATCCTGGTAATTTATGCGTACATGGTGATATTGCAGCTTAATTCTTTCCCGATGTGGTTCTGTAGCCTCCGTGAGAACAGTTTCTTGGGTTTTTTCCCAGACCCGACGCTTCGGCTATCGGCGGAGGATGTCCTTCTATTTGGCAATGCAGAGGTTTTTCGCGGTCTGCTGTTCAACGTAGCCCCGTTGGCCCATGCATTGTTCTTTCCGTTCATCGCGGCTTGCATTGTGCCGCGCTTTGTCAGTTCGGGCTTTGTCGAGGAACCGTGGGGGTTGTCGGAGGCTCGGGGAGGGAAGCGTGTGTGCGCTATCGTTGCGCGAGTGGTGCTATCTTCTTTTGCCCTTTTGGGCGCGTTTGTCCTGTCGAGTGTCGTTTTGTACTGTCTTAACTGCGCAATCGTTTCGGATGCTCAGCAGTATTTCAACCTGCATGTATTTTGCTATCGACTTGTTCTTGCTGCCGCTGCCTGCCTTGCATACGTGGTTTCTTGCGTAATCGTTGTTTCCTATTTTGGGTCCGGCTTCGGTCCGATTGGCATGCTGTTGCTTGTCAACGTCGTAGCGATCTACATACAGATCGGGGCCAATTCCATGCTTCCGCTTCCAGCCTCGATGCTCATGTGGATTTGCGGCGTGACCCCGTTGGGGAATGGTCAATGCATCTCGATTTTAATTGACTGCCTCATAAACGTAGCAAGCGTTTTTATCATTTGCTTTACTGTCGACCGATTGCGGTCGAGATTTCTCTGATTGTTTGTGAGGGATAATCATACCGAGCATATCAAATACAGGGGGGGCGGGCACCGTAGCTGGTGTCCGCCCCCCCCGGCTTAGGAGGCTTTAACCTGAGTGGTTCGCGAGCTAGCGGGCCTGCTTTACCTTTGCCGCCGCCTCGACAAACGACTTCCACAGGTTAAAGTCGGTTTCGAGCGTCTTCCACGTGTACTCGGGATGCCATTGCACGCCTAGACAGAATGGTTGGCCTTCGACCTCGATGCACTCGGGAATACCGTCGGTTGCCTTGGCGACCAAGCGCGTGCTTTTACCCAGACGATCGACGCAGCAGTGATGTGCTGAGTTGGTCTGGATCAGTCTGTGGCCGCCAAGCGCGCGCTCCAGCAGCGAGCCCGGCATGACTTCGACAGGGTGCACGGGATCGTTGAGCACGTGGGTATGGCGCCACTGCGTGCGGCCCTCGCGCGCGCCCAGGCTCGGCACGTCCATGCACAGGGTGCCGTCGGTGGCGACGTTGAGCAGCTGCGTGCCGCGGCAGGTGGTAAAGAGCGGCTTTTTGGCGCGGAGTACCTCGCCGACCAGCTTAAACTCAAAGCTATCGCGGATCTCGCAGCAGAGGGTGGGGTCGTAGGGTCGATCATCGCCCCAACGTTTGGGGTTGACATCGGGGCCGCCGGGAATGGCGATGCCGTCGGCGATATCGACGTAATGACGGATGACCTCAATGTCCTCGGTGATGGACATCTGCAGCGGCAGGCCGCCGGCGGCAAGGATGGCATCGACAAAGACACTTGCGATTTCCTCGTTGGGGGAGAGCGTTTCGCTTAAAAACGGCTTCGCCTCTTCCCAGCGCGGCGCCACCAGGATGAGCGGACGGTCGGCGGGGTCGACGTTGACGTGCGGGGTGTATGACGATGAAGTGCGAGTTCCGATCATAGGTGTTGCTTTCGAGTTTGGATGGTCATGGCGAGCGGATATGGCAATTGGGCTAGTGGCCCTTGATGGAGTTGAGGAAGTCTTGGGCGCGCTTGGTCTGGGGATGGTCGAAGAACTCGTCGGGCGTGCCGGTTTCCACGATCTGGCCGTCGGCCATAAACACGACGCGGTCGGCAACGCGGCGGGCGAAGTTCATCTCGTGCGTAATGACAATCATCGTCATGCCCTGCTGGGCCAGGCGGACCATGACCTCGAGCACCTCGTTGATCATCTCGGGGTCAAGGGCACTCGTGGGCTCGTCGAAGAGCATGGCCTTGGGCTGCATGGCGAGCGAGCGGGCAATGGCCACGCGCTGCTGCTGGCCGCCCGAGAGCTGAGCGGGCACCTTGTCGGCCTGTTCGGCAACGCCCACGCGGCTCAGCAGGTCCATGGCGCGCTCACGAGCTTCCTCCTTGGACACGCCCAGCACGTCGACCGGCCCCAGCATGACGTTCTGCAGCACGGTCATATGTGCGAACAGGTTGAACTGCTGAAACACCATGCCCAGTTCGGCGCGCATGCGGGCAAGATCCTTGCCTTCCTGCGGCAGAGGCTCGCCCTCGATGAGGATCTCGCCCGAGTCGATGGTTTCCAGGCGGTTGATGGTTCGGCACATGGTCGACTTGCCCGAGCCCGAGGGGCCGATCACGACGACGACTTCGCCGCGGTCGACCGAGAGATTGATGTCGTTGAGGACGTGCAGATCGCCATAGTGCTTATCGACGTGCTTGAGCTCGATCAGCGGCTGATTGCCGGTAGGAGAAGTGCTCTGTGCCATGGTGCTCGGCTCCTTATGACTCGAAATGGTAAAGCGTTAGCGAATGATGGTCGCGCCGGTCTTGTGCGAAACGTAGACAGCGGCCTTGTTGATCGCGACGTTGATGAGGATATAGATGACCGCGATCACCAGGTAGACCGACACGAGGGCGTCGTAGTTGGTAATGAGCACGCGGGCGTTTTGCATAAGGTCGGGGTAGCTCACCACGTAGGCGACGGTGGTGTCTTTGACGACGACCACAAGCTGCGAAATCAACGACGGAATGATAAACCGAATGGCCTGCGGCAGCACGATTTTAAAAGTGATTTTAGCCTTGGAGAGACCGAGTGCCTGGGCGGCCTCGACCTGGCCGCGCGGCACGGCATTGACGCCGGCGCGGAAGATCTCGGCGAGTACGCCGGCCGCGGCGAGCGCGACGGGAAGCGTGAGCATCCAAAACGACGGCAGTGAAATCTTGTACTGAGGCAGCACCAAAAAGAAGAAGTAGATGAACAGCAGGCTCGGCACGCCACGGAAGAAATCGGTGAGCACGCGGCAGACCAGCTGCAGCGGCTTGATGTCGCTGGTACGGCCGAGCATGAGGGCTAAGCCCAGTACCAGCGCGATGGCGCCGGCGGTGAGCGCGACCTTTACCGTGCCCTCAAAACCGGCAAGCAGGAACTTCCAGGTGGTGAGGTGCGTAAAGAAGTACCAGTAATGGACCGAAAGCTGGCCGGTCACATAAAAGCGCTGCAGTACCAGAGCGATGAGCGCGGCCACGGCAACAAGTGAGATGGCGGTGCCGACGCGAATCTTGGCGCGCATCTTGGGGCCGGGAGCCTCGTAGAGCGCATCGCGCATGGTGAGCGCGGAGGTGGAGTGCTTGCTCATCGGAGGATCCTCACCTTCTTATCGATATAGTTGCCAATGTGGCTCACCACAAAGGCCGTGCCCAGGTAGCCGAGCGCCGAGATAAAGAACGCGGCGACGCCGCCGAGCGAGCGCGTGTTGATGTAGCTCACCACGCCGGTGAGCTCCTGCGGTTTAAGCGGCACCTGACTGCCGAGCGCGGTGGTGAGCATGACGGCGATAAAGAGGTTGGTCATGGGCAGCACGCTCGAGCGCAGCGCCTGCGGAATCACGATCTTGGCGAGGATACGGCTGAAGCTCATGCCCAGCGAGCGGGCGGCTTCCACCTGGCCGACACCGACGGTGTTGATGCCGCTCATAAAGTTCTCGGAGCCAAAGGCAGAACCCAAGAGCACTGTGGCGACGATGACGCAGGTGCGGTAGGGCAGGACGACCTTGAGCGGCGGCAGCGCGTAGACGACGATAATGAGCAGCGCGATGCCGGGGATGTTACGGAAGACCTGGACATACAGGTCGCCAAAGACGCGCAGCGGCTTGAGCGGCGACACGCGCATCACGGTGACGGCGACGGCCAGCACCATGGCGATGGCAAACGACTCAAGCGTCATGCCCCAGGTTGCTAGCAGCGCGTCAATGTAGTTCTGGCCATAGAGCGACCAGAGCTCGGAGAGACTCATGCGGACCTCCCGCCGATAAGGAAAGGGGGCTCCCGTGTGTACGGAAGCCCCGACAACTCAGTGAGGAAACAGTTTAGTGCAATAAAGCGCATCATGCGTTTCCATATGGTTTCGTAGCGGCCGTTACTAGGCGTATTGCCTAGGCGCCGATCTCGGGTAGCTCGGGAACATTGGTGTCGCCCGTACGGTCGCCAATGCAGATCTGCCACAGTTCGGTCCAGGTGCCATCGTCCTCGATCTTCTTAAGGAAGTCGTTGACAAAGGCGACGCCGTCGGAATCGAGCGGCAGGCCGATGCCGTAGGGCTCCTTGCTGCCGAAGGGCTTACCGGCAATCTTGTACTTACCGGGCTCGCGGACCAGGGCGCTCTGCTGCATGTTGTTGTCGATGACGTAGGCATCGACGCGGCCCTGCTGGAGTGCCTGACGTGCCTCCTCGTCGGTCTTGAACTCCTGCTGGCTGGCCTTGGGGGCAAACTCCTCCAGGATGGCGGGGCCGTTGGAGCCGGACTGGACGGCGACGTTCTTGTCGGCCAGGTCGTCGACGCTCTTGATGTCCTCGTTATCGGCGAGCACCAGGATAGCCTGCTGGGTGTAATAGTAGGGACCGGCAAAGGAGACAAGCTTCTTGCGCTCGTCGGTGATGGTGTAGGTGGCAAAGACGGCGTCGACCTGGCCGTTCTGTAGGACGGACTCGCGCGTGTCCGAGGTCACCTGGGTGATCTCGATCTTGTTCTCGCCCAGAATGTAGTTGGACAGGAGCTGCGCGATGCCGGCATCGAAGCCACGGGTCTGACCGTCCTTCTCGTTGAGGAGGGAGAAGAGCGTGGAGGTCTGGACGCCACCGATCGTAAAGACGCCGGCATCCTTGACGGCCGTAGCCCAGGTGCTGGCGGCGATGGCGTCGTCATCGGCCTTGGGGCCGTCGTTGACGAGCTTGTCGAATGCCTTGGCGTCGAGTGTGGTGGAAGCCTCGGTATCATTGGAGCTCTTGGAAGAGCCGGCGGCGGAACCCTTGTCGGCCTCGGCGCTGGTGTCGGAGCAGCCGGCAAGACCAAGGCCGGCGACGGTTGCGAAGGTGGCGGCAACGAAGCCGCGGCGGTCGAGAACGACCTGCTGGGAGAGGTTCTTGCTCATGGTAGAACACCTTTCTCAATAAAATCCCTAGCGGTTGAGTAGAGTTATACCCTATCCCGCTCAAATGGGTCAACACGAAATAACTCAGAAACATACTTACCTTATGGGTTATTCTACCTACCATAAAGGGACAGGCACCTTTGTGGTGGTTCTTGCAGATGTGGTGGCCTGTCTCGCTGCTTTGTCTCAATCTGTAACAGGTAGACGAGGAAATGGGTTCTAACTGTTACAGATTGAGATTTTCTCCTCAGGGGAATTCGAATGTCTCGATCTGTAACAGTTAGACGGCCAAAAGGTCTCTATCTGTTACAGATTGAGACAAAGGTCAGGGGCAAAGACGGTTTGTCTAGATCTGTAACAGTTAGACGGGAATTCGGGCCATAGATGTTACAGATTGAGATAATCGCGCCGCGAAAATAAAAACCTCCGCAGGGGTGCTTCCCTTGCGGAGGTTTTTACTCGTTAAGTAGCCTTACGGCTTCGGCGGCCATGTTCTCGGCCGTCATGCCGTTCTGAGCGAGCAGCTCGTTGGGGTCGTAGCGGTCGGGGAAGCCCTTGGCGATGCCGAAGGTGCGTGTGCGCAACGGCGTGCATGCCAGATAACATGCCACGCGCTCGCCCCAGCCGCCGTCCAAGATACCGTCCTCGAGGGTGACGACAACGCGATGCTCGGCGGCAAGGCTGTCGAGGAACTCGCGGTCGAGCTCGGTTGCAAAGCGCGGGTTGACGAGCGTGGCCTCGATGCCGTACTCGGCAGTCAGACGGTTTGCCACGCGCTCGCCCAGCTCAAAGAAATCGCCAAGCGCGAGCACGGCAACGTCGCGGCCCTGGCGCACGACATTGTAGCGCGCGACGCCGTAATCGTCGCCCTCGGCAGGCGCCAAGTCGGGGCGGCTTACCAGGCCAATGCCCGGCACACGGATCGCTACGGGATGCTCGCGGTGGTCGAGCGACCAGCTCAGCATGGACAGATATTCCTCCATGCAGGCAGGTGCAAGGTAGTGCATGTTGGGAAGTCCGCCCAGCATGGAAATATCAAAGAACGAGAGGTGCGTCTCGGACGTGGTGCCAAAGATCGACGCGCCAAATACCAGGATGGTTGCGGGGGCGTCGTTGAGGCACAGGTCGTGCCACAGCTCGTCGTAGGCGCGCTGCAAAAACGTGCCGTACACACCAAAGACTGGCTTGGCGCCCGAGCGCGCAAGCGCGGTGGCAAAGGTCACGGCGTGTTCCTCGGCAATGCCCACGTCGACAAAGTGCTTGCCTGCCGCGGCGCGAAGCTCGGGTGTAAAGCCCATGATGTAGGGCGTGGCAGCCGTGATGCCCACAACCTGCGGATCGCGCTCGATGGCGGCGCTGAGCGCCTCGCCCGTAATGTCGGCATAGGTGCGCGGCGCAGGCTCGCTCGGATGGCCCGGGCAGAGCTTGCGCCCAGTCGCCATGTCAAACGGACCCACATGATGCCAGCGCTCGGGGTCGCTCTGGGCTGGCTCAAAGCCCTTGCCCTTTGCGGTGGAGACGTGCAGCACGATGGGATGATCGATATCGCGCAGCTCCTGCAGCGTGTCGACCAGGGCCAACACATCGTTGCCGGTGTCCAGATAGCGGTAGTCGAGCCCCATCGCGCGGAAAACGTTGCGCTCACAGGTGCCGTTGCTGGCGCGCAGCTCGGCCAGATTGCGATACAGGCCACCGTGGTTTTCGGCGATGGACTGGTCGTTATCGTTGACGATGATGATCAAGTTGCTGTCGAGTTCGGCGGCATTGTCGAGGCCCTCAAACGCCAAGCCGCCCGAAAGCGAGCCGTCGCCAATGATGGTAATGACGTTGTACGTATCGCCCGCCAGGTCACGAGCGTGTGCCAGGCCGCAGCCCAGGCTCACCGACGTGGAGGTATGGCCCATGGCAAACAAGTCGTGCTCGGACTCGTCGGGATTGGCAAAGCCAGAAGCCTCACCATAACGCTCCGGATCGATATAAGTGTACGCGCGCCCAGTCAGCGCCTTGTGGGCGTAGGTCTGGTGCGAAACATCAAAGACAATCTTGTCGATGGGGGAGTTAAACACGCGATGAAGCGCAACCGTGAGCTCAACGACGCCCAGGTTGGGGGCAACGTGCCCGCCGACGGCGGCGGAGCTTTCGAGGATGGCGTGGCGAATCTCGTCGCAGAGCTGCGGGAGCTCGGCGCGATTAAGAGCCTTGACGTCCTCGGGCGTTGTCGTTTGCGTAAGCAGCATCGTTGTGGGTTACTCCATGCGAATCGAGCGCCGGCGCTCCCTCGGCCGGCACAATTGCACAAGACAGTCTCGCACATTTTGGCGTTTGATATGTGACGGCGGCGCGGTAATTCGCCAACTGGCGGGGCAAAACGTTTTGTCCGATGCCATACTAGTAAATTCGATGATGATTTTATTCATTGCGTGCAGGCTGCGACTTGTCGCCGGGAGTCGCTGGAAGGAGACAGCATGTCCGATGTCGCTCGTGCCGAGAAAATCGCGTGCGAAGTAGACCATGCTGCCCGTCAACTGGCACAGGCGGGCCGTCTGGACCTGACGCGCGAGTTTATCCAGCATGGCGACGTGACGGTGTATACGCATGTGACCTCGGTGGCGCGGGCAAGTCTGTCCTTTGCCGAGTGCTTGGGCCGTGCTGGCATTTCGGTCGACCGTGCCTCGCTGTTGCGCGGGGCCCTGCTGCACGATTACTTTCTCTATGATTGGCACGACCCCGATCCGAGCCATCGACTGCACGGATTTCGGCATCCATTTTTTGCCCTGGCGCGTGCCGAGGAAGATTTTGAGCTGACGCCGCGCGAGCGGAATATCATCGTGCGCCATATGTTTCCGCTGGTACCGGTTCCACCGACGTGTCGCGAGGCATGGATTGTGTGCCTGGCCGATAAATGGTGCGCTCTGTGCGAGACGGTCGCCGGCCGTCTGCGGCGCAAGGACGAGGCTGACGATGGCGTGAACAGCGAATCGAGCGAAAAGAGGAGAGGGTAGACGGTGGAAACCGCGATCGACATGGCATTTGACGGCGCGACGCTTGCCGCCTGTCCGCTCTCGGCGCTGGTGCTCTCGTTTGCCTTCTACGGTTTTTGCGGCTGGGTGTGGGAGTCGACAGTCTGCGCCATGCTCAACCACGGACGATTTGCCAACAGTGGCTTTTTGCTGGGGCCGTGCTGCCCCATCTATGGCGCGGGCGGCATTGCATGCTGGCTTTTGCTGCGCGGGATTCCGGATGCCTCGAGCCAGTTTGTCGCCGCGGCGCTTGTATGCAGCGTGATCGAATACAGTGTTGGTGTGCTGTTGGAAAAAACAACAGGCGCGCGCTTTTGGGATTACTCGCATCTGCCGTTTAACCTGCACGGACGCATCTGCCTGTACTGGGCCTGCGCGTTTGGCTTGGGTGCGTTGTGTATTTGCCGTTTAGTGGAGCCGGCATTGCTGGGGCTGCTTGGCCATCTGCCGGTGCTAATCGTGCGCTTGGCCGCCTTTATCGTCGCGGTCGCGATGATGGTCGATGCGGTGTGCTCGTTGGCGAGCTGGCGGCGTCTGTCCGATCAGCTTGAGCGTGTGCGTGCCGACCTTGCCGACCGCATCAATGAGTCGCTTGCCGACGCCTCCGACTCTATGCTCGAACGTATTCCCGATTCGGCGATTGACTCGGTGGCGCAGACGCATATCCGCGGTCGCGCCGTTAACGCTTGGCTGGCCGAGCTGGGCGACGCGGCGCTCGATGCCCTGCGCGAGAAGACTTCGATGCCGACGTTTATCTCGGATGGTGCTCGCGGCCTGGCGCTCGCTGCCCGCCGCGTGGCCGATGCCGCGCCGAGTATGCCGCGTCCGTCGCTCGGTCGTCGCCTTGCCGGCAAGCGCATGAGCCGCCCGGTACCGAGCGTGTCACTCAGCCGCCGCGACCTACGCTTCTTTAACGCCTTCCCGCGTCTGCGCATCAATCGTTACGAGGGTGTCATTCGAGCTACCGACCTCCGCGACCGAGCCCGCGAGCTGTTCCGGCGCTAGCCAGAGCGGAGCCAAGCGCGCCCTTCTCGTTCGCACGTTTCCCGTTCGTTTCGCGTCCGTTGCCGCGCCGTTTCCAAGATTGCGGTGCCGTTTCCATTCGACAACGCAGCGTTTAACAACGCCGTATCTGGTCTACACCAGTTGCCCCTCGGCCGCATCATGAGCGCCGACAACGTTCATGCGACCAAGGGGGAGCGAATGTACGATACGGGATCGACAACGTTTATGCTCATCTGCACCATGCTCGTGTTTTTAATGACACCGGGTCTGGCGTTTTTCTATGGCGGCCTGTCCAGGCGCAAAAATGTCATCAACACCATGCTTATGTGCTTTGGCGCCATTGGCCTGGTTGGTGTGCTGTGGATTGTTGCCGGCTGGTCGCTGGCCTACGGTGGCGACGGTTCTAGCCCGTTTATTGGCGGCTTTGACCAGTTGCTGTGCCTGCCGGTGCTCAACCAGGTGCTGCAGGCGGCCGAGGGCAATGCTGCGGATGGTGCCGTCTACCCTCAGATCATCAACATCGCCTTCCAGATGGCGTTTGCCATGATCACCGCCGCTATCGTTACGGGCAGTCTGGCAGGCCGCGTTAAGTTTGGTGCCATGACGGCCTTCCTGGGCATTTGGCTGCTCGTGGTCTATGCGCCGCTCGCCCACATGGTTTGGGGCGGCGATGGTTCCTTTATCGGCGACATCATCGGCGCGCTCGACTTTGCCGGCGGCGACGTGGTACACATTTCGTCCGGTCTCACGGGCCTGATTCTCTGCTTAATGCTCGGCCGTCGTCGCGGCTTTGGCATGGTGAGCTACCGTCCGCATAACGTGCCGTTTGTGGCGCTGGGCGCCGGTCTACTTTGGTTTGGTTGGTTTGGCTTTAACGGCGGCAGCGAGTTTAAGGCCGACGCCGTGGCGGCACTCGCCATCCTCAACACCGTGACGGCCAGCGCGGCGGGCATGGTCTCGTGGCTTGTCGTCGAGCGCGTGCACACCGGTCGTCCCACGCTGGTGGGTGCTAGCACCGGTTTGGTTGCGGGCCTTGTGGTGGTTACGCCGGGTGCGGGCTTTGTCGAGCCGTGGGCGGCGCTGGTCATGGGCCTGATCGTATCGCCCGTCTGCTATCTGGCCATCAGCCATCTTAAGACCAAGTTCGGCTACGACGATGCGCTCGACGCGTTCGGTTGCCACGGTATCGGCGGCATCTTGGGCGGTGTGCTCACGGGCCTGTTCTGCGTGCCGGAGCTCTCGTGGACCGGTAAGGGCGGCCTGTTCTACACGGGCGACGTGTCGCTGCTTGTCTCGCAGGTTCTGGGCATTGTGGTGACGGTCGTTATTGTGCTGATGCTCGACTTGGTGATCGCCGCGGTGGTCAAGGCGCTGTTCCACGGTAGCCTGCGCGTGGACGAGGCCGACGAGGCGCTGGGCCTGGATGCGAGTCAGCACGGCGAGAGCGCGTACCCCTCGTTCTCCGGACTCGATTAGCAGCGCGGCTTTCCCAAGCACCCGACCTTGCCCCTCAAACCGTCGCTTGCGTACCGAAGTACGCGGCGCTCCTCTTTCGGGGCAATCTCGGGCACTTGGAAAACCCGCGTTATTGAATGGCAATTCATTTCTTTACTAAAGAGAGGAATTCACTATGAAGAAGATCACGGCGATCGTCCGTCAGGAAAAACTTGAGGTTCTCAAAGACGCGCTGTTTGCTGCCGATGTTCGCGGCATGACCATCAACCAGGTGCAGGGCTGCGGCGCGCAGCATGGCTGGAAGGAATACGTGCGCGGCAACGAGTTGCTTGTCAACACGATCCCTAAGGTGCAGTTCACCCTCATCTGCGCCGACGAGCATGTCGACGGTATCGTTGACATTATCTGCAACGCCGCTCGCACCGGTGCCGTCGGCGACGGCAAGATTTGGGTCGAGCCGGTCGAAGAAGTCATCCGCATTCGCACCGGCGAACACGGCCCGGCCGCGGTGTAGAATCGACCGTCTGCCATCCGCAACGTTAAAATGCTGCAATGAGGCACAAGACTTGCGTTGCGGATGGGCGGATTATGGGTCGCAATAAATATCCCGAGGAGACGGTCGCGAAGATTCTCGACGCGGCACTGGAGCTATTCTGCGCACAGGGTTATGAGGGGACGAGTATTCAAGATATCGTTGACCGTCTCGACGGCATGACCAAGGGCGCTGTCTATCATCACTTCAAGAGCAAAGAAGAGATTTTCAACGCCGCGTTTGATCGGGCGATGACTCCGATTGTTGAGCACCGCCGCTCGATGCTTGGCGTCGGTAATATGACCGGAGCCCAAAAGCTCAAGCGACTGTACGCTCCCGAGTCCGTTGTTCCACAAATTGAGCTATGGGCACGTATGCGTCCTGCAGCAGATCCGGTAAAAAGCTCGCGCCTACTGGCGATGCAGTACCAGGGCTCATTTGACGAGTCGGCCGATGGCTGTCTCTTGCCAGTGATCGAGGAGGGCATCGCCGACGGCTCCATTGCGTGCGAATGCCCGCGCGAAGCGGCGGAGGCCGTATCGTTGTTGGCGAATCTTTGGCTGCTGCCATTGTTCCGTCCGCTCGAGCCCAAGGAGCGAATGCTCGCTCGCGCACAATGTTTGGCGCAGATGGCTGCCGCGGTGGGGCTCGATTTGGGTAATGAAGTGCTTCAGACAACGGCGCAGATTTGGGGCGTATGGGACCGCGCCGGGTGGTAATATAGATACCAACGGTATGTAATTGATTTGTGAGGGTAGCCACGGCTGCCCTTTTCAAGTCATTAAATACATACTAGTGGTATGTATAGGGGGTGGGCTTATGGCTGGGCTGAGAGACGTCGGCGTCTCGTTGAAATCAAAAACAGTGCGGTCAATCAGGCTCGCGGAACTTCTGGTTGCGCAGCTGTGCACGTATTCGATGCTGTCGGCGCTGTGCTTTGCGTATCCACTTTACTTGTTCGATTGCAGTGGATCGTCAACGTTATATGGCGCCGTCGTGGCGACGGCGTTCATACCCGGCGTACTCGCAACTCCGGCTGGTGGGATCTTAGCGGATCGGGGAAGACACCGCGAGGTCCTCGTGTCCCTCGGCATTGCTCTGATGACTGCATCACTGCTGTCTATCCCCATGAAGCGCTCGTTGCCTCTTGCGGTCGTCGTAGTAGCGATACTTTGTGTTCAATATGGTGTTCAATCGCTGCTAAAGCCAATGCTCCAAATTGAGACGGTGCGTATGGCGGGTGAAGAGAAGGTTGAGCGGGCCACTGCATTGGTTTCGCAGATGACCATGGTGAGCAATATCTTGGGTCCTGTGGTCGGGACGGCAGTCTATGGGTGCTTTGGCATCGATGCTCTTTGCACAACCGCGTCGGTGGCGTTTGCGATTTCAGCTCTCTTGTTTGGGGTCGCACTCAAGCAAAACGCCTCATCTGAAACGATGAGAGACGGCGCGACTCGCACGACATGCCGAAACGATTTTCGGGAGTCGATTCGGTATCTGTTGCAAAATGCATCATTGGTCGCTGTGATTTTGCTTGCGGCAGTTTTGAACCTTGCGTTGGTTGGGCTAACGATTGGCGCTCCCATTATTGTTACAAAGCATCTCGGTATGCAATCGTCCTGCGTTGGGATAGTTGAGGTTGCTCTGGGCCTGGGTGGTCTTACCGGCAGTGGCTTGGTCGGCATTTGGCCGCATCGTTTTTCTTTCAATGGCATATGCCGATATGTTGCGATGATCTGTTTTGGAGTCGCGCCGATTATTGTTACGCTGCTGTTCGGCGTAGATGTATGCGTGTTCACCGTGTTTGCGGTTGGTTCGGCATGGGTCATGGTGTGGGCGAGCATTACGTCGGTTGAAATCATCGCGTTTGTTCAGCGGGTAGCGCCGACTGAGCTCTGCGGAAAAGTGCTTTCGGTCGTTTACATGGTCCTTTCCTGCGCAACGCCTATCGGCCAATTGACGTACGGGGTTGCATATGATCGATGGACACCGGCGATTGTATTCGCAGCCATGTTGGCGGTGCTGACGTTGACGACGGCTCTGTTTTATCGGCTGAAAAATCGATTGCGGCGATTGTCTTAACGCGCTGGGGCACCGTGAATTTGTGAAGGCGGTGGTACGCCGCGCCGGGACGGCATTGTTTGGACATGCCTCTCCTTCGTCTACAATATCGGGCAGACGAAGGAGAGGCATGTCCATGATCAAGATGTTCGCGAGTGACTTAGACGGAACGCTGCTGAACGCCCTGCACGAGGCGGATGGGACCATCCGCCGCGCCATTCGCGAGCTGACTGAGGCTGGCCTGCACGTGGTTCCCGCGACTGGACGCTCGACGTTGCCGATCGGCGAGCATGGCTTTACGGGCTTGGCGCTTGACGCCTGCTGCTCCAATGGATCCATCGTGCGCGACAGCCATGGCGAGGTGCTCAAGACTTGGACCATCGACCCGCAGGTCACTGAGGAACTGCTCAAGGCGTTCCCGGACATTTGCTTTGATTGCTCCACGCCCGATGGCATGTTTTCGAGCGGTTCGTTCGAGATGCATCAGGCGGGCTTTAAAAAGGACAGCCCCATCAAGCGTATTGTGATGCGCGGCATGCGTGCGCGCGGCGGGTATCACGAGGAGCAGTATTTCGACCAGTCGATCGGTGACATCCTGCGCCACGATGTATGCAAGATCAATTGTCGCGTGACCTCGCCCGAGCTGGAGCGCGACCTTAAGGCGTATCTTGCCGAGCGCTCGGACCGTGTGGTCAACGCGCCGTTCGATCCGGTGATGTTCGAGATCACGGACGTGGCGTGTAACAAGGGCGAGAGTGTGGCCTGGCTGGCGGGCTACCACGGCATTGCCGAGGACGAGGTCGCGGTTTATGGCGACGGCGGAAACGACATCGCCATGCTCAAGCGTTTCCGCCACAGCTACGCGACCAAAAACGCTAGCGATGCAGCCAAGGTCGCCGCGAGCGCAACTATCGGCAGCTGCATGGTCCACGCCGTCCCCAAACACATGCTCGCCACCATGCATAAGCAGAGCTCCCGCACCATCATCGAATAATGTGACAAAGGGACTGCCCCCTCGTCACATTCCAAATATTGCCTTTACGTGTTGGTACACACGGTGTGCAATAATACTCGCACTGTGCAATAGCGCACAGGCTGAGTAACAAGGAGGACGCTTGTCCCAGCTCGAGAAATGCGATCGCCGGTCCCTTCGCTCGCAGCGTGCCCTTCGCCAGGCACTTGCCAGCGAGCTTGCCGAAAGCGGCGACCTTTCGCGCATTAATGTCGCGTCGCTCACCGAGCGCGCTGGCCTTACGCGCCGCACGTTCTATTCGCACTACCGCGATATCCCCGACTTTATCAATCAAATCGAGGACGGCTTGCTGGCCGAGATCCGTGAGCGCATTGAGCTCATCACCGCAGCTCAGCTGCCCGATCTCTATCACAATATCGACGAGCTCGAGCCGGCGCCCGGTTCGGTTGAGCTGCTGCGTTATCTTGCGGCCAACCGCGACTTAATCGGTGCGCTGCTGGGTCCGGGCGGCGACCAGGCCTTCATTAAAAGGATCATCGACACCGCGCGTGAGGCTGTGGTGCCGCGTGCGCAGACGGGCATTTTGGGCCTGGCGCTGGGCACGTTCTTTGACTACTACGTCACCTACGTCGTGAGCGCCGAGGTTGGCATGATTCAGCGCTGGTTTGAGCGTGGGCTCACCGAATCGCCCGAGGCCATGGCGCGCATTATGACGGTGCTCGCTTTTGTTCGTCCTGGTGACCTGTATGGCCAACCCATCGATATCAACGTGCCGGAATACGGCATGAAGCTATTGAACTTGCAGCTCGAGGACGCGGCCGACACCGCCGCAACCGTCGAGTCCAACAACTAAGAGGAGAGACAATGAGCAAACTCGTCGAGGGCATCAAGGATCGTATGGTCGCTGCCGCACGCGAGGCCGCGCCCGCCGTGGTGGACGCCGCGCAGAAGGCCGCGACCGCGGCTGCCGAGAAAGTTGCCGAGGCAGTTGCCGATGCCAAGAACGCGGCAGGGGAGACGTCCATCGCTAGCGAGCTCGCCACCGCCGCTGAGCCCGTGGCCGCCGCCCACGCCCCCGAAGGCGCGATTTTCAACTCCGAGGCCGCCCGCGGCAACCTGCACCTGGGCATCGACGTGGGCTCCACCACCGTCAAGCTTGCCGTGCTCAACGATGACAACCAGATCGTCTACGCCAAGTACCAGCGCCACCACACCGACGTCCGTGCCTGCGCCCGCGATCTGTTCGAGGGCGCCGCGACTGTGCTGCCGACGGCCCAGATGACCTGCGCCATCACCGGCTCGGGCGGTCTGCTGCTGTCCCAGTGGCTCGACTTGGAGTTTGTCCAGGAGGTCATCGCCAGCAAACGCGCCGTCGAGACCCTTATCCCGGCCACCGATGTCGCCATCGAGCTGGGCGGTGAGGATGCAAAGATCCTGTTCCTGACCAACGGCACCGAA
>CAJJSS010000014.1:0-60237 GCA_905194545.1 Coriobacteriaceae bacterium | reverse complement strand
GAGCAGGAGCTGGACATGGCGCTGCGCGAGCGCCAGCTTGCCCAGTACGGCACCTGCCCGCAGTGCGGCGCGCCCATCGAGAAGGACTTTGTCGTCTGCCCGGTGTGCGATACCCAGGTTCGCAACGTATGCCCCAGCTGCCATCGCCCGCTCGATGCGCACTGGAAGGTCTGCCCCTACTGCCGAACTCGCATTCAGTAACGCATCCATCGCCGGGCCGGCCGCAAGCCACGGGCACCGCGCGTCCCGCGCAAGCCACACGCGCCACACGATGAAGCATGCGTAGAAAATCGCCCGCCGTGCCATTAAGGTGCGGCGGGCGCTTGTATACCAAGGCAACCTGCCTATAATGATGCAAGTTAAAACGCCGAGCGCATCGCACGCACTTGCATCAGGCATCCGAGAGGAGAAAACATACCCATGAAGGCACTCTACAATGACGGTTCGGTGGCCGAGCTCCCGCAGGACGAGGTCACGCACGTCATCCGCCACTCCGCCGCGCACATCATGGCGCAGGCCATCAAGCGCCTGTACCCCGAGGCCGACTTTGCCTACGGCCCCGCGACCGACAACGGCTTCTACTACGACGTCGACCTGCCCGAGGGCGTCAAGATCAGCGAGGACGACTTCCCCGCGATCGAGGCCGAGATGAAGAAAATCGTCAAGGAGAACCTCAAGTTCTCCGTGTACGAGAAGCCCCGCGCCGAGGCCATCGCCCTTATGGAGGAGCGCGGCGAGAAGTACAAGGTCGAGCACATCGGCGACCTGGACGACGACGCCCGCATCACCTTCTACCAGCAGGGCGACTACATCGACATGTGCGTCGGCCCCCACATCTGCTACACCAAGGCCCTAAAGGCCTTTAAGCTCACCGGCGTCTCGGGCGCCTACTGGAAGGGCGACAAGGACAACAAGATGCTCACCCGCATCAACGGCGTCGCCTTTGCCACCAAGGAAGAGCTCGACGAGCACATGCACATGCTGGAGGAGGCCAAGAAGCGCGACCACCGCAAGATCGGCCGCGAGATGGACCTCTTTATGATGCGCGATGAGGCTCCCGGCTTCCCGTTCTTCCTGCCCAACGGCATGATCCTTAAGAATACGCTGCTGGACTACTGGCGTGAGATTCACCACAAGGCCGGCTACGTGGAGATCTCCACGCCGCTCATCATGAACAAGCAGCTGTGGAAGACCTCGGGCCACTGGGACCACTACAAGGACAATATGTACTCCACCGTCATCGACGACGAAGAGTACTGCATTAAGCCCATGAACTGCCCGGGCGGCGTGCTGGTGTACGCCTCCAAGCCTCACTCCTACCGTGAGCTGCCCATCCGCGCCGGCGAGATTGGCCTGGTGCACCGCCACGAGCTGCGCGGCGCCCTGCACGGCCTGTTCCGCGTGCGCTGCTTTAACCAGGACGATGCCCACCTGTTTGTGCGCCCCGACCAGCTGACCGATGAGATCGTGGGCGTGGTCAACCTCATCGACTCCGTGTACCAGAAGTTTGGCTTTAAGTACCACGTTGAGCTTTCCACCCGCCCCGAGGACTCCATGGGCTCGGACGAGGACTGGGCACGCGCCGAGGAGGGCCTGCGCACCGCTCTGGAGAAGCTGGGCATGGACTACGAGGTCAACGAGGGCGACGGCGCCTTCTACGGCCCCAAGATCGACTTCCACCTGGAGGATTCGCTCGGCCGTACCTGGCAGTGCGGTACCGTCCAGCTCGACTTCCAGATGCCGCTCAACTTTGATCTGGAGTACGTGGACGCCGACGGCACCAAGAAGCGCCCCATCATGCTGCATCGCGTTTGCTTTGGCTCCATCGAGCGCTTCATCGGTATTCTGATCGAGCACTTTGCGGGCAAGTTCCCCACCTGGCTGGCTCCCGTGCAGGTCAAGGCACTTCCGGTTTCCGAGAAGAGCCGCGACTACGCCCACGAGGTGTGCGCCAAGCTGGAGGAGGCCGGCATTCGCGTGGTCTGCGACGACCGCGACGAGAAGATCGGCTACAAGATCCGCGAGGCCCGCAGCATCGACCGCGTGCCCTACATGCTCATCCTGGGCGAGAAGGAGGTCGAGGCCGGCAACATTTCCGTCCGCGATCGCTCCAACGAGACCGTTCAGATGAGCGTTGACGAGTTTGTTGCCAAGGTGACCGAGGAGATCAAGACTCGCGCCTAGCACAAACCATACAAGAATTAACAAAGGCGATCGTCCTCGCGGGCGGTCGCCTTTTTTGTTATCTATAGAAGAAAAGCCGCTGGTTAGGGCGGCTTTTTTTGTTGTGCAAAAAGGTACAGGTTTTTGTATCTTTCGACGTTGCTCATTATACGAGCAAACTGCTCACGTTTTCCCAGATTACACAAATTGCAGCGCGAACGGACACATCTCCATACGCCTCTACAAAAACCTGTACTTTTGCGACTGCGCCTAGCTGCGAGCGAGAAGCCTGTTCTAAACGCCCTTGCATTTGCGTGCATCGCAAATCCAAAAGAGGGGGCGAG
The DNA here is from genome assembly GCA_905194545.1 of Coriobacteriaceae bacterium. Taxonomy (GTDB): domain Bacteria; phylum Actinomycetota; class Coriobacteriia; order Coriobacteriales; family Coriobacteriaceae; genus Collinsella. The sequence goes on along the minus strand of CAJJSS010000014.1, from coordinate 57,730 downwards.
AACATGGAACAGACGGCACGGCGCCAAGAGAGGCTGCCGGGCGCATTTAACGGCGCCACCACCAACAGCCAGCACGGCCGCGTCCGCTGGTATCTGGTCCACACCCCCAACGGCAAAGAGCGCGAGACCTGCGAAAAGGTGCGCCGTATTATCCCACACGAGCTGATGCAGAACGCTTTTGTGATGCAAAAGGAGTTCTGGTTTAAGCGGGACGGCGCATGGTCGCTCCAAACCAAACCCATGTACAAGGAATACTTCTTCGTCGCCACGCACGATGCCGCTGCGCTCGATAGGGCTTTGGCCCAGTTGAGTTTTGGCTGCCGCATTGCTGGCAGCAGGGAGCGGGCCTATGCGCCCATGCCGGACGATGCACAGGACTGGTACCGCAGCGTGCTCGACGACGACGACGTGGTGCGCAACAGCGTGGCGCGCATAGAAGACGGTGTGCTGCACATAGAACAGGGGCCCTTGGTGGGGCAAGAGGCCCGTGTGCACAAGATCGACCGTCGTAAACGCTGGTGCTTGGTGGACGTAGGCGAAGGCGATTCCAGCTTTAGGGAAGTGCTTCCGCTCGACGTTCCCATCAAAACGTAAGGGAGACGTTGCACCGGCAAATTACTTGGTTTTTGGATTCATAGATGGGGGGGGTTCCTGGGGACAGGAACGTGAGTTTTATTGTGGCTGCTAAAGAAGTAACAGAGAATAATGCGCCTGCGGGGGCCGCGCTGATTGCGCAGGCCATGGACCGGCGCGAGGGCGCTGGTCGCTACAAGGCCATGCAATCCATCATGGACTGGGACCGCTCGCGCCTGGCCTACCGGGCCGTCAAGCGCACGTTCGACATCGCGTTCAGCGGCTGCGTGTTGGCCGTCATCGCCGTACCCAGCCTTGTGCTCGCCGCGGCCATCCGCCTGGAGAGCGAGGGCAATCCCTTTTACAGCCAGATTCGCGTTGGCCAGACCTACCCCGACGGCAGCCTGTCAACCTTCCGCATGTGGAAGTTCCGCTCCATGTACAAGGACGCCGACGAGCGCCTCGCCGAGCTCAAGGAGCAAAACGAGATCGCCGGCGCCATGTTCAAAATGAAGAATGACCCGCGCGTCACCAAGATCGGAAAGTTCATCCGCAAGCACTCCATCGACGAGTTCCCGCAGTTCCTGAACGTTTTCCTGGGCCAGATGTCCGTCGTGGGCCCCAGACCGCCGCTGCCGAATGAGGTGGCGGAGTACACCGAGTACGACCTGCAGCGCCTGGCCGTGAAGCCGGGTATCACCGGCTGGTGGCAGGTGACCGATCGCAATGACACTGATTTTGACGGGATGGTTCGCCGCGACCTTGAGTACATCGCCAAGCGCGGCGTCATTACCGATCTCAAGATCGTTCTTCTCACTGTTGTTGAGGTGTTTACCGGTGGCGGAGCGAGCTAGTCATTCTGCTGCCAATTGAATGTTCGGCTATTTTGAAAGTAGATTGTTTTGTTGAATACGGAAATCTTCGAAAAGTATCAGCGATGGATGGAATGCTGCAATCATTGTGAAGACTTGCAGGGTCTATCCGAAAACGACATTAAGGACTCTTTCTTTCGCGAGTTGTCTTTCGGCACCGGCGGCCTACGCGGCAAGCTCGGACTCGGTCCCAACCGGCTTAATGTCTATACCGTCGGTAAGGCCACGCAAGGTCTTGCCGATTACTTGAATAACTCTTTTGATAGGCCGTCTGTTGCGCTTTGCCGGGATACGCGTCACGGTTCCGAGGAGTTTGTGCGTCGGGTGGCTGAGGTGCTCGCAGGCAACGGCATTAAATCCTATCTGTTTGAGCGCGTCGAGCCCACGCCCGCATTGAGTTTCGCCGTCCGCGAGTTGAATTGCTCGGCCGGCGTCAACATCACCGCTTCGCACAACCCCGCGGCATACAACGGCTATAAGGTCTACGGCGCCGACGGCTGCCAGATTACCGTCGAGGCGGCGGAGGCCATCCAGGCGGCCATCGACCCCGTCGACTGCTTCGATGGCGTAAAAGCGATGGCGTTCGATAGAGCTCTGGATGAGGGGCTGGTGCAGTGGGTTCCCGAGAGAGTTCTTGACCGTTACATAGAGGAGACGCTCGAGGTCTCCACGGGCGAGGACTGCTCGGCGCTCCGCATCGTCTACACCCCGCTCCACGGCGTCGGCCTGGAGTGCGTGTCCCGAGTGCTCGAGGGAATCGGCGTGGCCGATGTTGTGACCGTCGACGAGCAGTGCGTGCACGACGGCGACTTCACGACCTGCTCGTATCCCAACCCCGAGGTGCGCGAGGCGCTGAAACTCGGGCTTGAGTACTGCGACAGGGTGAAGCCCGACCTGCTCCTGGCGACCGACCCGGATACCGACCGCGTCGGCATCGCCGTTCCGCATGCCGGGGAATACAGGCTGCTCACCGGCAACGAGGTGGGCTTGCTCCTGCTCGACTTCCTCGCCTCCAAGGCGGACGGGTCCGATGCGGACATGGGTCGCGAGGTCGCCTGCACCACCATCGTCTCCGCGCCCATGGCAGACGACGTCGCGCGTGCCCGCGGCCTCGAGCTGCGCCGCACGCTCACCGGCTTCAAGTTCATCGGCGAGCAGGTCGGCGTGCTGGAGTCCGAGGGGCGCGAGGACGACTTCCTCATGGGCTTCGAGGAGTCCTACGGTTATCTCGCGGGCACCTCCGTGCGCGATAAGGACGCCGTGGTCGCCTCCATGCTCATCTGCGAGCTCGCTGCCCACTGGAAGAAGAGGGGGATGGACCTCTACGAGGCCATGGAGCGCCTCTATGAGGAATACGGCTACTGGTCGAGCGCTCTGCTCGGTCAGGCATACGAGGGACCCGAGGGCGCGTCCGACATGTCCGCGATGATGTCCGGTCTTCGAGATCACGCTCCGGCGCAGATCGGCGCCACCGCCGTCGCGGAGCGCATCGACTACGCCCAGGGCGCGCCGATGCCCGTCGTCAACCCGTCCGACGAGCCCCAGCGCCTTCCCGAGGCGGACGTCCTCGAGTTCAGGCTCGCCGACGGCTCGCGCGTCCTGTTCCGTCCCAGCGGCACCGAGCCCAAGGCCAAGGCCTACGTGTTCGCGAAGGGCGCCGACCGCTCCGAGTCCGAGGCCAAGCTCGCCGCGCTGGTCGCGGACGCCAAGTCAATCTTGGGAGGAACCCGATAATGATCCACCTCGTCCTGCTCTCCGGCGGCTCGGGCACGCGCCTGTGGCCGCTCTCCAACAGCACCCGCTCCAAGCAGTTCCTCAAGGTTCTGCGCGATGCGGACGGCAACCACGTCTCCATGGTCCAGCGCGTCTTCGGACAGATCGGCGCCGTCGACGCCGACATCGATATAACCATCGCCACCTGCGCGAGCCAGGAGGAGTCCATCCGCCGCCAGGTGGAGGGCGGCTACGCGCTGGTGCTCGAGCCTGAGCGCCGCGACACCGCCCCGGCCATCATGCTCGCGTGTGCGCATCTCGCGCTCGAGCAGGGTGCCGGCGAGGGCGACACCGTCATCGTCATGCCCATCGACAGCTACGCGGACCAGGCGTACTACGACAGCGTCGTCAAGCTCGACGAGGCCGTCCAGTCGGATTTCGCCGAGCTCGTCCTCATGGGCGTGGAGCCCACCTACCCCAGCGGCAAGTACGGCTACATCGTGCCTGCGACGGGTGAGGGCTGGCCCCGCCGAGTCGAGCGCTTCACCGAGAAGCCCGACGAGGGGACCGCACGGGAACTCATCTCCCAAGGGGCCCTCTGGAACTGCGGCGTGTTCGCGTTCAGGCTCGGCTGGCTCACCGGCCTCACCGCCAGGTACCTGTCCTGCGGCATCTTCGATGAGTTCCGCTCCCGCTATGCGGAGCTGCCCAAGAACTCCTTCGACTACGAGGTCGTGGAGAGGGCGTCGTCCATCGGCGCGGTCTCCTACGCGGGCGAGTGGAAGGACCTGGGCACCTGGAACACGCTAACCGACGAGATGGCGGAGTACACCTCCGGCCGCGTCGTGGTCGATTCTAAGACGTGCAAGAACGTTCACGTTATCAATGAGACCGGTTTTCCGATGGTCGTCGCAGGCATCTCCGATTCGGTTGTCGTAGCGACGCCCGACGGCATTCTCGTCTCCGGCAAGGAGGCGTCGGCCAACATCAAGTCTGAGGTCAACGCCGTCGCGGAGAGCCGCCCCATGTACGAGCAGCGCTCCTGGGGCGAGTACCGCGTCATTGACAGCAGTGTCTTCCCCGACGGGGCCAAGGCACTGACCAAGGAGCTGATCATCCGTGAGGGTGGCCAGCTCGACTACCAGCGCCATATGAACCGCGGAGAGGTCTGGACAGTCATCTCCGGCACTGGCGAGGTTGTGTTGGACGGTCTGGTGCAGCAGGTGCGCGCGGGCTCCGTCGTTCAGATTCCCGCGACCACGCCGCATTCTGCGCGGGCACTTTGTGGGGACCTGCATGTAATCGAGGTCCAGCACGGCGAGACGCTTGTTAAAGAGGACATTGAGCGTTTAGGCGCTTTTTGGAATTAGTTCACAGTTGAAAGGGATTTTGAGATGAAGAAGGCACTTATCACTGGCATTACTGGTCAAGATGGCAGCTATCTTGCCGAGTTGCTTTTGGACAAGGGCTATGAGGTGCACGGAATTGTCCGTCGCTCCTCGGTTCACACCACGAACAGGATTGATCATCTGCTATCAGAAGGCTCCATCATCCTTCATGATGGTGACTTAACGGACTCTAGCTCCATTATTCGAATTGTGGGCGAAGTTCGTCCTGACGAGATTTATAACCTCGCCGCCCAGTCCCATGTTGGTGTTTCATTTGACGCGGCCGAGTACACCGGTGACTGCGACGCATTGGGCGTGCTGCGCATCCTTGAAGCTGTCCATATGCTGGGCATGGATCAGTCCTGCAGGATTTACCAAGCTTCGACGAGCGAGCTGTATGGTAAGGTCGAAGAGGTTCCCCAGAACGAGAACACCCCTTTCCATCCGTACAGCCCGTATGCGGTCGCCAAGCAGTACGGCTTTTGGATGATGAAGGAGTACCGCGAGGCCTACGGCATGTTTGCGGTCAACGGAATCCTCTTCAATCACGAGTCCGAGCGCCGTGGCGAGAACTTCGTAACACGCAAAATTACTCTAGCGGCCGCCCGTATCGCCAAGGGACTCCAGGACCATCTTGAGCTCGGCAACCTAGACTCCCTCCGCGATTGGGGATATGCGAAGGACTACGTGGAGTGCATGTGGCTCATCATGCAGCAGGATGAGCCCGATGACTACGTTATTGCCACGGGTGTGCAGCACTCCGTGCGCGAGTTCACGGAGTGGTCCTTTAAGCACGCCGGCATCGACCTCCGCTGGGAGGGCGAGGGCTTGGAGGAGAAGGGCTATGACAAGGCGAGCGGCAAGATGCTCGTCTGTGTCAATCCCGACTTCTATCGCCCGACCGATGTCGTCAACCTGTGGGGCGATCCTATTAAGGCAAAGACGGTCCTGGGTTGGGACCCCCAAAAGACCAGCTGCGAGGAGCTTTGTCGCATCATGGTAGAGCACGATCTTGAGATCGCCGAGCGAGAAGCGAAGCTGGCCTAATGGGGAGGCGCGTTCTCATCTTCGGCGTTAACGGGTTTGTGGGCACTTTTCTTGTTCACGAACTTGTTTCTGCGGGCTATAAGGTCATAGGCTCTGATTTGCATGAAAAATGTATAATTTCGGAAGTTTCTGCATATTATCCCTGTGACCTTTCGGATGCGAGAGGCGTTTTGTCCCTCGTATCCGAGTCTAACGCCGACTACATCGTAAACCTCGCTGCTATAAGTTCTGTGGGGCAGAGCTGGAGAGCCCCTGCGCTTACAATGCGTATAAACGTTGAAGGTGCTCTGAATATCATGGAGGCGGCGCGCGCTCAGGAAACTAGTGTGCGTGTGCTGCTTGTCGGATCATCGGAGGAGTACGCGCCCAAAGACGGACCACTTTGTGAGAGCGATTCTACGATTGCCAATAATCCTTACGGAATATCCAAAGCTACCCAGGAATGTTTTGCTGCACTCTATGCAAAAGAATTTGGTCTCGGGGTTTGTCTCACGCGTTCATTTAACCATACTGGCCCTGGGCAAAACCCGGCGTTTGTTCTCCCAAGCTGGTGTAGACAGGCTGCCGAAATCGAGAAATCAGCTAAACCCGGCAGGGTGACTGTGGGAAATATTAGCGTGGCGCGAGATTTTAGTGATGTCCGTGATGTTGTGCGCGCATATCGTCTGATTATGGAAAGCGGACGTGCTGGTGAGGTATATAACGTCGGAAGTGGGCGTGCGCTACCTCTGTGCGACTTGTTGGAAACCATCAAAAGCTTTTGTCGTCAACCTATTGAGGTTGAAATCGATACCGCTCTTATTCGACCGAATGACACAGCGAGCATTTGCTGTGATTATTCAAAAATCAATGAGGAGTTGGGCTGGAAACCAAAAAGGAAGATCGAGGATACGCTGCGAGAAATGTACGACGGTTTCGTTGTTGCCTAATGAGATAATTGGAAATAGGAAGATGACAAAAAGGAAAAAAGTCCTTTTCTTTACGGATCGATTTTTTTGGCCTGCCAACGATGGGCATAAGGTTGTTTTGACAAATTATTGTAAGGGGCTCGTTTCAGAGTACGATTGCGATGTCCATGTCCTCTCATTCTTGGAAGCAGGCCAAGACGAGCAGTCGGTTTTGTCGCGCCCCGATTTTATTTCAAGTGTTGCGCTTGCCAATAAACCTGACAAGAAAACGATTGTGAAAAATCTTACAACGGCTCTTGCAAAGGGTGTTTGCGGGGGGCCTATTCAGTGTGCCCTATTCAAGTCCAAAGCAGTAGCTAAACAACTTAGGGACCTTACGGTTAAGCTGAAGCCCTCTCACGTTTTCATTGATTTACCTCGACTTTCTCCATATATTGATGCCATTTCGGACCTACCTTGTAAAAAAGTGCTGTACATGGAGGATTCGTTTTCCGTACGTTACCAACGGCAACTTAATAGTCTGAACACACTTAATAAAACTGGCGGTGTTGCTGGCAAGTACACTGCCAACTTTAAGGGCGGGGTGGCGAAACTTGCGTCTAATTCCACGCTTCAGAAGTTTGTTCTTGGAACTGAATCTGCTCGCATGCGCAGGCTGGAACATGATGCTCCCAAACAATTTGATTACGTTGTTCTCGTCTCTCCAGTTGAGGCGGAGCGACTGACTGCTGAAACAGGTAATAGCAATATCATTGCAGTTCCTTTGGGCGTAGATTGCCCGTTCTACACGTCCGGCCCAGAGCCTTCTCCCCGACCTGGTGTTGTTTCGTTCCTTGGTGATATGCGCGCGGCTGCGAATGCGGATTCCCTTCGTTATATCGCAGATGAGGTGCTTCCGCTTATAGGGCCTGATGTGATGCTTGAGGTTGTCGGAACTGCCAGCGAAGACCTTATTGACGAGTTTAAGAGTAACAATCAGATCAGGTTTTTAGGTAGGGTTGAAGATACTCGTGCTGCCCTTCGATCTACAAGTGTCTTCTTGGCACCCATTGCATACGGAACCGGAATCAAGACAAAGATTCTTGAAGCAATGGCAATTGGCGTGCCCATAGTAACGAACGCTATCGGTAATGAAGGTATTGGCCTTATTGATTGCGTTGATGCTTTTGTTGTCGATGGCGCTACGGGACAAGCCTCTGCGGTACGAAGGCTTCTTGATGATAAGGACCTTGCTATACGTTTGGCCTCATCTGCTCGTCGGAAGGCGATTGAAATATTCGACTGGCAAAAGTCTCTTGAAAACTTCAGCTACTTGGGGTTTGAGAGTTCTGAAGATGCGAAGGGGGATGCAAATGTCGCTTAAGCTATTGATTGATGATGGAATGCAGATTTCCCTTGGGACTGGAATCGGGAAATACAGCCAGTATCTCTATGAGGCGCTTTCGAGGCGTGATGATATCGACGTCGATCTAATTTCGTGGAAGCCGGCGAGTTCCAGTCGTAAGTCAAATAGATTTGACTACCTTAAATACGTTAATTCCGGCGAGTTTTATCAGCTTGCCGGAAAGTATGATGCTGTCTTATTTACAAATTATGCCATACCGTATAGAAGGCTTCCCTGCAAGGTCGTTTGCTGCATTCCAGATATGGTCTCGTTCCTTCATCCCGATACTCTTCCCACGGCGTATCGTTATTACAATCGAGCGATGATACGCAATAGCGTGAAGAAATCCGATCTTGTTCTTACGATTTCCGAATCGGTAAAGAAGGAGATAGCTGATTTCTTTCCGGGCTACTCATCAAAGATTGCCTACACTTGGCTTGGTCTCTATGAAGGCATCCATAAAGATTTTTGTCCTGACCCCTATGAAAATGCAACTCTATCTTTGCTTACACCTCAGAAGTTCTTTCTGTTCGTAAGTACGATTGAAAAGCGGAAGAACGTCGGGCTTGTTCTCGATGCGTTCCTTAAGCTCAAAGAACATGAGCTTGCGAAAGACTACAAAATGGTTTTTGCTGGACGTCTCGGTTACGGCGGTGAAGAATTCATCGCCAAAGCGCGTGAGTCAAAATATGGCAACGATATCCTCTTCACCGGATACGTAAGTGATTCAGATTTGAATAGGCTTTATAACGAAGCTGCGGCTTTTGTTTTCCCGACTGTCTATGAGGGATTTGGATTTGCCCAGATTGAGTGCATGAGTGTTGGGCTTCCTATTATCTTGAGTGATATCCCGATCAATCGCGAGATCTCCAGAGATTATGGGCTGTTCTTTGATTTAAAAGATGAGGATTCGTTAATCGGGCGCATGATCGATGTCGTCAATGGCGACGTTGATCGAAATAAGCTCTCTGAGATTGCAGAAAGATATTTGCCTGACTTTAACTGGGATGCGATTGCCGAACAGTATATGAATCTTATTAACATTGATTCAGTTAGGTAGGTACTTTATGCCTGTTTACTGCGGGGCATTTGCTCTATCTATTTTTTTGTCTATGCTTTTTTGTCGTAATAGAAGATCTAGCAGCAACAATCTTCTTTTATGGCTACCCGTACTCCCTATATTACTTGTATCTGTGTTTCGCTATGGCATTGGTACGGACTACCTCTGGGTCTATGACTATGGTTATCAGTCAGTGCTTCATGGACGCTCATGGAATTATTCTAGATTCGAACCTGGCTATCTTGCAATCAATTTTCTCGTGGGCTTCTTTCACGGAAGCTCTTTCTGGGTTTTTGCAATCATGGCTTTGATTTTTCATTATTTTATGTATAAGTTTATACTTGAATGGACTAATAACGTTGCATTTTCGTTATTATTGCTTTTTTTAAGTCAGGTATGGCTCTTTTCGTTGAGTGGCATTCGACAAGCAGCTGCTCTTGCGATTGTTGCTTTTGCGATTCGTTTTGCTGCAAGTAGAGAACCAGCACGTTACTTTGTATTAATTTCACTTGCGGCCAGCTTGCACTTCACTGCGCTTGTTTATTTTCCACTATATTTCTTATTTAGAAGAAAGTATTCGCAAGTAACCGTTCTCTTTCTTTCCGTAATTTTATTTGCGCTTGGGTTTGTGGCGCCCTCTTTTCTTAAGACTGTTGCGAACGTATTCGGTCGCGGTGATTATTTCGCTAGCAGTTACTTTAAGAATCGTATTTATTACGTTGAATTTTTTGTTACGCTTCTCGTTGCATCGATAACTCTCTTTCTTCAGTGTAAGAGTCCTGATTTTGATTCAAGATATCGTGTTTTGATAAACGCCGCAATTTTTGCTCTTTTTTCAGCATCTTGTTCAGCTGCAATTCCCAATGCAGAGCGTTTTGATTTGTATTTCACCGTTGCTTATATCGTTTTAATTCCAATCCTGTGTATGTATTGCAAAACACAGTTGCTATCGCTGGGTCTTGCAGTCTTTTTGTCACTTATTCTTGGATCGCGCCTGGTTTATGACACTTATTTTAGCGGTGATAGTAATGGAGTCGCTGAGTATAGGTGTATTTTGATTGAAGATGGTGGTCGTCACTTATGAGGCTTCTTATCGCTAATGAGCTATATGAATGCGGTGGTGCCGAAAATGTCTTTAGGGATGAAGTCCAGCTTTGTTTGAATGCTGGTTTTGATGTAAGAACAATTACATTTGACCCTAATTTCATTAAGTCTGAATTCCCAGATCATCATAACTATCCCATTGACGGGGGGAGCGCTTGGAAACTGCGTATTCGCCTGTTTGGCGACAGCGCGCTTAGGAGTGATCTTCTACAACTCATTGAGGATTTTCAGCCTGAGGTTATCCATGTGCATAACGCGGTTAACAGTATGCTTTCTATTTGCAGTGCTATTAGTGCATATCGTGCTAGGCATCCATCAGTTACTAGCCTGCAGACTTTGCATGACTATGGTGTGGTCTGTCCAAGGTCGTGGTGCATTCACGATGATGGATCAGTATGCTCGGGTTATTGCGCTGAGAATTGTTTCGGCGATAAATGCTGTCTTAACTTTCAAGATAAGCTAAAGCGATTGTTAATGAATAGGATAAACTCTGCTCGACGCCATGCATTCGATAGGCTGGTGTCGCCCAGTGAGTTCTTGGTTACGACCTGTGCTGCGAACAACATCGCTGCGGACTGCGTTCGCAATCCCTTTAAAGCGCCACAGGTGTCGTGTCTGTCGTTTAGTGAACGCGATGATGTCATTGTTTATGTTGGCGCCGTTGCAGAACGAAAAGGCTGTACGAATCTTATCAAAGCATGGAAATCCTCTGACTTAGCTCGGGCAGGATGGCGCCTTCGGATTATTGGATCTGTTGAGAGGGATTACGAGGAGACATTTACCTCTCTACTGGAGGATGCGAACGGAATCAACGTTCTTGGCAAACTATCTCGCGAGGAAACTTTGGAGGAAATTGTCAAGGCAAAGTATCTTATTGCTCCTTCCCTCTGGATCGAGAACTATCCGACCACTGTTCTTGAGGCTCTTGCCTGCGGTACTGTTTGCTTGGGTTCTAATCGAGGAGGCATACCAGAGCTGATTGGAAAGGACGGGATCTTATTCAACCCCTTGTCCGTGCCAGCCATCACGAAAGTGCTAAACGAGTGTCTCATTATTAATCGGGTGATATGGGAATCCTGGTCCAAGAGCGGAGTTAAGCGCGTCAGACGAGAAAACGATCCTCAGGTTTACCTGGGCTCTTTATTTGGGACTGAATTCAAAGATGGAGAATAATGGTTAACGAGCATCGAAAAACCTTCTTGAAAAATTCCGCAGCGCAGTATGCCTTGCAACTTGCAAAGTACATCCTTCCTTTTGTAACTTTGCCCTATTTGACCAGAGTTCTCGGTGTTGAGGGATATGCTGTACGTGCCTATGTTTTGGCTGTGATGTCTTTTGCCCAGTTGCTTCTTGAGTTTGGCTTTAACCTTCATGGCGCTAAACTTGTTGCCGGATTTAAAGATGATGTGGAACGCGTTGAAAAGACAATTGGTAGCATTCTGGCTTCAAAGCTAGTGCTTCAGATCATCGGTTTCCCAATCATCTTCGGTATGTGTGTCGCAATTCCACTTATGGGCGAAAACATTCCGTTTACTTTTCTGTGCTATCTGAGCATCTGTTTTTCTGTTCTCATGCCGGATTTTATTTTTATGGCATATGAAAAACTTGGTATTTTGACTTCACGCTATGTCATTTCAAAGCTTCTTGCGACTGTACTCACGTTTGCTCTCGTTAAGGGCCCAAATGACCTTTGGCTTGTCGGTTTGCTTGATGTCATTTCCGCATTTGTTGCGCTTGTCCTATCTTTTGCCTCACTTTCACGAGATTTCGGACTGGTCATCGGAATGCCAAGCCTGCAGTCTATTTGGGCTTCCATTAAAGGATCTGCTCTTTATTTCTTGTCAAATGTTTCAGGGACCATTATGTCTTCTGCGACGACAATCGCTGTGGGGCTTTGGATTTCCGATTCTGCGGTAGTTTCTTATTGGAGCCTTGGTATGACTGTTGCAAATGCCGTAAACGCGCTCTATACGCCTCTGACCAACGCTCTTTACCCACATATGATTAATGAATATGACCAAAAGCTCGCGAGAAGGATGTTGATGCTGGCGACCCCAGTCGCACTGCTTATCGCTGCAGTGGTCTTCTTCCTTTCTGACCAGATCATGCTTCTTCTGGGAGGCATTGATTATGTGGCGGGTTCATACGTTATTGCTTGTCTTGCCCCTCTATTCTTCTTTGGTTTTCCTGTCATTCTTCTTGGTTGGCCTCTGCTTGGTGCAGCAGGCTATGTTGAAGAGATGACTCGAACTTCATTGACTGCAACCGTATTGCTTCTTCTTGGCCTCGGGGCTCTTTATATAATTGGAGCCTTCGGCATTGTCGCGGTTGCAACGCTTCGTTGTTTCTGTGAGTTTGTTTTACTTGCATTTAGGGCCATTTATGTCTGTAAATACAATCTGCTTGGAAGCGATCCCATTAAAAGGGGGTCTAAATGAATATATTAATTAGACTTAGAAATCTAAAGAATTCACTCCAGACAAAGATTCGAATTGCTATTTGGAGTCTTGAGTATCCTGGGCGAGTTGAGTTCGGGGACTGTGTTTCCTCACGTGACGTTATGAGGCTGAGGCTGGGCCCCGAAGGTTCGTTGGTTGTTGGTGACGGCACCTTTTTTAATAACGGTTGTTCTCTCAACTGTATGAAAAGGATAGAGATTGGCAGAAACTGTTTATTTGGCGAAAACGTGACTGTCTACGATCATAATCACCGTTTTTCTGGTTTTTCTCGGCTGGCAGAACAGGGATACAAAAGTGCTTCTATCAAAATTGGGGATAACTGCTGGCTGGGCACCAACGTTGTTGTGCTCAAGGGAGTGACGATTGGAGATGGCTGCGTTGTGGGGGCAAATGTTGTCGTTGCAAGAGATATTCCCCCTGACAGTATCGTGACGCAGAGTCGTGACCTGAACATCGCTCCGATAATCCGTACAAATTGAAGGGACGCGTATTGTGCCTAAAATTGATGTTATTACATTACATGCTGTAAAAAACTACGGTTCAGTACTTCAGACATTTGCTACTCAGGAAAAGCTGAGGCAGCTTGGGTGTGAGGTCGAAGTCATCGATTATTGGCGAGCCGACAATCTTGATGAGAATCTATTGTCGCTACATGCTAACAATCATTCTTTCCCACTAAATATTATTGCGCGACCCATACTGTATCCGACGGTCAAAAGATGGGAAACAGTGTTCAACGGCTTTCTTGACCGTCGTATCAGTCTGACACACAAGAGATATCTTTCTAATGATGAGCTGCTTGAGGATCTTCCTGTTGCGGATGCTTATTGCACCGGTAGCGATCAAACTTGGAATTCTACGCTCAATGGGGGTATTCTGCCAGCCTACTATCTCGACTTCGTTCCGAACGATAAGCCTAAGTTTTCTTATGCGGCAAGCATCGGGAATACGAGCGTTGATGATAGTGAAGCGAGTTATTTAGCTGACAAGCTCAGTCGCTATGACATGATTTCTGTTCGCGAGCAGAGCGCCGTTGACTTGCTCGCGAGCCTTGGGATTAAAGCGCAGCGCGTTCTCGATCCAACACTTGCAATGGGGAAAGAATTCTGGTCCGATTTCGCCGATGAAAAACTTGTCGGTGAAGAAGGCTACGTACTTCTTTATCGCTTGCATCCTGACCGTGTGATCGACGGCTTTGCTTCTGAATTTGCGAGGAGCCGTGGACTTAAGTTGAGGCGCGTTTGCCTTCGCTATGATCAGGTACGCGAGGGCGGTTCCCCTGTTTTTATTCCAGAAGTCGAGGAGCTTGTCGGTCTTATTAAGGGTGCCAGCATGGTCATTACTGACTCTTTTCATGTGACTGCATTCTCTACGATGTTGGAACGTAACTTTGCGGTTTATTGCAGAGGCAATTTTAATACTCGAATTGACAATCTTTTGGGTATATGCGGCCTTCGAGATAGGTGGCTTTCTGTGGAATCGAGAGACCGTCTGCTTTTAGAAGACGTTGTTTATGATGGCGTAGCGGAAAAGCTGGCTGCCGCGAGATGTGATACTGACAAGTTTCTTAAGAAGGCCGTTTCATTGACGGGGGTTGGTGGCCGATGAATACCCGTTCCGAATCCTCCTCGTTCGCTTCATTGCTTAATGCGCCATTACGAGTTATCGCGCTTCGTAATACTGATGACGCGAGTATTGCCTCTTCCGCCTCTGGCGGCGCTTTTGTCGTTCTTGCGCATGCAATGCTCAACAGGGGGGGAGTTGTGTTTGGTGCGGCTCTTCTTAAATCTGGTAGGGTTGAGCACGTCTGTGCAAAGAACGTTTCAGAATTGCGCGCTTTGCAAGGTTCGAAATACGTTCGCAGCGATGTAGCGGATACCTATGGAGAATGCTATGACTACCTGAGCAGAGGCGTGGATGTCCTGTATTCCGGCACGCCCTGTCAGATTGCGGCGCTGAGGTCCTATTTGAAAAAAAGAAATGTAACCAATCTGCCGGGCTCCCTTGTCTGTGTCGACTTGATTTGTCACGGCACCCCTGGACAAGAGATTTTCAAAGCGTACATCAGCTGGCTTTCAGCAATTGAGCGGACGGATGACGGCATCCACGGCTATGAGTTTAGAAATAAGCTAATGGGATGGGGGCTCTACTACTACTACTACTACCGATCTGGTAAACGGCATGAGAAGCTTGGGCAGGCAAGCGATGACCCCTACTACTCTGCGTTTGCAAAGGGCATTATATATCGTAAATGTTGCTATAGTTGCCCCTTTGCTCGAATAGAGCGTGCCGGAGACTTTACAGTCGGTGACTTTTGGGGAATTGAGGATTGCCATCCGGATTTCTACGATGAGCGCGGAGTCTCAGCAGTGCTTATTAATTCGATAGAGGCGAATGAGTTTTTCAATGATTATTGCATTGATAAATGTGAATGGATTGATTCAACTGTTGAGAATGTGATTGCGCGGAATGGCAATCTGGCTGGACCGACCAAGCGATCTGAAGAGCAAGAACAACTTGCCAAAGAAGTAGAGAAAGCAGTTGCCGAAGGAGATTACGATAAGGCATTTGGGGTGCTTCTTAAGCCGCGGTTGAGTGTTACGGCGAGGATTCGTCGTCTTCTTCCGTGGAAGGCTGTACGCTTTCTATACACGCTAAGGCGATAATATGTATACGGTCACTTTGGGATGGCTGGATATCCTGTGAGTATTTCTTCGTTTGCGCGCTGCTGAATAGCACGAAACGATACCGTTAATTTGACGCTTAGGCACTGAGACCGCCATGGACTCGGTGCCTTTTGCTGATGGCAGGATTGTGGTGTTGCCGTATGATTGCCTCGTCCGTATCGACCTTGCCTGCAATCCCGTCTATGGCCGAATCCGTTTAATCTTCGCCACCAAGCCTCGGGTACTAGTCCTTTATGGTGTGCGCGTTGAAGACGGTCTAGGCTGTGTCGTGTCTGCGCCCATTGTCTCAGCTGGCTTCGGCCTGAACATTGTGTCTGGCCTTCCTATCAACTAACTATCTGTCTCTGTGGCCTCCTATGCGGTTGTTAGTGACTTCAGCACAAGGCTGTCCTTCACCTCCGTGAAATCGCAGCAGTACGATGCGTGACGATGATGACGGTACGGCCGAGATTTCGCATGCGATCCAGCATTTCTCGCTCGGTCTTGGGGTCGAGGGCCGCTGTACATTTATCGAGCAGAAGCACGGGGGAGCCGGAGTAGACCGCACGCGCAACGGTAAGGCGTTGCTCCGGGTCTCTGTACCAGTTGTCGCTGGTGTCGTCCCAGGTTAGGTCCATCTGGCACCATTTGCCGTCGATTTTTACAGCGTTCCAGGTGTGGCCGTTGCCGGTGATGCGGCCGTTGGCGATGCCCGCGGCGTCAAGGAGCTTGGAGTAGATGCGCTGATAGCTCTCGCAGATGCCCTGGTGGCGCGTGAGGCCGCTTTCTGCTGAGCACCAGTTGAGGCTGTGGTCGTACTCCAGCTGGTCGAGCGTCCAGTCGTGGAGCCACAGAGCCATGTCGTATTCCGAGCCGGAGGTTTCCTGGCGGCACTGGGCTACGGCATTGTTGACGATCTGCGTGACGCTTGGGCGGGCAGCGTCGTTTACGGTCACCTCCGCCGTGGTGCGCAGGTAGTAGATCCCCTTGTCGTTTTGGGGGTCGTTTCTGTCGTTGTCCATAAAGTAGAAGTGGATGCGGTACGTGCCCGACGCCGTGAAGTCAAAGGTAAAGTCGTGGCCCGCGGTGCCCAGGCTGTAGTAGCTGGCCCATGCAGGGCGCGACGGGTCGCAGACGCTTTCCTGGCTGCCGCCGTCCCAGTAGGTGGGCACGTCCATGCGCGCCTTGGCCTGGGACGAGCCGTTGGTCTGGGTTACGTGGAAGGTCGTCGCGGTGCCCGCGGGGGCGTCGTTCCACGAGACGGTGAAGGTGACGCCGTTTTGGCTTGCGGTGGCGGAGTGGGCGTAGGTGGTTTGTGACGTGGTGGAGATGGCCTCAGGCGTGGGGTTGGCTTGGGCTCGGAGGGATGGGGCGGGGGTGCCGGTTGCGGCGGCGGTGCCGTCGGCGCTTTCCGTGTTGACGGCGCTGGTGCCGGTGGATGTTGCGGTGCTGTCCTCTGCGGTATCTGCTGTCGTATTTGTGTTGGTGCCGTCTTCGGCCTTGCCTGTGTCGCTGCTCGTGGCGTCAGCTTGCGCTTGC
Source organism: Coriobacteriaceae bacterium (assembly GCA_905194545.1). Lineage (GTDB taxonomy): Bacteria > Actinomycetota > Coriobacteriia > Coriobacteriales > Coriobacteriaceae > Collinsella. The sequence goes on along the minus strand of CAJJSS010000014.1, from coordinate 41,017 downwards.
TGCTCGGCGGCTGCCTGAGGCTGGATGGCTTCCGCGACGGCTGCCATGAGCATCGTCGAGCTGACCATGGACGTGCACGCGATCGCGCAGAGCAGGTAGTAAAGGGGTCGTTTCATAGCGGAGCCTCTCGGTGAGCAGCCAATAGGGTTCGAAGGCAGCTCCAGGCCAGCACTCCGCACATATTTTACTGGGTTTATTTTACGGGAACCCCAGTCAACATCAGCGAACTTTCTGGGGAATGTTGGGGAGGGGAGGGATGGTTGTTGGCTTTCTGTTTCCCCATCCGGCGGCTATGCGGCATGCGTTGGGTTGTCTATGCGTGCTGCGGAAGCTCCAGCGCGAGTCTGTGTTGTTCCTCCGCGAGGCTCGACACGGGCGTCTTCCAGGAAAAGCCTGTGAGTTGGCTACCCAGGTCCAGCTCTGCGTGGCCATATTCTTCGATTTTGCATCCAGGGTGCTTGGTATCGGGCCTCAGGCGGCACTCGACCGGGTTCGACCCGATGATTCGATATTCCTGCTGGTAAGCGTACTTGGGCGTTTTGATAAGTAGGTTGCAGATCGTGCCTTGGAAATTTCCTCGATCAGCTTTGGTCCGGGGATGCCATAGGAGATGGCGCCGTGGGCGTATACCTCCTCGCCGCCGGTGGTGTGGCTGTCTATAAGGCGCGCGAAGCTTTCGTACCGCACGATGCCGATCCATCCGTCTGCGCATCCGAACTCCCGGATCATGCGCATTGGGCTCTGGACGCAGTTGTTGAAGGTTTCGCTCTCGCGGACCGTATACATGCAGTAGATGGGTAGACAGTGATTTCCGCTTAGGCATACCTCGGGAACTATGGACGCTTCGAGCGGGTCGCCCTGTTCGCCAGGCAGGCCATGGTAGTAGCCGGCTGCGTTCATGTAGAGGCGACCGTTTATCAAGTCGTCGATTTATGCTTCCCTGGGTGCGAACTTGAGTAGATATGTGATGCCGTCGTTGGACATGGCATGTCCTTTCTTGAGCGGTTCTGTCCCGGGCTAACTCGTTCGTCCGGGCACCTTGAGACCATGATAGGGACGTTCCCCAAAACCTTCACTCGCAAATTGATTTATTCGGTTCCGCTCCCGCACGGCCGGTCGGCTTCTGCGCCCATCACAACGTCCACGACCTGCTCGGCGAGGCTCCTGAGCAGCTCCTGCATGTCGATGGCGCCATCATCGAAACGGGGCATGTAGAGCATGTCCGGCGTCGGGTCTGACAAGATTTCTGCAGCGGTCTTCGTTCTTTCCCAGAACCTGTTGTTGTGGTGATTTCAGACTCTAGGACGAGGACCGTTTTTCGGTAATCGGGCGCTAGGGCGTCATCCTTACGCCAACGTTTCCGACGGACCCTCTTTTCGTTCTGCGATGTAGTCCGCGAACCATTTTCGCGCGTTGTTCTTGAGGATACGGATATTATCTTCGTTTGCGGTGTTGATCTCCTGAAGCGCTCGTTCGGCGATAACGCTCTGATCTTCAAGAGACTCGTCGACGCTTGAACGGTATTTTTTAGCGACCGATGCTATATACCTGCTTACGAAGGTCTTTTTCTCCTTATCGCTCAGGGCCGCGAAATCTACTTTGAGATTGAGCCTCGAGAGCAGTTCCGGTGGGAACTTTTCCTGCACCTCGGTTCTCGGTGTGTTCGAGGTGAATACTATGGTATAGCCGTTAAGGTCGTGTTCCTCGCCCTGGGAATCCGTGAACTTGCCGTTCTCAAGCAGGTCGAGGAAGAAGCTCCATACTGCTGAATCTCCCTTTTCGAACTCGTCGATGAGAATGACGCCCGACTTACTGCGCTCTATCTTCATTGTTAGCTCGCCCTCTTCGCTGCCCATGTAGCCACGCGGGCTGCCGATGAGTGAATTGAGCGAGTCCTTGCTGCTGTAGTTGCCAAAGTTGATTTTTGCCAGCGATTCCCCCGGCGCGAGCAGGCTACTGAGGATCCTTGCAGTCTCGGTTTTGCCCACGCCGGAGGGGCCGATCAGGAACAGGGAGAGAATCGGCTGTTCTCCGATGCTGTTAAACAGCCTGAAAATTTCGACCTGTTTGCGGAAATCATCTTTGAAATTGTCCTGCCCGATGAGGTCGTGTACGAACTGGTCGAGTAACTCTTTTGTCTCTGAGTCGTCTAGGTCTATCAGGCGTTTTGGCTTCTCTTCAGTTGGCATGGCTTGATCTTCGGTATCTCCTTCGATATCGCATTGTCGTACGGTGTCAAATATGGTGCGCATTTCGTATGCGTATCTGCCTGCTGTTGTTTCATCGGCAGTGAACACCGTGTTTTCAGGCATTTGATAGAGAAGACCTTCAAATGTTGCGGCCATGCTTCCTTTGCCGCCAGTGGGATCGAGTAGGGATAAAAGCGATGAAACATCGAGTGCCATATCACCCTCTCCAGCTTGCAGCGCAATTTGTGCCGTGCTAGATAGAGATAACGCCGAGGTATATTCGTATCCTTCGCTTTCGAGCCGGCCCCTGAGACGGGCGAACTGGTCCTTTCTGTATGTGATTAAGTTCAGCATGGCTTATTCACTCTTTTTATTGACTGCCTGGATGACTGCGATGACATCGATATAGGTTGCTTCGGTCTCATCTTTTTCTGTTGTCGGATTGTCTACTTGATCGTCCGTTCGTTCTTTGTATGAGCCATCAATGAAGCCGTCGTCCGGTTCAGCTGTCTTGCCTTTTGTTTGAAAGTATTCGTACGAGCTGCGAAGGTTCGATGGATAAACTTTTCCCTTGCAGATTCCGATGATTCCGACTTTGCCGATGAGAAGGTCATCGATTGAGTAGCCGCTCTCGAAGAGATCTGCCCCATCGATTGGAATCTTCAGGATAATGTCGTTGCTCTTTCCGTCGCCGATTCTCCCGATAAGCTTGAATGACGTGCCCGACTTGATGAAGGACTGGAATAGGTGCCCCACATCGAGGCCGCCAGCCTCCGGGATTGTAATCCCATCGAACGTTCCCGACATGACTGTTATAAGGGTACGCACTTCGTCCTCGTTGAGTAGCGAGAGGCGTACGTTATCGATGTAAACTAGGTCGCCCTCATCTCTCTTTTCTTTGTCAAAATCGAGGCAGTTTCTTTTGATGTCGGCGAGCATGCGGCTCATGGTGTTTATGTACTCGAACGTATCGATCATCTTCGTTCGCTTCTCATGTCCCAAGTCGCCGCCTCCTTCTACGGTTAATTTTGTAAATATTGGAACCTTGGTTTCGCCTTTTGCGTTGATTTCAGCATTGCCAGAGGTGGCCTTATTTTCTTCATTTGAGCCATCTTTCCAAAGCGTGTTATCTAGCAACATGCGCATCTCATAAACCTTGGAATGGTTCATGTAGTACACCGTGAAGAGGTCTGGGGCCTTGGTTTTATTCGACATAGCATTCCAATCTATTTGATTCGTACATTTGTTCTATCTATTGTATCCAAAGTCGCTGGATCGTGAAGGTGCGCGCCAGGTTGAAGCTTTAATTCGGCTGCGATTAATTAAAAGGGCTATTTGGTAGGGGGCCGTTGATAAGATGCAGACGACCTTTAGTCAATACATGACATACCGTGGTAGTGTCCTGTTCATCTTTAAAGACCTGTTCACTTTTGTGATGTACCGGCACATATTTCAGCGATAGACTTCTATTGTCAACACTTATCTGTTCCTAGCTGCTTTGGAGGTTGCTTATGGATCCGGCGTCCATGTTTGATGGTCTGGGCTCATCGGTTATAGCGGCTATTGCCGGCGCTCTCGTGACTGCTCTAGTTAGTGTTCCCGTCAGCTACAAGGTTGGGCAGAGATCCGTCAAGCAGTCTCAGAAGGCCGGTAAAGGCTCAAAGCAGATTCAGGTTGGTGTCGTAAATGAGCGCAACGACAAATAAGCAAATCCAAAAGGCTGGCGATAATGCAAACCAGATTCAAACGCAGACGTTTGTGCAGAACATCGGGATATCTGAAGAGCGGGTTTATGACATCGTAAGCGCTGCGTGCGACAGGGCTATTGAGTCTTGCCTTATGGAGTCAAGGCTTGCCGTCGAACAGAGGTTGAATAGTTTTAAAGATGAGCTGTATGCCATTGTCGGGAATCAATTACAGCTTTTCGAATCGCTTCGCGAGCCGTCGTGTGCGGCGACGTTAGGTGCAGCCGCAAATGCCGCGGCTAGGACTAACTCCGTTGCTGATCATCAGATGCTGGCTGAGCTTTTAGTCAAACGCTTCGAGTCACCATCGGATCGCCATGTTGCCACTGGGGTAACTAAGGCGATTGAGATTGTCGAGTTTCTTACTGATGAGGAGCTTGCTGGATTGACGACACTGCATGTTGCGCGAGCCTTCACACCTGTGAGTGGCGATATAAAGAAAAGTATCGAGTCTTTAGCTGGGTTGATTGATGTGCTCCCGTTGGAGCTTCTTCCTAGTGGGCAAGAGTGGATAGACGATTTGGATATCCTTGGTGCCGTTAGATCTTCACCTATCGCATCGCTGGTGCCCTATCTCGATATTCAGTTTAAGCAACTGGATGGATATACCGTTTGCGGTGTTAAAGCCGGTTCTGATGAAGAAGCTGAAGCGTTGGATAAGCTTTCAGAAGTGGGTCTACCCGCTAATTTGCTTGTTGAGCATGAATTGAACCCAGGATATAAACGTTTGCCCCTTAGGCATATTAATAATTTTGAAGGGCTATCCCTTTATTCGCTCTCTGATCCTTCAGCGTCGCAAACCGAGCTCAATAGTGATCAAATAAAAGCATTTCGATATATTTGCAGTTTGAGTAAAGATAATTCTTGTGATGAGGTGATTAGGGGAAACCTCAAGAAGGAGATGTTCCGATATCCATCATTGGTTACCCTTATCAATTGGTGGGATTCGATTCGGTTGGCTCTGAGGCTTACGTCTGTCGGCAGGTGCCTCGCGAGTTCAAATGCAAGAAGGCTGAAACCCGAGCTGCCGGAATTCTAGTAACAATCTGCTTCGCTCCGCTAGGCTTCTTTTGCGCGTTGATTTGCTAAATGTGTCTTTAGATTAATCTCTTTTGAACAAATAGGTCTAGTTGTAACGGTCCGCCGGTGGCTCTGCCCTTAATCGTTACCCTTACGGGCTTTCACCTTACAAATTTCCAATGTCAGTTGTTTGTTATCCTGTTCTTTAATAAAGAACGACCGTTGGGGGCGTTATGCACGATAAGCCATGGCTTACTCCTGAACAACAGATTGAGCATTTGGAACGTAAGGGCGTAGCGTTCAGCTTGATGAGCAAACAAGAAGCTCTGAGTTATTTAAAGCATAACAATAATTATTTCAGGCTCCGCTCGTATCGGTGCGGTTTCGATAAGGTCGTTGGTGGAGTAAATGATGGCAAGTATATTGGTCTCGATTTCGCCATGCTCCAGGATCTATCTGTTATTGACTATGAATTGCGGCAAGTCTTACTGCCCATGACAATCGATATCGAGCACTTTTCAAAAGTTGAGCTGCTTGAGAGACTTGGGCGTGACTCCGTTGATCCGTATGAGATTGTCGAGCAGTACCTCTGTGGCAAAAGACGCTCACAGTATGAGGGCGTATCGGGCGGAAGCGTGACGCGCGAAATTGATTCAAGGCTAAATAGCTGCTATATCAATGGTCTTATTCCGGCCTATAGGGAAACTGGTTATCCAGTTTGGGTTTTTACAGAGTTGATTACTTTTGGAACTTTCATTGATTTTTGGTTCTCGGTTTCTCGCTATCTTCATGATGGGGAATTTAGAAGACGCGCCTATGAACTGCAGGCTGTGAAGGGCCTTAGGAATGCCTGCGCGCATAATAACTGTATTATCAATGATCTGAAGTCGGGTAATCCCAGGTATAACGTTTCGTATGACGTAAGAAATGCTGTGACGGCTCTTAAACTCCAAGATGTGAATGTTAAGGCCAAGCTATCAAACGAACGTCTACAGCATATTGCGACTACGTTGTACCTTCACAGTACTATGGCTTCAACCGGGGTAATGACTAATAAAGGAAATCAGCTGCGCAGGCTAGTTGAAAGAATGTATCGCAACGAGAGCTATTATCTTCGTAATGATCAAATAAGAACCGGTTTCGCTTTTATTAGCGGCCTGATAAATGGCTGGTTTGTGAATTAGAAAATAGTCTCTTTTGGGAAACAGGGCTATAGCTATAATACTCACACTCACAATACAAAGAAGGTTGAAGCCTTCTTATCGGGGACGCATCCTTTGGGTGTGTCCCCGTTTTCTTTTCATTGAGTAAGACGAACTGTCCGATTGTGACGGGGAACTCCTTATGAGTTCAGTGTTTATCGTTGCGACCCGGTATTCAACATCCACGTTGCTAGTCGTTTTTGGGCATGATCGCTATTTCGTGTAGGCGCTAGGGCCGGCGTGGACCCCTGCAAAATCCGATGGCTATATTTCAGTCAGTTCTCTTATCCTTATAATGCTGTTTCATCGCGTTGATGTTGATTGAAGGTTGCTTCATATGGTCTTTCAAGGATTGCCTGTTTCCGATCCTCCGGAAAACTGGAAGGAGATGGAGAGGTCCGTTGCACAGATTCTGACAGCTTCTGGAATGGATGCTGAGGTTCAGAAAACTATTGCCTTGGCGCGAGGAACTGTAACCGTTGACGTTTTTGCTCAGCCCAAAAAGAGCTTGTATGGGCCAATTATATGCGAATGTAAATATTGGAACACAGCTGTTCCTCAGGAAAAGGTGTTTGCATTTAGCCGGGTAGTTGGTGATAGTGGCGCTTCTCTTGGGTTGTTGATTTCGCGATTTGGGTTTCAAGAGGGGGCTATTAATGCTGCGCGATATAGCAATATTAAATTGTTTTCATGGCCTGAGTTTATTGAGTATATAAAGCCATTTTGGCTCTGTGAGACAACAAGGCGCTGTTTGGGGTTTGGGCGTGTTTTACTAAAATATTCGGATCCCCTGGATGTTCCGACTCATCTTATTGGCGATCAAGGGCGTGCGGAATATAAAAAGCTCATTTCGAAATATCGCGGGCTTGTTCAATTGCTGTCTTCGTTGAGTATTGAGGTTATTTCTCAGGTGGAATATCCTGCAATGTTGCGAGATGGTGACATTGTGCGCGCTGCTGATGCTTTTGTAAATCACTATGCGGACATGCTTCAGGTAAGGACTGCGGATCAATTGTTCACCTTCCTTGTCGACGCTTGCGAACAGGCAATTAATGAATTTGAAAATGTTTTTAACGGATTCGACTTAGATGATACTCCCTATGAAGAGGTTGCTAAATATGCAGACGATTTGATCGAAGCGCTTTTCCCAGAATAGCAGTCTTCATCCAGAGATTCTGGCGAGGAAACCGTCAAGCATACGCTTAGCGTGCTGCTCGACGAGGCGGCGTTCGAGTCAGTCGGGGCAGAGTCTAGATTCAACATGGCTAGGGAGCTTGATTGATCTTCAGTAGAGTCCAATGGGTGGTTGCAACTCTCATTGGACAAATGGATAACCGTGAATATGCGTCAATAATATTGATAGGTCTTTTAGCGATTTACCTACTGGCTAAGGGTAAGTTGTTAAGTGTTATTAAATCGTTTGCCGATGTTGCTAAACTTGCGCTAAATCCCAAAATTCTGGTCCCTGCGCTCATCCTTGTAGCGTACTCCTTGCTTTTGATATACGGTGCGTTTGTTTGCGGGTTTTGGAATACGGGCATCTTGCTGGACACGATTCTTGAAGTTGTATTTGTTGGGTTTCCCTCCATGCTAATTGCGTCCAAGACCACATCGGTTACTTCTATTAAAAATGAATTGATTGTTCCCGAGGTCGGTTTTGGCGCACTAACGTCTTTCTATATCAACTTGGTTTGTTTCCCGATTCTGGTTGAGGTTGTTCTTCAACTAGTTATTTTGTTTTTGGGTATTGGATATGCTCTATATTCATCCAAGCGTGAGCTATCCAATCTACGCCTGTTTGAAAACGCGAGAGCTGTTTTGGGCATCATAGTTTTTGTTGCAGCAACGTTACTGCTCTCAAATACTTGGTTTTCTATGGACTGGGGCGATGAATTAAGCTCGTTATTTCTTTCAATCTGGTACCCAATATTCATCGCGCCTTATGTTCTCGCCCTTGCCTATTATGCCTCGCTAGAATCGATGTCCATGCGGATTAACGTTGTGGGGGAGAACCTGCCTGCAAAGGAGTTTATTAATATCGCAATGGCGTTGCTTCCAAACTTTCGATACATCAGACATTTCAACGGATGGAATGCCCATGAGTATCTAGGGTGTTTAAACCCGTCTGAAAAAGCTTCCTACTTGGACAATTTTAAGCGTGAAATTGACACAGTCGCCGCTAACGCCAACGCTAAGGTTAAGCGGTTTGAATTGGGTAAGGGGAGGAGCGGGTTTGATCAAGATGGGATATGGCTTGACTGGACATATCTGGAAGAGATGAAGTCCTTTCTTTGGACAATTGCAAGCTTGGAGAATCGGAGTTGGATGGAATCCGGCATCTATTCGTCTTTGGATGAGGCGTTTAACTGCTTCTTGCCCAAAGACTGCAACGGATCGTTGCTGCTTTCTCGCGGAAAGGACGCATACGTCTGTTGGGTAATCGATCCATCAGGTTTTGTGTTTGCTGCCGGTTCCAGGGACGGTGCTTTTCCTTTTATGAAATACGAGGGCGATTGCTGCCCAATTACCGACGGTGCGGATATGCTCTCTGGGTTTGTTGATGACAACGGGGATGCTGATACGCGGCTTAAAAACTGGCACTTCAGCTTTTATGTTGATAAATCTTACTTGTGATTACGCTTGAGACTGGATGATTTAACGATGCTTCTCTCTGCGGACCTCGGTGCTCTTTTGTTGCGGCGTCTGATTGACCTGCACCTATTTCGGTGCCTATTTGTTGCTATCGGCCGACCCCGCAGCGCTGGCGTATGTCGGTCTCGCTCAGATAGGTGATATCGGATTGACGGACCCCGAGTTTTCCCTTAAAGTAATCGTTGTGATGAGGCCTTGCGACGGTACGTCCGGCTTGGTCCGCGGGAACCGCCGGAAGGCGGTTTTTGCGTTTAAGGGATGTTTTGGTAAAGACTTCGTTGCGCTTTCCTGCTTAGAGCGCTCGGTTTTTATCGTTGCTTTCGAAAGTATGCGGTAAATTCCGGAACCCCCGAGCACATCACCTTTATCGCACTAAGAAACCGCAGGTAAACGCGTTGTCGCCATTTGACGTAGTCGACCTGTCCTAATTTTGCCGCATACTTCTGGTTTTATCCATCGTTGCGGTCGATCGACCTTCAAAACAATTCGATTAGCAAGACTTTCGAGGATAATCATTTCTAGATTTCGTAATAATTTATAACTAATTCGATAAAATATATCGATATCTAGTATGATTGTCAGCAACTTCCACGCTAGGAGACTGCTGATGGTTCGTATTGTTCAGATCGCGTTGCATGATTTTAAGAATATTGCCTTTGGCGAGATTGCCTTTACGAAATCGAAGCCCGGCTCTGCCTTTGTGCCCGGGACGGACGTTATAGGCATTTATGGCCAAAATGGCTCCGGCAAGACTTCTGTAATTGAGGCGATTGACCTGGTCAAAACCCTGATGACGGGTGCCGCGTATGACAGGCAGAAAGTTCTCGACTGCTTTTATCCTGGCAAAGACTCTTTTTCAATTGACATTGAGTTTAACATTGATACCGCGGATGAATTATTTCTTACGTTCTACACCGTCACTTTTTCGCGTAGAGCAGACTCTGCTTGGATTTCGCACGAAAAAATGGCTGTAAAACAATTTAATGTCGATAAAGACAAATGGGGCTCTAAGAGGACTCTCGTGGAGCTTGTTCAAGAGGCCCCCGAGTCTGCCGCGGAGGTTCTGCCCAGAAATCGCTGGTCCCATCTTTTGAACGCGGATCAACAGCTTAAGATGTCGATGTTGGTTTCGCTAGGTGTTCTTCAGCGGGGCAACATGTCCCCCATGCTTTCCATACAAACTGTAAAATATCTGATCTCGCTTTTTGCCTGCGATTTCAATCTTTATATGAAGGAGGAACCTCCGGAGCAATTGCAGATTAATGAGGCGGTGTACGAGCTGCAATCGGCTTCTTTCAAGAGTGCCCATCAAGAGATTCTCACTCCGCTGTATTGCCTGCTCGCCGAGCTTGGGCTTTATTTCCGTTACCGAGTCAATGTGTTTACGACGCTGGCAAATGCAACTTGCAGCTTAAACGTACTTTCGATGGATATTATCGATGACCGCGTGTTTGGCCAGAAGGGTCACCTTTCTGTCAATCTTTTTAAGCCCGCTGTTATTAAGGACGATGATTTCCCAGCTGTTTCGTCTGCGATTAAGCGCGTGAGCGGATTAATTGGCACGCTTGTACCGGGCCTTTCCATCGAGGTTAAAGTCATTGGATCTCAGCTTTTGGATAAGGGCGATTCACCCGCCAAGCAAGTCGAGTTCCTTTCTTGCCGCAATGGGGTCGAGATTCCACTGCGCTGTGAATCTGAGGGCGTAAGAAAACTCATCTCTTTCTCGCTCTGCCTTATGGAAGTCCATTCGTACTCTGACGCATTCCTTGCAATTGACGAGCTCGACTCGGGCGTATTCGAATTCCTCTTGGGGCAGCTTCTTTCCGTGCTTGAGTCGTTTGGCAAGGGGCAGCTCTTGTTTACTGCCCACAACCTACGTGTTCTTGAATTGCTGCCGGCATCAGAGATTCTTCTGACCACTGCAGATCCTGATAATAGGTTTGTTCGCTTTAAGGGTGTTAAGCCCACCAATAACATGCGTGACCAGTACTTGCGCGCGATTAGCCTTGGCGATAGCGGGCAGCGTTTGTACGATTCGACGGACAGGTACTCGATCGACGCCGCGCTCTGCTTGGATGGAGACGAGTAATGGGCGCTACCAAGTTCGTTCTGTTTATCGTCGAAGGCGAAACTGATGAGCTGGCATTGGGTCGTGCTCTTACAAGTTTGTTTGCAAGCGGGGAGCATCCTGGTCCTCGTTTTGGGATTGTGCGCGGCGACATCACATCGGTACATGCTCTCGGTGCAGGAAATCCCGCTTCGACTATTAAGAGGCGGTTGGTTGATACCGTGAAGGAATTTCTCGCTAAGGACAAATTGCGTGTCACCGATTTAGACGCCATTGTGCTGTTGTCCGATACCGATGGTGCATTTATCGATGATTCGCTGGTTGTCTTTGATGAAGATGAGCCTCGTTGTTCCCCTCGTTGTTCCTATTTTGAAGATAGAATCGAAACGTCGAACGTCGCCTCGCTGCGTCAGAGAAATCAATGTAAATCTTCGTGTCTTAAGACGTTATCTAGGACGCATGAGCTGACCTGTAATAAAAGGAAGATTCCTTTCAAAGCTGCATATATGTCACGCAACCTTGAGCATGCTTTGTCCGATTATTCGGGTAGGGCAACGCAGCAGAAAAAGTATGATCTGGCGCGCAAGTTTTCAAAAAAATACGGTACGGACGTTATTGGTTTCTTGGAGCTCCTTACGTTCCTTGCTCCCGTTGGCTCATATCAGGATAGCTGGGTTTATGTCGCGCGGGACAATAACTCTCTTTTGAGGGGTTCCAACATGAAGCAGACGCTCGAGGCTTTGCCCTCTAGTCCAATCAAAGCTGTCTCCTCCCTCTAAAGATGTTCTTAAAACAGCCTTAAGGATTTTGGACATATGCGTTGGCAGCGTACAATACGCATGTTTTGCATGATTGAAATCTGATGAAGGGGAGTACGCCATGGAGGTGCTGGTTGTTGGCAACACCGCATATGTTGACGATGACTTTTGCGCCAAGGCATTCCCTGGGGACCACGTTAAGGTTGTAGCCGCGCAGGAAGCGCGCCGCGATGAGTCGTCGCCCCATGCCTCGTGGAAAGAGCTGCTCCAGCACTTGGAGCAGGCCTACGAGTTCGACCGCGTGGTCTACCTGTCTAATTACCTAACCCCGCATACCGATACCGTGGGCGATATCGAGCTGCTGCGCTCGGTCTTTCGTACGTGCGCGGGTCGCCGGATCCAGCTGTTGTATATAGCAGGTCCCGCGGGTGCCGAGGGTGCCGCCGATGCCGCGGGGCGAACGGGCAAGGGCATTATCGCGCACGCAACCAACGACCTGTGCCGCTACTACGCTGCTCGCGAGGGCGTTCAGACTAAGATCCTGCGCGTGCCGTTCCTGTATACCGCGTCTGCCGCGCTGGAAGACCCGTTTTTGGTGCCGCTGTTCGACGCGTGCTCAACCGGATCGGCCGCTCTGCAGGGCGCGCAGGATGCGGCGTTTCCCCTGCTGTGTGCCGAGGAGCTTTCGGTGCTGGTACGCCGTATCTTCGACAGCTGGAATGGTAACTTTGAGACGCTCGACGTAGTCGATACCTTCCATCACACGGTGGGTGAGGTGGGCGAGGCCCTTCAGGCACTGTTCCCAGGACTCTCAGTTGCCTATGGCGATTCTGCCGGCTACGCCCTGCCTGCCAGCGACGTCGCTCGCGTGCGCTATGGCTGGTTTCAGCGCTACGACTTGCTACGCGACCTCTCGACCATTCAGGCTCGCTGGGATGCTGGTCGTGCAAAGAAGGTCAACCCCTTGCGCGCGGCCATCGACCGCATTCAAATGCGCACGCTGCCTGTCAAATGCCTGGAGACGGCAGTCGCCTGGGTGCTCTTTGAAGTGCTGGAGCGCTTGTTCTCTCAATCGACCCAGCTCAACGTGCTCGATTATCGCCTGCTCTACGTGGTGCTCATCGGCACGCTGTATGGCTTGGACTTTGGCCTGGTTGCGGCGCTGCTGGCGTCGGTGGGTTTGGCCGCGAGTTACTTTACTCTGTACGGCTATACCTTCCAGGGCCTGTTCTACGAGCCGTCCAACTGGCTGCCGTTTATTGCGTACTTTGTTGTGGGTGCCGTGTGCGGCTATGTGCAGCTGCGCAATAGCGAAGCCATTAGGGCGGAGCGTGATCAAAACGAGCTCGTGCGCAACCGCAATACGTTTCTTACGCAGCTCTACCACGATGCCATCGAGGACAAGCGCACATACAAGCGCCAGATTGTGGGGCGTCAGGATAGCTTTGGCAAGATCTTTGCCGTGACGCAAGAGCTCGACGTGCTCAATCCGCGCGACATCTATCGCAAGTGCTGCGAGCTCATGGGTGAGATTCTGGAAAACGATTCGGTGGCGATCTACCACGTTTCGGGCGGGGCGTTTGCACGTCTGGTGGCGGCGAGTCCCGTGATTGCCGAAGACGCCACGCGCTCGTTTTCGCTTGAGCAGCTTGCGCCACTTTTGGGCGGCGGGGGTCGTTCGAACCTGTGGGTGAATCGCGAATTGACGCCGGGGCTGCCCATGTTTGGATACTCGATCGAGCGCGACGGGGCACCCGCCGTGTTGATCTCTGTGCGTCGTGCGGCTCAGAATCAAATGACGCTCTATTACCAAAACCTGTTCCGCATCTTGTGCGGCTTGGTCGAAAGCGCGCTGGGGCGCGCCTTTGACTATGAGGCGGTGGCGCAGGATAAGCGCTGCGTTGACGGCACTTGCGTGCTCAAGCAGGCGGCCTTTGGCCAAGAGCTCGCGGCCGAACAGGCGCTGGCAGACGGTAAGATGGGGAGCTTTTTGCTCCTGCGCGTGGTGCCGGGCATGGAGCCTGTCGGCGAGCTGGTGGGCGCGATTGGTTCGGCTATCCGCGAGAACGATGCGGCGGGCTTGGTCGACGGCGACGTGCTCTACCTGCTTATGCGCCAGGCAAAGGCGTGTGATCTTCCCATTATCCGCGAGCGCCTGAGCGCAAAGAAGATTGCGGTGGAGCCCGTCGACGGCGAGGACATCGTGGCGTTGTTGCAGCACATCTCTTACACCGGTGCCGGTGAAGGGGGTGCCGCTTGATCTCGCTTGTCGTTGCTGCCGTCTTGCTGCTGATTCATGCGCTGGTTTGCCTGATGCTGTGGACGCTCATGAAACTGGGCCTGCTGCCGGTGCGCGGGCATATGCTGGCTGTGATAGTGCTGGTGCCGCTGTGGGGCCCGCTGTTGGTGGCACTGCTTTCGGTCCGCAGCGCCGTGTTTGGCGAGGGGCTGAAAGAGTCTGCGCTGGAGTCGCTGCGCTTCAACGACGACTTGCATCGCAGTATGTCGGTACCGAGTGGTGAGGACGATGCAGGCGTAGTGCCGCTCGAGGAGGCGCTCATCGTCAACGACCCAGCATACCGGCGCCGCCTAATGCTCTCCATGCTCACCGAGGAGCCCGACGCGTACTTGGCGCAGCTGCAGGCGGCTAAGCTTAACGACGACGTTGAGGTGGCGCACTATGCCGCGACGGCGGTGGCGCAGATCTCCAAGGAGTCCGACCTTAAACTGCAGCAGCTGGAGCGTGCGTTTAAGACCGATCCCAGCTCGCATAACCTGGATGCGTATTGCGACTTTTTGGGCGCCTATCTGGACTCGGGTTTGGCGGAGGGCCGCGTGGCACAGATTCAGCGTCAGCAGTATGCACGCTTGCTCGCGCGCCGTTGCGAACGCGAGGACGGGCCGGCGTTGCGCATCCGCTATGCCACGGCGCTGGCCGATGCCGACGAGATCGATAAGGCAGAGGACGTCGCGAGCCAGTTGGTGATCGATGCGCCAGACGAACAGGACGTGTGGATGCTCTGCCTGCGCTTGGCTGTGATTCGTCGCGATGGGCAGGCGGTACAGCGCGTAATCGATGCGATCGAAAAGCAGCATGTGTATTTGAGCGCCGACAACCGCGAAAAGTTGGCATTTTGGCGCGACGGGGAGGAGGCCCGATGAGCGTGGTGCAACATATCCGCGACCGTGCAGGCCGCTTTCGTTGGATGGGACTGCTCGTAGTGTGGGCTGTTTTTATCGTCATGGCCGCCGTGCTGCTGATCGAACGCGCCGGCGTGCAGTACAGTGCGGGCCAGCATAAGCTGGGGATGCTTTCCGCCAACGATGCGGTGCCGGCCTCCTCGGCAATCTTTGGCCAAAAGCCCACGTGCCTGGTCATTACCGATTCCGATCAAGCTGGTGTCGAGGACGTAAAGGAGCAGTTCGACCAGATCCTGCTCGACATGAAGATCGCGCACCGCGACGTGGACCTTGCCCTGGACGGCGCGGATGCCATTCCCTCGCTGACCTCTTACGATCGCGTGATTTTGCTCATGCCGTCGCTCGATGGGCTCGGTACGCACCTGACCGATATTATGAGCTGGGTGAGTGCCGGCGGTTCGCTTATGCTTGCCATGCCTCCGGATAACTCGAGCTATCTGCAAGTGATTGCCCCCAAGCTTGGCATTGAATCAGCCGGATATGACTATGTAAAAGCCGAAAGCATTGTGCCGAGCGAGGACTTTATGCTGGGCGGGGGAGATCGCTACGAGCTCTCGGACCCCTTTGATTCGTCGCTTTCGGTTTCGCTGCGCGAGACGGCTCGTGTGTGGGCTAAGACCGGCGATGCGGGCGCCCCACTCATTTGGTCGAACGATTGCGGTAGTGGGCGCACCGTGGTGTGCAATATTGGCATCTACGACAAGGTCATGCGTGGGTTCTATGCTTCGGCCATAAGCCTGCTGGGTGATACCACGGCCTATCCGGTCATCAACAGCGCCGTGTTCTATCTGGACGACTTTCCCAGTCCTGTGCCCTCGGGCGATGGCACTTATATCAAGCGTGACTACGGCCTTTCCATTGCGGATTTTTACACCAAGGTCTGGTGGCCCGATCTGCAAAAGCTCGCGCAAAAATATGGCATTCGCTATACCGGCGTGATGATCGAAAACTACGAGGACGCGGTCAACCAGACCGAGCCCGCGCGCCAACCCGATACCACGCAGTTCCGCTATTTTGGCGGCATGCTGCTGCAGATGGGCGGCGAGCTGGGCTTTCACGGCTACAACCATCAGCCGCTTGCGCTCTGGGACACCGACTATGGTACGTTGTACGTCTACAAGACCTGGAAGAACAAAGAGACGCTCGTCGCTTCGCTCAACGAACTTATCGCGTTTCAAGACGAGGTCCTGCCCAATGCTCATGGCTCGGTTTACGTGCCGCCGTCGAATATCCTTTCGGCCCGCGCGCGCAAGCTTATCGGTACCGATGTTCCGCGAATTAAGACCATTGCCAGTACCTATTTTGAGGATGGCACCGACCTGCCGTACGTGCAGGAGTTTGGCATGGCGAGCGATGGCATTGTGGAGCAGCCGCGTATTGTTTCGGGCGGCATGGTCGACGATTCCTATATGCGCCTGGCAGCCGTGTCCGAGCTCAACATGCACTACGTGAGCACGCACTTTATGCACCCGGACGATCTGCTCGATCCCGATCGTGGTGCCAAGGAGGGCTGGGAGGTCTACAAGGGCGGCCTGGTCGACTACCTGGAGTGGCTTACCAAGTTTGCGCCCGACCTGCGGCACCAGACGGCGTCGGAGTGCTCCGGTGCCATCCAGCGCTTTTCGTCGGTGACGGTGAGCGTGGATACAAGTGCGGATGCCTGGACGCTCAGCTTGGGCAATTTCCATGACGAGGTGTGGCTCATGTTCCGTGCCAACAATGGCGAGCCGGGTGCAGTCACGGGTGGCGAACTGACGCACCTTACGGGCAATCTGTATCTGCTCAAGGCAAATGATAAGACCGTGACGATCGAGCGCAAGGAGGGTGGCGACAAATGAGGATCTGCTTGGTACTCGAGGGTTGCTACCCCTATGTGCACGGCGGCGTGTCCACGTGGATGCATGGCTACATTACGGCCATGCCCGAGCACGAGTTTGTGCTGTGGGTGATTGGCGCACATGCCGAGGACCGCGGCAAGTTTGTCTACGAGCTGCCCGGCAACGTGGTCGAGGTGCACGAGGTGTTCCTGGACGATGCCCTGCGGCTTTCGGGCGAGCAGCACGAAGCCAGTTTTGACGACCGCGAGCGCGAGGCGCTGCGCCGCCTGGTGTCGCTCTCCAATCCGGACTGGGACGTGTTGTTCGATATCTTTCAGCGCCGTCGCGTGCACCCGCTCTCGTTTTTGCAGAGCCGCACGTTTATGGATATCTTTCGCTACGTGTGCCTGGCCGAGTACCCATACACGCCCTTTGCCGATGCATTCCACACCATGCGCTCCATGCTGTTGCCCGTGCTCTACCTTCTGGGCAGCGAGGTGCCGGTGGCCGATCTGTACCATGCCATCTCGACCGGCTACGGTGGCCTGCTCGCCTGCCTGGGCTCAAGCGTTCACCATGCGCCGGTGCTGCTGACCGAGCATGGCATCTATACCCGCGAGCGCGAGGAAGAGATCATTCGCGCCGATTGGGTGGTGCCGTCGTTTAAGGACCGCTGGATTCGCTTTTTCTACCTGCTTTCGGAGGAGATCTACCGTCGCGCCTTCCGCGTGACGAGTTTGTTCCATAACGCCCGCAAGACGCAGATCGATATGGGCTGCGATGCGGACAAATGCCTGGTCATCCCCAACGGCATCCAGTTCGACCGCTTTAAGGACATCCCCTTAAAGCCCGATGACGGCTGGGTGGACATTGGCGCGGTAGTGCGTCTGGCGCCCATCAAGGACGTCAAGACCATGATCTATGCCTTCTTTGAGTTGCACGAGCGCCTGCCCAAGGTGCGCCTGCACATCATGGGCGGCGTGGACGACGAGGAGTACGGCGCCGAGTGCCACGCGCTGGTCGAAACCCTGGGCGTGCGCGACCTGATCTTTACCGGCCGCGTCAACGTGGTCGAGTACATGGAAAAGCTCGACTTTACCATTTTGACGAGCATCTCCGAGGGCCAGCCGCTCAGCGTGCTGGAGTCGCTTGCAGCGCGCCGTCCCTGCGTGACGACTGAGGTGGGCTGCTGCCGTGAGTTGCTCGAAGGCGCCCCGGGCGACGACTTTGGCGTGGCGGGTTTTGTGACGCCGCCCATGTATCGCAAGGGATTGGCCGATGCCATGGAACGCATGTGCACAAGCCGCGCCCGCCGTATTGAGATGGGGGAGCGCGGCCAGCGTCGCGTTGCCACGTACTTCTTGCACGAGCAGATGCTCGCCAACTATCGCGCGCTGTACGACGAGACGGCATGTGCGTTTAACCTGCCCAGAGAGGGGGAGTAGCCGGTGGCCGGAATCGGTTTTGAGCTCAAGCGCCTGTTTAGGCGCAAGGGTCTGTTTGCCACGATGCGCGCCTATGGCTACGCTGGCATTGTGTGCACGGGCCCCATGCTGCTGGGCGTGCTGCTTCAGGTGGGTATCTTGGTGCTGTGCGGTCTGTGGGGTGTGGGCCGTTCCAACCAAGATCTGCTGGTGTGCATGGTGACCTATACGCTGCTGGCGTCGCTCACGCTCACGAGTTTTTTCTCTATGCCGGTCACGCGCTTTTTGGCCGATATGCTTTTTGCCGAGCGCGAGGATGAGATCCTACCTTCGTTTTGGGGCTCCAACGCCATTATGCTCGTTGCGGGCACAGTGCTCTACGGCGTCTTTTTGCTGTTCTCGGGCGCCACGCTGCTGCAGGGGCTGCTGTGCCTGTGGCTGTTCAACATTATGATCGTCAACTGGAACGGCATGAGTTACCTCACGGCCATCAAGGATTACCGCGGTATCCTATGCAGCTTTGCGGCTGCCATTGGCGTGGCGTGCCTGTGCGCCCTGGCCGCGCTGGCGCTGGGGCTGCCGCCGGTCGAGGGCCTTTTGGCGTCAATTGCTCTGGGCTACGGCGTCATGCTCGCTTGGGACGTGGTGCTGCTGTACCGGTATTTTCCGCAGAGCGATCGCAGCCCCTGGCTCTTTTTACGGTGGCTCGATCAGTTTATGCCGTTGGCGCTCACGGGCTTGTTTACCAACCTGGGCCTCTTTGCGCACTTGGTGATAATATGGGCCGGCTCCATTGGCGTGCAGGTCAAGGGCTTGTTTTATGGTGCGCCCTACCACGATGTGCCGGCGCTTATCGCGTTTTTGACGATCCTGGTCACGTCCGTCAACTTTGTGGTCTCGGTCGAGGTCAACTTTTATCCGCGCTACCGCGACTACTACAGCCTGTTCAACGACGGTGGCGTGGTGGGCGACATTGTGGTGGCCGAGGAGGAAATGCTTGCCACGCTCAACCGAGAACTGCGCTTTTGTGCGCTCAAGCAACTGTTTGTGACGGCGGCGGTCATCTCGCTCGAGACCACGGTGCTGTCGGCCCTACCGTTGGGCTTTAACAACCTGATGCACGGGTATTTTCGCACGCTGTGCGTGGGCTACGGCCTGTATGCCGTGGGCAACACGATCCTGCTGATCTTGCTGTACTTTACCGACTACAAGGGGGCCGTGCTGGCCTCGGGACTGTTTGCCGGTGTGGCCGGGCTGGCGACTGCCGTGTCGTTGCTTTTGCCGCAGCAGTTTTATGGCTTTGGCTTTTTGTTGGGTGCGGCGGTGTTTTTTATCGTGGCGCTGTCGCAGCTCGATACCTATACTGCCAACTTACCGTATCGTATCCTGAGTCAGCAGCCCATGGTGGCGACCGACAAAACGGGTCGCTTTACGGAGTTGGGCCGCTTGCTCGACCGTGCCGAGCAGCGCTATGAGGAAGGCCGCCATAAGGGTGAGCCGCATGGCGCTTTTGAGCGCACGGTGGTCCGTGTGTATCGCAACCATTGGGGAGGTTCTGATGACCGATAGGATGATGTCTCGCCGTCGCCTTTTTGAGGCGGCTGCCGGTGCGCTGTTGCTTTCGGGCTGCTCGGTGCAGGAAGACTCCTCGACCAAAAAGGTCAAAAAGCAGGACAAGATTAAAAAGGCCGAGTCCTCGGACGGTACCAAGCACCTACGCGATAAAGACGAGCTGTACGAGGTCTATGACGACTCGGGCATTGTGACCATGTACCTGACGGTCTCGCGTGGCAACAGCTCCGAGAACACCGACCACAGCTGGGCCGAGATCAATACGTACTCGGTGTATGATTATGCCGACATGGGCGTGACGCGCTATCAGGTTATGGGCCTGCTGCAGCCGGGCGACGAAGACGGCCCGGTGGCCGGCGAGGTTGGCTATGGCGAGGAAGCGCCCAATGCCACCGTGCAGGTGCGCGGTCAGACATCGAGCTCTTACACGCAAAAGAATTACAAGGTGGAGCTCAAAAAAGGCAAGGGCACCTGGCGCCAACAGCACGCGATTGCGCTCAACAAGCACATGGGCGAGGGTATGCGTTTTCGCAACAAGATGGCCTACGACCTTATCCGCGGGATTCCCCAGATGATGGGCCTGCGTACGCAGTTTGTGCATCTGTGGGTGTGCGACCAGACCGAAAAGTCCAACGATACCTTTGAGGACTACGGCCTGTTTACGCAGGTGGAGCAGCTCAACAAGACGGCGCTTAAGGCACATGGCCTAGATAAGAGCGGGCACCTGTACAAGGTGAACAGCTTTGATTTCCATCGCTACGAGGACACCATTAAGCTTGCCGATGATCCCGACTACAACCAGGCAAGCTTTGAAGGCATGCTCGAGATTAAGGGCGATACGGACCACACCAAGCTCATCGAGATGCTCGATGCGCTCAACGACGAATCGCAAAAGATCTATGACGTGCTCGACACCTACTTTGATACCGAGAACCTGGTCTATTGGTTGGCGTTTCAGATCCTGACGGGCAACTGCGATACGCAGAACCGTAACTGCTATCTGTACAGCCCGCTTAACTCCAAGGTCTGGTATGTCCTGGATTGGGATAACGACGGCATGCTGCGTAAGCTGGAGCTTTCTCTTACCGGGTTTTCGGACTACGCGAGCTGGGAGCGCGGCGCAAGCAACTACTGGGGTAACGTGCTGTTTAACCGCGCGTTGCGCAGCAAGTCGTTCCGCAGCGAACTCGACCGTGCCGTCAAGGACTTGCGCTCGTATTTGACCGAGACTCGCCTGACCAAGATGATCAAGCACTACCGCGAGGTGACTGAATCCCTGGTCTTTGCTTCGCCCGATATCGACAATCTGCCTGTCACCAAGGACCAATACGAGCAGATCGCCGCGGCGATTCCCTCCGAGATCGAGGAGAACTACAAGAGCTTTCGCGAGAGTTTTAAAAAGCCCATGCCGTTCTACATCGGCGTGCCGCAGATCGATAACGGTAAGCTGCGCATTAACTGGGATGCGTCCTACGACTTTAAGGCGCGTGACATTCGCTATACCGTGGAGCTGGCGCGCGACTATGCCATAAGCGACGTGCTTTTTAAGGCCGAGGACGTGCTGCTTCCCGAGGTGACCTGCGATGCGCCCGATACCGGCCAGTATTTTGTGCGCGTGCGTGCCACCAACTCCGACGGCTATACGCAAGATGCGTTTGACTACTATGTAACCGACGACGGCAAGCACTACGGCATGAAGTGTTTTTACGTGCAAGACGGCGGTAAGGTCGTGGAGGATACGTATGAGGAGGGCTAGCGCGTTGCTTGAGCGCTTGGCGGCCCCGCCTGTGCGTGCCGCGCAGGAGCGTTACCGCCACGAGCTCAAATATCTCATTAACGAGGCCGAGCACGCCGCGCTTGCCTGTCGCATGGCGCCGGTGTTTAAGCTGGACAAGCATGCGCGGGCGGGCGGTTACACTATTCGCAGCCTGTATTTTGACGACTACTGTAGCTCGGCCTACGAGGAAAAAGACGCCGGCATTCTCATGCGCAAAAAGTATCGCGTACGCATCTATAACGGCAGCGACAAGGTGATTAAGCTCGAGCGCAAAAAGAAGTACGGTAGCTGGATTTACAAGGAAGATGCGCCGCTCACGCGCGGCGAGTTTGAGCAGATTTTGGCTGGCGACTACGACTTTTTGCTGAGGAGCCCTTATCCGCTCTGTCGCGAGTTCTACATCGAGTGCATCTGCAACATGATGCGCCCGCGGACCATCGTGGATTACGAGCGCGAGCCGTGGGTGATGGACGAGGGCACCGTGCGCATCACGTTTGACATGAACGTGCGTGCCGCGGTGGGGAGCTTTGACATCTTTGACGCGACGTTGCCCGCGTTGCCCGTACTGGAGCCCGGCAAGCTGGTGATGGAGGTCAAGTTTACCGAGTTTTGCCCGCAGCTGGTGCGTGATATGGTGCCGCCGGGAGCGGCCGAGCTTACGGCGGTCTCCAAGTACTGCCTGTGTTACGAAAAGACCGCCTACCTGCGCGGATTTAATTACTGGGAATCGGATTTTGAGAACCGAGGGGATATTTAGACCATGAGCACCAGGGACTTTTTTAAGAACTCCGTCTTGGAGGCGTTTGGTCAGGTCGACCCTGCCAAGATCGGCCTGTCGCTGCTCGTGGCGCTCGCCATGGGCATCCTGATCTACTACGTGTACAAGCGCTTTTTTACTGGCGTGGTCTATTCGCGCAGTTTTGCCGTGACGCTCGTGGGCATGTGCGTGCTTACCTGCATGGTCACGCTCGCGATCTCGACGAACGTGGTCATCTCGCTCGGTATGGTCGGTGCTCTGTCCATCGTCCGCTATCGTACGGCGGTCAAGGACCCGCTCGACCTGTTGTATCTGTTTTGGTCCATTACCACGGGCATTACGGCGGGCGCCGGTATGTATGCGCTCGTAGGTCTCACGGCAGTGGTGATCGTGGTGATGATCGCCGGCTTTGCGAGCCACCAGGACAAGGCGCGCGTGTACATGATGGTTATCCACTACACGGGCCAGACCACCGGCGACGATATCGTGCGCGCGTTTGGGCGCACCAAGTTCACCGTCAAGTCCAAGACCATGCGCGGTGACAAGGTCGAGATGGCTGTCGAGGTGTTCTCTGATGGCGTTGATATGCCCTACGCCGATGCGATTCGCGCACTCGACGGCGTTGAGGACTTGACGCTCATCCAATACAACGGCGAGTATCACGGCTAGCTTGGTTCCGGCGTTTTAACAAACGCCGGACCGCTTGACGCTGCGCGGGCATCTGCCGGGCGATCTGCCGCTCAAACCGTCGCGCGCGTACATAAAGTACGCGTCGCTCCTCTTTCGAGGCACCTCGCCACGGCAGCTGCCCGCTCGCTGGCGTGCGATCTTCATGGATGGTTTATTCGGTTCGGTTTTTGGGGACGGTGTTGCGTGGACGTGCAACAGCTAGAAGAAATCTGGGCTGCAAGGGCCGGCGCGCGTGAGGTGCGTCTTGTTGCGGCCTCGCATGTGCCGGCGGCGCTGTCGATGCTGGGGATTGTGCAGCCCGGCGATCGCCTGGTGGCCTTTGCGGACGACTTTGCCGATGCATTTGCCTGCGGCTTTGATGGCTGCGATGTTGCGCTGGTGGGGGAGCCCGCGGCTGCGGCGTTTGCTGCTGCGTCCGAAGGCTTTGATGCTTCGTTTGATGCCGAGGGGCCGCACCTGTGGTGGTTCGTCAACTCCATCGGCGGGTTTGGTCTGCGTGTGCCCGACCTTCGCGCTCTGGGCCGCGCCGCTCGTGAGCCGCATGCGCTGCTCGTGGTTGATAACACTGTGTCAGGCGTCTTTGGGTGCAACCCGCTGCGTCTGGGCGCCGTGCTTTCGCTCGAGGCGCTCGACCGTGTGTGTGCCGGCGTTGCGCCGCGCAAACTCGTCGCCGCTTCGGTGGCGCGCTCGCAGCTTAAGCGCCATCGCGTGGATGCCGCCGCCGAGTGTGCGTATGCGCTTCTTGCGGATTGCGGTGCGTCTGCACTCGACCTTTCTGTTAATGAGGCTTGCATGCTGGAGCGGGGGCTGTCTTCGCTCGACGCTCGCATGCAGGCCCACTTCGACCGCGCCCGTGCGCTGGCCGAGTATCTGGCCGCCAACGAGATGGTACGCAACGTGCGCTATCCCGGGCTGACCTCGCATCCCGACCATGCCATCGCGACCGGCATCCTGGAGCACGGTTTTGGCCCGGCAGTAGAGTTTGACCTGATGGACTGCATCGCGGGTGAATTTTTCAGCATACTGCCGGACGAATTCCGCACATCACCCGCCGGCGGCTCAACAACGCGCCTTTCGGCCCCGCGCGGTAAGCAGGGGAGCGCCATCCGCCTCTTCGCCGGTACAGACGACCCTCTGCAGGTGGCTGCCACTCTCGATAACGCCCTTCGCAAGTAGCTAATCGGGGTCTGTGTCACGAAAACGGCCTATTTACTACGTTTAAGCAATAGGGGTCGACCACACCCGCCTATTTTGAAAATTACCAAGCTGTTTACCAGCGGTTTTGTTTTCATGAAATCTGGTGTGGTCGAGGGTGTCCAACTAAACGTAGTAGATGGGCCCGTTTTGTGGCGCGAGCCTCAACCCGAGGGCGCTGTGGGCTAAAAACCGCCCAAAAGGACTACTCCGCGTTGATGTTTGCGATGAGGGCATCGGCCTTGGCAGCGATGATGTTGTTGATATCGGCCTGCAGCTCCTCGTAGACTGCTATGGCTCGCTCGCCGGCCGGCGTGAGCGTGGATCCGCGGGCGCCGTCGCGCTCGATGAGTTTGCATCCCAGCTGTCCTTCGGCCTCGTTCACGATGCGCCAGGCCTTAGAATACGACATGCCCATGCTTTTGGCGGCGCGGTTGAGTGAGTGCTCCCGGGCAATACCCTGCAGCAGCAAGACGCAGCCATGGCCGAACACGCCCGGCAAATCCTTGTCGCACGCTTGAATGACCAACTTTGCCGTCGTCTTGTACTTCATACGCTCCACGTCTCCCCGCTAAAGTGTTTGCTGGGCAAACGCAAAGCCTGCGTCAAACCCTCGTGTGCTCTTCTTAAATCATGCATTGTAGCAGTCAAAGTGCGTTAAGATACTTCCCCAGTATTGGGCGCCCAAGGTTGGGCTGGGTCCTACGAGGCCTGCAGCCGACCGGTCGCATGGAAAAAGGAGAAACATGGCTACGTTCTTTCCCGGTGAGTCCCACACGTTTTCGGAGTATCTGCTGGTCCCTGGTTACTCGTCCTCGCAGTGCATCCCCAACAACGTGTCTCTTAAGACGCCGCTAACCCGCTTCAAGCGCGGTGAGAAGCCGGCAATCACCCTGAACATCCCCATGGTTTCCGCCATCATGCAGTCCGTCTCGGGCGTCGACATGGGTGTCGCGCTCGCTACCGAGGGTGGCCTGTCCTTCATTTACGGTTCTCAGACCCCCGAGTCCGAGGCTGCTATGGTCAAGGCCGTTAAGGATCACAAGGCTGGTTTCGTTCAGTCCGATTCCACGCTGACACCCGACATGACCATGGAGCAGGTCATCGAGCTCAAGGAGAAGACCGGCCACTCCACCATGCCGGTCACCGACGACGGCACTCCCAAGGGCAAGCTCCTGGGCATTGTCACCAGCCGTGACTATCGTCCCAGCCGCGATGACCACCAGAAGAAGGTCTCCGAGTTCATGACCCCGCGCGAGCAGCTCATCGTGGGCGACAAGAACATCAGCCTCAAGGTTGCCAACGACGTCATCTGGGACAACAAGCTCAACGCCCTGCCTATCGTCGACGACAACGATCACCTTATGGGCATCGTCTTCCGCAAGGACTACGACAGCCACAAGACCAACCCCAACGAGCTGCTCGATAACGACAAGCGCTATATGGTCGGCGCCGGTATCAATACTCGCGACTATGCCGAGCGCGTGCCGCTGCTCATCGAGGCCGGTGCCGATGTCCTGTGCATCGATTCTTCCGAGGGCTTCAGCGAGTGGCAGAAGCGCACCATCGAGTGGATCCGTGCCAACTACGGCGAGGACGTCAAGGTCGGTGCCGGTAACGTCGTCGACGCCGAGGGCTTCCGCTTCTTGGCCGACTGCGGGGCCGACTTCATCAAGGTCGGTATCGGCGGCGGTTCCATTTGCATCACTCGCGAGACCAAGGGTATCGGTCGTGGCCAGGCCACCGCGCTGATCGACGTCTGCCGCGCCCGTGACGAGTACTACGAGGAGACCGGTGTTTACGTGCCCGTGTGCTCCGACGGCGGTATCGTCTACGACTACCACATGACGCTCGCCCTTGCCATGGGTGCCGACTTTATGATGCTGGGTCGCTACTTCGCTCGCTTTGACGAGAGCCCGACCGAGCGCGTCAACGTGAACGGCCAGTACATGAAGGAGTACTGGGGCGAGGGTTCCGCGCGCGCCCGCAACTGGCAGCGCTACGACCTGGGCGGCGCCGCGAAGCTCAGCTTCGTCGAGGGCGTCGACTCCTACGTCCCGTACGCCGGCTCCCTCAAGGACGGCGTGGGCGGCACGCTTTACAAGGTCAAGTCCACGATGTGCAACTGCGGCGCCCTCTCGATCCCCGAGCTCCAGGAAAAGGCACGCCTGACCCTGGTCTCCTCGACCTCGATCGTCGAAGGCGGAGCCCACGACGTAGTCGTGAAAGACTCCCAGCAGTCTGTGTCTTATCGATAGGATAAGAGCTGCACATAAAGGTTGAGTTTCAACCACGTTATTTAGATAAAGCGAGATGCCTGCAAGTCGCAGGCATCTCGCTTGTTGTATTTGCTATCATCAGTCAAGTTAACCTTAGGGTCGGGCGGCTTAGCTTTGTTCGCTACAAGTTCCGCACGCAAAGAAGAGCACTTAATGTGCTCTTCGTCTTGCGCAGGACTGTCCGCAGTAGCGAATAAAGCTAAGCCGACCGACCCCATTAAAGATTAAAGGAGCTGATATGTGCGATTGCACAGATCATAAGGATGAGATCCCTGCCTACGACGCGCAGGCCATTGAGTCCAAGTGGATGAAGGCCTGGGAGGACTCCAACCTCTTTGCCGTCGACACCGACGCCAGCAAGCCCAAGAAGTACGTGCTCGAGATGTTCCCGTATCCGTCGGGCGACCTGCACATGGGCCACGCGCGCAACTATACCATCGGCGATGCCATGGCCCGTCAGGCCCGCATGCGCGGCTACGATGTGCTGCACCCCATCGGCTTTGACGCCTTTGGCCTGCCCGCTGAGAACGCTGCCATTAAGCACAACACGCAGGCTGCCGCCTGGACGTATAAGAACATGGACCAGGCGCTTGCCACGATGAGGCGCATGGGCTTCTCCTACGACCTGGATCGCACCGTTAAGACCTGCAGCCCCGACTACTATCGCTGGGGTCAGTGGATCTTTGAGAAGATGTGGGAAAAGGGCCTGGTCTATCGTAAGAAGAATCCGGTTAACTGGTGCCCCACCTGCAAGACCGTTTTGGCTAACGAGCAGGTGACCGAGGGCAAGTGCTGGCGTTGCGGCACCGAGCCCGAGAAGCGCGATCTTGAGCAGTGGTACTACAAGATTACCGAGTACTCCCAGGAGCTGCTCGATGACCTGGAGAAGCTCCCTGGCTGGCCCGAGCGCGTCAAGCAGATGCAGGCCAACTGGATCGGCCGCTCCGAGGGTGCCGAGGTCGACTTTACCCTGTGCGACGCCGATGGCGAGCCCATCGAGGGCGACGAGGGCAAGATCACCGTCTTCACCACGCGCGCCGACACGCTCTTTGGCGTCTCCTTCTTTGTCCTGGCTCCCGAGTACGCCCGTCTGCACGAGCTCGTCGAGGGCACGGAGTACGAGGCGGCCGTCACCAAGATCGTTGAGGACTCCAAGCACATTTCTGCCGTCGAGCGTGCCCAGGGTACTCTCGAGAAGCACGGTGCCTTTACCGGCCGCTACGTGGTGAACCCCGTTAACGGCGAAAAGGTCCCCGTGTGGGTTGCCGACTACGTTGTGGCCGACTACGGCACCGGCGCCGTCATGGCCGTTCCCTGCGGCGACCAGCGCGACTTTGAGTTCGCACGCAAGTATGATCTGCCGATCGTGCCGATCATCCTGGACGATGACGACCGCGCAGCCGTCGAGGCCAGCGGCGAGACCATCGATACCTTCCATGCCGAGACCGTCGACTGGGATTGCGCCCATGCTGCCGAGGGCACGCTCGTCCAGTCCGGCAAGTACACCGGAATGCGCGGTGGCAAGCACTCCGAGGGCGAGGCTGCCATCGTGGCCGACCTCGAGGCCATGGGCTGCGGTCGTCGCAAGGTCGAGTTCCGTCTGCGCGACTGGCTCATTTCCCGTCAGCGCTATTGGGGCAACCCCATCCCGGCCATCCACTGCGAGCACTGCGGCATCGTACCCGTGCCCGAGGACCAGCTGCCGGTGACGCTGCCCGAGAACTTGGACCTGGGCGCCGGCGAGACGCTTGCCGAGTGCAAGGACTTCTACGAGACCACCTGCCCGGTCTGCGGTCGCCCGGCCAAGCGCGAGACCGATACCATGGACACTTTCACCTGCTCCAGCTGGTATTACCTGCGCTATACCGATCCGCACAACACCGAGCTGCCCTTCTCCCGTGAGGCCGCCGACCGTTGGATGCCCGTCGATAACTACATCGGCGGCATCGAGCACGCCATTCTGCACCTGCTCTATAGCCGCTTCTTTACCAAGGCCCTGCGCGACCTGGGTCTGCTGAGCGTGGACGAGCCCTTCACTAACCTGCTGTGCCAGGGCATGGTCAAGGACGAGAACGGCGAAACCATGTCCAAGTCCAAGGGCAACGTCGTGCCCCCGAGCTCGGTCATCGAGCCCTACGGCGCCGACACCATGCGTCTGGCGATCCTGTTTATCGCCCCGCCCGAGAAGGATTTCGACTGGGACCCCAAGGCCGTTGATGGCGCCAACCGCTTCATCAAGCGCGCCTGGCGTATCGTTTGGCAGCTTGTCCAGTCTGGCGACGCCAGCGTGGCCTTCGACAAGTCAGCGCTCGACGAGGTTGCGATGAAGCTCTATCGCGAGCGTCACCGCACCATCGCCAAGTGCACCGAGGACTTCGATCGCGGCCAGTTCAACACCGCCATCTCGGCCGTCATGGAGCTCGTCAACGCGGCGAGCGCCTACCTCAACGCCACTGAGGTCGCTTCCCGTGACAAGGCGCTGTGCTACGGCGTGGCTAAGGATATCGTGAGCGTCCTTGCCCCCATCTGCCCGTTCTGGGCCGACGAGCTGTGGCATGAGGCGCTCGGCTGCGAGGGCAATGCCTACACCGCCGCCTGGCCCGAGTTCGACTTGGCCGAGTCCATAGAGGACACGGTGCAGATCGTCGTACAGGTGCTCGGCAAGGTCCGCGGCCGCATCGACGTCGCCCGCGACGCCTCCAACGAGGAGATGCAGGCTGCCGCTGAGGAAGCCGTCGCCAAGTGGCTCGAGGGCAAGACGGTCGTCAAGGCCATCTGCGTGCCCGGCAAGCTGGTCAACCTGGTGGTCAAATAAGCTCTGCGCGTAAAGCTGACATGCAATAAACGAGGGACGGTCCGGTTGGGCCGTCCCTCGTTTTGTTTAGCCTGGCCGCGGTCAATTGTCCTATTCTTGTGGAGAAGCTGTGCGCACGCTGACCTGCAGATTCGTACTGTGC
The DNA here is from genome assembly GCA_905194545.1 of Coriobacteriaceae bacterium. GTDB lineage: Bacteria > Actinomycetota > Coriobacteriia > Coriobacteriales > Coriobacteriaceae > Collinsella. Next base: position 11,715 of record CAJJSS010000014.1, on the reverse strand, counting down.
TTGCACGTTTTCGCAGCTATTGCTATAGTTTGCTTGCAAATGAAGTTGTAATTGAAAGAAGTGGGGTTTCGGCCCCGCTTCTTTTTTGTATGGATGGAGGTGCCGCAATGGTCAAGACTAAGACCGAGCAGGCGATCATCGATGCGCTCGAGGCCGTCGCTCCCCAGCACGATGTCGACATCGTCGACGTCGAGCTCGTGGGTGCCACCAAGGCCCCCTGCGTGCGCGTGCGTATCGAGGGTGCCGAGGGTCAGAGCCTGTCGCTCAACGACGTCACGGCCAATACCAAGTGGGTCGGCGACGTGATTGAGGAGCTCGACCCCATCTCTTCGAGCTATACGCTTGAGGTGTCGAGCCCGGGCATGGCGCGCCCACTGCGCCGCCCGTGCGACTTTGCCCGCTTTGTGGGCGAGAACTGTGAGCTCACCTCCACCGCCACCGAGGGCCGTCGCAAGTACGCCGGCAAGATTGCCGCTGCGACCGAGACCGACGTGACCCTCGAGCTCGAGGACGGCGAGTCCGTTACCCTCGATTTCTCTGATGTTAAAAAGTGCAAGTTGAAGCCCACCTACGACTTCAAGCCCGCGAAGGAAGGAAAGTAAGATGGCAGCATCCGACATGATGTCCGCCCTGATGGAGCTTTGCCAGGAGAAGCACATCGACCAGCTCTACCTGATCGACCGCCTGGAGCAGTCGCTCGCCAAGAGCTATGCCGAGATCCTGCATCTTGAGTGGGGCGCTAAGGTGACCATCGACCGCACCACCGGCAAGATCTACGTCTACCGCCTGGAGCCGATCGACGATTCCATGGACGAGGAGGGCAACTTCACCGAGTTCGAGGAGATCGACGTCACCCCCAAGAATACGAGCCGCATCGCTGCCCAGCACGCCAAGGCCGAGATCAACGCCATCGTGCGTAACTCCGCCCGCGAGCAGATCTACGAGGAGTTCTCCGGCCGCATCGGTGACCTCATCAGCGGTACCGTGCTGCAGTCCACGCCCGACTTCACGATCGTCAAGATTCGCGAGGGCGTCGAGGCCGAGCTGCCGCACTTCGATCAGCGTCGTTACGAGAACGAGCGCAACGAGCGTCCGATGGGCGAGCGCTACCTGCACAACCAGCACATCAAGGCCGTGATCATCGACGTTCGCGACCCCAACTCCAACCTGCAGCCGGTTCGTGGCGAGCACAGCCGTCCGCCGATTGTCATCTCCCGTACCCACCCCGAGCTCATGCGTCGTCTGTTTGAGCAGGAGGTGCCCGAGATCTATGAGGGCACCGTCCAGATTAAGTCGATCGCCCGCGAGCCCGGCCAGCGCTCCAAGGTCGCCGTCCACTCGCTCGACGACCGTCTGGATCCCGTGGGCGCCTGCGTCGGCCCCAAGGGCAGCCGTGTTCGCGCTGTCGTGGGCGAGCTCCGCGGCGAGCGCGTCGACGTCATCCTGTGGGATGCCGATCCTGCCGTCTACGTCGCCAACGCCCTGTCGCCCGCTAAGGTCACCCGCGTCCTCATCGACGAGGAGAAGGCCTACGCCGGCGTCATTGTGCCCGACGACCAGCTGTCCCTCGCCATCGGCAAGGAGGGCCAGAACGCCCGCCTTGCCGCGCGCCTGACCGGCTGGCACATCGACATCAAGTCCGAGACGCTTGCCGCCGACATCCTCAAGAACGTTCCCGTTCACGAGGAACCCGCCGCCGACCTGATCGGTGATGAGGAGGACGAGGACGTCCGCCGCTGCGAGTACGTGTCCGAGGACGGCATCCAGTGCCGCAACCAGGCCCGTCCCGGCTCCCGTTTCTGCGGTGTCCACGACACCGACGCCTTCGATGATGCGGAGGACCTGATCTAGCGCGGTCGCGCCGGGCGGGTCCCGGCGCGTCTCCCACGCTCGTTCAGTCTCTAGGCACCCAAGGTGCCAGAAAGGGTAGGTGAAGTCATATGGCAAAAGTCCGTGTGTCCACCCTGGCCAAAGAGTTCGGCATGACCTCCAAGGAACTGATGGGTCATCTCGCCGATATGAAGATTCCCGCTAAGTCCGCTTCCTCCACCTTGGAGGACGCCTATGTCGCCATGGTCCGCAAGCAGCTCGCCTCGGTGATCGAGGCCCGCGCTCAGGAAGTCGAGGCCGCCAAGCAGGCCGAGGAGCAGGCAGCTGCCGCCGAGGAAGCCGCTCGCGCCGCCGAGGCCGAGCGCGAGCGCATCGCCGCCGAGAAGGCACGCGAGGAGGAGCGCCGCCAGTTTGCCGCAGCCCAGGCTGCCGAGGAGGCTGCCCGCGCCGAGGCCGAGGCCAAGAAGAAGGCCGAGCAGGAGCGCCTTGCTCGCGAGAAGGAGGAGGCTGCCCGCGAGGCCCAGCGCCGCGCCGTTCCCGCTTCCGACTCCGGTTCGCGCTTCCGTTCGCTGCTCGACCAGATCGCTGCACAGGAGACCGTGCTCAAGGAGAAGAAGGACGCCGAGGACAAGGCCAAGGCCGAGCGCGCCGCCGAGCGCGGTAACCGTCATGGCGGCAACAACGACCGCCGCGGTGGCCGTCGTAACGATCGCAACGCTTCCGACAACAACTCCGAGCGCAACGCCTCCGAGAGCCGTCCGCACAGCCATCGCACCAACGCCAGCAACAACGTCGCTGCCGGCATGGACTTCCCCAACCCCGATAAGCAGGGCAAGGGCAAGAAGCGCAAGGGCGGTCACAACAACGAAGAGGACCACTACAGCCGCATGGCTCGTGAGGCCGAGGAGTACAGCCGCGAGAAGGTGCTCGAGGAGGCTCGTGCTGCCGTCGAGGAGGCCTCTCGTGAGTCCACCGGTCGCCGCAAGAAGCGCAAGGAGAAGCGCGAGCGCGAGGCTGCCAAGGCTCAGGAGGAGCGCAAGATAGAGGAGGCGCTGGCCCAGGGCGTGAACCCCGAGGAGCTCGACGCCATCAAGGTCTCCCAGGGCGTTACCGTCCAGGAACTCGCCGAGGCACTCGACGTTCCGGCCAACGACATCATCAAGCGCCTGTTCCTGCTGGGCACGCCGCTCACCATGACGCAGTCCATGTCCGATGACCTTGTCGAGCTCGTTGCCGACGACCTGGGTCGTCAGATCAAGATCATTACCCCCGAGGAGGAGAATACCTTCTCGTTCTACGACGATCCCGCCGACCTTAAGCCGCGCGCACCGGTCGTCACCGTCATGGGCCACGTCGACCACGGCAAGACGTCGCTGCTCGACGCCATCCGTCACACCGGCGTTGCTGCCGGCGAGGCGGGCGGCATTACGCAGGCCATCGGCGCTTCGCAGGTCATGATCAACGACCGCAAGATCACCTTCATCGATACCCCGGGTCATGCCACCTTTACGGCCATGCGTGCCCGTGGTGCCAAGGTGACCGACATCGTCATTCTGATCGTGGCCGCCGACGACGGCGTCATGCCCCAGACCATCGAGTCGATCAATCACGCCAAGGCCGCCGGCGTACCCATCGTCGTCGCCGTCAACAAGATCGATAAGCCGGGTGCCAACCCCGACCGCGTGCGCCAGGAGCTCACCGAGTACGGCATCATCCCCGAGGAGTGGGGCGGACAGAACATGTTCGTCAACATCTCGGCCAAGCAGAAGATCGGTATCGACGACCTGCTCGAGACCGTGCTGCTCCAGGCCGACGTGCTCGAGCTCAAGGCCAACCCCGACACTTTTGCCTCCGGTAACGTCCTCGAGGCTAAGCTCGACAAGGGCCGCGGTTCGGTTGCCACGGTGCTCGTGACCCGCGGTACCCTGCACGTGGGCGATACGCTGGTCGCCGGCCTTACCTACGGTCGCGTCCGCGCCATGCTCGATCCCAAGGGCAACGCCGTCACCGAGGCCGGTCCTTCCGACGCCGTCGAGATCCTGGGCCTGCAGTCCGTGCCCAACGCCGGCGACGAGTTCCGCGTTTTCGAGGACGAGCGCGAGGCTCGCGCCCTGGCCGATGAGCGTTCACTCAAGGCCCGTATCGAGGAGCAGAGCCGCGTCAAGCACGTCACGCTCGAGAACCTCTTCGAGACCATTGCCGACGCCGAGGTCAAGGAGCTCAACCTGATCATCAAGGCCGACGTCCAGGGTTCCATCGAGGCCCTTCAGGACTCGCTCGACAAGATGGATCAGTCCGAGGTTCGCATCAACACGATCCACTCCGCCGTTGGTGCCATCAACGAGACCGACGTCGTCCTGGCCGACGCCTCCAACGCCATCATCATCGGCTTTGGTGTCCGCCCCGACGGTAAGGCGCGTTCCGCCGCCGAGCGCGAGGGCGTCGAGATCCGTTGCTACGACGTCATCTACAAGTGCCTCGAGGAGCTCGACGCTGCCCGTATCGGCATGCTCAAGCCCACCGAGGTCGAGGTCTCCACGGGTACCGCGACCGTCCTGGACACCTTCAAGGTGCCTAAAGTCGGTATCGCCGCCGGTGTCCGCGTCGAAGAGGGCGAGATCGCCGCGACCGATTCCGTGCGTCTGGTGCGCGACGGCATCGTGGTCTTCAACGGCAAGATCGCCTCGATGCGTCACTACAAGGACGAGGCCAAGAGCCTCAAGAGCGGTTCCGAGGGCGGCATTGGCCTGGAGAACTTCCAGGACATCAAGCCCGGCGACCAGATCGAGGGTTACCGTATCGACCAGGTTGCCCGTACCGAGTAGGGGGTAGCGCTATGAAGCAAACGCAGGCAACCCGCCGTCTGGGCGAGCAGCTTCGCGAGAAGCTCGGTTATATCCTGCTCTTTGAGGTTTCCGATCCGCGTCTCGACCTGGTTACTTTGACAGCGGTCGAGGTCACGGTGGACCGTTCGTTCGCGCGCGTGTACGTGTCGTGCGATGCGAGCCGCTACGACGAGGTCATGGAGGCGCTCGCAAGCGCTAAGGGCCGTATTCGCAGCCTGTTGGCTCGCTCGCTCGATTGGCGTGTTACGCCCGAGCTCGATTTTCGCATCGATCGCTCGACCGATGAGGCCGAGCGCATCACGCGTGCGCTGGAAAACGTTCCCGCCACGCTTGCGATCGAAAAGGACGAGGACGGCTATCCGATAGCGGATGCCGCCCAGGAGGCAGCTTTAGATGACTAATTCCGCCGACCTCGCCTCGTGCGAGTCTGCAGATATTCAGCGACGCATCCTCGGGCTCATCGAGGGTGCGTCCTCCATTGCGATTTCGGGACATACTTCTCCCGATGGCGATGCCTTGGGCTCCGTTTTGGGTCTGGGCCTTTCGCTCATGAAGTTTTTCCCCAACAAGGACATTGCGCTGCTGCTGGCAGATGATGACCCAGTTCCGCGCATTTACCGCTTTATGGAAGGCTCCGATCGCCTGGTGCCGGCATCTGCGTACACCGGCAATCCGGACCTGTTCATCTCGGTGGACGTGCCGGTCGTCGAGCGTCTCAATAATTCCGCCGAGGTGCTTCGTCGCTCCAAGCATGTGGTGTGCTTCGATCACCATCCGGCGCGTGAGGAGTTTGCCGAGCTCAGCCTGAGGCGCGTCGAAGCTGCAGCCTGCGCCATGATCATCGACCGCTTCTTGGACAATTGCGGCATTGTCGCACGTGATGGCGTTGCGACCTGCCTGCTGTGTGGCTTGGTTACCGATACCGGCCGTTTTCAGTACCAAAACGCCGATGCCGCCGCGTTCCATGCAGCCTCGCGTCTGGTTGCCCACGGTGCCGATCCGGCGCGTGTGGCACTCGAGGTCTACCAGAGCATGCGCGTTGAATTTTTGCACCTCAAGTCCATCGTTATGGGCCGCATTAAGACGGTGGCCCACGGGCGCGTCGCGTATAGCTACGCGTACCAGAGTGACCTTGAGGCCTGCGGTGTCACCTCGGATGAGTGCGACGGCCTGGTCGATGTGGTTCGCTCGGTGATGGGCGTCGAAGTCTGCCTGTTCCTGAAGGGCATTGAGGGCGATACCAAGGTGCGCGGCAACCTGCGCTCCAAGGGCGACCTCAACGTGTCCGAGATCGCTGCTGCCTTTGGCGGAGGCGGACATCCCGCTGCCGCCGGTTTCTCCAACAACGGAACGATTCTCGAGACGCTCACCGTGGCACTTCCCATGCTGGCCGAACTGGTAGGGGAGGATCCCGCTTCGGTGACCGTCGAGCTTTAACTTTTTGGATGGTACATGGCTCGTCGTACGCCTTCTCAACTGAATATGCTGCTCGCCGTCGATAAGCCGGTGAGCTGCACGTCCCACGATGTGGTCTCGCAATGTCGGCGCGCCCTCCATGAGCGTCGCGTCGGCCATGCCGGCACGCTCGACCCCATGGCATCGGGTGTCATGGTGGTGGGTGTTGGCCAGGCTACTCGTTTGCTGGGCATGCTAACCCTCGATACCAAAAGCTATGTCGCCGACATCTCGTTTGGCGCCGAGACCAATACCGATGATGCGGAGGGCGAGGCGGTCCGCACGGTGGCTATTGCCAACGAGCTGCGCGATCCTGCCTATGCCCGTGAGCGCTTGGCGGCCATGCTGGGTCCGCAGATGCAGGTGCCGCCGGCGTTTTCGGCTATCTCGGTCAATGGCGTTCGCGCCTACAAGTCTGCTCGCGAGGGCAATGCGGTGGACCTGCCTCCGCGCCCCGTCGAGGTCTATGCCGCCGACCTGATCGCCGTGGGCGGCGAAGGTGATACGTGTGTGTGGACCGTGGCGTTCTCGGTGAGCAAGGGCACCTATATCCGTGCGCTCGCTCGAGACTTGGGCCGCGCCTGTGAGAGCGCCGCGCACATTTCCGCGTTGCGCCGCACGGCCTCCGGTGTTGTTTCCATTGGCGCTTGTCATGCGGTCGAGGAACTTTCCCCCGAGTCCGCGCCTGGCTTTGCCCTGGATCCCATTGCTGCCCTGGGCGCCACGCGTGTTGACTTGCCTGGCAATCTTGCCGATGACCTGCTCTGCGGCCGACGCATTCCCGTTGAGCGTGCGCTTGCGGATTTCGATGCCTCGAAGGCGCCGTTTGCGTTGGTGCTCGATGGGGGACTCAAGGCGCTCGCCCGCATTGAGAGTGGCCGCTTTGTCATGGAGCACGTGTTTCCGCAGGCAATCGGCGGTGTTCGATGATGTTGTCCGCTCGCGAGCTCGCGCGTATCTTTTTCGCGGGCGAGTCGGACGAGGCTCGCATCGTTGCTGCCGATGCATTTGATGAGTGCGAGCACTTGGGTGCTGCCTCCATCGCCATCGGCGTTTTCGATGGTGTGCACCGTGGACACCAGGAACTCATCGAAGCGCTTGTCTGTGATGCTTGTGCCCATGGCTGTAAGGCGGTCGTGGTTACCTTCGATCCCGACCCGGACGTCGTGGTGAGCCCTTCGCCCGCTCAAAAATTGATGACGACGGCCGACCGTCTGCATGCCCTGGCTCAAACCCGGGTCGATGCAGTGGTGGCCGTTCCCTTTACGCCTGAGGTTGCGGCGCTCGACCATGTCGGTTTTCTCGCACTGTTGTCACGCGTTGTCGACATTCGTTCGATTCGCGTTGGCAGCGACTTTAGGCTGGGTCGTGGCGGTGCTTCTGGTGTTGCCGAGATGCGCTCTTGGGGTTCCGAGCGCGGCGTTGACGTGTATGGTCACGACCTGCTTTGCGAGGGCGGTGAGGCCATTTGCGCCACCCGCATTCGTCATGAGCTGGGACAGGGCCATGTGGAGCTTGCTGCTGAGTTGCTCGGCCGCCCGTATATGCTGCGTGGCGGTGTTATTCGTGGCCGTCACGAGGGTTCTGACATGGGCTTTCCCACGGCAAACCTGCAGGTTCCCGACGGCATTCAGGTGCCTGCCGATGGTGTGTATGAGGGTCTGGTGCTCGTCGATGACATCGCGTGGCCCGCTGCCGTTAATGTCGGCCTGCCGCCGACGTATGCCGACGATGCCGCTTCATCGCATCTCGAGGCTAACTTAATTGGTTATACGGGCGACCTGTACGGTGCTTCCGTTTCGCTGGCGTTTACGCGCTGGCTGCGTCCGTCGCGCGTGTTCGATTCGCTGGATGAGTTGATCGCGACCGTCGAGGGTAATATCGAAGATATTCGTCACAACTTGGGCGAGCAGGGGGTGAGTGTCCGTGATTAGTGATGAGGAAAAAGACCAGGTACGCGCTGCGTCCGACCTAGTTGCCATCGTGCAGGAAACGGTTGAGCTCAAGCCCCGCGGCCATGAGTTTTGGGGTTGCTGCCCTTTTCATGGCGAAAAGACGCCGTCCTTCCACATTATTCCCGCCACGCAGGTGTGGCATTGCTTTGGCTGCGGCGAGGGTGGCGACGTCTTCACCTATATCATGAAGCGCGAGAACCTGAGCTTTCCCGAGTCAATCCGTTTTTTGGCCGATCGCGCGGGTATTGAGCTGCACGACACCGGAGACCGCCGCGAGCGCGGTACCAAGCGTGCCCGCATCTACGATCTGTGCGCTGAGACCGCCCAGTTCTATCACACCATGCTTATGCGCGGTAAGGACGGCCGTCCGCGCGAGTACTTTGCCAGCCGCGGCATGGGTGGCGACGTCTGCCGCCGCTACTGCCTGGGCTTTGCACCGGGCCGCAACGCGCTGGTGTCGCACCTGTCCCAGGCGGGTTTTACCCCGCAGGAGATGATCGATGCCAACGTTGCCGTGAGCCGCGGGCGCGGGCAGCTTGCCGACCGCTTCTACGACCGCGTGATGTTCCCCATCTTTGACGAGCAGGGTCACAACATTGCCTTTGGTGGTCGCATCATGGGTGACGGCCAACCCAAGTACCTCAATACCGCCGAGACGAGCGTGTTTCATAAAAAGCGAAACCTCTACGGCTTTAATTGGGCCAAGGAGTTTATCGTCGCGCAGGATACCGCCATCGTGGTGGAGGGCTATACCGACTGCATCGCCTGTTGGGAGGCGGGGATTAAAAACGTTGTCGCCACGCTGGGCACCGCGCTCACGGAGCATCACGTCAAGACGCTCACCCGCTTTGCTAAGCGCATCGTGTATATGTTTGACGGCGATGCCGCCGGTCAAAAGGCCGCTCGCCGTGCGATTCAGTTTATCGAGCAGGATTCTATGGACCTGCGCTGCGTGGTGCTGCCCGACGGTAACGATCCCATGGAGTTCATCACGGCGCACGGCGGAGGGGAGCTGCAGAAACGCATTGACGCCGCCGAGCCGCTCATGGACTTCGTGTACCGTTCGCTGCAGGAGTCGAGCGACATCTCCACGCCGGGCGGTCGCGCCAAGGCGCTGGAGGATGCGCTGACGCTTATCTATCCGCTGCGCGACAGCTATATGATCGACACGTACTTTATTCAAATTGCCGACCTGTTGGGTTTGGATCTGGAGACAGTGCGTGCGAGCTCGGGCCGTGTGTTTCGCGATGTCGCCAAGCGCGAGGATGCGGAACGACGTCGTGAGCAGAACTATGAGCGCCAGCGGGCACAGGCTGAGCGCTCTGGTAGCGCGGGCGGTCGGACGTCTGGTTCGCAGGGGGCATCTCGCGGTGCTTGGGCATCGGGCGCGACGCCGCCTGTGTCCGCGCCGGTCGAAGAAGAGCCGTATGACTACGTCCCGCTCGATGCCTACGGCGCCGCGCCCGTGGAGGTCGTCGACGACCTGCCGCCGATCGACGCGCCTGATGGTATGGGTGCTGTACCTGCGACTGATGGTTCGGGTGCTCCGGCTGCGGCGGCGCCGATGGTTCTTACTGATCTTGAGCGTAAGTCCTTGGCAGGGGAGCGTGAGCTGCTGACCATGCTCACGAGCTACCCCGACCTGTTCCGCACGTATGCCGACCGCATCTGCTCTATCGAGTGGGTTGACCCACGTCACGAGTCCATCGCATGGGCCGTTCTGGCAACGCCGCCGGGAACCGATCCTGCAGCCTGCATGGATGCGGCGCGCTCGGTGTGTCCCGAGGCGGCAACGCTTGTGAGTGCCGGGCGCATCTCGGCGACGAGCAAGCACCCCACCGAGACGAACATCGTGTTCATGCTCGATACGCTCGAGCTCTACACCATCAAGCGCCGCATGCGTGCCGCACAGGCCAAGCTGCGCCAGGACCGTTCGCTCGACGATGAGGCCCGTCGCGCGCTGACCGTGCAGGCCGCGCAGGATTCGCAGCGTCAACGCGAACTGCAAAAGTCGATCGGCGGCGTGGCGGACCCGTTCCGTTTGATCGGTCTGGAGGCCGCAGACGCCGAATAGGCCTAGATGTTGTGGTCAACCAGCGTATTCTCGCCTATATCCTGTCCTCTTTTTGGGTATAGACGTCGATGTGTGTGCTAAAGTATTGAGTCCTGTGGACTATGAAGGGAGAATCTGTGCCAAAAAAGACTGAGAGCACGGGTACTGGGCTGGAATCCTACGTTGCAAAGCTTATGGGCAACGGCTCAAACAGGACTTCGGTAACCGAGGACGAGATTCAGGTCGCCCTGAAGGATATCGATGTTTCTGACGAGCAGCTCACCGCGGTGTATTCCGCGCTGCGCAACAGCGGCATCCAGATTATCTCCGCGAGCGGTAACGACGACGCCCCCATGGACGTCGACGATGACGATAACGATACCGATACCGACGATTTCGATGACGACGACGAGCACGATTCCGGCTCGCTCGACGATCACGAGCTCAAGATGGCCCGTCAGGCCGATGCCGAGATGGGTTCTTCCAAGAGCAAGAAGAAGCGCACCGTGCGCACGTCCCGTTCACGCTCCCGCGTGCGTGGCATCGATGCCTCCACGGTGATGCTGACTGGCGATCCTGTTCGTATGTACCTCAAGGAGATCGGCAAGGTCGATCTGCTGACCGCCTCCGAAGAGGTCGATCTGGCCATGAAGATCGAGGCCGGTCTTGAGGCCACCGAGAAGCTCGAGGCTGCCGATGCCGGTGAGCTCGAGCTCACGCGTGCCGAGATGCGTCGTCTTACGCGCATTGAGAACGTGGGCCTCGAAGCCAAGCAGGCACTCATCAGCGCAAACCTGCGTCTGGTCGTCTCCATCGCCAAGCGCTATGTTGGCCGCGGCATGCTGTTCCTGGACCTGATCCAGGAGGGCAACCTCGGTCTGATTCGCGCCGTCGAGAAGTTCGACTACCAGAAGGGCTTTAAGTTCTCCACGTACGCCACGTGGTGGATTCGTCAGGCCATTACGCGCGCTATCGCCGACCAGGCCCGTACCATCCGTATTCCCGTGCATATGGTCGAGACTATCAACAAGCTCGTCCGCGTGCAGCGCCAGCTCCTTCAGGATCTGGGTCGCGACCCGACCCCCGAGGAGATCGGTGCCGAGATGGACATGAGCGCCGACCGCGTCCGCGAGATCCAGAAGATCTCGCAGGAGCCCGTGTCGCTCGAGACCCCCATCGGCGAGGAAGAGGATTCCCAGCTGGGCGACTTTATCGAGGACTCCCAGGCTATCGTTCCGCCCGATGCTGCCAGCTTCTCCATGCTGCAGGAGCAGCTCACCCAGGTGCTCGACTCGCTTGCCGATCGTGAGCGCAAGGTTATCGAGCTGCGCTTTGGCCTTGTCGACGGGCATCCCCGCACGCTCGAGGAGGTCGGTCGCGAGTTTGGCGTCACGCGCGAGCGTATCCGCCAGATCGAGTCCAAGACTTTGGCCAAGCTCCGCCACCCCAGCCGCAGCAGCAAGCTCAAAGACTACATCGAGTCTTAGGGTTATGGCGTTCTACCGAACGCCGTAACTGGCCGACGCTGCAAACCCGCCAGAGCGGCAATCTGCCTTTCAACTTCGGCGGCATGACC
>CAJJSS010000013.1:0-63870 GCA_905194545.1 Coriobacteriaceae bacterium | reverse complement strand
CGTATAGACCGCCTTCTTGGGGTCGGTGATGATCGCGTCGTCCTCCGACTCCATCTTGGCCAGGAAATGGCGTTCGATCTTGGCGTAGAGCGAGAACTCGACCATCTTGGGGTCGGTGAAGCCCGTCACATCGTTGACAATCGAAGCACCGCAGCGCACCGCCGCCTTGGCAACCGCCACATGACGCGTATCGATCGAGACGATAGCGCCCTCTTTGGCGAGCGCGCGCACGACGGGCAGCACGCGACGCGCCTCCTCGTCGGGGTTGACCGGGGTAAAGCCGGGGCGCGTGGACTCGCCGCCCACGTCGATGATGTCGGCGCCGGCATCGAGCATCGCCAGGCCGTACTCGACGGCGGCATCCGGGTCGAAGTGCTCCCCGCCGTCGCTAAACGAATCGGGCGTCACATTGAGGACGCCCATGATGCGCGGACGATCAAAGCTGAGCTCGTACTTTCCGCACCGCCATGTCTTGCTGTCGTTCGCCATGAACATCCTCCTAAAATGCCCACGCCGCCGCGCTCGGGCGCTGACGGCGGGGTCGCTTTGCAATCAGTCTTTCTATTGTATCCGCGCACACGGGCTAGAACGCAAACGCGGCCGCGATGTCGCAAGAAATCAGCAGGTCGGCATTTGCATCCTGATCGGTAGGCGCCAAATTGCAAATGGCCAGCGTATCGCCAGTAAAGTAACGCGTAAGGCCTGCCGCCGGATACACCACGAGCGAGGTCCCACCCACAATGAGGGCATCGGCCGCGGCAATGGCGGCAACGGCACCGGTCAACACATGCTCGTCGAGCGGCTCTTCGTAGAGCACCACATCGGGCTTGATGCGACCACCGCACGCAGGGCACACGGGCACGCCCGCGGCGTCCTCGTGCTCGCGCGAGCAAATCCACTCGGCGCTATAGACCGCGCCGCACGACTGGCAAATGTTGCGATGGACCGATCCGTGCAGCTCGAACACGCGCTGCGAGCCCGCCATCTGATGCAAGCCGTCGATGTTTTGCGTCACCACGGCATCAAGCTTGCCGGCGCGCTCCAGCTCGGCCAGCTTGGTGTGACAGCGGTTGGGCTTAGCGTTAAGCGCGATCATCTTGGTGCGGTAAAAGTCGAAGAACTCCGCCGGATGTGTCTCGTAAAAGCTGTACGAGAGCATGGTCTCGGGCGGATAGGCAAACTGCTGGTGATACAGGCCGTCCACGCTGCGGAAATCGGGGATGCCACTTGCCGTGGAAACACCAGCGCCGCCAAAGAAGACCACGCGCTTGTGGGTGTCAAACAGATCCGCCAGCGCGGCGGACGCCTGCTTGGGGTCCAATATTGCCTGCGTCATATGAGTCCTCCGTCCATGTTGGTCGGGGCGACTGCGATTGCGCCGTCGTCCGCGGGGCCCGCCCCGCCTCTGTTGCGCTAATCTTAAGCCTGCCAACCCCGTCGAAAGGACACCATGCCTCAGACTTACACTTTCGCCTCGTGGAACGTCAACGGCCTGCGCGCCGTGCTCAAAAAGGACCCGAGCTTTATCCAGATCACGCAAGAACTCGACGTCGATATCCTGGCGCTGCAAGAGACCAAGCTGCAAGAAGGCCAGGTCGATATTGACCTGCCCGGCTATCACCAAACCTGGAGCTACGCCGAGCGTAAAGGCTATTCGGGCACTGCGGTCTTTAGCCGCCAGGAACCGCTGCGCGTGCTGCACGCCGATGCGCTGCTGCCCTACGCCGGCGAGGGTGAGGCAGCTGAGCTCGTTGCCCAAGCCGCGACCGAGGGCCGTGTCTGCGCGCTGGAGTTCGACAAGTTCTGGTTTGTCGACGTCTATACACCCAACGCCCAAAATGAACTCGCCCGCATCGACGTGCGCATGGCCTGGGACGATGCTTACCGCGGCTTTTTGAACGCGCTCGAGCGCGAGACCGGCAAACCCGTCGTGACCTGCGGCGACTTTAACGTGGCGCACGAGGAGATCGACCTTAAGAACCCCAAGTCCAACCGCGGCAACGCCGGCTTTTCGGACGAGGAGCGCGGCAAGTTTACCGAGCTGCTCAACGCCGGCTTTACCGATACCTGGCGTGCGGCAAACCCCGACGTCGAGGGCGTCTACAGCTGGTGGAGCTATCGCTTTAATGCCCGCAAGAACAACGCCGGCTGGCGCATCGACTACTTCCTGGTAAGCGACACAATCGCCGGCAACGTGCGCGACACGGGCATCCGCGGCGACATCTTTGGCAGCGACCACTGCCCCGTCACCCTCACGCTAGAGCTCTAGCCCCAGCTGATCCCCTGGGGACGGAGGAAAAGGAATCATTTTCACTTCGCGAGATCATCCACGCAGCTCGCTTGCCACGAAACTGGCCCATCTACTACGTTTAAGCCACTACCCTCAACCACAGTGAACAACGCAAAAAGAAAACCGCAGGTAGAAAGCCTGCGGTTTTTCATAAAACGCGGTTGTGTTTGGGGGTGTCGGGCCAAACGTAGTAGATAGGCCGATTTCGTGGCGGGCGAGTTCAGCTGATTCCCCGGGGACGTCTGGAGACGGAAGAAAACGGATCAATTTAGCTCTTGAGGGTCACGACGCCCGTCATATCAGCCGGCCATTTTAAAACTATGCCAGTTTACGGGGCTATATCGCGAACCCCCAACCATACGCAATTCCGAAATAATAAAACCGCAGGTAAACGGCTTGCTCTATTTCAAAAATAGCCGGCATGGTCTGCTTGTGCCAATCTGGCCCCGTAAACCGGCATAGTTTTAAAATGGCACTTCGGCAGTATTGATTCCCGCCCCGGCGCACCAGCCCTACAGCCCGTACTTCACGACGACTCGGTTGATGCGGCGACACCAAGGCTTGTACAGGGCGACCAAAAACACGCAGGTCGCGAGGCCGTGCGTGATATCGAACGGTACGGCGGTGGCAAGACGCGCCATGGCACCCGCCCACGTGAGCGGTTGAACAAAACCGATAATGTCGTAGGCGTTGATCACAACGCCGTACAGCAAACCCGAAGCAAAGCCGTAGGTCAGCAGCGCCGGCATACGCACGGTGCCATCGGCGCGATCAAAAGCGCCGGCATGCGCCAGCGCACCGCCAACGTATCCCACGAGCCCCCAGGCATACATCTGCCACGGCGTCCACATGCCCTGTCCAAAAAAGAAATTGCTGGTCAGCGCCGCCAGCGCGCCAACCATAAAACCATTGCGGCGGCCAAGCGTCGCCCCCGCGATAATGGCGATGGCACTCACGGGTTTAAAGTCGGGAATGGGGCCAAACAAGATGCGCCCCGCCGCGGCCAACGCCGCCAGAACCAGCGTTGGCATAATCTGGCGCAGGCCCGGTCGCGACGCCTCGTAGCCTGCAAAGAACAGCGCAAGCACCAGCGCCACCACGACAAGCATGGCGAGCGCCGCCTGCTCAACGCCCGCCAGCAACGCCGCAGCCATCACGGCTGGCACCGCCAGCAGCAGCGGTATCTCCAGTTTTGCGAGTAGGCGCACGATGCGATAATCCGCCATCCCATCACGCCCTATAAAACACGTTGTCGGCAAAGAAGTCGGCCGGCGGCTCCATGCAGGCAATCTCACCGTCAAACATCATGGCAACGTCATCGGCAACCTGCTCGGCAAAATCCAGATCGTGCGTGGCCATGATGACGGTGCCACCAACCTTCGCATGGTCACGCAGGGCGCGGGCGGTGATGCGGCGGCTGAACAGGTCTAGACCCTTGGTGGGCTCATCGAGCAATAGCAGTTCGGGGCCGATTAGCAGCAGTTTTGCCAATGCAAGCAGTTGACGCTGCCCGCCCGAAAGATCGTAGGGGTGGCGCCCATCCAGACCCGACAGCCCCAAGCTCGCCGCACGCTCCCGCGCCAAGTTCTCGTCATATCCGCAGGTCGAGGCCCATTCCATCAGCTCATCGTGAACCGTCTCGGCAACCAGCAATGCTTTGGGGTTCTGAGGCAGCAGCGCCGCCGAGGCCGCTCCGCGCACCATGCGGCCGCGCTGCAGCTTGGCGGTCTTCGCCAGCACCGAGAGCATCGTCGACTTACCGCATCCGTTGCCGCCCACGACCGCATGCACCGCACCGGCCGAAAACGCCACGTCGAGCCCGCGCAGCACCCAACCGCCCGCGCGATCGTAGCGAAACCAGCTCCCTGCCAGGGTGGTAGCCGACCCGCCGTGCATTTTTTGGAGTATTCTGCTTCCATCCGTGCGCGGGAAGGCTTCCGAGCCGTTCTCGAGCGACGTTTGCGCCACAAATTCGGACGATTTGTCCAATTCCGAGCTTTTTTTCGCGCTCGATACGTCCCCGGGCGGCTCCAGAGAGCCCAAATTGTCCTCACGCCTGCTGAATACTCCGTTTTTTGCACATCGGACGGCACCCCACCCCAACATGTCGTCGGAAAACAGCGATTCTCGGCGTCCCAAAGAAGCCATATCCGCCACCTCGCGCACGTGACCGTCCTCAATCCGGTACGCACATGTCGCATACTCGAGCATCGGCCGCGGTTGATGCGTAGCCACAACAACCGTGCAGCCCAGCTCACGGTTCACGCGAAACAGCGCGTGCAGAAAATTCTTCTCGGCAACGGGATCGAGCTGAGACGTGGGCTCGTCGAGTAGCAGCACACGCGGACGCAGCGCCAGGACGGCGGCAAGCGACAGCAGCTGTTTGCGGCCACCCGAAAGCGTATCGGTATCGCGATGAAGCCAGTCCTCCAGACCAAAGAAATAGCTGGTCTCGGCAACACGGCGGCGCATCTCGTCGCGCGACATGCCTAAGTTTTCCAGGCCAAACGCCATCTCGTGCCACACGGTCTCGCACACAATCTGGTTCTCGGGATCCTGAAACACGTAGCCCACGCGCTCCGCAGACGCGCGCACGTCCATGTCGGCAACGTTCTCGCCCAGCACGCGCGCATCGCCAGTGCACTCGCCCGCCGGAGCGATCTCGGGCTTGAGCAACGACAGCAGCGTCGACTTACCCGATCCGGTACCGCCAACAAGCAGCGCAAACGCACCTTGGGGAACAGACCAGTCGAGCCCCTCGAGCACCGCAGCATCAGCCCCGGGGTAGGTAAAGCTCAGGCTCCGCACCTCAATCGCCGACATATCCGGGTCGCACGCCGCGCCCGACACCGGGCCCCTATCCAACCGAGCCATCAGCCGAACCTCTTCTCATCGATCGCATGCAGCACGCAGGGCAGCACCATCCAGGCAGCGTACACGACATAGCCCAGCCACGGCGCGGGCACCGAAAGCTGCGGGTAAAACGAATACTGCGTTGTCGCGGTCCATGCCACCGCCACCGCGGCGGCACCAAACATTGCAAGTCCAACCAGCGCGGCAACATCGCCGCGCCCCAGACGATACAGCGCATACGTCGTACGGCGCGGCGCAGCACCCCACCCGCGCGAGCGCATGGCATCCGCGCGCTCAAGCGAATCTTCCATGCCCCAGCCCATCAGCACGCTCGACGCCCGCAGGCGCGAGCGTACGGGGTCGGCCGGCGCGCGGCCCGGCACATCAATCGCATCCTGCACCGCCAGCACCGTACGACAGCGGCGTAAAAACTGCGGGATAAGCCTCATGCACATCGAGATCATGAGCGCAATCACCGGCGCGGCATTGCCCAGCAGCGCGAGTACCTTGTCGTATTCGAGCATCGATGCCGCCGCCTCAAACCACAGCATGCTCGCCACAAACAGCCCGCCCATGCACAGGCCGTATACCATGCTCTCCAGATACACCGCGCGCATGCCAATACGGAACAGCTCCGTCGAGCCCGAGGCGCTAAACAGAGGATTGACCAGCGCGATAATCAAAATCACCGGCAGCTGCCAGCGAAGCGCCCCCAACGTGCGGGCAGCCCCACGCGTCGCAAATCCATACGCCAGCCCGCCCGCAAGTGACAGCGCAATCAGTACCGGCTGCATCGAGAACATAGTGAGCCCCAGCGTCAGCGCTATATAGAGTGCCGGCACAGCCGGATGCGACATCGAGAATGCCGCGACGGGCTCGCCGCCAAACTCCTCTCGTATGTTGTCCACGGGCACCCCCGTCCCCTCGCTCAAACAACAGCTCCGCAGCACCGCCAACGCCGCACGCACGCAGTGCAAACGCCACGCCGGCGGCGCAAGCCTCAACCGCCGCAAACCAATCGTTACGCGCTCGTCATATGCCTGCGGTATCATATTGCGCCGTGTATCGTTTCCAAACACACGTCTCTATAACGTAACAGGAGATCACATGGACGCAACCGCAATTATCCTCGCCGCTGGCGAGGGCACCCGCATGAAGTCGAACCACTGCAAGGTTTCGCACAAGATCCTGGGCAAGCCCATGGTTCAGTGGATCGTCGACGCCACCATCAAGGCCGGCTGCAGCCGCGTCGTGGTCGTCATCGGCAGCCACGCCGACGAGATGCGCGCCCTTATCGACGGCGCCTACGCCAACAGCGCCACCAAGGTCGAGTGCGTCGAGCAGACCGAGCGCCTGGGCACCGGCCACGCCGTAAAGGTCGCGCTCGAGGCCTGCGGCATCACGCAAGGCCCCGTCGTCGTGCTCAACGGCGACCTGCCGCTCATCACTGCCGACACCGTCGCCAAGTTCGCGCAGACCGTCGCTACCGGCGAGCTCGCCTGCACCGTCATGACCATGACCCCGCCCGACCCCTTCGGCTACGGCCGCATCAAGCTGGGCGCCGACGGCCAGATTGAGCGCATCATCGAGCAGAAAGACTGCACGCCCGAGCAGGCCGCCACGCTGCTCGAGTGCAACGCCGGCTGCTACGCCTTCGACGGCGCGCAGCTCGCCGCACACATTGACGAGATCGGCAACGACAACGCGCAGTCCGAGTACTACCTGCCCGACATGCTCGAGATCCTCAAGGGCCACGGCCAGGCAGTCTCCATCTTCCACTGCGACGACTACCGCGACGGTCTGGGCGTCAACAGCCGTATCCAGCTCGCACAGCTTACCGCCATCGCGCGCGACCGCATCAACGAGCACTGGATGGCCGAGGGCGTTACGTTCATCGACCCCACGCAGGCCTGGATCGGCCCCGACGCCACCATCGGCCGCGACACCGTCGTGTGGCCTCAGACGCACCTGATCGGCCACGTCACCGTGGGCGAGGAGTGCCAGCTCGGCCCCAACAGCCGCCTCACCGACACCACCGTCGGCAGCGGCTGCATCATCGATGAGACCATCGCCATCGAGGCCGTCATCGAGAACGGCGTCGACTGCGGCCCGCGCGCCTACCTGCGCCCGGGTACCCACATGCTCGACGGCTCCAAGGCCGGCACGCACGTGGAGATCAAGAAGTCCACGATCGGCGAGGGCTCCAAGGTTCCGCACCTGTCCTACATCGGCGACACCACCATGGGCGCCGGCGTCAACGTGGGCGCGGGCTCCATCACCTGCAACTACGACGGCGTGCACAAGCACAAGACCGTCATCGGCAAGGATGCCTTCATCGGTTCCGACACCATGATGGTCGCGCCCGCCCAGATCGGTGACGGCGCGCTCGTGGCCGCCGGCTCCGTCATCACCGAGCCGGTCCCGGCCGACGCGCTCGGTCTGGGCCGCGCCCGTCAGGTAAATATTGAGGGCTGGGCCGCCGATTATCGCCGCCGTCTGCACGAGGACGACGAGGTATAACGTTTTACCAAGCATCTAAGGAGCTGTTCCCATGGGGACGGCTCCTTTTTCTATGCTGACCTGCGCGACAGAATGAGTGGTCGGTTCGTGTCCGTTGACGGTAAAGACGTTATCAAGACCCGATTAACCCCGCCGCGCGGTTACAATGCAAAAAGGCATCTATATGGCATTCGATATATAAAGGAGAAGGGTAATGCCGATTAATGATCCCGAGAAGTCGGAGAATATGCGCAAGTCCATCCGCGTGTATTCCGGTTCCTCCAACCGTCCCCTCGCTCAGAAGATCGCTGAGTACCTTGGGGTCGAGCTTTCGGGCCTTACGCTAAAGCAGTTCGCCAACGGTGAGATTTACGCCCGCTACGACGAGACCGTCCGCGGCGCCGACGTCTTCCTGATTCAGTCCGTGGCCGGCGGCAACGTCAACGACATGCTCATGGAGCTGCTCATCGCCACCGACGCTGCCAAGCGCGCATCCGCCCGCTCCATCACCGCCGTCATCACCCACTACGGCTACGCCCGCCAGGACCGCAAGGCCGGCCCGCGCGAGCCCATCACCGCCCGCCTCGTCGCCAACCTGCTCGAGCGCGCCGGCGTCAACCGCATCATCACCCTCGACCTGCACCAGGGCCAGATCCAGGGCTTCTTCGATATCCCGGTTAACCACCTGTCCGCACTGCCGCTGTTTGGCCAGTACTACAACGCAATGAACTTCGACACCGACAACCTGGTTGTCGTCTCCCCCGATGTGGGCCGCGCCAAGGCCGCCAAGAAGCTGTCCGACATGCTCGGCTGCGACCTGGCCATCGCCCACAAGGGTCGTCCGCGCCACAACGCCGCCGAGGTCATGGGCATCATCGGTGACATCAAGGGCAAGACCTGCATCATCAACGACGACATGATCGACACCGCTGGCACCCTGTGCGCCAACGTTAAGGAGCTCAAGGCTATGGGCGCTGGCGACATCTACGTCTGCGCCACCCACGGCATCTTCTCCGGCCCGGCCATCGAGCGTCTGAACGACGCCCCCATCGTCGAGTGCGTCGTCACCGACGCCATCCCCGTCGAGGTGGGCGGCAAGATCAAGACCATCTCGGTCGCCGAGGAGTTCGCTCAGGCCATCTCCGCCGTTTACCACGAGGAGCCCGTCTCCACGCTCGTCGGCGGCGACTTCGCGCTGTAATCGCATCGTCCTTGCAACCCGGCGCTTCGCCGTCGGAACAGAAGAAACCCCCGCGCTCCCCCTTGCTTCGCAAAGGTCGCGCGGGGGTTTCTTCTGTTCCGACGGCTCGCTCTGCCGCGGCCACGCTTTTGTCTGGTGGGATTTCGCTGAAACGAAGTCTCGCCTTCGGCGGGCGTGGTAGCCTTTGTCGTTGATTAAACTTTTATGTGTAACGGAAGGACAAATATGGCAGCTGCACAGCCGCTTAAGATTCGCATGGTTGCCGGACTTGGCAACCCGGGCGAGGAATATGCCGAAACCCGCCACAACGCCGGCTTTAAGGCAATCGACGAGCTGGCCCGTCAGGCCGGCGTCACGTACTGGAAAAACCAGGCCGGCGCCGAGGTCGCGCTCATCAACATCAACGATCCCGAGGAAGAGGGCGGTAAGCGCCAGATTGTACTGGTCAAGCCGCAGTCGTACATGAATACCTCGGGCGGCCCCATCTCCAAGCTCTGCCGCGAGTACAAGATCAAGGCCGAGGAGCTGCTCGTCATCCACGACGAGCTCGATATTCCCGCCGGCAACGTGCGTGTTAAGGTGGGCGGTGGCCATGCTGGCCACAACGGTCTGCGCTCCATCATCGACAAGATGGGCAGCCGCGACTTCAGCCGCATCCGCACCGGCATCGGCAACCCTCCCGGCAAGATGGCCGTGGCAGACTATGTGCTCAAGCAGCTGCGCGCCCGCGAGGCCGAGGACTTCCAGGACACCTGCGCCCGCGCCGCAGATGCCGCCGGTTTGGCCATCGTCCACGGCGTAATCTACGCCCGCGATCACGTAAACGGCGCCGCTTCCGCCAACGGCAAACACTAAAACCTACCATTTAGGGATGTTAATTTTGGCAGGTTTATCTGCGGAAACGCCGCGGTGGCCGCATCGCAATAAACACGCTGCCACCATACATGCATAACGCTCCAAAGGGGGCCGGCCTCAACGAAGCGCGAGGCCGGCCCCCTTTGTCGTTTTGCCTGATAAAACCGACCAAAATAAACCTGTCCCTTTTTGGTAGGTCGGGATAAACCCTTTTCCCAACCGCCGAAGACACACGTAAACAGCATGTCCATGAGGGTATAATTTGCACCGTATGTCTGCACAACGCCTGTGCGCGTACGGTTTTACTCGGGCTACCGTCCATTTCCGTGGAGGCACGGTTCGGCGGCCCTAACAAGAGAGGGGTTCTATGTATAAGATCCTGGAGAAGACGCAGTTCTCGGAGAAGGTGTTCAAGTTCCGCATCGAGGCGCCCGCAATCGCCAAACATGCGCACGCTGGACAGTTCCTCATGGTTCGCGCCAACGAGACGGGCGAGCGCGTCCCGTTTACCCTGGCTGGCTGGAACGGTGACGAGGGCTGGGTCGAGTTCATCTTCATGGTGATCGGCAAGACCACCGAGATGCTTTCCACCTATGAGGCCGGCGAGTCGCTGCGCGACGTCGTGGGCCCGCTGGGCGTTCCCACCGAGATGGCCGAGGGCCCCTGCGCCGTCATTGGCGGCGGCGTCGGCCTGGCAATTGCCTTCCCGGTCGCCAAGCACCTGGTCGAGACCGGCCACGAGGTGCACGCCATCATGGGCGCCCGCACCAAGGACCTCCTGCTCATGGAGGACCAGTTCCGCGAGCTCCTCGACGAGGACCACATCCACATCACCACCGATGACGGCTCCTACGGCGAGCAGGGCGTTGTCACCGCTCCGCTGGAGCGCCTGCTGCAGGACAAGGCCGTGAGCCAGGTCTTCTGCGTCGGCCCCGTTCCGATGATGAAGTTCTCGACCCTCACCGCCCAGAAGTACGACACCCCCATCACCGCGTCGCTCAACCCCATCATGGTTGACGGCACCGGTATGTGCGGCTGCTGCCGCGTCGAGGTGGGCGGCGTGACCAAGTTTGCTTGCGTCGACGGCCCCGACTTCGATGCCACCCTGGTCGACTGGGATGACCTTCGTGCCCGCCAGGCCGCTTACCGTTCCGAAGAGGGCGAGTCCCTCAAGGCCTATGAGGAAAAGAGCTGCGCATGCCACTAGTTAACGGTCGTTTCGTTGCCGATATGAAGTCGCCCCGCACCCCCGATAACGAGGAGCCGGCTGCCGAGCGCGCCTGCGACTTCCGCCCCGTCGACAAGGGCTTCACCGAGGAGATGGCGCTGGCCGAGGCTGAGCGCTGCCTCAACTGCAAGAAGCCGTTCTGTGTCGAGGGCTGCCCCGTCAACATCAACATCCCCCGCTTTATCGAGCAGATCCGCGCGAAGGACTTCGGCGGCGCTCTCGATACCATCCGCGAGGACTCCATGCTTCCCGCCATCTGCGGCCGCGTCTGCCCGCAGGAGAACCAGTGCGAGGGCAAGTGCATCCGTGGTAAGAAGTCCGAGCCCGTGGCCATCGGCCAGCTCGAGCGCTTCCTGGGTGACCGCCCCGAGCTCGCCTCCACCCCCAAGATGGCTCCCAAGAACGGCAAGAAGGTCGCCGTCGTCGGCTCCGGCCCGTCCGGCATCACCTGCGCCGGCGAGCTCGCCCGCAACGGCTTTGACGTCACCGTCTTCGAGGCCTTCTTCACCGGCGGCGGCGTGCTGGTCTACGGCATCCCCGAGTTCCGTCTGCCCAAGGCAGTCGTCAAGCGCGAGATTGACGGCCTGGAGGACATGGGCGTCAAGTTTGAGTACAACTCCGTCGTGGGCAACATGGCCACGGCCGAGGAGCTGTTCGATCAGGGCTTCGACGCCATCTACGTGGCAACCGGCGCTGGCCTGCCCAAGTTCCTCAACGTCCCCGGCGAGAACCTGCCCAACGTCTTCTTCGCGAACGAGTACCTCACCCGCGTGAACCTGATGAAGGCCAACAAGTTCCCCGAGTACGACACCCCCACCAAGCACGGCAAGAACGTCGTCGTCTTTGGTGGCGGCAACGTGGCTATGGACGCCGTCCGTACCGCCAAGCGCCTGGGCGCCGAGCACGCCATCATCGCCTACCGTCGTACCGAGGACGAGATGCCCTGCCGTCGCGCCGAGCTGCACCACGCTAAGGCCGAGGGCGTCGAGGTTCTGCCGCTCGTTTCCCCGCTCGAGTTTGTCGCTGGCGAGGACGGCTCCGTGTGCGCCGTCAAGGTCCAGAAGATGGAGCTCGGCGAGCCCGACGAGTCCGGCCGTCGTCGCCCGGTGCCCATCGAGGGCGCTATCGAGGAGATCCCCTGCGACGTCGCGATCTCGGCTATCGGCACCAACGCCAACCCCTTCGCAAAGAAGATCGGCGGCAAGATGGAGCTCAACAAGTGGGGCTACATCGTTGCCGACGAGGAGACCGGCCAGACCACCGATCCCCGCATCTGGGCCGGCGGCGACATCGTCACCGGTGCCGCTACGGTCATTCTGGCGATGGGCGCCGGCAAGAAGGCCGCTGCTTCCATCACCAAGAGCCTGCTGGGCGAGTAATCACCCACAGCGCTAGCCATCAAACGGCAGAGTCCCCGTCGAGCACACGCCCGGCGGGGACTTTTTCTATACCGGCCGCCCAAACCACCACAAAGGTGCCTGTCCCCTTTGTGGTGGTTTGGGACTTGCCTGGTCGTTTTGTCTCGATCTGTAACAGCTGGAGTCCGTTGAGCCCTGCAGTTGTTACAGATTGAGATATTGTGCCGGCCGCCCACGCCGCATCTCAATCTGTAACAGTTAGAGACCAAATATGCCGCCTGGTGTTACAGATCAAGACGTTGGGCTGACGGCCGAACGGTTCATCTCAATCTGTAACAGTTAGAGCCATTTTCGCTGGCTTGGTGTTACAGATCGAGACTATGCAAAAGCCGAGGATAGGCACTGCCGCCAAGGCCTTCCCCTCGGCCTAAAACAAAAACCACCACAAAGGTGCCTGTCCCCTTTGTGGTGGTTTTGGTCGGTTAGTCTTCGAGCTGCGCTACTTTGTAGCGGTAGGCAGCGGCGATAACGTCTTTGCAGCCCTCGCGGCCCAGCTTGGCGCGGTTGACGACGATGTCCTTACCGCTCGTCATCTTCCACTTGCCGGCGCTGTAGCGCTTGTAGAACGCCTCGCGCGCCTTCTGCTGCTGCTTGACCAGCTTGGCGCCCTTCTTTTTGTTGAGACCGCGCTTTTTGCGCACAATCTCGACGCGGTCCTCAAAGGGAGCGGTCACCAGCACGGCAATGTGGTTGGGGTTGTTGCGAAGCAGGTAATCGGACAGACGGCCTTCGATAATGCAGCTCTCGGTCTCGCCCAGGTCCAAAATCACCTGGCTCATCTTCTGGAACAACTTGTCCGAGTACGAACGCGCATCGTAGCGGTCGGGCAGAAACGCCATGTTCTCCACGGCCAGACGCTCGTCGTAGGCGGCCATCTTATCGAGCGACTCGCCCGCGCGCAGCGACGCACGCACCAGCAGCTCGTTGTCATACAGCGGAATCCCCAACTCGTCGGCAAGCATGCGACCAATCTCGTGGCCCTCGGCGCCAAAGTCGCGCGCGATGGTAATGACCACAGGATTCTTCTTATTCTCCAGATCGCTCATCGCGATTCCTTTCTCTATGTGACAAAGGGGCTGTCCCTTTGCCACATTCTACGCTGCCACCATTCGCCTCTGATATGCGCGAACCAGCAGCGAGATACCAAAGTTGAGCACAAAGTACATCGCAAACACCAGGCCGTAGAGCATAAGCACCTGCGACAGGTCGATCGCGTGGGCCATCACGACGTTTGCCGTGTACATGAGCTCGGCCACGTTAATACCCGAAAGATACGAGCTGTCCTTGATGACGGTCGTGCACTGGCTAAACAGCGCCGGAATGATCGTCTTAAACGTCTGCGGCAGAATGATGTAGCGCATGGTGGCAAAGAAGCCGAAGCCCTGGCTCTGCGCTGCCTCAAACTGGCCGCGCGGAATCGAGTTGAGACCGCCTCGCACAATCTCGGCCATAACAGCACTGGTAAACAGCGTAAAGGCGATGGTCGAAATCACAATGTCCAAACCCTGCACAGTAAAGTAGATAAACAGGATCCACAGCAGGTTCGGCGTGCAACGGAACAGCTCGATATAGGCACTCACCAAAATACGGAACGGGCGGGGCGCATAGCTTTTAACGAGCGCCAGCACCGTGCCAAAGATGAGCGAGAAAAAGATCGACAGCGCCGAGATCTCGATCGTCTTAACAAAGCCGCCCCAAATGTAGAGCAGGTTGGTCGCGTTGAAGATTTCCATGCGCTAGGCCTCCTCTACGTTGTCGAGCCCCAGCTCGGCGAGGCTCACGCCGCGCGGACGCTCCTTGGAGCGGCGCTCGAGCCACTGCACCAGCATGGCGAGCGGAAAGCAGATGATGAAGTACATAAGGCAGCAGACGATGTATCCCTGCAGATAACCGTACAGACTCACAAAGTTGTCGGAACGGTACATAAGGTCGCCGCCGGCCACAAGCGCCAGCACCGACGTGTTCTTGACCAAGTTGAGCGCCTGGTTACACAGCGGCGGCAGGATGATCTTGAATGTCTGGGGCAGCACGATGTACCAGTACGCCTGCGCACGGGTGAAGCCCTGGCTCTGCGCCGCCTCCATCTGACCGCGCGGAACCGCCTCGATACCGGTGCGGATAACCTCCGAGATGTAGGCCGCGTGATACAGGCCCACGCCCAAGAAGCCCAGCACGAACGGCGCGATGCGCACCGGCTGGTCGGCACCGGTTATGGCCTGCAAAAACTGCGGACCGGCCATGTACATAAAGAGCACCTGCACGGGCAACGGGGTGTTCTGGTAAAACTCCACGTACACGCGGCTTATGGCGCGCAGCACGCGCGAACGGGTGGTAGAGAACACACCCAGCAGCGTGCCCAGCACCAGCGACAGCAGCAGACCGGCAACGACCACCTGTAGCGTCACGCCAAAGCCCTCCCAGAAGGGCCCCATGTTTTGAAATGTCGTCGACCAACGGTCGGCGTCAAATAATCCTTCGAGCATTTGATTCCTTCCTTGGACGATGCGCCTATACAAGACCCCAGGTCTTGACCTCTTGGTCGAGCCAGCCGTCGGCCAGGCGATCGCAAATCACCTGATCGACCACGGCCGAAAGGTCGCAGCCCTTCTTGGTCGCCACGCCGTAGCCCTGCTCGCCAAACTTGACCTCGGGCTGCAGCAGCTCAACGGTCTCGTTCATGTAACCGGCCAGCGTGGAGCGATCCATGGCAAAGACGTCGATATTGCCGGCGTCGAGCGAACTCTTGATGATGGGGTAGCCGCTAAAGGCCCTAAACTCGGGCTTGCAACTAAAGCCGTTGTCCTTGATCATCTGCTCGATCAGGCCCTGCGTGGTGGCGCCCTGGCTCACGCCAATGACCTTGCCATCCAGATCCTCAATCGAGGTAAAGCCCGAACGCTTCTTGACCATGAGTCCAACGTAGTCGGTGCGGTACGGCGTCGAGAAATCCCAGCTCTTCTTGCGCTCGTCGGTGATGGTGTAGGTCGCCGCGACCACGTCGAGTTGGCCGTTATCGATCAGCGGGCCGCGCGTCTTGGGCGTTACGTCGGTAAACTCGACAAGCTCCTGGGCGCGGGCCTCTTTGTAGCTCACGCCAAAGACGGCAGCGGCAATCTGGTAGCACAAATCGACTTCCATGCCCTCAAAGCGACCCTTGGCGGTGTCGTAATAGCCGTAGCCGGGAACGTCTTTCTTAACGCCGGCATTCAGATGGCCACGCGACTTAATGGCCGCAAGCTTGGATCCCTTGTCGGAACCCTCGCCGCTGGTGGAGTTGCCGCAACCGGCAAGCGCGGTCCCCGTCAGCGCAAGCATGCCGGCGCCAGCCAGCTGCAAAAAGTGACGGCGCGATACAGCCGCCCTCGTCATATCCGTCATGTCCATCACCGCGCCTAGTGCAGAATCTTGGACAGGAACTCGCGGCAGCGCGGGTTCTCGGGGTTATCGAAGAAGTGCTCGGGCGTGCCCTCCTCCAGGATGCGGCCGTCCTCCATAAAGATGACGCGGTCGGCCACCTGGCGCGCAAAGCCCATCTCGTGCGTCACGCAGATCATGGTGATGTCCTCCTGCGCGAGCTCAATCATAACGTCCAGAACCTCCTGGACCATCTCGGGGTCGAGCGCCGAAGTCGGCTCGTCAAACAGGATGATGGGCTGCTTGGTGCACAGGGCGCGGGCGATGGCGATGCGCTGCTGCTGACCACCCGAGAGATTCTGCGGATACTCGCCGGCCTTATGCGCCATGCCGACGCGCTTGAGTGCGGCGATGGCGATCTCGGTCGCCTCCTCCTTGCTCTTCTTTTGCAGCTTGATGGGCGCGAGCGTCAGGTTGCCGAGCACCGTCATGTTGGGATACAGGTTGAACTGCTGAAACACCATGGAACTATACTTGCGAGCCATCTCCAGGTGGTTCTTTTTGGTAAGCGGCGTACCGTCGATGATGACCTCGCCCGACGTGGGCTCCTCCAGATAATCGACGCAACGGATGAGCGTCGACTTACCCGAGCCGGAAGGCCCGATCATTACGAGCTTCTCGCCGCGCTTGACGGTGAGGTTGATATCTTTGAGCACATGCAGGTCGCCAAAGTACTTGTTGAGATGCTTGATCTCGATCATGTCTGCCATGTATGTCCCTTCCCTGCGTTTACACGAGTTGAACTATTGTACGGAAAGAACCACGTTTCCGCAGCCCACACTACATTCCCGTAAAGAACCCGCAATCTTCCACCCACTCATTGGGGACAGACTTAAATGAGTGCCTGCTCATTGGGCACTCATTTAAGTCTGTCCCCAATGAGCGCTCAACCGCCCTTGTTGAGCATAAGTCAGCGAAAACCCGTACACGCGAGCAAGGTGACGTGAAATGAAAGGGCGCAGACCTTATGGTCGCGCCCTTGAAATTGAACGTCAGATTGCCGTGTGTACGGGTTTGCAGCGTCGAGCCGTTACGCGGTTTGGTAAAACCGCGTAACAAATTACGCGAGTTTGCCGCCGACGATCTTTGCCGCCGCAGGCTTGTCGAAGTTGCCGCCGGTGGCCTTGCCGAGTGCACCCATGACCTGGCCCATCTGCTTCTTGGACGTAGCGCCCAGCTCGGCGATAACCTGCTCGATCAGGGCCTCGAGCTCCTCGCCCGAAACCTGCGCGGGCAGCAGGCTCTCCAGAATCTTGACCTGCTCGGTCAGGTTGTCGGTACGCTCCTGGTCGGTGCCGGCCTTGATGGACATCTCCAGCGTCTCGCTCGTCTGCTTGATCAGACGCTTGATCATGCTGTTGACGTCTTCCTCGGTCACATCGCGGCGCTCGTTAACCTCGATATTCTTCACCTCGGCCTTGACCTGGCGAATGATGGACAGGCGAACCTTGTCCTTGGCCTTCATGGCCGCGATCATTTCCTTCTGCAGCTCTTCGTTGGTCATCTTCAAATCCTCCTCAATAGCGTGGGCGGCACTCGCGCGAGCACCGCCCCATGATTACTCAGTCGTCGACGAATCGTCGGTCGAACTCTTGGTGACGCCCTTCAGGCTCACGTTATAGGGTACGTCCTTGGGCATGGGGTTGACGGTAATGTCGGCGTCCTTCTTGTACTGCTCCAGCCACTCACTGTATGCAGTGCTGGCCGCCTGCGTCTTCACCACGTTGGAGACATACTTCTTGATGGCCTTGGGCACCTGGTTGATGTCATCAACCTGATTATCGACATGGAAGTAGTCGGTGCACTTGATGATGTGGTAACCATAGGTCGACTCGACGACTTCGCTCACGTCGCCCTTGTTGAGCCCCTCGAGTGCCGTCTGGTAGCTGTCGACGAAAGTGGTGAGCTTATCCCAGCCCACATCGCCCTTCTTCTCCTTGGAACCGGTGTCCTCGGAGTACTGCTCAACGGCGTCCTCAAAGCTCAGCTCACCGGAGTTGATCTTGTCCAGGCACTCCTGCGCTTTGGCCTTGGCGGCGGCCTTGTCCTCGTCGGAAGCGTCGGAATCGACCTTGATCAGAATATTCGACGAGCGACGGGCGTCATTGTAGTTGGACAGGTTCTCGTTGATGTAATCGACAATCTCGCTGTCCTTGGGCTTGCTTGTGGGCGCCACGGCATCTTTGAGCTTTTGCTGCGCCAGGCTCTCCTTGAGCGAGCTCTTATAGGTGTCTTCGGTGTAGCCGTAGGTCTTGAGGGTCTTCTTAAAGGCCTTGGCACCGCCCGCGCTCTTGCACGCGTCCTTCCAAGCCTTCTCGACCTCCTCGTCCGACACCGTCACGCCGTTCTCCTTCTGTGCCTGTTGAAGCAGAATCTGCTGCGTGTAGGAGTCGATGAGTTGCTTGCGGTACTTCTTGGGCGTGAGGTCGTTGTCGACCAGATACTGCGCCCAGTCCTTGTCCTTGGTGTAGCCGTAAGACGTGCGCATGCTCATGATCTGCTTGGTCACGGTGTCCTCGGTGAGGTTGGTGCCGTTGATAGTGGCAGCTACACCGCCGGTAAGCTTGTAGCCCGAGGTATCCTCTGCCTGCGACATCAGGCCGGAGCACGCCATGGCCGAGACGGAAAGCAGCATTGCCAGCACGCCGATGACCACCAGAACGATCTTGACGGTCTTGGACACGCGGGTCTTGCGCTGCTTCTTGCGAGAGCTGGAGGCGGCGCGAGCCTGCTGCTCGGGCGTCGGCTCGGGTGCGGGGTTCTTTTTCTTATTTGCCATAGTTGGCCTTTCGCATAACGAATCGAACAAACGCCATTGTGTCACAACGCAGCCCCCGCGGCACGCTTGGTGCATTGGGGACAGGTTAATCTGCACCATTTTGGTGCAAAGGGGACAGCTCTGGCAGCCGGCACCTTAGAAGTGACGGCGGATGGCGTCGACCATGCCCTGGGACGTGGTCTGGCCGAGCACGTCGGCTGCGGCATCGGCGTCCATAAAGATGTTCATGAGCGCCTGCAGGGCCTCGACCTGGCCGCCCGGCTCGGCGATGCCCAGATTGATGACGATCTGCGCCGGCACCGGAGCGCCCATGCCAGCCATAGCGTTAAATGTCACGGGCGCGGCGGGCTTCACCACCGCGATATAGGGCTTGGCCACAAACCCCGGATCGGTATGCGGAATGGCAATGTTTGCCGCCGGCATGGCAAGACCCGTGGGATAGGCATCCTCGCGCGTGCGAACGGCGTCGAACCAACCGTCGGCAATGTAGCCACGCGGTACAAGCTCGCCCTCAAGCCGCGCGAACACCTCATCCGGCGTCGCACACTCCCAATCAAAAAACACCAGCTCAGGCGCAAACAGCGCTTCGTTATCCGCCATGCGCTCACCTCTCTCACCTAGTCATTCAAGAACGTCCCCGATGACTACCCAAAACAAAAGGTGGCCACGCGCGCCTTGGCGCCAATGACCACCCTGACCACTCAACTAAATTGTACTGTGCGCCGCTAGCCGCGGGGCGCATCAATTGCGACCTTGCCGCTCTCCAGCACGTGGACGCGGCCGTCGGCGAGCATTTGCACGACCTCGGGATACAGCACGTGCTCAATCGCGTGGATGTGCTCCTCGAGCGTGTCGACATCCCAGCCCTCCTCGACAGCCAGCGCACGCTGGGCGATGATGGGACCGTTGTCGTAGACCTCGTTGGCAAAATGCACGGTCACGCCAGTTACCTTAACGCCGCGCACAAAGGCATCGTCAATCGCATGCGCACCGGTAAAGCTCGGCAGCAGCGCCGGATGCAAGTTGACCACGCGGTTGGGAAACGCCGCCAGCAGCGGTGTATGCACCATGCGCATGTAGCCGGCCATGACCACATACTCGCAGCCGCGCTCGAGCAGCTCGTGCGCGATGATCTCGTCGGCGGCGATGGGGTCGGCATAGACATCCTTGGACAGCGTAAGCGTCTGGATGCCCGCACGCTCTGCACGTTGCAGACCCTTGGCCGAAGGACGGCTCGACACCACAAGCTCAATAGAAGCGTTGAGCTTGCCGGCGGCAATCAGATCGATCAGCGCTTGCAGGTTGGTACCCGAACCGCTGATGAGCACACCGATCTTGAGCGGCTCAGCCGTATCGGTGCCAGTCGGACGGGTATAGGGCACAAAGTCCAGGCCCTCGGCAGCAGCCATCTGCTCGTTAGCGCTCATCGGAGTACACGACCTTACCGGAACCCTCGACGCACTCGCCCACGCGGAACGGCTTCTCGCCCAGCGCGACCAGTGCCTCGGTCACGGCGGCCTCGTCCTCGGGGGCGACGATCAGACACAGGCCGACGCCCATGTTGAAGGTCTTGCATGCCTCGTTGGGCGCAAGCTCGGCCTGGCGCGACACGTAGGTGATGACGGGCGGAACGTCCCAACCCATCTCGGCACCGTTGCGGGTGACCACGGCGTCGACGTCATCGGCGAGCGCACGGTTGAGGTTCTCGGTAATACCGCCGCCAGTGATGTGGGCGATGGCGTGCACGTTGGCGCCGCCGCGCAGCAGCTCCAGGATCGGCTTGACGTAGATGCGCGTGGGGGCCAACAGAGCGTCTGCCAGCGATGCACCGCCGAGCTCCTCGAGCGGACGGCTCAGCTCCTCGGCCTTAGCGACGGCCTCGGGCGTGCCCGGCTTAACGCCGTCGACGCCAATGACCTTACGCACGAGCGAGTAGCCGTTGGAGTGCACGCCGGTGGAAGGCAGGCCCAGGATCACATCGCCCGGGCGGACGTTTGCGGGGTCGAGCATCTTGGGACGGTCGACGACGCCCACGGTAAATCCGGCAAGGTCGTAGTCGGCAGGAGCCATGACGCCCGGGTGCTCGGCCATCTCACCGCCCACGAGCGCGCAGCCCGCGAGCTTGCAGCCGTCGGCCACACCCTTGATAATCTTTGCCATGTGCTCGGCCTCGATGTGACCGATGGCAACGTAGTCCAGGAAGAACAGCGGCTCGGCGCCCGAAGCCAGAATATCGTTGACGCACATAGCGACCAGGTCCTGGCCAACCGTCTCGTGACGGTCCATGATCTGGGCGAGCACGAGCTTGGTGCCCACGCCGTCGGTACCGCTAATCAGGATCGGGTCTTCCATATCCTTGAGCGCGGCGGCCGAGAACAGGCCGCCAAAGCCGCCGATGCCACCGATAACCTCGGAACGGTTAGTGTCCTTGACCATCTGCTTAATCGCGTCGACGGCGCGACCGCCCTCGGCGGTGTCGACGCCGGCGTCCTCGTACGTCACATGCTTGCTGTCGCTCATCTGAGCCTTCCTCTCCCACTACCGTGGCGCCGCACGGGCGCCAAACGGTGCTCATAGTTGCGTTCATTTCGGCGCGCGCCATAACAGCACGCGCCGTCATATCAACAAAACAGCAGGTAAAACCTACCAAAATAAACCTGTCCCCATATGGCAGGTTTTATGCCTCGCCGTGCTCCTCTTCCCAGCTGCGGTCGTCGTATTTCTCGATCACGGCGTCGTCGTCAAAGTGCAGCGGCTTGTCCAGGTTGCGGGGCTTAAAGCCCTCCATAAACTTGTCGCGGCCAAAGCTCTCGGGAATCGCCACGGGGTAGCGGCCGGTAAAGCACGCATCGCAGTAACCGCCCTTGGGCATGACCTTAAGCAGGCCCTCGACCGAAAGGAAGGCCAGCGAATCGGCGCCGATATACTCGCAAATCTCGTCGACCGTCTTGTTGGCGCTGATAAGCTGCGACTGCACGTCGGTATCGATACCGTAGAAGCACGGCCAGATGACCTCGGGCGAGTTGATGCGGATATGAATCTCCTTGGCGCCGGCGTTGCGCAGCATCTTGACGAGCTGCACCATGGTGGTGCCGCGCACGATGGAGTCGTCGATGACGACCAGGCGCTTGCCCTCGATGTTGTCGCGCAGCGGGTTGAGTTTCATACGCACGCCCATGGCGCGCAACTCCTGCGTAGGCTCGATAAACGTACGGCCCACGTAGCGGTTCTTGATAAGGCCCTCGCCAAAGGGAATACCGCTCTCGTGCGAATACCCCTCCGCAGGCGGCAGGCCGGAGTCGGGCACGCCGATGACCAGGTCGGCCTCGACAGGCTCCTCATGTGCCAGCTGACGACCCATGTCGTAACGGCAGGCATAGACGCTCTTGCCGTTCATGATGGAGTCGGGGCGGGCAAAGTAGACCTGCTCAAAGATGCAGTTGGCGGGCTCTTCGGCTGCAGGCACGCCCTGCTCGGATACCAGGCCCTCGGCGCTGATGCGCAAGATCTCGCCGGGACGGACGTCACGGACGTACTCGGCACCCACGATGTCGAGTGCGCAGGTCTCGGAAGCAACGACCCAGCCGCCGGCGCGCGTGACACGGACGGCGGAGTCGACCGTCGCGGCGCCGTCCTGCGACGGCAGCTGCGAAACGGCTGCGGCATCGGCCTGGTCCAGACCCTCGTCCACCAGCTTGCCCAGCACGAGCGGGCGAATGCCGTGTGGATCGCGGAATGCGTAGAGCGCCTGCTCGTTGATGAGCGTCATGGCGTAGCCGCCGCGCACGAGCTCCATGGTCTTG
The DNA here is from genome assembly GCA_905194545.1 of Coriobacteriaceae bacterium. Classification (GTDB taxonomy): domain Bacteria; phylum Actinomycetota; class Coriobacteriia; order Coriobacteriales; family Coriobacteriaceae; genus Collinsella. Next base: position 41,530 of record CAJJSS010000013.1, on the reverse strand, counting down.
CGAATGCCCTCGCGCAGATGGCCCGTACGCTGGGTAAAGTAGCCGATGAGTTTGGTCGCGACCTCGGAATCCGAATTGGAGAGGAATGGCACGCCCAGCTCGATCAGCTGGCGGCGCAGCTCGTCGGTGTTGACGAGGGTGCCGTTGTGAGCAAGCGCGATAATGACGCTGTTGATGGTAGAAAGATGCGGCTGAGAGGCTTCCCAGCTCTTGGCACCGGCGGTGCCATAGCGCACGTGGCCCACGGCCAGCTGGCCGGAGAGCGTCGACAGGTCGGCGTTGGAGAACACGCGATCGAGCAGCCCCAGGTCTTTGCGGACCATAACCGTGCCGCCGTCACCCACGGCGATTCCCGCCGATTCCTGGCCACGGTGCTGCAGTGCACGCAGGCCAAAGTACGTCAGTCGAGCCACATCGCGATCGGGTGCCCACACACCAAAAATGCCACATTCCTCATGCAGCTGGTCGGAGTCCGGATCATACGTCGACATGGTGTTCACCTGTCCCGCGGCACGCTCGGCCGCGCGGATGGTTTCTTGAGACATGGTATCCCCTCAGAGCCTCGTATTTTTGGCGTTACCTGCCCTATTATACGCACGGCAAGACAAGCACTCCCGCGCATGAACAGCGCTTTTTAAAAGCCCACCGAGCTAATAATCAGTTTTGTTGCCAAACATTTTATCGGTCTGTCCAGTGCAAGCGCCCGCGCCCCCCAGATGGCCGCCGCGTCCACCGTTGGGGATTACAAAGTTGCAATTGGGACGTTCGTCCTGTCTTTTGGCAGGTCGGCGGCGTATCCTTATAACCTACAACAAAGCGAGAAAGGTTCTGTATGGATCGAAACGAACTCGACCCCAGCGTCCCCAGCGCCACGGAGGTCAAGAAGATCCCCCTCATCATTAAGGTGTACGCCGTCCTGTGCATCCTTTCCGGCGTGGGCACGCTCCCGTCGGTCGCTGCCTTTATGTGGCAGGTCATCACGGCACTTGTTAACGGCAACGCCACCGAAAAGCTCGGCGACAACACGCTCGTCGCAGTCGGCCTTATCGTCGCCGGCATCATGCTCTCTGCGGCAAGTGCCGTCATCCTAATCATCTTTGGCCTGGACCTTATCAAGAACCAGCGCCGCAACGCCGCCCGCCTGTCCTACATCCTTATTGCATTCACCGTCGTCGAGCTTTTGGTCGACGTGATGCTCCAGGGCATCGGGCCCTTCCTGCTGCGTCCCGCGATCCAGCTCGGCATCCTCGTTGCACTTTCGGCAACCGTCGACCCCACGCTGCGTCAGGAGCGCGAACTGCAGCGCCGCCTGCAGGAGATGCTCGACCGCGACGCCGCCGCCGAGGGCATGCTCGGCCGCGATGAAACCGGCGAGGGCTACATCAAGCTCAACTACTTCAACCTGTTCTGGGTATTCTTTGTCTGCTGCGTGCTCGGCCTGATCGCCGAGGACATCTGGCACATGACGGTCGACGACCCGGGCGTCTACCAGAACCGCGCCGGCATGCTGTTTGGTCCCTTCAGTCCCATCTACGGATTTGGCGCCGTGCTCATGACCATGGTGCTTAACCGCTTCTACAAAAAGAACCCCATCATCATTTTCCTGGTGAGCGCCCTGCTCGGCGCCAGCTTTGAGGTGTTCGTGGGCTGGTTTATGCAGACCGCGTTTGGCGTGGTCTCGTGGAGCTACTCGCACATAACGCTGTTCGGTTTGCCCGATCCGCTCGTGGTCCTCACGGGCGGACGCACCTGCACGGGCTTCGCCTGCCTGTGGGGCCTGGGCGGCCTCATCTGGATCAAGCTGCTGCTGCCGAGGCTGCTTAAGCTTATCAACAAGATCCCCTGGAAGAGCCGCTACTCGGCCACCGTCATCTTTACCGTTATCATGCTGGTCGACGGCGTCATGACGCTGCAGTCGCTCGACTACTGGTACCAGCGCGTTAACGGCACGGAGCCGGACATTCCCGTCGCACAGTTCTACGGAGAGCACTTCGATAACGAGTACATGGAAAACCGCTTCCAGAGCATGACCATGAGCCCCAAGGATGCGACGCGCGTGTAGCGCCCACCGCGCCCAAAACGCAAAATGCCCGCCGGTATCACACGTACCGGTGGGCATTTTTATAAACGATCCTTCTATCGACGCAAGCCTCTACGCCTCGCGCTCGACCTCACTCACGCATTCGTTCTTAATGGTGCCAACGAGCGCCTGCAGCGCATCGACCACGTGCGGGCGAATGTCCCCGCCGATGAGCACGAGCATGATGTCGTCACCTACGGCAAGCTCGCCGCTTGCCAGCCACACACGCACATAGCCGATACCCGGCATCGCACGCGTCGCCTCGATAGCAGCCTGCACCTTCTGAGCATCGAAGCCAAACACCATGCCGCCCACCTTATGCCCAGGCGCCACGCCATCGGTCTCGACTCCGCGCACCTCAGCCTTGGGCGTCGCGCGCACCACACCGTTATGCGTCAGATACATCCCACAGCCTGCCGCCGAAGCATCGGCCTTGGCCTCGCGCAGCCAAGCATCAATCGAAGGCATCAATTTGCCACTCTCGAGCATCATTTCTCCCTTACCGTCGTCGAGTAGCCAATTTGGGACGGGGCCTTTTTAGCTACTCTCGAACAACTTATTCCTCGACCGGCGTGAGCACCATGACGGCGCGTGTGTTGCTCAGCGACAGCGAACGACAGGTCACAAGCGTTACAACCTTAGTTGCCGAAGCGGCACGATCGGTGGCATCACTCGCCACGGCAGAAGCGCCGTCGAGCATCTCGGACAGGTAGTTCTTGAGTCCGTCGTCGCCCTCAAAATTGGTCGTGCGCGCCTTGGCATACGTGTCCTCGACCACCTTGGTCGCCAGCGGACGCAGCTTATACGTCGCATCGCGCGTGATGTAGTACACAAACTCGATGCTATCGAACGTCGCCTGATCAGTGGTGTCCGAAATCACGTTGAACATCGATCCGTCGTTCATATGGTGGCCGTAGATCGTGGTCTGCTGGTCGACCATTCCCGGCGCGGTGTCATCGCTATCCAAGAAGATGGCACCCGAGGCGTTAGACGTGCCATCGAACAGTGTGTTGAGGTATTTGGAGTTGTTGTTGGTCTGCACCACGGGATAGTTGATGTTGGTTCCCGGCACGTAAATCCAACCCACAATCTCGGGGTTCGTCTGAGCAAGCGCATCAAAGTCGATAATCGGCACGCCGCTGGCGTCCTTATCGCTTACATATTGCTTCTCGATTTTCTGATACGAATCGCTCGCCTGCTTATAGCCAATCTGGGCATTAATAAAAATAGCGGCGGCGGCGACAATCAGACCGATACCGATGATGATGAGCAGAATGGGAATAATGGAGTGGCGCTTTTTGCACGGCGGCTCGGTGCGATCCGACGGCGCGGCATGCGATGAAGACCGGGGCGGCTTCTTAGCGGAGCTATAAGACGAAGGACGATATGCGGCCGGCGCGTCCTGTCGACGATGCGTCGCCGGTGTCACGGGGCGCGGCGCGCGCGGCTGCTGAGGAGAGGATGTCCGACCCTGCTGTGCCGCACGGGCAGCACCCGGCTTCGACGGATCGGGAATCTGAGAAGCCTTGAATCGTTTTCCCTGATAATCGGACATGGCTCTCCTTATACTGCGGTGAAACGGCGGAACGCTTAGGCGTCAGCCATCTCCTGCTTCATCTTCTCGATAACCTTGCGGTACTCGGGGTCGCAAGCACCCAGAATCTGTGTGGCATAGATGGCGGCGTTCTTGGCGCCGTTGATGGCAACGCAGGCCACGGGCACGCCCGAAGGCATCTGCACCATCGACAGCAGCGAATCCATGCCGCCCAGGTCACTCGTCTTCATAGGCACGCCGATAACCGGCAGCGGCGTAAAGGCAGCCACGACACCACCCAGGTGAGCGGCCTTGCCGGCGGCGGCGATAATCACCTTGATGCCGCGATCGACAGCAGTCGAAGCCCACTCGTGGACCTTCGCCGGCGTGCGGTGTGCGCTCGCGATCACGAGCTCATAGGGCACACCCAGTGCCTCGAGCTCGGCGGTGCAGCCTTCCATAACGCCCAGATCGGACTTGGAACCCATGATGATCCCGACAACCGGCTTCTGATCTGCCATAAACATAGACCTCCTGTTGAGAGCGGTGACGCAGCGAATCCGCGACCCTTAACTACTGAGAGTAGTATAGCTGCTCCCGTCCCTGCGGTCTTTGTGGTGGCGGTTGAGCCTTTCCCTCGGGAACTGGGCTTCGCGAAGTTTCCCGAGGGAAAGGCTCAACCGCCACCCTGCGACCTACCGGGGATTGCTATGACGTACGTTGGCTGATTTGGGTTGGAATGAAAGGTTTGCGGAGGGTTGTGGACAGTTAGTTCAGATACGTATTTTTTGGCCGTGCTTCTTGGCGCTAATAGAGTGGTTTGAAGTCACTTTGAGCCCCATGACAACCTTTCTCCCCCTTATATGAGCGTCTCCACCGGTTCAGAAAGTCAAATTCAGCCCAATCGGGCTCAGGTCGGCCTTTACACACCCTCTGAAAAATACGTATCTGAACTAACTGTCCAGCGACATTCTCGATCAACAGCAAAAGGCCTCCTGGCGAATGAAAATTCGCCAGGAGGCCCCTTACAAAACGTGGGCTCCTTCGTTCGAATGAACGAAGGAGCCCATACTCTTTTTTTAGGACAGGAGGCCGCGAGTCGGGCCACCAGCCGCCAATCAATCGCACTCGCCAAGCGAGCGGCGCAGCGTGCGCACAGCGCCAAGCAAATTGGCATCGTTGCCGTTCTGTGCTGGCTTGATGCAGGGCCTCGGTATGATGGGAAGAACGTGAGCCTGACCCATCATGCGCTCAAATGCCTCAAACAGCTCGGGACGGGCGCTGATTCCGCCGCCGACCACGATGACCTCAGGGTCGATGACCGACTGCAACCCCATCAGCATGTTGTCGAAGACCAACGCGTATGCATCCAGACCGCGACGAGCGTCCTCATCCCCCTCTTCAATCCAAGAGAAAATCCGATATCCGTCGATATCATCGGTCGGATCAATCCCCTTCGCCGCACACACCTGGTCTCGGAGCGCCCGCCAGCTGGTGACATCACCGTACACCGACCCAAAGGTCACGGGCTTGCGCACATCGTTGCTCACAAAGCACACGGTGCCGGCGAGATTGTGCGCGCCTCGCAAGATGTGACCGTCAACAACGATGGCACCGCCGAGACCCGTACCGATCACCACCATCAACCCCAGGGAGACCCCCTTCAGCGCGCCGACGGCATATTCTCCCAGTGCCGCGCACATCGCATCGTTCTCGATGGTTACGGGAAGCCCCGTGCTCTCGCGCAAGATGCGACCGAGCGGATATCCGTCCAAACAGTGAAGGGCGCCGCCTCCCCCAACCACGCCATCGGAATCGCCTTCGGAAAAGACTCCGGGCATACTTATTCCCACACCCCTCACCCGGGCGCGATGGGGCTCGATCACCGAGCGGAACGTTTCGATAACCTGGTCGGCGGGCGAGGTGCATGTTGGGATACTTCCGTGCTCCTCAATGTGGCAGTCGGCGTTCACCACCGCCCATTTCACCTGAGTGCCGCCCGCATCTATACCGAAATAGCAGTCCATAATCTTATCCCCTGTCCCATAGGGTTAGTCCAGGTCCTCGCCGTTGCTCTCGATGACCTTCTTGTACCAATAGAAGCTGTCCTTGCGGCTGCGCGCGAGCGTGCCCTTGCCCTCGTCGTCGCGGTCGACGTAGACGAAGCCGTAGCGCTTGCGCATCTCGCCCGTGCCGGCGCTGACCAGGTCGATGCAGCCCCACATGGTGTAGCCCATGAGGTCCACGCCGTCGAGTTCCACGGCATCCTCCATGCTCTGGATGTTCTTGCGCAGGTAGTCGATGCGGTAGCCGTCATGGATGGAGCCGTCGGCCTTCACCTCGTCGCTCCAGCCGATACCGTTCTCCACGATCCAAAGCGGCTTGTGATAGCGGTCGTAGAGCTCGTTCAAGGCGATGCGCAGGCAGTACGGATCGGTCGCCCAGCCCCAGGCGTTGGTCTCGAGGTAGGGGTTTTTCACCATGCCGAAAGCGAGATTGCCGGACGCGACCTCGAGCTCCTTCTGGCGCAACGATACCGTCGAGCCTCCGTAGCACGAGAACGACAGGAAATCTGCCGGATAGGTTGCGAGAAGCTCGAGGTCGTTCTCGCCCATTTCCAGCTTGATGCCCGCGCGCTCCATCTCCCTCAAGCGATAGGCGGGATAGTGGCCGCCCACCTGCACGTCGGCATACCACAGCGCGTCACGCTCGCGTTCCATGGCGAGCAGATGATCGGCGGGGTCGGCGGAATAGGAGTAGATGGGGTTGTACGCGAGCATCTGACCCACCATGATCTTAGGGGAGATTTGGTGCGCCGACCGAACCGTAAGGGCAGACGCCACGAACTGGTTGTGCGCCGCCTGGGCCTTCGCATGGGGGCTCCCATCCGTAAGCCCGCCCGCCATGAAGCTCCCCATGCTCATCATGTTGATCTCGTTGAAGGTGAGCCAGTACTTCACCTTGCCCTGATAGTGCTTCATGACGCAGGTGGCGTAGCGCACGAACAGGTCGATGAGCTCGCGGCTCTTCCAACCGCCGTACTTGTTCACGAGCGCGAGCGGGGTCTCGTAGTGCGAGAGCGTCACGAGCGGTTCGATGCCGTACTTAGCGCACTCGTCAAACACGGCGTCGTAGAACGCTAGACCCTCGGTGTTGGGCTCAGCCTCCTCGCCCGTGGGGAAGATGCGCGCCCAGTTCATGGACAGGCGGAAGCACTTGAAGCCCATCTCGCCCATGAGGGCGATGTCCTCGGCGTAGTGGTGGTAGAAGTCGGTGGCCGTGTGGCTGGGATAGTAGTAGCCATCAACCACCGCCACCTCCAGCCCTTCAGGAAGTCCCTCCTCGCAAACCGCATACACGGGAAGCGCGCCGGTTTCCCCTGTCGCGGTATTACGCCACGTTATCTGCCGTGACACCGTATGGCTACCGCTGGTCATGGCGTCCGAGGTGTTCGGTCCTTTGCCGCCCTCTTCCCAGCCGCCCTCATACTGGTTGGCGGCGGTGGCGCCACCCCACAGGAAACCTTCCGGAAATGCCATTGGGTACCTCCTCGATCGTGAAAACATCTTCATGAAACGGGAAGACGGGCTGCATGGCAGTCCCGGCTTCCCGTCAGATAATCAGTTAGGCGCTTGCACCCATGCGTTGATAGACCGTGATGAAGCGCTCGGCAAGGATACGGAAGCCCTCAGCGCTCATGAGCTGATCCTCCGCATGCAGCAAGATGATGCGAAACGGCAGCTCCTCGCCGCTGGCCTCTTGCTGAAGCAGTTTCATGTGAGCGTCGTGGCCTGCGTTGAACACCACGTTGCCCTCGTCGATAAGTTTCCGGGCGGCCTCAAAATCACCATTCTCGGCACAGGTTATCGCTTCGAGGTAGCAGCTGCGCGCGCTCCCCACCTGAGCGACGATAGAGAAGCACGTCATTTCAAACTGATCGATCGCTTCTTGTTTGATCTCTGACATGGCTATGCCCCCAGCAACTTTCGAGCCTGTTTGAGCACGGCCTCGCCGTTCATTGTCCCATACGCTGTCATATCAATCGGCTCCACCGGACAGTTCACTTGATTCTTCACCTTGTTGAGTTCAAAGCGAACCTGCGGTCCCAGCAGGATAACGTCGCTATCCGCATATTCCGCCGCTTGGTTGACAGGGTGCGCCTCGATGGTGCACACGAAACCGTCTTTTTCAGCCGCCTGTTGCATGCGCTGTACCAGCATGCTCGTCGAAGCGCCCGCGGCGCACATAAGTACGATATGTTTCATCCTACGCTCCCAACCTCATGGAAAATGATGGTGTGAATATGAAAATCCCTATGCGGCCGATTCCTCGAGAGCGGCCTGCTCCTCTCGCAACGCCTGGCGATCAGCCATAAGGGTGAAGGGGGTATACATGAGCACCGACACCGCCAAAACCGCAACCGAGATCACCAGGCACCCGATGCCGCCCTGCATGAATGCGATGACCGGCTGGGGAAGCACCCAGGGAAGCTGAATCGTGGGATTGAACGCAGCCCCAAGACCGAGGGCGTAAAGCGCCTGGACCACGATGGCGCAGACCGGGATGTTCAGCACGAACGGGATGAAGTACGTGGGATTCAGCACGACCGGCAGACCGAACATGAGCGGCTCGGAGATATTGAAAAGCGACGGAACAAGCGCGATGCCGCGAATCGCCTTGAAGCGCTCGGACTTGGTGAAGAGCAGCGAGATGCTGATGCCCAGGGCGTTAGCCTGGCCACCGATGGCGGTGCCGAGCGCGACGACGGCCCAAGCGCCATAGGGCAGTGCCTCGCCCGCGATGATGGCCTCGGTGTTAGCAGCGCTGCAAGCCATGATTACCGGAGCGTAGAAGCTGAGCATCACGTTGGGGTGGACACCGAAGAACCAGAAGATCGACTGCAGCGAGCACACGATGATATAGGCCAAAGGAGAGGCACCGACCATCGTGACCGGCGTGCCGATCAAGGTGTTGATCATATCGAACAGGTTGCCCCACGGGGTGAAAGAAAGACCCCACTTGGCGAACCACACCGCAGTGAATAGCACGATGGCGGCAAACATCGGCGACAGCGAGTCTGCAACCATGGGCGGAACCATATCGGGGAGCTTGATTTCAAGCTTGCTCATCAAAATGGCTGTCACCTTCGGCACGATCAGGCCAAGCAGAATGGCGACGAAGATGCCGTTCGATCCCATGTACGACGTGTTGATGAAACTCGCCATGGGAATATCCTCGAACGATTGCTGCGGCATGAATGCCAAAAACACCGCGCCGCTCACGATGCCACCGGTATAACCGCTAAGGCCGCATACCTTACCCCACCTCAAACCGATGAAGAAGGAGATGTATATACCCATCATGTTCATGGTAACGGTGAGGATGGAGTTGCCGGTCGCCATGAGACCGCTCGAAACCACCCAATCGGAGAACCCCGGAATGGGGAAGTTGATGAGAATCGCGATAACCGAGACGCCAAGGGTCATGGGCAGCGTGCACATCATGCCGCCCATGAGGGCGTCGAGCATCTTGCTGTCAGCAACCTTGCTTGCCACAGGTGCGATTGTCTTATCCATTATGTTTTGGATCTTGTCGAATACCGCCATGTTTCAGCTCCAATCTTTGCAGTGAACTCTATCGATGCCCGCGTGCGGCATCTTCCCCTCTAGATAGCGCATCCACCTCTCTTCAAAATCACAACGACGTGCTTCAGGCAGTACGCCATTCAGCGTGAATTGGCGAGATTGCCCCAGCGGACGCTTACGTCAGGTCCGCGTACGTCACGAGCCCCACGTCCTGCTCTGCAAGCCATGCGGCGACATCAGGGTCGACAAGCATCGCGGCTTCCCGGATGCGGGCCTCGAGCATGGTCGAGTTATCTCGCAAGTACGCGTCGATATAACCTGGGTGAAACACCATGAGACGGCATATCCCTTCCGGTGTCGTTTCAAGCGCCTCTCGAAGCGCCGCAAAGGGATCCGCTTCATATGACGAGAAATCCTTGGGAACATAGGAAAGCACCGGCGTCGAGCGAAAGGTGACTGGCTCGCCCGGAACACCCATCGCGAAATAGGGCAGGCCGTGACGCTCGGCAACGATCTCAAGGCCGCGGAAGAACATGGGGCTTGCGACCGCATGTCCCTCGAAGTAATCGGGCTCACGCCCGACGAGCTCAAGGAATCGCCGATACTGCGCCTCGATTTCGATAATGACCTCGTCAAGCACCACGAAGTCCTCCCCAGCCCGCGCGGCGGCGCGATATGCTGAGCTCCGCTTGAAATTGCCATCATCGTCAACGATGCTCGAGATGAGCGAGGAATCGCTGAGGGGCCTACCCGTGCAGATATTGGTGTGCTGACCCAAGCAGAGATCCTTGATTTGCAGGCGCGCCAAACCGCTTTCTGCAAGCGGCATGTTGGTCATGACGCCCACCGAGCGAATGAGCCCCGCTTGGACCGCGGCCGCTATCCCGCAATTAACACCGTCGCTGTAACCTAAATCGTCGGCGCGCAGCAATAACCGCTTCATCCGATCCTCCCCAACCGATATCTCGTCGAGCGGCAAAGCAACGAAGCGATGCCCTGTGTAGAGCCGATGCCGTGTTCCGGCGGGGCGGCAAGCTTCGTCGTCTCTTCTTGCATTAAGTATGACGCCGGCTATATCCAAAATCGGTTACATGCTGTGCCACAAGGTTGCGAGATGGCTACGCGAGTTTCATAACGTGAAACTCCGCAGGAATACCGGCATGTTTGAGCTATAGTTTGGTCAAATGAGGCCCTCTTATTCGGGCCACTGAGCATAAAGGGGACAGCCATCATGGAAAAATCCATCTCGATGGGATCGGTTGCCGAACGGTTGCTTGACTACATCGACACCGCAATGCAGCACGACACCAACTACGAGATAGCGACCACGCTGGTGAAAAACTACAGCAAGCTGAGCGAGCTCTCGATTGGAGAAATCGCCGACATGTGCTTCGTCTCGAAGGCTTCAGTGTCGCGATTCTGCCGGTTTATGGGTTTCGCTGATTTCAAGGACCTGCGCAACCAGCTTGAACATGACATCCTCAAAACCGGGTTGTTTCCACATGCCTTTGTAGAACAGCTGTCAAACGACACGGAAGGCGCTCTGGCATCCTACCGGGAGGCGATCCTGCTCAATATCGAAACGACCATCTCGGCGGCAAACATCGCGAAACTGCCCGCCATTGTCGATGATTTGCACGACAGCGGGCATGTCGCGTTCTTCTCCCACCACTTCCTCTGGGACGTGGGCCGCTACTTCCAAAGCAGGCTCACCATCATGAACCGCCTCATCGAGCTTTACCTCGATTATTCATCGCAGCTCGCCTGCGCGCAATCGCTCACCAAATCCAGCCTCGCCATCATTTGCAGCATAGGGGGAACATACCCCATTCGTTATCCAGAAATCGTCAACGCACTCGCCGCCTCCGGCTGTCGTCTTCTCGCCATCACACAAAACACCTCAAGCGCCTACTGGAACCATGCCTCCTGCATACTGAGCTGCGGAGTGACCAACAACATCGACACGGGCAAGTTCGGTGCGCTTGCCGCCATCGACTTGATAGTCATGGAATACCTGAGGCGTTATGGAGCCGATTCCGGTACTGGCGAGTAATCTCGTCGGACCACCGACGCTCAGCAGGGCAAGCCGTTTTCTCTAATCACGTCCTGATACCAGAAGAAGCTGTCCTTCCTGAAACGAGCGCATTGCTTCGCATCGGTTTCCGTGCGATCGACATACAGAAGGCCGTAGCGCTTAGTGAACCCCTGATGACTTGAGCATAGATCCATGAGGCTCCAAACGCAGTAGCCGAAGACGGGATAGCCTTCGCGAATGAGCTCCTCGACCTCGCCCAAATGTCGTGAAAGGTATTCGATGCGCACGGCATCATGCACCCTGTTCTCCTCGTCAAGTGACTCGGAAAGAGCCATGCCGTTCTCCGTGACGATCATCGGAAGCTGGTAGCGATCGTAGAGCTTGCGCATGCCCACGCGAAGCCCAAGGGGGTCGATGCCGTTCGACATCCACTCGGTCGGCGCGATCGCAGGGTTATCGCAGAGTTCGAAATCCCCGCCCGACCACGGAGGGAACCGGTCGAAGCGGATGGGCTCCGTGCGCTCATGCGCACAATTGCTGAAATAGTAGTTCACCCCAAGAAAATCGGGCCTCGTCGCGACCAGGATGTCGTGGTCCCCGCACTCAACAACAGGGTAGAAACCTTCGCGCTCCAGGTAATAGCGCGCATAAGGCGAGATGTCGCCGCGCACACTCAGGTCGAGCAGGTAGTTCTGCATCATCTCCTCGGCGTTCATGGCCGCAAGCACATCCGCCGAAGCGCTCGTCCGCGGGTTGACCACCTGCATGGCGACAACGGGGCCGATCTGCGCATCGGGGTCGATCTGTCGCAGGCACGCGATGGCGCGATGCTCGGCAAGAGCGACATGATAGCTCATCTGGTAGGTGTTCTTCTGCCGTTGGCGCGGATCGGTTTCGGTGTCACCCGTGTTGCTGGGCGCGGAGGTCGCAATTAGCTGTTCATTCACGGTAACCCAGCGCTTGACGCGCCCCTTGAAGTGCGTGAAGCAGATTTCGGCATAGCGCACATAGAAGTCGATCATCTTACGGCTCTTCCAGCCGCCGAAGGCCTCGACCAACGCACTCGGACATTCGAAGTGATACAGGGTGACCAAGGGCTCGATCCCTCGCTCCAGCAGGTAGTCAATCAGCTGGTCATAAAACGCCAAGCCCTCAGGATTGGGATCCCCCGAGGCATCGGGCATGATGCGGCTCCAAGCGAAACCCATCCGGTAGACCTTGATGCCGAGCTCGGCCATGAGGTCGACATCCTCACGCCAGTGATGATAGTGGTCCGAGGCGATCTTGTTATCGGCGATGCCGGGACGCCCCGGGCCGCGATCGGTGGTTGCCGGACCTTTGCCTCCTTCATCATACCCACCCTCAACCTGAAAAGCGCTGGTGGAAGCACCCCAGAGGAAACCTTCGGGAAACCGGTGCTGAGTCATGAGTTCAACCTCTCGTCACGGATGTCACTTCTTGCAACTCCCGTTATAACGGATGTACGAACCAAAGCCTGTTACTCATTCCCGGGCAATGTTTCACGATTTGAAAACGGCCGTGCCATCATGCACCGCAAACTCTAAAGAACATGCCGTCGCGAAGGCCAAGCCTCATGCCCGCCACCGTCACGTGCCGGCGCCGCACACCGCCAAGCCGCTACTCCCCGTCGCGGAAGGTCAGGAGGTCGCGGTAGTCCGTGTCGCGCGTGCTGCCCGTCTTCGAGAACGGGTTCACCGAAGCAGGACACCTCATCCTCAAGATCTACCTCCTCGACGAAACCAAGGTCGATTTAGGAGACGCAACGTTACTACAGCGCAGGGAAAACGGCCCGCCGAATAAAATCGGATCGATCCCCCGTCTTTCGGTCGATTGCCACCACCATGGATGCCGGAAAGCGCACGGTAACTGCAACAAGCGGCTCATCAGCAACAACGCCAGGCCTGACATGGATGCGCTCAAGACGACCCGTCCAAGTCTCTTGCTCAAACTCTACGCTCTCGCGCTCGATATCTTCGTCTGTCAGGACCGATCCATCAGCTAGTTTGTACTCAGTCATTATCTAGAACCTCCCTCTCAGACAAACCATGCTTGAGAGCATTGCGGTGGACAATTGCCATGGAAGTATCCTCTCCTCCAGGCAGAGTTTGTCATACTCATTGCATGACAAACTCTGCCTTGATACGTTCCCCACCCCATGCTCATCGGCAAAGCTCAAGGCCATAAGCGAAATAAGCTTCTAACACCGAACAATTCCTACCGCTACCCATCAGACCTCTCCAGCAACATCCGTAAGTCATCGATGGGCGGCAGAGCATCGAGCAACTCTCGTGGCATATCCTTCGACGTCTTATAGGTGGCCACACCCATGGGTTTTGTGAAGTCTTGGATCACATAGTCAACAAATCCCTTGTCCATGTCTTTGCAAAGCACAAGGCCTATGGAGGGATTCTCGTGCTCGCGACGCTCAAAGTCGTCCAGGATGCGTAGATAGCCAGAGAGCTGGCCGAGATAGGCCGGCTTGAAGGGGCCGCTCTTGAGCTCGACTGCAACTAAACAGTTGAGGTCGCGGTTGAAGAACAGGAGGTCGATGTACTGATCGATGCCAAAGGCGTCGAGATGGTACTGGTTTCCCACAAACGCGAAGGCTCGACCGAACGTCATGATGAACTGCTTGATATTCTGCACGATGCCTTGCTCTAACACGCGCTCGTCGACATCCTCCGCATCGCGCACCCCGAGTTCCTCATCATTGATAAAGTCGAGCAGATACTCGTCCTTGAACGTGGCGATAGCGCGCAGCGCCTGCTGACCCTTTGGCAGCGTTGAGAGGAAGTTGTTGGAGACCTCTCCTTGATGATGAAAGTCGTCCGCCTTCAGCGAGCGTTTGAGCGCCTCCACACTTAAGTGCTCAAATGCGCACTTGTGAATGTAGAAGAGCCGCTCGTCAAGGGTCTTAGCACCTGCAAGGATATACCGATGATGGGTAAACCCAATCGCTAAAAAATCATCGAGAGAATATGCGTTTGAATTCGGCACTTGCAAGTGACGAATTTGCAGAAGGCCACCGTCTGAAGATTCGTCACTCACGAGTGACGAATCGAGAAACGCCTGTTCATCGCCCGGAGCAGACCAAGCTTCAAAGAAGATTCGCATATATTTGAGACTTGTTGTGGAGAAGCCCCTGAGTCCTGGCGGCTCCTTCCGCAATTGTTCGCTGATGGTTTTGAGCGCGTTGGTTCTCCACGTGCCATTGCGCGTGTTGGCGGAGACGTAGCCTCCCACGGCGAAATAGAGCTGCAGCTGCTGAGCGTTGGCGCTCTTCGCCGCAGCATACTGCGCACGCAATATCGCCGTCTTGATGGTCTGAACTTCCTCACGATAGCCCGTAATCTCTGACATCATGGCGTCCTCCTCTTCTTACGAACTTGTGTTCCATGACGCGTTCTATGCTATCAACGCGTGCGGACACAAAATTGCGCGTACCATAGAGGCGTTTTCTGCTTCGCCTCGTTTGGGAGATGTATGTCCAAACCCTCATCCGCACTCGACGCCAGCTCTTGCGATGTTTACGCCGACTCCGCGCGCCACCCTCTCACGCGCACATGGTGCGTAGCTGCGCTCGCCCTCATCTGCTGCGCGCTCTGGGGCAGTGCGATCCCCTGCATCAAGATCGGCTACGAGCTTCTCGGCATCCAAAACGGCGACGTACCATCGGAGTTTCTCTTCGCTGGCGTGCGCTTTATGCTTGCCGGCGCTATCGCACTTGCCGCTGCAGTCATAACAAGACGTCGCTTGCCTCGCGTCTCACGCACGGGATGGCCACTCGTTATCAGACTCTCGCTTGCCCAAACTATCGTGCAGTACGCCTTCTTTTATATCGGCGTTTCAAACGCTTCGGGTGTGCGCGGCTCAATCGTCAACGCTATGAACACGTTTCTCTGCGTGTTGATGGCAGCGCTCGTGTTCCGGCAAGAACGGCTCACTGCGCGCAAAGTCCTCGGCTGCGCTATAGGTTTTGCCGGAGTCGTTATCGTCAACCTCACCGGTGGCGATAGCGGCGGCGCCGTCACGCTCACAGGCGAGGGCTTCATCCTTATTGCCGCTGTCTCCTACGCTGTCTCGTCTGCCCTCATCCACACCTACTCCCAGCGCGAGGACCCCGTGGCGCTCAGCGGCTACCAGTTTATCAGCCCTAGTCATCGCGCAAAGTCCCTTCGGCAGCACACGGTGCAGCCGAGTCACCGCAGGCTGGGGCGGAAGGCGGTCCTTTCTCTCGGAAAACTTCGCGAAGCCCAGTTTCCGAGAGAAAGTGTCCGGCTCCCGCCCCGGCCGGACAGCTCGACCTACACCGTGTGCTGCGGCAGGTCCTGCAGGGCGATGACGTCCATGCCCATGTCGTTGGCGCTGCCGTGGCCCTGCTGGTCCTCGCGCACGGCCTCGATGGCACTCACGTACGTGTTGGCCGCAGACATCGCCGTCACGCAGGTTACGCCGCGACGCACCGCCTCGGTACGCAACAGATAGCCGTCGCCGCGCGAACCCGGGCCATACGGCGTGTTGATGATCACCGCAATCTTGCCATCGGCGATGAGGTCGCCGATGTTGGGACGCTCGCCGTCGTGCGGGCCGCTAATCTTCTCCACGACCTCGCACGTCACGTTGCCGCCACGCAGCACGCGCGCCGTACCCTCGGTGGAGCAAATATCAAAGCCCAGGTAGCGCAAGATGCGGGCGACCGAAAGGATATGGCGCTTGTCGCGGTCGCACACGCTGATGAACACCTTGCCGACGCTCGGGTCGGGCAGCTTGTAGTCAATCGCCAGCTGCGTCTTGGCGTATGCCTCGGGATAGCTCTTGGCGATACCCATGACCTCGCCCGTCGACTTCATCTCGGGCCCCAGGATGACGTCGGCGCCCGGGAAACGACCCCAGGGCATGACGGCTTCCTTCATGCAGAACCAGTCCAGCTGACGTTCGTCGCTCGGCAGGCCCAAGCTCGCGATGGAATCGCCTGCCATGATGCGCGCCGCGCATTTGGCCAGCGGCACACCGGTGGCCTTGGAGATAAACGGCACGGTACGGCTGGCGCGCGGGTTGGCCTCGATCACGTAGACGGTCTCGCCCTTGATGGCATATTGCACGTTGACCAGACCGCGGACTCCCAGCGCCATCGCGATGCGGCGCGTGGTCTCGCGGAGCTTCGCCTGCAGGCTCTCGCTAAAGCTGAACGGCGGGATGCAGGTCGCGGAGTCGCCGGAGTGAATACCGGCTTCCTCGATATGCTCCAGGATGCCGCCGATGTATACCTCTTCGCCATCGCACAGGGCGTCGACATCGGACTCGATTGCGCCCTCCAGGAAGCGGTCCAGATACACCGGGTAGTCGGGGCTGATGCGCGCAGCCTCTGCCATGTAATCGCGCAGATGCTCGGCATCGTAGGCGATCATCATGCCGCGGCCGCCCAGCACGTAGCTCGGACGCACCAGCAGCGGGTAGCCGATGTGCGCGGCCACGGCCTCGGCCTCCTCAAACGAGGTGGCCTGACCCGCCGGCGGATACATGATGCCCAGCTTGTCGAGCAGGGCGGCAAAGCGCTCGCGGTCCTCGGCAAAATCGATGGCGTCGGGCTTTGTGCCCATAATGTTCACGCCGCTCTCCTCGAGCATGCGCGCCAGCTTAAGCGGGGTCTGGCCGCCGAGCGTCACCACGACGCCGTCGGGGCGCTCGACATCGATAACGTCCATGACGTCCTCGTAGGTGAGCGGCTCAAAGTACAGACGGTCGGACGTGTCATAGTCGGTCGAGACGGTCTCGGGATTGCAGTTGACCATGATGGTCTCGAAGCCGCGAGCCGCCAGCGCGTAGCTCGCGTGCACGCAGCAGTAATCGAACTCGATACCCTGGCCAATGCGGTTGGGGCCGGCGCCCAGGATCATCGCCTTGGGCTTGTCCGCCGGCGTGGTCTCGTCGGGAGCCACGCACTTCTTGGCATCCGGGCTCGTGCGGTAGATGTTCTCGTACGTCTTGTAGTGGTACTCCGTGGCGCTCGAGAACTCGGCCGCGCAGGTATCGACCGTCTTCATGCTGGGAACCACGCCCAGACCCTTGCGATAGGCGCGCACAAAGCGCTCGTCCGAGCCGGTCAGCGCGGCAATCTCGGCGTCGCTCGTGCCGTACTGCTTGAGCAGGCGCATCGCGTCGGCGTCGATATCCTCCACACGCAGGCCGCGGATGCTCTCCTGGACCTGCACCATGTCGTTGATACGGTTGAGGTACCACGGATCGATGCCGCAGATGGCATGGATGCGGGCGATGTCCCAGCCACGGCGCAGGGCCTCGACCACAAAGAAGATGCGGTGCTCGGTCGGGGTTGCCACGGCCCGAGCGAGCTCGTCGTCGCTCAGCTTGTCGGCACCCTCCTTGCCGCCGGCGCAAATGCCCTGGTGTCCGTCCTCCAGCGAGCGCATGGCCTTGCCGAAGGCCTCCTCAAAGGTGCGGCCGATCGCCATGATCTCGCCCACGGCCTTCATACGCGTGGTGAGCGTGGGGTCGGTACCCTTAAACTTCTCGAAGGCAAAGCGCGGCACCTTGACCACACAGTAGTCGATCGTGGGCTCAAAGCAGGCGGGCGTTGCCTTGGTAATGTCGTTGACGATCTCGTCGAGCGTGTAGCCCACGGCCAGGCGAGCGGCGGCCTTGGCGATGGGGAAGCCCGTGGCCTTGGAGGCCAGTGCGGACGAACGGCTCACGCGCGGGTTCATCTCGATGACGATCAGACGGCCGGTCTGGGGGTTCACGGCAAACTGCACGTTGGAGCCGCCGGTCTCGACGCCGATCTTTTCCAAGATGGCGAGCGAGGCGACACGCATGCGCTGATACTCAAGGTCGGAGAGGGTCTGCGCCGGTGCCACCGTGATGGAGTCGCCGGTATGCACGCCCATGGGATCGAGGTTCTCGATGGAGCACACGATGATGCCGTTGCCGGCGTGGTCGCGCATGACCTCCATCTCGTACTCTTTCCAGCCCTCGATGGACTCCTCGACCAGCACCTCGTGGGCGGGCGAGAGCTCGAGGCCCTGGCTCACGATGGAGACGAGCTCCTCGTGGGTGTGAGCGATGCCGCCGCCGGCGCCGCCGAGGGTAAAGCTCGGGCGCAGTACGCAGGGATAGCCCACGCGCTCGGCGATAGTCTCGGCGTCGGCCACGCTGTAGGCATAGCCCGAGCGCGCGACCTCCAGGCCGATCTCGGCCATGGCCTCGTTAAAGAGCTTGCGGTCCTCGCCGCGCTCGATAGCGGCCAGGTCGCAGCCGATCATCTCGACGCCGTACTTGTCGAGCGTACCGTCCTTTGCCAGCTCGACGGCGGCGTTCAGACCGGTCTGGCCGCCCAGCGTGGGCAGCAGCGCGTCCGGGTGCTCTTTCTTGATCACGCGCTCGATAAACTCGGCGGTGATGGGCTCGACATAGGTGCGGTCGGCAAGACCCGGGTCGGTCATGATGGTCGCCGGGTTGGAGTTGACCAGGATGACCTCGAAGCCATCCTCCTTGAGCACCTTGCAGGCCTGGGCGCCGGAGTAGTCGAACTCACATGCCTGGCCAATAACGATGGGGCCCGAACCAATAACGAGGATACGCTTGATGTCAGTACGTTTCGGCATGTTAGTTCTCCTCGGTCTCGGTCGCGGCGGTCTCGGCGAAATTCCAGCCAGCCAGGCGGTCCTTCGCGGTGTCGATGTCCAGGTAGTTCTCCTCGCCGTCCATGAGTCGCGTAAAGGCGGTAAAGAGATAGTGGGCATCGGTGGGGCCAGGCGAGGCCTCGGGGTGGTACTGGACCGAGAAGCACGGGGCGTCGAGCAGCTGGATGCCCTCGGCGGTGCCGTCGTTGAGGTTCACATGTGTTAGGCGAATGCGGCCGAAGCGCTCGTTCATCACGACCGGCGCGATTCCGCGGCGCACCCAGACGCGCAGATCTCCATCGGCCGCATGCTCGGTCTCGTCGCCGGAAAGCTCGGGGACAAGCTTGCCTAAGCTGGGGAACAGCAGGCCAAAGCCATGGTTTTGCGCGGTAATCTCCACGCGGCGGCTTACCAGGTTCATGACCGGCTGGTTGCCACCGCGGTGACCGAACTTAAGCTTTTCCATCTGGGCGCCGCAGGCCAGGCTGATCATCTGGTGACCAAGACAAATACCAAAGACCGGCACCTTGCCGATCAGCTGCTGCACCTGCTCGTAGGTCTCCACCACGGCGTCGGGGTCGCCGGGGCCGTTGGACAAAAAGACGCCATCGGGATTCATGTCGAGCACCTCACTCGCGGGCGTATCCCACGGCACGACGGTAAGGTCGCAGCCGGCGCGGACCAGGCCCTCCAGAATGCCGCGCTTCACACCGCAATCGTAGGCGACCACTTTGTGACGGGCAGGAGCGGCAGCCACAAGCGCAAAGTCATGCGTGGCGGGCAGGTCGGCGACCACAAACTCGTGGGGCGCGGGGCAACTTACGGTCTTGACCAGGTTCTCGCCTACCAGCGTGGGCGCTGCGGCCAGACGTTCGGCAAGCTCGTCGACGTCGAAGATCTCGGTCGAGATAATGCCCATCTTGGAACCATTGTCGCGCAGATGGCGCACCAGAGCGCGGGTGTCGATACCCTCGATAGCGACGATGCCGTGAGCGCGCAGGTACTCCGGCACGCTGACGGCCGAACGCCAGTTAGAAGGCGTGGCGCACATATCGCGAACGATCATGCCGCGCATAGCCGGAGCGCTCGCAGGGCGCACGGCGTCGCCGGGGAAGGCCGACTGGACATCGGTCTCGTCGATACCGTAATTGCCGATCTGCGGATAGGTCATGGTTACAATTTGGCCGGCATAACTCGGGTCGGTCATGACCTCAAAGTAGCCCTCGAGCGAGGTGTTGAAGCAGACTTCGCCGGTCGCGGTGCCCTCGGCGCCGCATGCACGTCCATAAAAAATGGTCCCATCCTCAAGATACAGGATACAGGGACCGCAGGTGCCCTTGCTGGTTTTGGCCAGCATACGCTGGCAAAGCTCGCTGGGCGCGAAGGTGCGGGCGGCAGCGCCCGCGGTATGGTTGTTCGCCATAATTCTCCTTCCCGGTCTCACAGGACCGGCTTAAAGGTGTGTAGTTAGGCCTCGCGGTATTGTAACCGCAAGCATGCCTCATGGCGTTAATTTCATCGAAATGTTTACGAAATGATAATTATGACTTTCTATGCATAATGATTATTTAATCCCCGTCCCAGAAAAATTATCCCGCGTGGGCTTGTGGCTCACGCGGGATAATGGCCTCTTACTTTTGCTTGTCCTGTTCCAGCAGATCGGACGGTGAGCGATCGGGCTTGCCGCCGCGGAAAATCTCGCGGCCATGCAGACGATGCTCCAGGTCACGTTCGGCCTTTTCCTCGTCAATCTTGGTCTGGCTCACCACCGGGTCCTCGATCAGCGACGAAACCGAGTTCACCTGTTTTTGAATGCGCTCGGCAATGGTGTCGTCCATGCTTACGATGCGCATCTTCCAGTCGATACTCGTGGCGTTGGATGAGCTCTTGGTCCACACAAACGTCAAAATGGCGCTCTGATGACCCCGCGCGGGAAACATGCCAAAGAAGGAATCGTGCTGAATGTTGCTATCCTCGTCGATATAGGCGTGAACGTTATACACCACGCGGTCGATCTTATCGTTGAGCAGCGCGTTGGTCGCAAGCGCAGCGGCCTGAATCTGCCCGTTGGACAGCAGCTCGAGCTCGTTGGCAGACGATGTGTCCAACACCGTCACCTCGACCGTGCCCGTACGCTCATCAGCTTCATCGACGGTAAAGTCGAGCGGGAACTGCGTAAAGCCGTTGCCCCACTCAAGGCCGCCCTTCAGCGCCGTCGAAACGGTATCCACCGAAACGCTCTCGGACAGGTTGGCGGTGTTCAGGCGTCGCATCACGCCGTAGCCAATCTGCATGCCCACAATCAGCACCAAGATGCCAATGACCACGGCCATGGCAGTCTTCGTAATGGTATGGCTCACCTGCGAGCCCGAAGGGTCGTCCTCGGACAGCGGGTCGATATGTTTTGCCTGGCTCGCGCGGTCCTCGCTGCGCAGCTGCGCTAGCGCCGCTTTGTCACCGCGCTTGGCCGCAGCCTCCTTCTCACGCATGCGCTCGGTGCGCTTTTTGGCAAGCGTGGGATCCAAGACACCGGATGCATCGATTTCGGAGAATAACTCCGTCACTTCTTCCGGAGTCAAAGGGTTCTTGTCAGCCATAAACTTCCTGTCATATCAATCAGTCGAGCTCGTGCGCACGCGCACCTTCGAACTGCATTCGATAGTAACGGGCATAAGTGCCGCCACGGGCGAGAAGCTCCTCGTGCGTGCCACGCTCCACAACGCGACCATGCTCAACGGTCGCGATCTCATCGGCATGCTTAATGGTCGAAAGACGGTGGGCGATGATAATCGTGGTGCGGCCGCGTGCCAGCTCTTCGAGCGACTCCTGCACCGCCTCCTCGCTCTCGTTATCCAAAGCACTCGTCGCCTCATCCAAAATAAGGATCTTGGGGTTCTTGAGAAACACTCGCGCGATGGCAACACGCTGCTTCTGTCCGCCCGAAAGACGGCTGCCGCGCTCGCCCACGACCGTGTCATAACCCTGTGGAAGCGACTCGATAAAGGCATCGATGTTGGCGCGACGGGCGGCCTCGGCGATCTCTCCTGCCGTAGCGCCCGGCTTGCCGTAGGCGATGTTCTCGCCAATCGTGCCGTCAAACAGATAGACATCCTGCTGCACCAGGCCGATGGCGCGACGCAGGCTCTGCTGCGTCACATCGCGCACGTCCTGGCCGTCGATGCTAATGGATCCGGCAGCCACGTCATAAAAGCGCGGCAGCAGCGAACAGGTCGTGGACTTGCCACCGCCCGAAGGGCCAACCAAAGCGATGGTCTGCCCGGGCTTGATGGACAGATTCATATGGTCGATAACGGGACGCTCTTCGGCATCGCCCTCGCCCAGCTCAACGTCCTCGTAGTTAAAGCACACGTCGTGATATTCCACGGCGCCGGCAGTCACCTGCAGATCCGTGGCGCCCGGCTTGTCCTGGATATCCGGCACGGTCGAGAGCACCTCGTCCATACGCTTAAAGCCGGCGATAGCCTTCTGATACGTTTCGGCCGAATTGACGAGCGTCTCGAGCGGCGTGCAGAACAGCGAAATATAGAGTGCAAAGGTCGCCATATCGACCGCCTGCAGCTGTCCCTGGGCGACCAGCCAGCCGCCCAGCAGTACCACGATCACATAGAGCACACCCGAGAGCAGGCCATACGTCGCAGTATAGACGCCCATGGCGTGATACATGTTTTCCTTGGACGAAAGGTAGCGATTGTTGGAGGCGCGGAACTTAGAGCGCTCGGTCTCCTCATTGGCAAAGCTCTTGACCACGCGCATGCCCGCCAGCGAATCCTGCAGCTGCGCATTGATGCCGCTGATTTTTTTGCGATTGTCGCTAAAGACCTCGCGCATGCGCATGTTCTGCCAAAACATGATGACCGCAAACGCTGCTGTCACCACAGCCATGGCAAGCGCCAGCACCGGGGCGATGGTAAAGAGGATCACAAACGAGCCGATAATCTCGATGCCGCAGATGATGATCCACTCGGGCACATGGTGCGCCGCCTCGCAGATATCGAACAGGTCGTTGACCACGCGGCTCATCATGTCGCCCGAGCTGTTGCGATCGAAGTATGCAAAGCTAAAGCGCTCGTACTGATCGAACAGGTCCTCGCGCATCTTGGACTCCATGCGCGCGCCCATCACATGGCCCCAGTAGCTCACAAAGTAGCGGCAGGCGCAGCGGATGGCATACATCAGCACCAGTCCCACCGCAATCATACCGAGCGCCTGCATAATGGCAGCCTGACCCTGGGTAAACAACCCGCCGGTCAGATTGCGCAGAATAATAGGAAACGCAAGGTCAATGGCAGCAAGCACCAGAGCACAAACAGTATCGGCAACAAAAAGCCCCGTCTGGGGCTCGTAATACGAGAGAAACCTTTTAAACATGCAATCCTCGAAGAGAAATAAATAGCGTGAGAAATCCGGTTGAACCGGTCAGGCTGAAAACAAAGCGTCCCAACAAGCATAACGCCGATGTTCTGGCAGCGTCAGCGAAAACGTCCCTAAGCGAGCAAGGTGCCTTGAAAGAGGAGCGACGCGTACTTCGGTACGCGAGCGACGATTGAAAGGCAGATTGCCGCTTAGGGGCGTTTGCAGCGTCGACTCGTTACGCGGTTTGGTAAAACCGCGTAACCTAGAGCTCGGCCCCACCCAAGCGGTGCGCGATGCTGTCGCAGGCAAGCGCGCCTACGACGGTCTTGGCGTCTTCGATCTTGCCGTCGAGCACGGCGTCGATCAGCTCGTGCAGCGGCACCAGGTCCACGTTGACAAACTCGTCATCATCGGGGTTGGGCGCATCAAACTCGAGCTTGGTAGCCAAGTAGATGCGGATGATCTCATCGCAAAAACCGCAGGACGTGACAATCGACGTCAAAAAGCGAATACGACCAGCCCTAAAGCCCGTCTCCTCATGCAGTTCGCGCTTGGCGCAATCGAGCGGGTCCTCACCTGAATCGAGCTTGCCGGCGGGAATCTCGACCGTCACGCGGTCGATGGCGGTGCGGTACTGACGCACCAGCACAATCTTGCCGCTCTCGGTCAGCGCCACAACGGCCGCCGCACCCGGATGGCGAATGATGTCGCGGGCGCTGCGGTGGCCGTTGGGCAGCTCAACCTCAAGACGGTGGACGTCGAGGATCTTGCCCTTCCAGGCGCACTCCTCCGAAAGAATCTTCTCGTGTAGCTCGGCATCGTGCGGGTCGTCATCGCCCAGCACCAGCACCGGCTCGTCAGCAACCTCGCCGCCAGGCTCGCCCTCGGCGTGCCCATACACGCGGCTGTCCTCCTCGACGATCTGCGCGTCCACGAGCTCTTCGTTCTTATCGTCCATCCGTCTCATTCCTTTCGGATTTTAGGCATCCCAGGCGTCGCGGCCGCGCAGCGCGCGCAGGCCAATGTCGTGACGCAGGGTCTTGCCCTCAAAATCGATCTTCTCGCAGGCCTCGTAGGCAAGGTTGCGAGCGTTCTCGAACGTGTCGCCCAGCGCGGTCACGGCGAGCACGCGGCCGCCGTTGGTCACGAGCCGGCCGTCCGACACGGCGGTGCCGGCGTGGTACACCGTCACGTTCTCAATGGCCTCGGCTTCGGCGATACCGGTGATGACCTTGCCCTTCTCGTAGCTGCCGGGGTAGCCCGCGCTCGTCAGGACAACGGCCACGGCCCACTCGTCGCGCCAGTCGAGCTCAATCTGATCGAGCTCGCAGTTGGCGCAGGCCAGCATGACCTCGACCAGGTCGTTCTTAAGGCGCGGCAGCACGACCTGCGTCTCGGGGTCGCCAAAGCGAGCATTGAACTCCAGCACCTTGGGGCCGGCGGGCGTGAGCATAAAGCCGCCGTACAGGCAGCCGCGGTAGTCGATGCCCTCGGCAGCAAGTTCGGCAACGGTCTGTTCCATGACCGCCACCATGGTGGCGTGCTCCTCGTCGGTCACGATGGGCACCGGGCTGTAGACGCCCATGCCGCCGGTGTTGGGGCCCTTGTCGCCCTCGAGCGCGCGCTTGTGGTCCTGCGAGGTGGCCATGGGGCGCACGGTCTTGCCGTCGGTAAAGGCAAGCAGCGAGCACTCGGGACCGGTCAGCATCTCCTCGATGACCACGGTGTTGCCGGCATCGCCAAAGGTGCCGCCAAAGCACTCTCGCACGGCCTCCTCGGCCTGCTCAAGTTCGGTCGCCACGATAACGCCCTTGCCCGCGGCAAGGCCGTCGGCCTTGACGACCAGCGGGGCGCCCTGCTCGCGCACGTAGGCGAGAGCCGAAGCCTCGTCGGTAAACGAGCCGTAGGCTGCCGTCGGAATACCGGCGCGCTCCATGAGCTGCTTGGAGAACAGCTTGGAGCCCTCCATCTGAGCGCCCTCGGCACCCGGGCCAAAGCACGGAATACCCGCCGCACGCACGGCGTCGGCCACGCCCGCCACGAGCGGAGCCTCGGGGCCAATTACCACGAGTCCGCATCCGTGGCTCTGCGCAAACGCCGCCACGTCCGCAGGATCGCAATCGTCGAGAACCACGTTCTCGCCGCAGCTCGCGGTGCCGCCGTTGCCCGGGGCGATGTAGAGCTTGCCGGCGCGCGGTGATGCCGCGAGCTTGGCTGCCAAAGCATGCTCGCGGCCGCCGCTGCCCAACAACAGGATGTCGATGGTTTGAGTGTCCGCCTTCAAGGGTGCCTCCTCTATGGATTAACGGCCCGTCAACCATGCGGGCCCATTACAAGCAAATATACCCCTCGGCCGCCCGTCCGGGCTGCGAAGGGGTATATCGCAATAACCAAATGGTCCCGATTACTTCCAGAATCGGTTGATGATCTGCTCGCGACCAGCGCCAACGCCAATAAACGTCACGCGGGTGTGTGCCAGATCCTCGATAAACGCCACGTAGTCCTGAGCCTCCTGCGGCAGCTCGTCAAAGCTGCGGCAGTCGGTGATGTCGCACTTCCAGCCAGGGAGCTCCTCGTAGATGGGCTTGGCATTCTCAAAACGCACCTGGTGCTCGGGCACGCTCGTATAGCGCTCGCCATCGACGTCGTAGGCGACGCACACCTTAATGGTGTCAAAGGCCGAAAGCACGTCAAGCTTGGTCAGTGCGATATCGGTGAGGCCGTTGACGCGCGAGGCGTAGTTGGCGATGGGGCCGTCGAACCAGCCGCAGCGACGACGGCGACCGGTGGTCACGCCGTACTCATAGCCCTCCTCGGTCAGCGTGTGACCGGCCTCGGACTCATAGGAAAGCTCGGTGGGCATGGGGCCCGAACCGACGCGGGTGATATAGGCCTTCATGACGCCCAGCACGCGGTCGACGTTCTTCATGCCCACGCCGGAGCCGGTGATGGCACCGCCGGCGGTGCAGTTGGAAGACGTCACGTACGGATAGGTGCCGTGGTCGATGTCGAGCAGCGTCGCCTGGGCGCCCTCAAACAGCAGGTCCTTACCCTCATCGATCATGTTGTTGAGCAGCAGGCTCGTCTCGGTGATGTAGGGACGCAGGCGCTCGGCCATGGGCAGATACTCGTCGCAAATCTGGTCCACGGTGTAGGTGGGCAGGTTGTAGATGAGCTCGAGCTCGGGGTTCACGCGGGCGAGAGCGGTCTCCAGCTTGTCGCGGAACAGTGCCTCGTCCAGCATGTCCTGCATGCGCAGGCCAATGCGGGCCATCTTGTCCTGATAGCACGGACCGATGCCGCGCTTGGTGGTACCGATGTTCTTCTTGCCGAGCTTCTGCTCAAAGGCGCCATCCAGATCGATGTGGTACGGCATGATGACATGCGCGTTGCCGCTAATCTTGAGGTTCTTGGTGGTGATGCCGTCGGCCTCGAACATGTCGATCTCCTCAAGGACAACCTTGGGGTTAACGACGCAGCCGTTACCGATCACCGACACGTGGTCGGAATACATGATGCCGGAGGGCACCTGGTGCAGGCCGTACTTCTTGCCGTTGACGACGATGGTGTGGCCGGCGTTGTTGCCGCCCGAGTAGCGCACGACGGCATCGAAGTCGCCGGCGACCAGGTCGCAAATCTTACCCTTGCCCTCATCGCCCCACTGGGCACCGACCAAAACGGTTGACGGCATGTTTACTCCTTACATTCATGGACTGTCTACGCGCCACGCCGGCACGCAGAAGCACAAAACATTCCCAGTATACCCGTGCAACGGGCGCCTGTCCTACTCCTCGGCATGTGCCCCATCAAGCTCATAGAACTTGGTGGATGCCGGCAGGAACATCAGGTCGACGTCGCCGATCGGGCCCGAACGGTTCTTGGCCACGACGATACGCGTAACGCCCTCGTCGGGTCGATCGTCGCGTGAGGCTTCGGCCTCGTCGGCGGAGCGGTCCAAGAACATAACGATATCGGCGTCTTGCTCGATGGAGCCCGATTCACGAAGGTCGGAAAGCTGCGGGCGCTTGCCGGTACGGGATTCGACCTGACGCGAGAGCTGCGACAGCGCGATGAGCGGGATCTTGAGCTCCTTGGCCATGATCTTCAGACCACGCGACATCTCGGAGACCTCGACGGTACGGCTCTCGGAGCGGCGTCCCGGCGGAGGACTCACCAGCTGCAGGTAGTCCAGGATGATGATGGCCTTCTCCTTGTTGTGGAGCATGCGGCGGCTCTTGGCGCGAATCTCGGTCACTGTGGTGCCGGGCGTATCGTCAATCAGAATATCGAGCTTAGACAAGGTCTGCGTGGCCTCGTTGATATTGGCCCACTGCTCGGGGCTAATGCGGCCCATGCGGAAGTCACTGATCGAGATCATGGCGTAGGCGCAGATCAGACGCTGGGCAATTTCCTTGCCCGACATCTCCAGCGAGAAGAAGCCGACGGTATAACCAGCGGCGGCAGCGTTGAGCGCCAGATTCAGGGCGAACGACGTCTTACCTACAGCAGGACGGGCACCGATAATGATGAGCTGACCCTCGCGAAAACCCATGAGCATGCGGTCGAGCGACGGGAAACCCGTGGGCACGCCCGCAGCCTGGCCACCGGCCTGGCACACTTCCTCGGCCTCGTTATAGGCCTCGACCATAAACTCGGTCAGCGTCTTGTAGCTCGACTTGACCTCGCGCGCCGTGACCTTGAGCAGCTTGCTCTCGGCCAGCTCCACGACCTCCTTGGTGTCGGTAGGGGCGTTATAGGCCAGCGCGTTGATCTCGTTGGTGGCGCCGATCAGCTCGCGCAGCATCGAGTCGCGACGGACGATGGCGGCATGGTGCTGCCAGTTCACGAGCGACAGAGTCTGGCCCATCAGCTCCAAAATGTAGGCCTCGCCGCCCACGGCATCGAGCTTGTTGATGCTTCGCAGGTAATCGATCAGCGAGATGGAGTCGATGGGAATGCGGCTGTTGTACATATCGACCATCGCGGTATAGATGGTCTTATGAATGGGCCGGTAGAAGTCATCGGGCTGCAGCTCGACCTGGGCTTCTTCGACCACCTCGGGCGATAGCAGCATGGCGGCCAGTACGTTGGCCTCTGCATCTTGGTTTTGGGGGAGACCCAACTTGGAGCCGCGGTCCTCGACCGTCAGCCATGTCTCCCTATCGTCATATGCCATGAGCATCCTCATTCATATCGCTTGCGAGCATCCATAGTATCAGCCACAGCTTTAAATCGAGGCGCGCCTTAACAATCATCACCGAACCAAACGGATGAACGGTCCCTTACGTGCGTTGTGTTAGACGGGACTGCGGACGATTTCTTGGACCGTTACGCGCCCTTCCCAGCGCGGCGCGGAACTCGGCCGGCGTGCGGCCGCCGAGCGCATCGCTGCGCCTCTCCGTATTGTATCGGCCGATCCAGCCCCCGAGCTCCTCGATGAAGCGGGCAGGGGTCCAGCCCGACCAGTCCCTGCCGTGCCAGAACTCCCTCTTGAGCAGGCCGAAGAAGCCCTCCATCGCCGCGTTGTCCGGGCTGCAGCCCTTGGCGGCCATGCTCCTGGCGAGGCCGTGCCCCTCGCAGATCGAGATCCAGCCGGGCCAGCGGTAGTGGCCGCCGCGGTCGGAGTGGATGACGGGGCGCTCGCCGGGCGCGAGCAGCGCGCAGGCGTCCTCGAGCGTCGAGTTGGCGAGCGCGGCGTCCGGTCTCTCGCCGGCCCTCCACGCCACGACCGAGGAGTCGAAGCAGTCCCTGATGGCCGACAGGTAGACCTTCCTGCCGGAGGGCAGCCTGAACTCGGTGATGTCGGTGAGCCACAGGAAGTTCGGCAGGGCCGAGCGGAAGTCGCGGCGCACGAGGTTCGGCGGGGCCGGCGTCGGCTCGCCCGCATAGGAGCTGTAGGGCCTCCTCTTCCTCCTCATCCACCTGGGGACCAGGCCCTCCTCGCGCATGATGCGGAGGACGACCTTCTCCGAGGCGCGCACGGGCTCGTCGAGCTCGCGCAGGCGCGCCGTCACGAAGCGGTACCCCCGCGCCCCCTCGCCGTCCTCGGTGAAGATCCTGCGCACGAGCGCGCGCAGGGGCGCGCGCCGGTCGGGCCTCGCGATCGCGCGGCGCTGGTACTCATAGGAGCTCTTTGATATCCCCAAGGAACTCGTGAGTTCTCTCAAGGACCACTTCCCCGCAGGCCTCAGGCGGTCTATCACCAGGGTCTTCTCCCTGTTCGACATCCCGTCGAGGCTCTCGGCTTTTAAAACGTCCTGCACCGCCCTCAGCACCGCGTTCTCGAGCCTGAGCCGCTCGATCAGGGCGTCCTTGTCCTCCGGGTCGATGTCGGGGTAGTCGGGGCCGTCCCCGACGAGTCGCGGCAGGTCCATTCCTCCACCGGCCCTTCCCGCGGGCTTGCGCACGTCCCTGATCCAGCGCCAGACGGACGTCTTGCCGGGCCCGCCGAGTATCTCGGTTATCTCCATGACGGTGAGCCCGGCGCCGCGAAGCGCCCTGGCCCTCTCCACCATTCTCCTACTGTATGCCATGCGGACTCCGTTCCGGACCTCAACGGTCCAACTTTTTGTCCGCAGTCCCGACCGCTTTGGATACTGGGACTTTTCCTATAATCTTTCTTGCTTAGATAGCAGGCGAAAGCGAAGGAGCTCCTATGGTCACCAAGGATGATGCGTGTTGGATAATCGGCCTTTCCGCAGGTGCGGGCATTGGCGTATACCTTGATGGCGGCTGGGGCATCGATGCGCTTGTCGGGCGTGAGACCAGGGCTCATAACGACATCGACCTGTTCGTTCAGCGCGGGGATTACCAAAGGTTCGTGGATCTAATTGCTGATGAGGGGTTTTCCGAGGTGGCTGCATCTTTCACCACCGAAGATCACACGGTGTGGCAAGACGAGGCGGGGCGCATCGTCGACCTGCATTGCTTCGATTTCGCCGAGAATGGCGATATTCTGTATCAGGGAGATCGTTTTCCCGGGGAGGTCTTTTCGGGGAGGGGGCGCATCGGCGAGGTGGAGGTGTCGTGCATCGACCCCGAAAGCCAGCTGTTGTTTCACTTGGGCTATCAGCATGACGAGCACGACGCCCACGATGTCATGCTCCTATGCCGTGAGTACGGTTTCGACGTTCCCGAAGAATATCGCTAGCTGTTGCTATTTGCATCGGGGCACGACTTCAGCGCTTGCCGCAGATGCGCTGCGCCAGACCGCCCTGGACATCACGCCACGCCGTATATGGCCCTCCGCGCACGCGAGTCCCATTTCGCCTGCTTGATCCAGTACTCGTAGAACGGATAGGGGGTCACCTTGTACTGGCGCCAGGTCTTCTCGTACGTGCCGCGGGCTGCCTGCCTCACTATGAGCTCGGCGAGCTCGTCCGCGCTCCTGCGGACCTTGAAGCACCATGTCCACTTGAACCAGGCGAGGTAGTTCTCGAGGCGTCTCGTGGAGACACCCCGGAACCTGCCGATGAAGTGCCTCATCTGGGAGTGGAGGCTGTTCACCCTGTTGATGGCGTGCTCCTCCCTCTTGCTGGCGATGTGCGCGCCGACGCCGAGGGCGGGCAGGACGCGGCGGTACACGTGCGCACGGTCCGTCGAGATTATCGCGCCGACCGCGAGCTTGTCGGCGAGCAGCTCCCTGGCTGCCGCCTCGTCGAGGCCGCCCCTCCCCGCGATCTCGTAGAAGATGTCGCCGGCGTCGTTGATGCCGGTGAGCACGCATATCTTCTCGTGCCCGTCGGTTCCCTGCGACCTTGTGCGGGGCTTCCTGGGCATGCCGGACTCCGACCTGGAGCGGTTTCCCTTGAAGCTCTCCCTGAAGAAGCACTCGTCGAGCTCGGCCCCGCCGCCGGCCTCCACGCGGAAGGCGGGCATGCGCTTGGCCATGGCCTCGAGCAGCCTGTGGCGCATGAAGAACGCCGTCTTGAGGCACACGCCGCACTTTTCCGCCGACTCGCGCAGCGGGAGCATGTCCACGTGGCACTCCGCGAACCTCATCCAGGCCGACCTGTCGAGCTTGGTGGTGGAGAAGATGCGCATGGTGGCGTCGGTGAAGGTCCTGGCGCACCCTCGGCAGAGGAACCGCTGACGGCCGCTCCCGTCTCGCCCCCTCTTCACGTAATGCGGGGAGCCGCACCAGGGGCAGGCTCTGTCGGGATCGTCTTCCGCCCCCTCGCTTGCCGCGAGTTCGAAAAGCTCCGCGTCTATCAGCGCCTTGAGCGATCTCAGGGCCCTGCTCTTCTCGGCAGCCGTCATCTGCGGGAGGAACTGCCTCGTCAGCTGGGTGAGCACGTCTTCCATTGCAACCTCCATCTCTCCTGATGATGGAATTGTCGCAACCGGGGCCCCGTCGCGTGTACTGCGTGCAGGACACTTATCCAAAGTGGTCTAACACAACGCTTATGTGGGACTGCATCTCAATGTATGACGTGACACCCACTCAGCGCAAAAAATAAAAGGGCGCCCCGGTCTCTCAGAGCGCCCTTCTTAGAACAAGATTGTTGCGTTGCAGCAAATGCTACTCGGCAGCAGCCTCGGTCTCGACCTCGGCGGTCTCGGCCTCGGCGACCTCAGCGGCCTCCTCGACCTCAGCATCGGCAGCGAGCTCCTCGGCGGTAACGCCGACGAGAACGACAACCTCGGCCTTGATCTCGCGGTACAGCGAGATGGCAACGGTGTGGGCACCGGCAACCTTGATGGGCTTGCCGAGCTCGACGCGCTTGCGGTCGATGTCCATACCGAGCTGATCCTTGATGGCGTCAGCGATCATAGCGGCGGTGACGGAGCCAAAGAGGATGCCCTCGTCGCCGACCTTGACGTCAACGGTGACCTGCTTGCCCTCGAGGGCAGCCTTGGTCTCGTTGGCGGTAGCCAGACGGACGGCCTCGCGCTTGGCTATGTTGTTGCGACGCTCGTCAAGCTGCTTGAGGTTGCCCTTGGTGGCGGCAACAGCGAGCTTCTTGGGGAACAGGAAGTTCTCAGCGTAACCCTGAGCGACCTCTACGACGTCACCCTCGCCGCCCTTGCCCTTGATCTCATCGAGAAGAATAACCTTCATGATGCGTCTCCCTTCTTAGCCGCGGTCGCGGTTGCCACGAGAGGAAACCACGGGGACGGTGTACGGCAGGAGAGCCATCTCGCGGGCACGCTTGATGGCGTTGGCGATGTCATGCTGATGCTGCGTGCAAGCGCCAGTGACGCGACGGGGCTTGATCTTGCCACGGTCGGTCATGTACTTACGGAGAAGCTGAGTGTCCTTATAGTCGATGAACTCAGTGTTCTCCTTGCAGAACTGGCAGTACTTACGACGCGGCTGACGTGCAGAAAAATCATTAGCCATGTCAAAATACCTTTCATTTGGCAACTTCGGCGAACCGAAGCCGCCTCTCACTCAAAAATAGGTGAACAACCCTTAAAACGGGATGTCCTCATCGTAGACGTCGATCGCGGGCGGCGTAGCCACCGGTGCGGCAGGACGTGCTGCGGGCGCGGGAGCTGCGGGGGCGTAACCGCCCTGATCGTAGCCACCCTGGCCACCACGGGAGCTCATAAACTCAATCTCATCGACGATGACCTCAAGCTTGCTCCGGCGCTGACCGTCGCGCTCCCAAGAGCTGTAGCGCAGCTTGCCCTCGATCGCGACCTTGTTTCCCTTTGCCAGGAAACGGCTCACGGCCTCGGCGCGGGTGCCGAACATGGTGCAGTCGACAAAGTTGGGATAGTCCTCCCACTCGCCAGTCTGCGCGTTGCGGCGACGATCGTTCACGGCGACGCCAAAGGACAGAACCTGGGTTCCGCCGGCGGTGGCGCGCAGCTCGGGATCGCGGGTGAGGTTACCGGTGATGTTCACTCGATTGATGCTCATAACTCACTACTTCCTCTTGGGGCACAAGCCCAGTCCAAAACGACAGTCTTACTCCTGGTCATCGCGACGGACGATCATGTGGCGGACCACAGCGTCGGTGATGCGCAGGACGCGATCAAGCTCGGCGATCTGGGTAGGATCTGCGTGGAAGTTGATGAGGGTGTAGTCACCATCGGTGAGGTCGTTGATCTCGTAGGCGAGCTTGCGCTTGCCCCACTCGTCAACGGAGTCGACCTTGCCAGCGCCCTCAGCGATCGTGGTATCGATACGCTTCATAACAGCGAGACGAGTCTCGGGGTCGAGCGACGGGTCAACAAAGAACAGCAGTTCATAAGCCTTCATATTGTCACCTCCTCTGGGCAAATGTGGCTTCAGGTCGTGAAGGTGCGCCTGAAGCAGGAAAAGACTTGGTAATAATATCTTTCAACCTCCCAGGCCGCAAGAATATGCAGCTACAACCTCATGACCTCCACATATGCCCATACTCGCACGGCACTTCATGCGTCTTCCAACCAAATGCTGACCAAATGCTTGACGGAACTGTGGACAAGATACGGCGCCGTGGGGACAAGTCGCACCAAGCCACAGGTCAACGGGCACAACGCTGTGGTCGCGAAATGCATACCAGTGGTCCAATTGATCGCCAAAAAGAATTTAAATTCGTTTGCTCGTGGTCTATAAAGTCCTTTTTTGAACAATTCGCTTAGCATGATTTAGCTGGTCAGGCTGCATGTGCCGCACGTTTTAGGCATAGTGCGAGACACTGTGGATCAAAAAATGCTAAGTTTTCGGCTTGCACTTTGCGATTCCTCGTGTATACTGACTTTCGCATTTAACGGAGAGTTGTCCGAGTGGCCGAAGGAGCACGATTGGAAATCGTGTAGGCGTCAAAAGCGTCTCCAGGGTTCAAATCCCTGACTCTCCGCCAGTTAATTCCAAAGCAGGCCTTCGAGCCTGCTTTGTTTTTACCCCACGCGGAGGGGTGGCAGAGTGGTTGAATGCGGCGGTCTCGAAAACCGTTTGGCCTGTATAAGGTCACGAGGGTTCGAATCCCTCCTCCTCCGCCATTTTGGTTGAGAAAGCTCCCAGCAATGGGAGCTTTTTTGTTATCGAAATACGTCTCGATCCCACGCTTCCCCAAACATGTACGTCACCCTCCAAAACCGACATTTTTCGGCATCTTTGGAGGCTGACGTACACGTTTGGATTGAGCTCACGGGAGTGGCACTATTCGGAAGGTGCCTCTTCGTCTCGCATGCCTTTCCAGTTGCGGATAAGCGCCTTGCGTAGTTCGTTTTGCTCTCGCTGGTGCCCGGTGTCGGTACAGCGAGGCATGCCGAGTGCTTCGCGAATGTTGTTCATGGCGCGGTGAAAGGCGAGCTGGCTGCCGAACTGAGCCGAAGTGAGCGTAACGATTCGATATCCCATTTGGGAGAGAACGGCCTCTCGCTCCGCATCTGCTCCTTTGCGTTCGAACTCATCGTGAAAGCCGCCCTTATATTCGATACCGAGCTCCCTGCGCTTGTAGGTAACGAGCGCATCGATTTTGAGTGTTCGAGCTTTGGCGCAATGCCAGAGACGTTGAGGGATCTCGAGCGGTTTGTTGAGTTCGATACCTCGGATGCCAACGCCGCCTTCGCTTGTTGGGAGTGAGAGGGCGATTGCCGAAGCGGTCTCCATAGGCGAGGCCGAGCGATCGTAGATGTGCCTGAGCGCGAGCCGTGCACGTGTGGCACCGGGTTTGCCGGGATGCCGATCGAGCAGTTCGATTATTTCATCCTTGGAGGTGGTGGCTGGTTGCTCGGTATAAGGGTCGGCGGGATTAAGCCTCATGCGATAATCGCCGCAAACTTCATAGCCATATTCGAGATATTCGATCCTATCCATCCACTCGGCAGCGAGCACGAAGGTGAAGGCTTCGTCGGTGATGAAGATTCCGGGCGTCAACTCGTTAATATGCTCGTAGGGAAGATTTTGTCCAAGAATGTGGCAAACGACGCCTTTGGTACGAATTCGCTCGAATTCGAATACAACCGAGATATCGATAGTCTTGAGCATATCGGACGGAATGCCGCAGTCGGTAAGGGCCTGTCGTATGCGCGCAACACGTTGCTGGGTGGAAATGCCTTGTGCGCCTATCTGGTAGTCGTGCCGCGCAAGAGACTGAACCAAATTCTGGGGTGCATGATGGACAAGCCATGCGGTTTTATGCGAAATGAGAACAGGGGTGTCCATTGAGGGCCTCTCGCTCTGAGCCGGTATCCAACTCTTATGTCCGTTGAAGTGGGGAAATATACCGGATGTGAGTAAATCAACTCATTCATGCTGTGGGCTCAATCCAAACATGTACGTCAGCCTCCAAAGATGCCGAAAAATGTCGTTTTTGGAGGGTGACGTACATGTTTTGGACCCCTGACATTCCAGCAATGCCACGCCCGCGCCCAGTCCCTACCGTTTGCCGAGCAATAGGGTCGCCAGACCCGTCAACCATGTACTATGTACGGGCATTGTTCAAACCTACAACTCAAAGGACCCATCTTGCCCGTCGCCGCCGCTATGACCGTTACTTCACATGCTTCGGATGCCATGGTCGCTATCCCATTTTGGCTCGAGATGTTCGCCGTTGTCGCGGCATCGATCTCGGGCGTGCTGGTCGCGCGCGAGCACAAGCTCGATCTGGTGGGCGCGGTCGCGCTCGCAGTGGTCTGCGGTCTGGGCGGCGGTCTCTTGCGCGATATGACGCTCCAGGTCGGCAACGTGTATATCCTCAACCAACCAATGGCGTTACCGCTCTCCATCGCCACGGCGGCCATCATCTATATCTTCCCGGCAATCGTCGATAAGCCCGACAAGCTCATTCCCCTGCTCGACATCATCTCGGTCGGCATTTATGCGGCCACCGGCGCGGACAAGGCGCTGGTCTACGGATTTGCGCCCGCCGTATGCATTATGATGGGCTTCTTCACCGCAGTGGGCGGCGGCATGCTGCGCGACGGCTTTATGGGCGTGGTGCCGGGCATTTTCCAACGCACTAACTTTTATGCCATCGCGGCAATCGCCGGATCGGCAAGCTATGTAAGCCTCGTCATGAGCGGCCTCGTGAGCAATGTCGCGGCGCTGGCCGTATGCGTCATCGTGACCATGGGGCTGCGTTGGCTATCGCTGCGCTTTGACATCAAAAGCCCCACCGAAGACGACATCGCACGCTTTTTGCACCGTAAAAAGTAGGTAGCACGGCCCAGCCCTTCGAAATGCAACCGGCAGGTTCTTTTAGAGCGCTTGCGCATTGGGTACCCTGTTAGATACCTGTCGAGTATCTAACGAAGGATTCACTATGCCTTACAACCAAGTACCGTCAACCCGGCGCCGCAAAGCGCGGAGTCACATCGCTATTCTATTCGCGCTGATTGCGCTCGCGCTCACCGCACTCCCCGCGGCATCGTTCGCCAGCACCGACACCGCGGGAAACGTGCTCGCGACCGAAGTTGACTCAACTCCGTCGGGTATCGAGGGCGATCTGTACTGGGCCGGTCAAAGCTTCAACCTAGACGATGCCTCCATCGGCCGCGATATTATCGCGGCGGGCGAGAGCCTGTCGATTCGCGACTGCACCGTAGGCGGCGCCGTTCGCCTGGCGGCGCGTACCATCGATATCGCCAAAACCACAATCGATGGCAGCGTCACGGTGGCCGGCCAGCACGTCGTGCTCAACACCGGCAGCACCGCCAACTGTTTTTACGCGGCAGGCGAAACGGTCGCCCTGCGCGGCTCCGCCAAATCGGCGGCGCTTGCCGGCGACACCGTAACCATCGACGGCACCGTCGATGGCGATGTTGAGGTCTGGGCCGACAAGCTCATCCTGGGTAAAAACGCCCGCATCACCGGCACGGTGAACGCCCACGTCTCACAGGACCCCGAGCGGGCCGAGGGCGCCCAGGTCGGAGCTCTCAAGATCGACCGGACCGAGAACGAGAACACCTCTACGGCCAACGACATTATCGGCGGCATCGTTGCCGCGGCGCTTTCCACCTGCTTTGTCGCCATCCTGCTTGAGCTTGTCTTTCCACGCGCAACCGCCAGCGCTGCCGGCATGCTCCATCAGCGTCCCATGCCGCTGTGGGTAAGTGGTCTTCTGGGCACGGTCGCCGTCGCTCCCGCCGTGCTGCTGCTCATCATCTCGATTGCAGGCCTGTCGCTCGCCGCCGCCCTCATGTGCGGCGTCATCGGCATCGCTTTGGTCTCGGCGGCATTTACGGGCACCGCGGTCGCGCGCATGGTCGGACACAACCAAAACCGCTACGCCATGGCCGCCGTGGGCGGTATCGTCGCGGGCGCACTCACGGCACTTCCTCTTATGGGCAACTTTGTCAGCGGTGTAGCCTTCGTCTTCACGCTCGGCTACGCCATCCAGATCATCTGGCGCAACGCCCACCTCAAGCCGCAGCAGCCGGCTAACACGTCAGGACTCCCCACCGCCTAGCCGCCAACCACCACAAAAGGGCCAGGCACCTTTGTGGTGGCGCAAAGCAACCTGATCCCATTGCACCAAAAAGGGCGCCGACCATTGCGGTCGACGCCCTTTCTTATTGGCGGTTATAAGCCCCAGCACTTATTTGTTGACCTGACCGGCGCGGACGGCAGCCTTCTTGCGGTCGGTAGCGTTGAGCAGACGCTTGCGCAGGCGAATGTTCTTGGGAGTAATCTCGACCAGCTCGTCGTCGGCGATGTACTCCAGCGCCTCCTCCAGCGAGAAGGTGCGGGGCGGCACCAGCTGGACGGAGATATCGGAGGTCGAAGAGCGCTGGTTGCCCAGGTTCTTGGTACGGGCAATATTGACGACCATGTCGCCGGCCTTGCTGCGCTCGCCCACGATCATGCCCTCGTAGCACTCAGTGCCCGGCTCAACGAACAGCTGGCCGCGCTCCTGCAGCGTACCCAGAGCGTAGGCGACGGCCTTCTCGGTGGTCATGGAGATCATGGCGCCGTTCTGGCGGTTACCGATCTCGCCGGCATAGGGGCCGTACTCCAGGAAGGTGTGGTAGAACACGCCCTCGCCGTGGGTGACGTTCATGATGCGGTTCTTAAGGCCCATGATGCCGCGCGTCGGGATCTTAAACTCGAGGTGCGTCACGATGCCCGAGGTATCCATGCTCGTCATGATGCCGCCGGAGGTGCCGAAGACCTCAACGACCTTGCCCGAGTACTCGTCCGGGCACTCGACGACGGCCTGCTCGACGGGCTCCATCTTGTTGCCGTTCTCGTCCTTCTTAAACAGAACGCGGGGACGGCCGACCTGGAACTCAAAGCCCTCGCGGCGCATGGACTCCATCAGGACGGACAGGTGCAGAATGCCGCGGCCAGAGACCTCGACGCCGCTCTTGTCCTCGAGCTCCTCGATCTTCATGGTCACGTTGTTCTCGGCCTCGTTGAACAGGCGCTCCTTGAGCTGACGGGCGCCCACAATGTCGCCGTCACGGCCGACGAGCGGGGAGGTCGAAGCCTCAAAGACGATGGACAGGGTCGGCGGGTCGATCTCGATGGGCTCGAGCTCGACGGGGTTCTCGGGGTCGGTGTAAACATCGCCGATATCGGTGCGGTCGATGCCCACGACGGCGGCGATGTCGCCAGCGCCGACTTCCTGGCACTCGGTGCGGCCCAGGTAGTCGAAGGTAAAGAGCTGCTTGACGGTAGCGGTAGCGCTGGAGCCGTCGTTCTTGACGACCAGAATCTGGTCGCCCTGGTGAATGGTACCGGAGTACACGCGACCGATACCGATGCGGCCAACGAAGTTGGAGTGGTCGATGGTCACACACTGCATGGCCAGGGGCGCGGTCTCGTCAACCTCGGGCGCGGGCATGTCGTCGATGATCATATCGAGCAGCGGGTACATGTCCATGTTGCCGTCCTCGGGATCATGACGGGCAAAGCCGTTGACGCCGCTGGCGTAGATGACGTGCTCCATGGCAAACTCGAGCTGATCGTCGGTAGCGCCCAGGTCGGCCATAAGGTCGAGGCAGTCGTTGTAAGCCTTCTCGGGGTTGGCGCCCGGACGGTCGATCTTGTTGATGACGATCATGATCTTGAGGCCGGTGTCGATAGCGTGACGCAGCACGAAGCGGGTCTGGGGCATGGGGCCCTCAAAGGCGTCGACCAGCAGCAGGGCGCCGTCGGCCATACGCAGAACGCGCTCGACCTCGCCGCCAAAGTCGGCGTGGCCCGGGGTGTCGATGACGTTGATCTTGACGTCCTTGTACTCGATAGAGATGTTCTTGGCGAGAATCGTGATGCCGCGCTCGCGCTCCTGGTCGTTAGAGTCCAGGACGCGGTCCTCGACCTGCTGGTTGGCACGGAAGGCGTCCGTGGCACGCAGGAGCTTGTCAACCATCGTCGTCTTGCCGTGGTCGACGTGGGCGATGATGGCGATGTTCCTCAGATTGTCTACGCGCATGTAGTTCCCCTATCTTCTATCCATATACAAACGGCACGCGTATGCGACCCACCCAGCAATGCAACGCTCGGCGGGAATATTGAGCCTTTTACCGAAAACTCGTTTATTTTAGCGATTTTAGATGAGAGGGGTTTCCTCACCTGCAGGTTCAGGGTCGCTCCACATAAAACCATCGCCGGCACCCATGCCCTCATACAGCACATATGCCGAAAAACCGCTCTCGAGCGTCGTCTCAAAGAAACTCACGAGCAGAGCGTCGTGGTAGCCGCCGTCAATCTCGACACAGCCGGTATAGCCGATGGCATAGCGGGCGATACGGCCCAGGCCCTCGTCCTTAAGACCCATCTTGTGCTCGGAGATAAAGTTGGTGGCGGCCTCCAGGCATGCCTCCTCGCCATCCTCGTCGAGCGCGGCCAGATAGCGGTTGGAAGCAGCGTCCTCGATCGCCACAACTACGCCCGGATTCTCACCGGCGGCAAGGTCGTCCAAGAACGCACCAATCAGGTCACACACCATGGCGTCGAGCTCGGCGGAGACGTTACCGGCGTCCTGCATATCCTGTGCCATCTCTAGACCTTCCCATCGAATCCGGCGTCGTTACAGTTCTTGTGCCTCGGCAGCGATCTTGGCGGCAGCGTCGCGGGCGCGCACCATATCCATCGCGCGCTTGTCGAGTACCTTGATCTGGTTGGTCAGCATTACCGCATCGACCACACCCCAGATTACCAAGCCTGTTGAAATCGAAAACCCAAGCGCACCAACTGTACCACGAAGACGAGAACAGATTACCGCGACAAGGGCGGAGATGGTAACCATCTTGATATAGGAGCCGCGGCGCTCGCGAAGCGTGCGGGCCTGCGTCACATAGGCGATGCGAGCCGCCTCGGATGCCTCCGAGCGCATCTGGGCTTCACGCGCGATGGCGGCCGCTTCAGCCGATACGCGGGTACCCATCAGCGACCTCTCCGCTCGCGTGCCAGACATTTAGAAATCATCGGGGGAGAGCGTATGGACGAACTCGTCGAACTTCTCGAACTCCTGCTCGTCGTCAACTTCCTCGGCATGGGCAGAAACGGTACCCAGGCGATTCATGATGTCGTCCTCCACAAACATGGGGGCATTACTGCGCACGGCAAGGGCGATGGCGTCACTGGGGCGGGCGTCAACCTTGCGCTCGTCACCATCGACCAGCACGACAATCGTCGCATAGAACACCGGTGGCTCGGCACGAACGATCTCGATGCGCTCGAGCTTGGCGCCCAGGGCATCGACGGTGTCGAGCAGCAGG
Organism: Coriobacteriaceae bacterium; assembly: GCA_905194545.1. Taxonomy (GTDB): domain Bacteria; phylum Actinomycetota; class Coriobacteriia; order Coriobacteriales; family Coriobacteriaceae; genus Collinsella. Next base: position 660 of record CAJJSS010000013.1, on the reverse strand, counting down.
TCATGGGTAATCGGGCGCTCGGCGCGGCCGCTATCGATGCCGCGGCTGATGGCAGCAGCTTCAAACGAACCAGTCTGAATGGAAAGGGAACGCAGCGGCGCGGGCGAGTCCGATTTGCTGCTGCGCTCACGAAGTACGATAAGCGATGGCACGGGACCGGCGGCCATGACGATGGTCTCTATGTCGACACGAACCATGGAACACCTCCGGTACGTAGCGGTTAACACGCGGCAGCCCGCCGCATTGAATAGCTATACTACCCAAACTTTCGCACAGCACACAAAATCAAAGTAGTTAATTTGGGGCGGGGCTTTTTTGACTACTTTCAGTAGGTAAGAAAAAAGCCCCGAGGCAACGCCCCAGGGCTCTTCACATTTTTGATGGTGGACCTGACAAGATTCGAACTTGTGACCTCCCGGTTATCAGCCGGACGCTCTAACCAACTGAGCTACAGGTCCATCATGGTGGAGGTTAGGGGGATCGAACCCCTGACCTCAGGCTTGCAAAGCCCGCGCTCTCCCAGCTGAGCTAAACCCCCACGGAGACAGTAATAAACACCCCAGCGGCGACTCGGCTCTCGCTGGGGTGTTTATTGCGAAAGAAAGTGGTGGACCTGACAAGATTCGAACTTGTGACCTCCCGGTTATCAGCCGGACGCTC